>NZ_CP061303.1:1381846-1985407 GCF_018687695.1 Polynucleobacter sp. MG-6-Vaara-E2
TGATCTGGTCTTGGGTCAGCACGATGGTAGGTGCTTGGTTAGGGGTAGCTTGAGCTACTTGGGCCACCAGACCTTTTAACTGCTCTAAGGCGCTGGCCTGAGCTGCGTTAACCGGTTTAGCTTGCTGCAACATTTGCATTAATTGCATTACTGACGAATTTTGAGCGCCAACGTTATTGGCTTGTCCTGCGTCTTTCATTGCTTTAGCAAGCGATTGGGTAATTAATTGGCTTTGTTGTGGATCGATATTTTGACTATTTAAACCTAGTCCGTTTGGTACATTAAGGCTTGATAAGGAACCAGATGAATCTATTTCATTGACACCATTACCGCCATTGAGTAATGAACCATTTACTGTTGGCAGGGTTAAGGTAGGGTTGATAAGGCCCTGAGCAGCTAGCTGAGCTGCCAATAGCTGCATAGGATCGGTAATTTTTGCAGATTCTTTCGCTTGACCAGCAAATTGTGGCAAATTTTGCATATTCAAAATGCCTAATTCTGCTTTAGGGCTTGCTGATTTATCAGAATTTGATCGCCCATCCATGCGTGCTACTAATTTTTGGTTCAAGGATGCTAGGAAAGTGTCAAAACCAGCAGGCATAGCAGCGCCACCGGCAAGACTACCCGGTTGAGCAATAGCCTCAGTGAAGGGGCTATTTACTGCTTGCATCTGTATTTGACTAACTGTTGGCATGCATTCTCCAAAAGGAACACTACCAACTATGCATCTTTCGTGCCAGATTTGAAACTTAGCCGCGCTGAGAAGTTATCTTCAAATTGATTAAGCTCTGCTTTAGCCTGTTTTCTTTTGGCTTCTAGGTGCATTTTGTCTACTAATTTAGATAGTCCACGGGTACGCATTCTGGCTAAAGTGGCTATTTTTAGGGTTTCCTCAGAGGCCTTTGCCATGCCCTGAATTTGTCCATCCATCTCAATAGCACTGTGAAGTAACTTCTCTCTAAAGGCGTTGGCATCCTGAATAAATGCTACTGAGGATCCACCTTTACCACCAGCAAGAAGCTGAGTCTCATAATCTTTGGCATAGTCAAGCACTTGATCTTTAAAGGCTTTTTGCTGATTTACCTGACTGGCAACACGTTTTGCCCGTGCCATAGCCTGATCTTCCCGTATTTTGGCTAAGCGATGAAGAAGTTCAATGGCATTCATAAGCTTTGTAGATTGGGAGGGCTAATTTCAGCTAACAAAGTCTCGGTTTGAGCAATGGGAACGGCTACATCAGCATCTTGCTGCAAAAAAGCTTGAATTTTGGGCCAAGCTTGCAAAGCGGCATCTAACTCTGGATCACTTCCGGCGATATATGCACCCATCGAGACCAAATCTCTACCTCGCATATACCGGCTGTATAACTGCTTCATTCTTCTAGCAGATAGCAGATGCTCTTTTGATACTACTTTTGGCATCACCCGCGAAATCGATTTCTCAACATCGATCGCTGGATAGTGCCCACTATCGGCCAACTCTCTAGAAAGGAAAAAGTGTCCGTCCAAGATACCGCGGGCGGTATCAGCAACCGGATCATTGGTGTCATCACCTTCTAGTAATACAGTATAAAAAGCAGTAATCGAGCCATCGGGGTTGGCACCGTTTCCAACTCTCTCTACTAACTCTGGCATACGTGCAAATACGCTCGGAGGATAGCCTCGTGCTACAGGAGCCTCCCCTAAGCTCAAACCAATTTCACGCAATGCCATTGCATAACGAGTCAGCGAATCAACAATCAAAACAACGTGCTTACCTTGATCTCGAAACCAGATCGCCACATCAGTAGCGTATGACGCTCCTTTCGAGCGCGCTAATGGCGAAGCATCTGCAGGCGCTGCAACGACAACTGCGCGCTGAAAGGATTCTGGACCTAAGGTATCCTCACAAAACTCCCGGACTTCACGACCGCGTTCACCAACTAGACCAATCACGATCACATCAGCAATGCAATTGCGCGCAAGCATTCCCAATAAAACACTTTTACCGACGCCAGAGCCGGCAAAGATTCCGACGCGTTGACCACGGCCCACCGTTAATAAACCATTAACCGCTTGAATACCAACATCCAAAGGCTCATGAATGGGCGTTCGATCTAAAGGATTTAACATTCTTTGAATGATGGGTGAAAATTGTTTTTCACCATATCCTTTACCATCGATAGGTCGACCCAAGCCATCGACGACTCTACCAAGCAAACTCTCACCAATCGTCAAGGGCTCACCGACACTACTAGAGATGTATCCTGCCCCAGAATTAAATGGAGTATTTGCTGGATACACCAATGCGCCCGGAGAAATATTTTCCATCGCATCAATTGGCATCAAATAGGTAATTGCGCCATTAAAGCCTATGCATTCTGCATCGTAAGTCTTACCACCTAACTCCGATAGGATAGTAGCGCCAGATCCAATACTCATTGGCAAGCCTTCAACCTCTAAAACAATTCCGGAGACGCGCTTTAATTTTCCCTCTCGAATAGAGTAAGGTGTTTGCATCAAGTGTTGGCGACGCAACTCTAACTGACTTGCCAATTCTTCAGGTTGCAACACGCTCACTCTAGCTACACCTTATCATCGGGATTGATTGGATGATCATGGTCAGGATCTATTTCAAAATCTCTTTGAGCATCCATTTCAGATTCGCTATTGGTATTGTCTGCAAACTCATGGCTATGATGGTCATCATCTTCTGTTTCAGATTGATCGTGAAGTGGTGCCTCATCAATGAATTTATTCTCCACAAGTTCTGGTGTAATTTTTTGATCAAGCACTTTGTTATCTTGCACAACTGGGTTATCCAAACCTAAAGCTGTCCTCACTAGTGCCATGCGTGCCTCAAGCCCAACATCAATGCGAGCACCACTGACCTCGACATAAGCATGCCCTGGACGGACATCAGCATCTATTAAAATTGTGCAATTAAATGGCAAGCCTGGATCCTCAACAATCTTTCTCCAGGTTTCCACCTCTTCAGAACGTAAGCGCAGGTAGAGATTTTCACCGGGCCGCGGCAAACGCATCAACGCCTCTTGCACCGCCATCACAAAGGGGGCACGCTCCATTGAGCTATTTGCACTTAAACGAGAGGCAATTTCAAAACTAAACTGAGTTAAAGGCGCAGCAATTGCTTCAGGCATTCCACTAAGCGACTCTAAAAGTTGTCCCAACGCATTTTGCAAACGCAGTGTCTCTTGCTCTGCATCTTGGTACCCAGCTTTATATCCCTCGTCATATCCAGCAGTCTTGCCCTCGTCATAACCAGCTGTTCGCCCCTCTACAAAACCTTCATTGGAACCAAGTTCATAGGCTTCTTCATAAGCGTCATGACGAATCGCTTCGACTTCTTCAACGGTGGGGTAAGGAATCGGCGCCACCTTCGGCGGCTTAGGAGGTTTAGGAGGATCAAAAGAGGGAGGCTCCCATCGCGTTAGCAAGGAGTCCTCATCAGAGGAAGGCATCAGCGGACTTACCTCTCTCCATATTGACTCGACCTTCCTCGCTCAAGGCACGGGCAATTGCAATAACATCTTTCTGAGCTGTCTCAACTTCAACAACCTTAACAGGGGGTCTTGTTTCAAGATCTTCACGCACAGTATCCGCAGAGCGCTTGGCCATATTCTTGAAGATTTTTTCGCGCAACTTCGGACTTGCACCTTTTAATGCAATGATCAATGTTTCCTGCGGAACCTCTGTCATGAGAGTCTGCAAAGAACGATCTTCAAGCTCCAAGAAGTCTTCAAAGACAAACATCTTTTCCTGAATCGCATCGGCCAAGTCACTGTTGTATTTTCGGATATTTTCCAAGGCCTGTTTATCCAAACCACCAGATAGATTGTTCAAAATCTCCGCAGTAGGCACTACACCACCCACGCTGCTGCGGCGGAAGTCTGAGTCTGGACCAGCTGAACGAGACATGACCTCGTTCAATTCTTTCAGAGCTGCAGGTTGGACTTTTTCCAACAGAGCAATACGCAAAATGAGTTCGTTGCGTAATTCATCCTCAAACAACTTAAGCAACGCTGAGGCCTGAGTCGGATCTAAGAACACCATCACCGTCGCAATAATTTGTGGATGCTCATTTTTAATGAGCTCGTAGAGCACATCAGATTCCATGCGTTTGAGAGTTTCGATACCAGACATATCAAGCGTATTCTCAAGGCGGCCCAGTAGATCTGAAGCGCCCTCTGCACCCATTGCCTTGGTGAGCATGTTTTGCATGAAGTCATCGGTATCAAATGCAACTTGCGTATTGTTAGCGGTGACATCTTTAAATTGTCGCAAAACCTCAAGCACTAAATCTCTACTTAAAGAACGCACAACGGCCATCTTTCCAGAGAGGCGTTGCACTTCAAATGGCGTCATACCTCGCATCACATTGGCTGCAGACTCGGCGCCAACAGCCAATAGAACTACCGCAGCACGAGAAGCGCCATCCAAGTCATCAAAGGAGATTGTTCCACCAGCAGGCGCAGCTTTCACGCCCTCTTTAAGTGCCTCTGCTATTGATAGCGTTTTTTCTACGGGAGCTTCATCAGCCAAAACAGATTCTCCTCATATTAACCGGCAGGTGCAGCAGCTTCAGCTGCGCCTGCATTTTGCTTAGCCGCATCTTCCGACAGCCACTCTTTGAAAATTGCAGAAACGGCGCGAGGATTATTTTCCACAAAGTCCTTAGCGTACTGGAGTAGCTCTTCATACTCCTGCTTCTTCTCCTCATCGATCCGTTTTTTCTCTTCCTCAGACCGTTTACGCTCTTCCTCAGCTCTGGCACGTTCTTCCTCTTCAGCAGCGCGCTGACGTTCGCGCAACAATTCCACTTCCATACGACGCTTTTCACGCGCCCGAGGATCCATCTGCGCCATCTCCGCTTTAATCTTCTCGTCAAACTCTTCCTCAATACGCTGCTCTTCCAATACCTCGTCCTTTTTCGGAGGAAAGAGCAATGGACGCACCACGCCAAAAAACATGAGGGCAAGCGAACCTAGAATAATTGCGAACTTAAAAAATTCTTTACTTAATTCAATGACCCCAGCTTGTTTATAAAATGGTGGTTCGTCACTGACCTCAACCTTAAATGGGATATTGGCAACACTGACACTGTCGCCACGCTTTTCGGAAAAACCTACGGCATCCCTGACCAAATTATTAATTTGGTCAAGTTCTTTCGCGTTATAGGGAATCGGCTTACGGGGATTGCCCTCCTTGTCCACGCCAGGGGGCTGTTTATAATTCACCACAACCCCAGCGGAGACTCTTCTGACTTGACCTTTTTCAGACTTAATTCTCTGAATGGCGCGATCAAGCTCATAATTAATCGTTGCATCTTTCTTAATATTGCTAGCACTCGAGCCTGAACTCGTAGGAGGTGCATTGAGATTTTGGGGTCCTGCCGCGCCACCAGCTGCTTGAGTATTAATTGGTGCCTGCCCAGCCCCTGGTGCTTGATTGGTGAGAGCTCCTGGGACACCTGAAGTAGTCGAACTTGGCGTGGCAGCCTCATTCGTTTGCTGACTGCGAATTGACGATTGATTCGGTGGCGAGTTGCGACCAAAGGTTTCTTCAGTTCTTTCTAGCTCACCAAAATCCATATCCACTGTTACCTGAGCTCGGACATTTTCTTTACCAGTAACAGGTTCTAAAATCGCTTGCACCCGCTTTGATAGGGCACCTTCAAGCTCTGCAACATACTTCAGTTGAGTGCTATCCAAGCCGGCAAGTCGCTGAGCATTAGGCGCAAGCAAACTGCCTTCTGAATCGACTATCGTGACATTGGCTGGTCCTAGGTTTGGAACCGAAGAACCTACTAAATTCGTAATTGCTGCTACTTGCTGAGGGTCTAAAAAACGTCCAGGATGCATTGTCACAATGACAGAAGCAGTGGGCTTTTCCTGCTCGCGCATAAAAGCCGTTTGCTTAGGAATAGCCAGCATGACCCGAGCAGACTTTACTTGCGCAAGAGAGCTGATGCTGCGAGCCAACTCACCCTCTAAACCACGCTGATAATTAACCTGCTCAACAAACTGGCTGGTTCCCATTTTTTGGTTTTCCAGCAGTTCAAAACCAACATTGCCGGCCTTTGGCAGTCCTTGACCCGCTAAACGAAGACGGGTCTCATACACAGCCGATTCAGGTACCAAAATCGCTGCCCCGCCTTCGGTAAATTTGTAAGGCACGTTCATCTGCTGCAAAGCCGCTACGATGGCAGCCCCGTCGCGCTCATTGATGCTTGAGAACAAAATACGGTAGTCGTCTTTACTTCTTCCGGAAATCGATACAAAGACCATGACGGCTATTACTAAAAATACTGCCGCATACAGAATTAGGCGCTGCTGAGCGTTGAGGGCCTTAAAACGATTTTGTAAGCCCATCAAACTTTGAGGGAGTACCATTCCGCCACCGCTGGGGTTGCCAACAGGAGTTGCTGAGGTGGAGCTACCAACAGAGCCAATATTGACTACTGCCGCTTCTCGTTCACTTTCCTGTATTCCCGGTTGCGTTTCTTCACTCAATTTTGATAAATTCCGTCATGTCAGGGGAAATTCTGAAAATAATAATATCACTATATGTAGAACATTTTTGCCTATTTTGCCTAAATATTGATATCCTTAAGCCATAATTGGCAAAAAGAGGCAAATATTGCCTTCAAACTACACCCCCCTAAAAAATCCTTATTTGAGCCCAAACACTAGCAAATCGCCTTCTCAACAAGACTCATTAGATGCTACCAAACATCTTGAGGAGGCTTTTGCGATTTTTTATGCGGAATCTCAAAAACTAGAAGCCCAACAAACGGCACTTCAGGAAAAGATCAATCAACTTAGCAGCGAACTTCAAAAATCAAATCAACGCTTAGCGATCCTCTTAAACGCCATTCCAGCGGGAGTCATCTTGCTGGAAAACGACATCGTTTCATTGCATAACCCTGCAGTACTCAGCTTTCTTCCCCAATTAAAAGCAGGGGCCACCTTTGAAATTCCAAGCGATTGGCAAGCCTCTATCACACCAGGGGAATATCTCATTACCCAAAAGGGCGCCCAAAAACGCATCCAAAAAACCGTACAAGTCGTTCGGATCAACGAAGGCCCGCGTAGCTTTATTCAGATACAAGATATCACTGCTAACATTTTGCGGCACGAAGAAACGCAACGAGAAAATCGATTGGCGGCAATGGGGCGCATGGCTGCTGGTATAGCGCATCAATTTCGAACGCCTCTGGCAACTGCTTTGCTATATGCATCACATCTTTGTGACGGTCAGATCAACGCTGACACCTCCAAGGAATTTGCCGATCGCTTGCGTAAACAATTATTGGATTTAGAAAAGCTCTCTCAAGATATGCTGCGTTTTATTTCGAATAAACCGAATAAAACTACGTTGATAAATGCGAATCAAATTATTGAAGATGCCCAAGCGAGTATTCAGTTTCTCTTTGAAGCCAAGCAAGTTAATTTATCTGTCACGGCCAAGGATATAAATAATGTCCATCTATTAGTAGAGCCCAAAGCAATCTCCAATGCCATCGTTGCCATTCTCGAAAATGCATTAGCAGTTTCTAAAGCAAATGAAACCGTCAGCATACTAGCGACAAGTGATCAACAAACCCTAACCATTACGATTTCTGATCAAGGGCCAGGTATCGCCAAGGAAATGCTCAAATCCTTATTTGAACCCTTCTCCACTACCAGCGCAAATGGCACTGGACTTGGTCTTTCGATTGCAAAAAATATCATTGAGAGCTTTCGCGGCAGCATCAGTGCTGAGAACTCTAAACAAGGTGCGGTCTTCCAGATCAACCTTCCCTATTCCCAACCTTCCATAAACCATTAAGTCAGATAACTTTTATGCGTGCCAATGAACCACAACCCTTTCCAGTGATTTTGATCGAAGATGATGATGATCTCAGAGAGGCGATTGCCGTTACTTTGCGGATGAATATGATCGACTTTGTGACTCACCAAAAAGCGGAGACGGTCATTCCATTATTGCGCCCAGATCTGAAAACGGTTTTAGTAACGGATTACAAATTACCCGGAATGACAGGATTAGATTTACTCAAGATTGCTCAAAAAGAATGTCCTGATCTTCCTGTGGTGATCATGACTGCCTTTGCCGATGCCAAGTTGGCTGTAGAAGCTCTGCGTGCTGGCGCAAGGGATTTTCTAATTAAGCCCTTTGTGCCGCAACAGCTCATTGACATCATTGCGCGCTATCAGCCAGAATCGATTAAGGCAAACACGGTGTTGACTCCTACTAAGGACACACCACTTGTAGGTTCTGAAATACGTACACCTGAGCATCAATTAATTGCTGCCGATCCTGAGACTATTGCTACATTTGCTCGCTGCGAGAGAGTAGCTGCAACAGATACGAGCGTCTTGGTCACGGGCCAATCTGGGGTTGGCAAAGAGTTGGTAGCCCGTCACATCCATCTGCATTCCAAAAGATCAAACGGCCCCTATGTAGCAATTAACTGCGCTGCGATTCCAGATACCTTACTTGAATCCATTTTATTTGGACATGAAAAAGGCTCCTTTACTGGTGCCACCAAAGCTCAAACTGGTAAATTTGAGCAAGCCCATAAAGGCACGCTTTTTTTAGATGAAATTGGCGAAATGCCAGCTTCTTTGCAAGCCAAGCTATTGCGAGTGTTACAAGACAAAATGATAGAAAGAATCGGCTCTACTGAATTAATTCAAGCTGATGTCAGGGTTATTGCAGCAACCAACCGCAATCTTCAGGAGCAAGTCAAAAGTGGCAAGTTTCGGGAGGACCTCTACTTTCGATTGGCTGTATTCCCGATCCACGTAGCCGAACTTTCTAAACGTCCACTAGACATATTGCCGCTAGCCGATTTCTTTTTATCCCGCTACCGCCTCAATATTGGTCGAGATCAGCTCTGCTTGAGCGAAGGGGCAAAAAAACTACTACAAGCTTATTCTTGGCCAGGAAATGTTCGGGAACTAGAAAATATTATCCAAAGATCCGTATTACTAGCTGATGGTGATGAAATCTTGGCAGAGGACTTGGAGCTAGAGGCTGTAGGCGTTCATTTTTCAGAAATGGCAAAAAGTGCCGCTAAGGAGTTGCCACCTGAGGTCAATGGGACCAGCAATATGGCTGTAGATGGTGCTTTAGATGCCTCAAAAAGTGGCACAAATATTGCATCAGATATAGATGAACTTGCTCAAGATATTGATTCAATAGAACGTGAGCATATTCTGAAAGTTTTGGCCAAAGTTGATGGAAACAGAACCAAAGCTGTAGAAATATTGGGGATTTCAGCAAGAGCGCTGCGCTACAAGCTTAAATCCTACAAAGAGGCTGGCTTTATTAACGATTGATTTTGTTGGATAATATGGACATGAGTACTCCGAACGTAGATGCCATGATTTCCCGGATGCAAGCACTTGCTGCTGCAGCCAGTGGGAAACCTGTCGCTACAGATGCCCAAGGTTCTAATGGGGTTGATTTCTCTGCCATCCTGAAAAATGCCATTGAGAACGTCAATACAGCCCAAAATAGCGCACAAGCAAAAGCTCAGTCATTTTCTACTGGGGCATCTGATACCTCATTGGAAGATGTCATCGTCTCTTTACAAAAAGCCAATCTTTCACTGCAAGGCATGATTGCAGTTCGAAATAAGCTGGTTGACGCTTATAAAGAAGTGACCAATCTGCAAGTTTAAGATTTAGTATTTGCTTAATCTGGTTTCTTGCCTTTCCCGCATGACAGCATTCTGATTTAGCCTCTTGGCTTAAAACCTGTTTTTGCCATGGTTAAATTAGTCTTGCGTTGGTCTTTCAAGTGTTTTGCCATCTAACTCATAGGCCCAAGCAAGTACTTCTGCTACTGCGGCATATAGTTTTGGCGGCACTAATTCATTTAATTTAAGTTGCATTAAAAACTCTACCAATTCAGGTTCTATTTTGGTCGGAATTCCCATTTCTTTTGCTTTAGCCAAAATAGCCTCGGCAATGAAACCTTCGCCTTGCCCTGTAATACGGGGGGCAGCACTATTCATCTCATATTTGAGTGCAACTGCTTTGAGCGTCTTTTTTTCTTCCATCGGCTTATACCTCCGCTTGACCCAGACTCACCCGAGTTTCAGGATCAATATGCGTATGCAATTGCTCTTCTAAATTCGAAAAGGCTTTAGATAGACTTGCTTGCGCAGATGCACCTGCCTGAATGACTAACTGCAGGCTTTCACCAAACTGCGTGCCAATAATTTTTAAGGGGCCAAGATTAGGCAAGCCTACTTCTAAGGTAATTCGAGAACCCTTCTCTAATTGACTTGGTTGACTAGGGTCCGAGCGCCAGGCATCTTCACGATAAAGGCGACCTTGTACATTGGGCATTAATTGACCTTGCCACAATAAATCGCCACGCAAGAGTAGACGTACGGAATCTTGAACCATTGGCGCATTACTGGATAATTGAGCGATGAGCTCACTAGCCTGCTGATGATCGCCGGGTGGGACAAATGAATTGCTAATATCATCAGCGTTGCCAGCAGGAAACAATATTTTCTTTAATTGATCTGCAGCAAAAATACCGGAAGCTTGTAAGCTTTGATACAGAGCGCCCATCATTGCCTTAGGATCTTGGGTATTTAAGTGCCCCACATCTATCGCTGGCCAACTAACTACCACATTATTGGACGGATTTAAGCTGGCTTGTTGGCGTGAACTTGGTACCGATTCTGGTACGTCAGCAACTAAGATGTCAGAGAGTAGTTGACCCAAAGCAGCGCTACCCAAACTATCGATCTTGCTAAGATTCTCGGATATTAAATTGCTTAAGTTAGCCTGTGAGAGTTGAGTCGGCAAACTAGAATTTTGCGTAGCAAGGTTTGATATTTCTAACAATACCGCTTGCTGAACACTGGGCTCTCCAGACTCGAGCATGGTCTTTAGTTCTGCCAGATTACCGTTTTGCAAAGCAGTTCTGACTGCATTTCCAGCAGGAGATTCGCCGACTGGCATTGGCATGTTAAGGGCAATGCGCGGATCTATTGCACTCAGACTTTCTATAACGGATGGTGCTGTAGGCGGAGTAACTAAGTCATTTTTACGAAGATCCACCATTGGACTGACGGATAAGTTTGAAGGAATTGGTATTGGCACTCCACCTCCCTTGCTAAATTCAATATTTAGGGATCAACACCTAAGAGCTTGCCGCGCTCACTTTTCTACAGAACGATTGTCTAACTTGATCTAACCCGCTTGGCTAAGGTTAACACTATTGGGGGAGAGCTCAACCCAAGCCTCATAGAGTGGGGTCAGCGTATTAATCACGTCTTGCACCTTCTCCGGTGAGCGGCCCACCCTTGCATTTAATAGTTCTTGCATAGACCAGACATAAATAGCACTCAGGTTATGGGCAACATCTTTGCCTTTTTCGTAGTCTAAGCAACCAAGCAAACCTTGCTGAATCAAATCACTGGCTTTGATAAAGTACTCAATTCCTAATTTGCCTTTTTCAAGCTCCTGCTTAGCGAGCTTTAAATGATCAAATATTCGTTGATGAATTAACACAATGAGTTCACGAGCATCGCCACCCAAGACTGCAGTCATCGTCTCATTTTCTGCGTACCTAAAGGCTGCTTTTCTTGACATTATCTCGCTATCCACACAGAGTTTTAAGATTCATTATTTGTTATTTTGACCATTTGTCAAACCGCTTAATGCGCTAGTGAGTGAGTTACTAGTATTGTTTAATTGGAATAATAGTGCATTTAATGCTGAGTACTGAGCAGTGTAACTTGTCTGCTTTTGATCTAGCACCAATTGCAATGCAACCTCTTTTTTATTCAAATCATCGATATTACTTTGCTCATTCTTAATCATCTGATCAAAAGCGCCTGCTAATGTCTGTGTACCAGCTTGTGTCGTTGAAGTTGTTACCTTTAATAAAGAAGTGAGATAGGTATCCAAGTTAACGTCAGTGGTGTTTTTACTGATTTCAGCGCCCGTAACAGGATCTCTAACGACATAGGTTTGATAGCCAACCTTGATTCCTGAAGCTAAAATTGCTGAAGCATTACTAACCGCATTATAAGTAGTGGCATTAAATTTAGCCGTTCCGTCATATTGCATTTCAAAGCCCAGCTCACCCAGACTGATGTTGCTTGACGTACCGCCCAAAGTGTAGTGTATGTCGCCAGCCAGCATTGATTTAATTTGATTTAAAAAATTTAAGGCTGTCGGAGTATTAGCCAAAGAACCGTCAGTGGTAACACCGCTAGAAGAGCCAGCTCTTGCACTCAATTTTTTCGCAGTGGTGACTAGGTCATTAAAAGCATCAACCAGACTTTGCATGACTTGGGGAGCTTTATCAGCTCCTGGATCGACGCTAATCGTTTGAGATGTTGCGCTTGCCTTCACTAAATTGATGGTGACGCCAGATAGCGCATCAGTAATGCTATTAGTTTTTCTGGTGTAAGACACGCCATCAAGGGTAAAGGTAGCATCTTGCGCACTCACAACTGTTGGGGCAACGGGGGATCCTGGAGTTCCCCCCAGACCATTTACTGACCCACCACCTGAAGCAGTATGAGAGAACGAGATCGTATTATCAGATCCCGGCTTGGTTCCCTGGATTTTGAGAGCATAGTTCGATCCTGATGTTGGGACAATACTGGCGCTCAGATTATCCCCCGTGGCATTGATCCAATTTTTTAGGTCATCAATCGTGGTAGTTGCCATCGTTACGCCCGTTGGGGGAGTATAGGTGTAAGACCTCGATCCAATGGAGATTGAAAAGGTATCACCTGCTGCTAATCCAGCATTGGCGGTAGTCGAGCCAAACTGATCAAATGTTATCTGACCAGGCTGAGCAACCTGGCTTACTAAAATATCGTGGCGCCCTTGAACAGCGCCAGTCGAGTTCGTAATTTGGACCACCGTCTGATCTGAACTAGAAGACACCAACGAAGATAAAGCAGTTGGATCTTGCAAATTTTCTAATGCAGTTTGGAAGCTTGCAACTTTGCTTTTTAATGTGCCTAAGTCGCTGATGAGGGTAGTCTTACTAGTAATGTTATTTTTGAGCGTTGTCATTGGCACTTGTTCAGATGCCATTAATTGCGAAACGATACTAGCCACGTCGATACTAGCAGTACCAGAACTGGTGCTTGAGGATGTGGTGGAAATCGACATATCTACCTATTTAATCAACGCGTTTCTGAAGACGAGTACGCTTTAAAGAAAGCAATTTTCATGCCATCTTGAGAGGACTTAGCTTGATTTAGGCTTTTTGGTGAATCAATGCTGAAATCTGATCAAAGCTGTGCGCCAACCTCAAAACCTCCTCGGAGGGCATCTGCCTGATCACTTCACCGGTACTAGGGTTAGTTACGCGAACCACATGGTAGCCAGTAGAGCCGTCAATTGAAAAGTCTAAGTTACGCCCCATGGAGCTGACAAAACTTTGCATTTGCTGAGCAGCAGCTTCTACTGCCTGACGGGATTGCTGGGTAATTTGTTGAATATTGGAAGGTTTAAATTCTACGCTGGCGGCAGCGGATACGGCCTGAGCGTCGGTATTAGTGCGAGCATTTACTACCGTACCCATACCAGGAGGTTGATTAAGTTGTGCAGAGCCAGACGGAATGACTGACGCAGTTGCAGATTTACTAGTAATTTCTCCCATTTTCTACTCCTTACTCTAAAGTCAGAAATCGGCCAATGGGCCGACTTCTGCTAAAGATAACCGCTTATTTCAATAATGACAAGATGACGTTAGGCATCTGGTTTGCTTGGGCCAACATCGCTGTAGCGGCCTGTTGCATGATCTGACCCTTAGTCAAGTTGGCTGTCTCTGAGGCAAAGTCAGTATCAACAATCGCTGAACGCGCATTCTTAATATTAGCACTTTGCGCCATGAGGTTTTGTGAAGAATACGTTGCACGACCAACTAAAGCACCCATCTTGGCACGCTCATTAGAAATGCGCAGTAGATCAGCATCAACTACAGAGAAGTCTGTGGCAGTTGTATCAACTGTAGCGTTAGCTACTGTGAAGGAAATTGTTGTACCGACATCAACACCAGACTGAATATCATAAGTGGTAGAGCCGCTGGTATCGAGCAGATTTACGCCGTTATAAACAGCTTCCTTAATTGTCAAATCGACTTGATCTTTGATGGACTGAGCTTCAGTGGTAATCGCTGTTTTTTGATCTGTACTTAAGGCATTGTTACCGTACTCAGTACCCAAAGTCTTCATACGCAAGAGCATACTTTGGATTGTTGACAATGCGGTTTCAGCCACTTGCGCCATACCGATGATGTCGCTTAGGTTGTGGTTTGCTTGGTCAAGGCCTGCAATTTGTGAGGACATGCCCATGCTAATTGCTAAGCCTGCAGAGTCGTCTTTTGCGCTATTGATACGCACACCTGACGATAGTCGCTGAACGGATGTTGCCAAGTTAGATTGAGCTGCGCTCAAGTTGTTCTGGGCATACACAGAAGCCATGTTGGTATTAATAACGGTAGACATCGTTTTCTCCTAAAATTTTCAGGGCTATCAACATTAGCGCCCCTTGCCTTACCTATTACGGACTTGCTCAACCAAGCGTTTAGATAAACTTCACTTTGAATTCATGTAGCCCTATTTAAAAATATAAGTTATTGATTTTATTGATAAAAATGAATCGATGAAAAAATACCCTACCACCCTAATCGCACCCAGGTTGGCGTTACGGGAATTCAAAATCAAGGTAAATGGGTATAAAAAAGATACTGTGAATTAGCCACTAACACCCTAAAATGGGGTTTAGTTACATTCGCTTTAGGGCTAATTTTCCCCATTTTTGAGAGTGCTTTTGCCATGCAATTTGATAATCCGCGCCTCCAAGCAGCCATCTCCAACATTGAAAGAGGACGACATGAGGCCGCCTTTGAGATTTTTTTTGAGGTTGCGCAAAATGAAGCGGATGAGGAAGCTGCTTTTGCCCTGACCAAAATGTGTTTTGATGGTCAATTAACCCCCGAACAGATCAATAAGCTATTCGAATGGCTCAATTCCAATAGCCGAAATAGCAATGGTTATGCCAACTACAACGTAGGTTTAATGTATGAGAACGGCATGGGAGAGATCGTGCGTAACGTGCCAACTGCTGTTAAATACTATGAAAAGGCCATTAAGGACGAGGTTTTAGATGCCTATTGCAACCTGGGTAATATCTATGTTCTGGGCACCGGCGCTGACCAAGGTGTAGCTAAAAACGTTCCTAAAGGCGTGGAATTGCTCACTATTGGTGCTAATGGAGGCAGTCGGGTGGCAGCCTATAACTTGGGAGTTTTATATGAACATGGCACCTCGATACCCCAAGATTATGACCAGGCCTTCTATTTTTTGACCCTAGCTACCCTGCAAAAACACGAGCATGCCCACCGTTGCCTGATCATTTTTGAAAAGGCAATAAAAAAAGACTTCACCAAGGCCTTTGAGGCTGCTCAGCAGCAATTTTGGAAAATTCAAAATATGCGCCAACTCTATCGCGCACTCTAACGGGCATCTATTAATTGTGCCAATTGAGCGCTTTTATTGGGTCCATGATTGACCCCTTGGAGGTTTAAAGACTCAATTTAGCCTACCTTTTCTCATGGACCCCACTTATGAGGAAATTTTTGCCTTTTTCACACTTTTGGCGCTTTTTTACCCCTATTTTTGACCTGAATAAGGTATATTTAGTGGCAAATATTTCCTTTTCTACCATATATAGCGGTTTGTGAAGTTTTAGAGTGTATTTAATATCGTTAAGGCAATTTTTGAAGGCATTTTTTACCCCTGTTTACCTGTGCCTAATTAAGATATGAAGATCTTAGGTATTGACTTCAGCAAAGTAAGGCCATCAGCGCAAGGCGCTATCCCAATCTTAGTCTTGCTCGTCTTAGTCATGATGCTGGTGCCCTTACCAGCAATCTTGCTCGATGTTCTGTTTACGTTCAATATTGCCTTATCGATCATCGTGCTCTTTACGGCGATCAATATCAAGACCTTTAAAGACTTTGTTGCCTTCCCAACGGTGTTGCTGCTTACTACCTTGCTGCGCCTGTCATTAAACGTGGCCTCAACCAGAATTGTGCTCATGGAGGGCTATAAAGGAACAGATGCTGCTGGAAAAGTGATTGAGGCCTTTGGCGTGTTCTTAATTGGCGGTAATTTTGCGGTCGGTATTGTGATCTTTATTGTGATCACCATTATTAACTTTGTGGTGATCACCAAGGGTTCAGGCCGAGTTGCCGAAGTTTCTGCCCGTTTTGCCTTAGATTCGATGCCCGGCAAACAAATGGCGATTGACGCCGATCTTAATGCTGGCTTGATTCAACAAGAAGAGGCTAAATCGCGGCGCGCCGATGTGGCTCAGGAAGCGGACTTTTTTGGCTCCATGGATGGAGCCTCCAAATTTGTTCGCGGTGATGCCATGGCCGGCATCATGATTTTGGTCATCAATCTGATTGGTGGTTTACTGATTGGGGTCTTACAACACAGCATGGATTTTGGCAAAGCCTTGTCGACTTTTGCCTCCTTAACCATTGGTGATGGTCTTGTTGCTCAAATTCCGGCACTGATTATTTCTACTGCGGCTGGTATCTTGGTAACCCGCGTTGCCACTGAAGATGATTTTTCTGGGCAAGTGTCAAAGCAATTTGAAGCCAATAGTAGCGCCCTGGGAGTAGTAGCAGCGGTATTGGGGATTTTGGGTGTACTGCCTGGCATGCCCCATGTGATCTTCTTGGGTTTTGCCTGCCTTTTTGGTGGCTTGGCCTATTTAGCCTATCAAAAAATTGACCGTAATGCTAAAGCAGCAGAACTTGCCGCTTCGCAGCCGCCTGAAGTAAACCAAGAGCTTGAATGGAAAGATGTTCCAATCGTCGAGCCTTTGTCCTTAGAGCTTGCCTATCGACTCATTCCACTAGTCGATAAAGGTGATGAAAGCGATTTAATTAAACGCATTCGGGCGATTCGGCGCAAGTTTGTCACTCAAGTCGGCTTTTTAATTCCATCAGTCCATATTCGTGATAACTTGCAACTTAATGCTGAGACCTACCGCATTTTGCTCTATGGCGCCGAGGTTGGTCGTGGTCAGTGCCTACCCGATCGCTTGCTGGCCATTCAGCAAAGTGGCAATGAAACCCTACCTGGACTCGAGGTAAAAGATCCTACCTTTGGTATGCCAGCAGTTTGGATTGAGCGAGGCCTGCGTGATGAGGCCATTGCCAAAGGCTATACCGTTGTAGAGCCAGCTGTAGTGATTACCACCCATTTAGATCATTTAATACATCAATATGCTGCAGAACTTTTGGGTCGCCAGGAAACGCAAGATTTGGTAGACCACTTTAAGATGAGTTATCCCAAGTTGGTTGAAGATGTGATTCCCAAAATCGTGAGCTTGGCACAGTTACAGCGTCTCTTGCAACTATTACTTGAAGAGAGCATCCCGATTAAAGATATGCGCACTATTTTAGAAGTTGCTAGTGAACATGCAAATAAGCTAAATGACCCCCTTGAGGTATTACCCCACATTCGCTACGCCCTGAGACGCACGATTGTGCAGGACTCCCTCGGGGAAGGTAGCTCCTATCAAGTGCTCGGAATTCAACCAGAGTTTGAGCGCTTAATTGAGCAATCGATTGGCCAAGGAGCAATTGCGCCCGATGGCCTGATTGAGCCCTCTTTGGCTCGAATGTTTGGCGAAGAAGTTATTAGTGGGGTGCAAGAATTAGAGAGTCAAAATCTGCCACCAGTCATTGTCAGCGGGACACGTACCCGCATGACGCTGTCTCGCATTGCTAGGCGCGTCTGCCCCCAGGCGATTGTTTTGGCCTTAAGTGAGCTACCGCCGACATCCAACCTTGAATTCTATAAAGTTCTTTGCTCCCAAACGGGCAAAAACCCTTAAAATAACCCCAGCCACCCTATTTGGAGCAACGCCATGGGCCCCCAAAAATTTACCGCCCCTAGTTCAGCAGAAGCTTTAAAGCTGATACGTACCCGTATGGGCCCCGATGCCATGGTGATCTCCACTACTGACATCGACCATGGCGTTGAAATTGTTGCCATTAGCTCTAAAGATCTTGCTTCACTGTCAGATCCTGCGCTTGCCAATAGCATGGCAAAAAAACCACCAAGCTACTCACCAAATTACTCATCAAATAGACCGATTGGTCGCAGTAACTTAGGAACTAACCTGGGCTCAAGCTTTGATCGTGCTATTGCGCCTCCTAGTGCTCGCAATCCCTTTAGCGCAGAATTGCCAATAGGGACTTTGCGCCGAAACCCTGCTCGATCTGAGCGCTCTGATCGAGGAGAAAGATCAGTTCGAGCACAAGGCTCAGAAGCCTTTACGCCAGCTTCTTTTCATGGGGCTGAACGCATCCAGCGAGGCGATGCTAGTGTGATCAATCCGTCTAATAACGATGCTGTATTTAGCGCTAGCGCTGCAGTTAACGCTAAAAAGAAACAAGATGCTATTGCCTTGGCAGAAGCTAAGGCCGATGCAAAAGCAGCCGCTAACCCGAGCTTGAAGGCTACTCCTGCCTCTGGCAGTATTTCTTCCCCACTCCCCGGCGCCAGTGTCACGCCCGCCCCTTTAGCCACCAGTTCCGATCAAACTCCTACGGTTGCCTCCCCACTATCTAACACCGTGGCAAGCACTCCTAAAGTAGAGCAACTATTGGCTGAAATTAGTGAGGTTAAATACTTACTGCAATCACACGTAGCCGGAAGTTTGTGGGGTAATCTCCAACAAGAAAGCTCTAACGTTACTGAGCTCGTAAAGCATCTACTTAATAGCGGCTTTTCTCCTAAATTGTGCGCTCAAATTGCGCAGAATCTACCGGATGCTTTTAATACCCAACAACTGATTAAAAATGCGCGTGAGCAAGTCAAGTGCCTCATCAAAACATCGCGCGCATTTGATATTTTTGATAAAGGTGGCATCTTTGCCTTTATTGGCCCAACTGGTGTTGGTAAAACTACAACTGTTGCCAAGATTGCCGCGCGGTGTGTATTACGCTATGGCCGCAATCAAGTTGCGCTGCTCACAACCGATACCTACCGAATTGGCGCTCAGGAGCAACTCAAGACCTATGCAAAAATTTTAGGGTTATCTGTTACTGCACTACGCGATAGTGAAGATTTAGCAGCCAAGATTAAAGAGTTCTCTAATCGCAAAATTATCTTGCTTGATACCGCTGGTGTGAGTCAACGCGATACTCTTATGATGGAGCAATCCCAATTACTCCAGCATGGGTCCGAGCGTGCAAAACGGATTTTGGTTATGAGCTCAACCACGGATTTGCGTACTCAGGAAGAAGTGATTAATTTACACAACCAAGCGATGCAAAATACCGATGGGAACAAGCTTGACTCGGTGATTATTACTAAAATTGATGAAGCTGCTCACTTAGCACCTGTCATCGATAGTGTGATTCGTCATGATTTATCGATCTTGTTTGTCTCTAACGGTCAGCGAGTGCCAGAGGATTTAAGTCCTCCCGATATTAATTACCTAAGCCATCGGGCAATGGCAATGCGCGCATTTTCTGAAACCTTCTCCATTACCGACGAACAGGTACCGGCAATATTATCCGATCACCTTGGCGACTGGATTCGAAAAGTTAATCCATGAACACAGTAGTCGGTAGTAACGATCAAGCTGAGGGCCTGCGCAATATTTTTGGTGCCGAACTGTGCCGCGTGGTGTGTATTGCAAGCACTCTAGATGCAGACAGTACGATTCATTTAGGCCACGGCACCGCACAAAGTCTTAAGCAACACAACAACCGCGTCTTACTAGTTGATGAAATTCCGCTAGGGCAACGTAAAACCATGTCAGGGTTTTTGTATCCTACACGCTACGACTTAGGACAAGTCTTTAATAATGCGGTTCCCTTAACGCATAGCATTCGCCAAATTGATGATTATCTTTGGTATGCCACGAGCACGAAGTTGCGCTCTGAAGTAGAGCACCGTTTTGCCAAATATCCTCAGCTCGATGAGCGGCTTGTCAAAGAACAACTTGCAATTGACTATGTCATCTTTCCGACGATTGATCCACAAGCACAAATTGTTTCTTACTATGGCAGCAACATCCAACGCATTCTAGTGACTTCTGGAGATTCACCATCCTTAAGTAAAGCCTTGGTGATGCTACGTCAAATGGCTATTTTCCAAGTTGATAAACCGTTAGCAGTGATCATCGTTGGCGGAGAGGATGAAGCTACTGGCACTGCGGCCTTTGAGCGTTTACAAACTGCAGCTATGTCTGCCTTACATCAAGAGATTGAATTGATTGGCTGGATAGCTGCCGTTAAAGCTCAGCGAGTTGCCTTAGATCTAGATGATCTAAGCTGGAATCCTCCAAGTGAAGGTCCGCAAGAGGAATTTGTTTTACCAATGGGTTTTTTTAAAGCGATTTCTGCGAAAATTAGTAGTTAATTATTTAGTCATTCACACTTACCCATTAAGCGATCTGTCATTGAAGCCTTCTAGTTATTTTGCATCCCTTGATATTGATGAAGCGATTCGTCTGCATTTACCTTTGGTAAAGCGTATTGCTCATCAAATCTGCTCGCGCTTACCGCCCAATGTCGAAGTCGATGACCTGATCCAAGAGGGTCTAACCGGTTTATTAGATGCCCTTAAGCGCTATGAACCTCAACCAAATTTAGCTTTTGAAGCTTATGCTAAAACGCGGATTCGTGGGGCAATTTATGACTCTTGTCGAAAAAATGATATTTTGCCCCGCAATCAACGCGATGAACTGGTCGGCATCGAAAAGGTTACTCGCCAGTTAGAGCAAAGTTTGGGACGCCACCCTTCTGAGAAAGAAATTGCCCAAGGTGCTAATTTGAGCATTGAGGCATATCACGGCATCATTACTAATATGGTGCATTTAATGCCTCTAGATGATTTATCGGATGACCTGATGCCAAGCGATACCGATGAATCTGACCCGATGCGCTCAGTTGCGATGAGTCAATTTGCAGAGCGCATTGCCTTGATTCTCTCGGGCTTACCAGATAACGAAAAATTGGTCATGGCTTTGCATTATCAAGAAGATCTCTCCTATCGCGAAATTGCTCAAGTCATGAACATTACTCCTGGGCGCATCAGCCAAATCCATACTCAAGGCATGATCCGCATTCGGGCAAAACTCAAAGCTGGATAAGGCTAGGATACTGAACGTACCTTGCAAACCATTATTTAGTTGTAAATTTTAATATCCTAAACTTTGCGGGATAAAACACCGCCTACCGATCCTGGAACTCCACCATCACTTCCGTAAGTAGCGCTTGGGGCTTGCTGGGCAATAAAGGACTGCATCGCAGTACTGCGTTGCATGGCTAGCCGAATCAGATCACCATTGATCTGGTGATTGATTGAAGCCTCATCAAGTAACGCCATTAATTGTGCAGTTTGTACTGGCTCAAATTGGTGGATATCGTGTTTTAATTTATCTGCGCCCCCTGGATAACCTTGAATGGCATCCAAAGCTAAATTAGTGCTGTCTAAAGATTCTGGCAATCGATCCATATCGCTCGCCTCAAGGGCAGAACGCAAAGCCTCAATGGCGCTCGATATTCCTTTTAAAAACTGGAATAAATCATCAAACGACATGGATGAGGGTGATGGTTGCGAATTTACCATCTCACAGGAAAATTGATTGAATGAAAATTGGGCAGAAGATAAAGCTCAAACACAGAGCAGAATAGGCACAGCAAAAACAGTAGATTTGAGCAGGTTAGCTTTGAGGGCGACTTTGTTTTTGCCCAATTGCACTCACAACGTCACTTAACATTGATTGAGAGATTTTGTTGTAATCAATCTCAAATTGACCGCTTGCAACTTTATCGCGCAATTTTTTTATAAGTAACTCATCACTCACCTGATTAGTGGCATTAGTACTGCTTTGGGCCTCAGCCAAGGTGGCCGCAAGTCCGATATCTAAATTGACTGCTGGGCGAGCAACAGCAGGTGTTGAGGTTTGGTTTAGTGCTGTGTTGGTGGTATTGGCGGCTGAGTTTGAGCCTGGCACAGCTTTGGCTGTTCCAGCATTTGGCGGAATTAGTGGTGCATTCTCGTTAATTTTCATCTCATTCTCCTTGGTGCTACCTATGGCTACATATTACTGCAAATTAGCGATTTATTCCATATTCACGCTAATAATTCCTGGCCTTAAAACTTTGCCTTGTAAAACCTGGCCATCAGCAAGACGGACCCTAACCATATCCCCAATCATTCCAGGGGTTTGGGCAACGCCCTCTCCAGAAACCTGGAAATCTTGGCCGGTCAATTGAATCCTAACTGGATCCCCTACTTTTATTACGGCAGATTCTTTTAAATCGTTTAGTCCAACTGGCATTCCCATCTGTAGGGATTTGCCCAAAACCCGCTCATAAGCTGCTTTTGGGCTTCGCAGTACATCGTCTGACAAAACGGTTAAATCGCCTTCGATGGTACGAATATCACCAAATTCAAGCTTTTGGCCAAATGGCAGGTAACGGCTAGCGACCACATAATCGCCATAGGCATGGATATTTACGGGAATATTGATTAGCCAAGCTGCTTTGGCGCAGCGCAACTGGATTGTTGACCTCCCCCATAAACGGGCGCCTGTAGGAGCCAAAATCTCAATGCTACCCCCCAAACAGGCTGGAATATTAAGGTTGGACTCTAAAAACTCAGTCTCTACGCGCAATCCATTGACAGTAGGGCTTTTTTGAATAAACCGCTTTATTGCCAGTTCAAGATCCGGGGGTAATGCGGCGCTTGATCCAAAGGACAGTGACCACATTAGCGCCAATGTCAAAAAACGATAAGCCATGGTCATTATTTGGCAAACCGATCCAAAGCAACCCAAGAGTAGACATGATTCATCCCATCTAGAGCCATACCAGCTAACCAATGAGGCCTTTGGAGTGATTGAGGAATATTTTGGTGGATATTCATATTCTGTACCCCTAAAAATTCATGGGCATAAATGGAATACTCTTGGTGACCGACCCGCAGATTGATCAACCTTGCAGGATGCATCACCTCTCCCAATGCATCAACCTTACTATCAACTGCTTTAGCAATACCCTCTTCCCCTAAATACTGAATTGCCGAAGTGGCATAGTATTGACCGTGTCTTGTAAAGTAAGCCATTGGCATTCTGAGCAGACTCGATGGGCACGCTAGGCGCACTCCTTCATGGTGTATTTCCAATGATCCGGCAATTTCAGCCATCATCCTTCCTGCAGCCATAATATGATCTTGTGAAAGACTGACATGATCTAAATCAATAAAGATCATTAACTCTTGCTGAACTGCAAAAATACTAGGGCAAGGAGGCAAGATGCTAATAATGGTGACTAATTGTTGTGCAATTTCAGGATCAGCATACACCTCATCAATTAAAAGCTCATCTGTCAAATTCTCAAAGATATGGCGCAATGATTGTTGCCCGACTTTAGTGAGCTCGTCTTGCTCACGACCGAGCAAGAAATCAAGTTCCACACCATTCCAATTATCAGTCTTGGTTACTAGACTTCGTGCTACTTGCATTCGATTGAGGTTATGTGCGCGATCTAAGGAAAAGTGCTTGTCTAAATAACGCTGACTACCCGAGTAATCCAATGAGTTTGCGCGATCTAAGGGACGAGTCAATCCCTCCGGAAAAGAAAATTCCTTAGCCATAGGAGAGGCAAAGGTCGCCGGAACATCATCTTGTGAACGCGGCACAAATACAGTACCTAACTCTGATAATGGGCTTAACCCTGAACTATCAGGCACTGACTGTGTCAAAGCGCTAAGTTCAGGGCTCAACTTTTGGCTAAATTCTGGGACTGACTCAGGCACAAAAAGATTAGCTGTTTCATCAGCACTAGACGCCATAGCAAAGGCTTGTGAATCCTTATCTGTATTTTTTAGAATATCACCCTGACCCATAGCAGAATCTACCTGAGCATCAATTTCACGCTTTGACCCAGCATCAAGAATGTTTGTAATTGGCAAACCTTTTTTAATTTGCAATATTTTTTTTGCGAATAATTCTTTCGCTTGATTAAATTGGTCTAGGGTGAAAGCATTTTCGCTATTAACCGATGGATGATGAAATGCAACATCTGATCTTACTAATGTTACGAGATCATCAATGACTAAACACGCTTGGGTATGATGCTGATTAAAACACTGCGCTAGTTCATTAGTAATCTCGCTTAGAGCATCCAAACCTGCTCCATCTAATGCATTAGCCAAATCAACGCTATACATGATCAATGGCTCAATCGCTACTTCTGCCGCACTATTTTTCCGAGCAGATGCCTGCAGGCCATCGATAGCACGATCAATATCGATTAAAAATAGGGGTTTTTCTTCAGCCATAATTACTTTGCGCTTTATAAAAGATCGATTGCATTAAATCCTTGCTTCTCGCTTTAATTCAATAAACGCTTTATTTAAACCATCAAACTCAGCTTGCCATAACTGTAGATCTCGCATCACCTGTTTTGCATCCATACTTAAAAGCTCAATAGCTTCCAAAGAAATTTGTGGTGCCGGCTCACTTGTAGGCGTGACTTGCTCTAAGGAGTTAGCGAGTATGGAGCGCATTTTCGAAACAGTGTTCTCAACTCTTTCAACTAATAAATTAAGTTGCTCAGTTTCAATAGCAAGCTGTTTACTAGAGTGGTTATCTAATATCGCCAAGTAAAGACGAACACCTTGTTGCTTTAAAGCAGAAAATGCGTCTTGTAGTTGATCTAAAGGTCCACCCCTACTAATACTCATTTCTTGACTATAGGGTGAATTACTTCCCTTGTCAGTTCCTAGCGTACGAATTTGCCCACTCTTCTCCTGCAAAGTGTCAATCGAATGACGTAATTTATTGTTGAGCTGTGCCAAGACTTTAAAGTGCGTGTCAATTTTGCCAATTTTATTTTTTAAATCATCACTAAGCTCAGTGATGACATTCATGACCGTCTGGACATTTAATGGATCCGTTGAATTAACGGAATCTGCTTGCTGTAATTTAGCTTTATCTACCTTAGCATTAGGTGGATTAGCAAAGCCTAAATCAATTGAGTTTAATAGTTGGCTAGTAGCTCTAGCTTGTTTAGTTGAGCCCTGCAGACTGGAAATATTACGCCTTGTATTGAGGAGCGTCATATAAGCCCCCAAGATGATCCCAAAAGTAGCGATAATCGAAACGATAGTTAACCCCAAAAATCCGCCAGCACTCTTAAAATCAAAATATTGAATTGCTTGGGATTTCTTTTGTGATGCAAGACGCAAAGACTCATAGTCGTTAGCAAACTCTCTGATCTGCTTCATATTTAAAGCATATGAATTGATCACCGCTGCACTCTCTTGTGGTAACTTGGAGTACCAAGGGCTTTGCGGAACTTTAGGCGCTAGATCGCCTAGCCTTAAGTTTGATTTGCCAGCAGTTTTTTTACCACTATCTATTTCTAGAAGCATCTTTTGCTCGATCGCTACGCTAAGTGCTTTTTGAAGATCGGATATGGCGGTGTTATCAGTCACGTTTTTTTGCCAAGCATTATTTGCTTTTATAAAATTATTTAAACTTTCTGCATATTTTTTTATGGCAGATTCGGCAGGCAGTTTATCTAATTCCAGTGGCCCTTTAGACCCAGTTAGTACTTCAGCTGACTTTGCTAAGATTGCAAAATCATTCAGGCTTTTTTCCTGCGTGAGGATGGCAGAAATAGCCTGCTCAGTTTTTTTAGCGCTGCTGAGTACATCTATCGCTGTAGACGGTTTTGAGTTTTTCCTGACTTTATCGGATTGCTCTATTTGGTCGGACTTTTCATCATCAAGCTTTTTTCCTAATTTCACAGCATATTTCTCAGGCCTACCAAAGACAACCTGCATAATCTTGGAGTCCAATCTTTGAAAGAATGCCACCACAGGATTATCAGAAAGCGGCAGCAGCGCAGAAGATGGTTCTTCTTTAGTTAGGCTGGCAGTCTTAGTTGTTGGGGATGGAGCTGCCCCAGTCAGTGACCTTAATGGAGCAGGTTCACTCACCCCTTTTATCGAAACCACTGATGCTGAGTTAGGTTCTGCATCCGGAAGACTCTTCATGCCTGAAGTCGTTGATTTTAAGAATACCTCAGCTTTTTTTAAGCTCACAAAAAAAGCGGGTTCCAGGGCTACGGGGTCATTAGTTTGTAGCTGCAACTCCTTTAAAAACGGAATAAGACGCAAAATTTCTACCTGCTCGCTATCAATTGACTGAAGATACTTCCCCTCAGATACCCAAGAACGCGCAGAGAAAAATGCACCGATACTGGCAGTTAAAGCCAGTACAAATGAAATATATGATACCCATTGCCAAAATTGAATAGGGCGCTGAGAAAAGATAGGGTTGTTATTTTTCTTACTCATATAAATGCTCTTGACTAGCGATTAAGTGGTTGATTAGCATCATGGGTCTTATGAGAGCCCCACCAAATGATAATCAGCGCCGTTGTGATAAAAAAAAGGTGAATCCGGTATTGCAGCAGCATGGAATGGACCAACAATATTGTTGACTCTAAAGCCTAAACCCTGTTGAGGGCCATCCCTTAATACAATGACCCAAGGTGCACTAGATTGCTTGAGTACTTGTTGCCACTCCAGCGGATTTTCTCCACGTTGATCAAAGCGCAGCAATTGAAAATGGTTACGCAAGCAAATAGGTTCACCCTGATAAACCACCACGCCATTAATACGCAAATCCCTCATACTCTGCTCAGATTCAGGATACAAAAAAACAGCTCTAATAGATTTTGTCGAAAGCGCATAACGTCCGCCATTAATGCGCATTCCCAACCAGTATTCTTGTATTTCTGATATTGTCATGATTTTCCAATTGACATGCGACGCTGATATAAAAATAAAGCCAGCGCTATTGAAAAAATGAATATGCTGCATACAAACCCAACAAAAGCATCTCCGATTCCAGTCATATAAGAAGCATTTTTGGCTTCAATTTTACGTCTTTGGGAAAAATAAACATCAATGTTTTCTACGACTTTTCTGAAATGCCATGCAATAACATCTCTTGTCTGAACTTTGGCTGAGCTTGCCCCGTAAGGGTCAATTACATTCTTGGCAATAGCATTTAAGCGTCTAGCCGTTTGCATCAGATCATTGGCAACTTCAGCACGCCAGTCTATTGGAATTGTTGACAGCATATCTCGACGATATTGCTCTGCAAGGCGCTTTGTTTCAGCCTCCGTAAGAAATACGACATCATCTGGAAGGATGAATTTAATCCCAGGGTTGCTTCCATTGGCAGTCGATTTACTCGCCATGCGCATAGTCACTGTGTAGGCATCTTTTTTATTTCTGAGTAACTTCACAGCAATATCTGATGAGGGCTTTTCGTTGATGGCTAAAAAGAAAGCCATTACTGATTCTATTTTTGTAGTGTTGACTAATTGAATCAAATCACCAGGCTTTATCCCTGCTGCTTCGGCAGGTGAACCAGATTCAACCGACTCAACAATCGGTAATTCAAGAGTAAGAACAGGTATAGAACGCTTATTTTCAAATTCAGAGAAGTACTGAAATGCACGATTTACTGCCTCATCTGTATTTACCGGAACAATTGCGCCATCTACCAATCTTGGAATGTCTGTAGATTTTAAACGGCGCTGATTCTTATTTAAGCGAACATCAATTTTTTGGGACATTGCATAATCTTCTAGTACAGGCATTGTTACTTTTAACTGTCTCAAGTCTGATGCAGATGCCGATAAGTCATTTGCAGCTCCTAATAGAACCAACAGAGAAACGGCAAATAAAAACCCAGAAAAGGTTAAAAACCAAAAATAGATATTTTTTTGTGTATAAAAATTGGTTTGATCAGCCACGATGATGGTCAACTTTTATGCGACTCAGAGTCGACTTTATTAGCTTTATAGTGATCGCTAGCCTTATTCAAAACAAAGCGCTTTTTTAACATCTCTACTTCACGGTGTTCTGCCATTAATTGAACCTCAGTCTTACGCTTGTCCATGAGCAAGCGGCAGCTTGCAAGATCATCTATCCACTCACCTGATTTCATTTCAATGATGGCTTTTTCTAAAATTTCTCTTCCAGTAGATTCATTGGCTTTGATGCGAACTACGAATAATCGAGTGTCATCAACATCCCGCAATACCAATTCAACAAAATAGGTTCTTGCAAAACGATGGTTAATTGCGCTGAGTTTATATGGATAATTTTGTAAAGTGAAATAAATAATAGTGCCATCGTCTAATGGCATTGGTTCGACTTTTAACTCGGTGATTCCAGCTTTAGCATGCCACTCCAAATCAGTTTGCTGAGCTTCTAAGTTTTTTCTTGGAAAGGCTCGAGTTTCGAAATAAATCTGATAGAGGGTTTCAGGGAGATATCTTTCAAAAGCAAGGTTCTTTAAGACATCTGCTGTAGACGTAATGCGCAAACGCTCTGCCATTAAATCCAATTTCATATTCGCAATCTTTTGATTAATGACCTCTTCAAGTTGATTGGTCTTATTCAAGCTAGTTATCAGTAAAGGCTCAATTGACTCTGGTGCCGCATTATTTTTTACTTCCTCAACGACTTTTCCATAGAAATCGCGTATAAAAAAGTAAATTAGCGGAATGAGCATGATCAGACTTAAGATCATGATCAATTTTCCACTTGTAAAATTAGTAAACAAGCTCATGGTGTTTACTTCACCCTATTCAGTAATGTATGCGGTGTTATTCACACCAACTAGCAGATAAATACCAACGATTTATTCGTCCTGCAACTCGCGCATTTTCTATTGCCGTTCTGGTAGACTCAAAATCTTTTAGCACATTCTTGCTTGGATTGTAGAGTTCACAACCCGCTCGAATTCGATCCAGGGCTCTACCAGGCCTCACATTGCGAATGATTAGGTCAATACCGCCCGAGCGGAATTTTGGACGCTCAAAGTATCCCGAGTGCCAATAGCGTCCGACTTCAACTTCAGTTGCATCCAAACGAAGATCTAACAAAATACCATGATCAGAAATATCAATTACTCTAGATAACAATTCTTGACCAGCTCCCAGCGAAAGGACAAAGTTAAAATCTTCATCGCTTGGACCAAGAGTCCTAAACTCTTTTCGACGCTGGATCACGATCAAGTCCTGAGGCAGAGCACAGGTCATTAATACACCATCTTCATGCATCCTAAAATCGTTTGAAAGAAACTGCATTTTAGAGTTTCCATTACAAGCTACAACAATTTGACTTGTGCCAATAATGCTACTAAACCCTCCAGGAGGTTCAGTTTCTGGTTTCATTACTACTAAACCTTTATAAATATCGAGAATAGTGACAGCAAACTCCTTGCCAGAACCATCAACTGCATACACCCCAGCCAATGGTGTTTTAGCAATCTCTCGAAGCATTGTTTTTAAGATAGATCCCTTCTCTATATGAAATTTGGGGTCTATTTTTTCTAAAAATTCGGGAGGGTAAATGGTTGGACTCATATTCTTTAATTATCCGTTACAGATTTGTTTTTGTATGATTGATAGAGCGCTACCCTCTGGCACTGGATCATCCGCCAAATTAAAGCCAGTATCAGTTTGTAGTATCTTTTTGCCCATCGCATTGGGTTCGGAATAATTAATCACGGCTAAGGTGGAGTAGGTTTTATAAACGCAGTTAAATAAAATATTGCTACGTATTGAACCAATCCGAGCTTTGGTGCCTTGCTCAGCTGGGTGGCCGTTGGTCAAAATCCATACTTTTTTGGATTCTGGAGGCAACGCTTTAATTGAACTTCTAAAGTAAGCAACTGAGTACCCTTTTTGGCTGACTACAGTGACCAAATCGTCTTCTGCCTGAGTCAATCCCAAACCAACCTCACTCAAGGTTAAAAGCAATACAGCTATTGCGAATAGGAATCGGGATTGAGACATGCGAATAAACCAAATAAATGGATTATAAGGACAAATCCGCTTTCTAGAGCAGAATAATCAAGCTAATAACCCTAGCAAGTTACTTTAATTAAATACCCAAACTGCCCATTAATTGAACAACGACGGAGCTCTTTTTATTGATCTTTAGGTTCTGCCGCAGGCGATTCCGTAGCAGCAAGAGCCTCTCTATCCACCACATTCTTGACCCAATATCGTGCTGCAGCAATGTTGGTAGTGTAAAAAGCAATCTTATTGCTCTTTTCTATCGTATAAAAGCGCTCGCCACTAATACGATGCTCTGTGATGACAGGATTTTCCATAATATGAAATTCTTGATTTAATGTGCTCTAGTTAAATTACGGCTAAAAACTTGATTTGCTTAGGTGAACTCACATCAGATGCCATCAAACTACCTATAAACCGATATAAACCATTGATATATATAGTTATTTTAATTATAGCTCTATATCTGATCTATGCGTTCTATTGGAGACAAAAAAGGACATTTTCAGAAACCTCGGATAACTAAAAGTTTCCCAATGTCTCTCCTATGCAATACTCAACAATATCAACGCCAATAGATAAAGCCTCAGCGAATACTGAGAAAATATAAAAATGGCTATATCGCTCAATACTAGAGTTCAGCAGCAGTTTACCCTCACGCCCCAGCTACAGCAGGCTATAGGTCTATTGCAGCTATCTAATATTGAATTAGAGCAAGAACTAGCAAAAGCTGCCGAAGAAAACCCATTTCTAGAGTTTGAGCCCAATCCACAGATAGAATCCAATCTCTCTGAATCGTCAGAGCGTTTAGAGCAAATGCAAAACTCATGGACTTCAAGCAATAAGATCTCGCAAGATGATGAGGATGATTGGACTGAGCGTTATGAACGCATAGCACACAAGCAAACCCTTTTGGAATACTTAGAGGAACAAATCCATCTTCTCAATGTCAGCGCAAAAGAACAATCAATCATCATCTATTTGGCGGGCTGTCTAGACAATAGGGGCTATTTGATTGATGACATTGAATCAATCTACCTCGAAATTAAAAATGAGCTAAATGGTGATGAATTAAACTCCTTAGGTTTAATAGAGGCTGCACTAGAAAAATTACAATCACTTGATCCCCCGGGTATTGGAGGGCGAAATTTAGCGGAATGTCTTTCTCTGCAAATTGATCGCATTCTGAATAAATCCAATATAAATGAATCAGAATGGAGGCTTGCTAAATATATTGTCAAAAATCATTTAAATAAAGTGGGATCAAAAGATTGGCTAAAACTCAAACAAGCCAGCGGCAAAAGCGAAGCTGAAGTTCTTAAAGCGGTAGAGCTTATTCGTACTTTGCAACATAATCCCGGTGCTATTTTTGATCGTGAGAATGATCAGTGGATACTTCCTGACATCGTGGTCAAAATGGTTGACAGTCTGTGGGTGGTTGAATCCAACCCAAATGCGAAACCCCGAATTTCTCTGAACAGTGAGTACGCCAAAATTCTTAAAGAAAGTGGCCAAGAGAGAGGCGATGGAGTCTTAAAGCAAAAAATCCTTGAAGCGAACTGGCTCATCAAAAATATTGCTCAACGTGAAGAGACAATATTAAAGGTTGCAAATGAAATCGTTAGGCATCAACAACAATTCTTCTCTGTAGGGGCAATTGCTATGAAACCACTTGTTCTTCGCGAGATAGCAGAAACAATCGGAATGCACGAATCAACCATTTCAAGAGTAACGACTCAAAAGTATCTATCTTGTCCACTAGGTATTTTTGAATTTAAATATTTTTTTAGTAGTCAATTAAATTCCGGGAATGGCGCACCAATATCCGCGACCGCAATCCAGGAATTGATAAAACGGATCATCCAAGAAGAGTCGGCAACCAAGCCCATTTCCGACAGCAAGATTGCACAGATATTAAGCGATCAGGGCTATGAAATAGCTAGGCGCACAGTTGCAAAATACCGAGATTTAATGCGTATTCCAGCAGTGCATCTTCGGAAGAAGTAACAGCCTAAGAGCAGTATTCAATACAGTTCTTGCCTGCTTTTTTAGCACGGTACATTGCCTTATCAGCACGGTCAATGAAATCCATCGGTCCGAGATTCACATTATCGATAACCGCAACTCCAATACTGGCGCTAGGAAATATCTGCAATGATTCTTTAGAATTTAGCCGAAGATCTGCCGAGATTATTGTTAATATGCGATTCGATAACTGCCTAAGAAAATCAATGGTCTGAATATTCTGAAGCACCAATATAAATTCATCTCCACCCCAACGACAAGCAAGATCATACGCACGAATTGATGAGGAGATTCGTGCACCAATAATCGCTAGAACCTGATCTCCAGTGGCATGGCCATACTGATCATTGATCGCTTTAAAGTTGTCTAGATCTAGAAAAATGATTGCTGAGAAATGTCCATTTAATTTAGGCTTCGATAGAAGTAGCTTTAGCTGATCTAAAAAACTAGTACGATCTAACAGTCTAGTCAAGTAATCTTGCCTAGCCTCGGGACCAAATACTTTGCCATAAATCATCAAATTTAATATTTGACGTTCCAGGGTTGTTAAACCCACTGCCTGATCCAAGTATTTTAATAAATCATTCTGATTTATTTTTTTGATGAACTGCTGTAAATGATTAAGTAGAGCCTTGAACTCTTGATCACTATTTAATAAATCGTTCATAGTTGATTTGGTATTACATTCACACTGAAGATCACCTCAATTACAAACAATCTTCTTGACGTCATGCTCTGTAGTCCCTGATTCAATCTTCATGACATTCGATTTATTTTTTTCAGAATATACCTCCCCAAGTCTTTTTGTTTTGGGATCAAACAACATATATGACACCAGGTAATAGAAGGTACTGTTGTCCTTGCAATCTATTGCGCCACTGACGCTGAATAAATTAAATTTTTGACTATTTGGAGCAGCATGATTCTCATTGAAAGAAGCGGAAATAGTGAACCAAATATAAGGTCCATCCGCTTTCCCCCAACCGGATAACAAATACAGAGTACTTTGAGTATTTTTACTCAAGACAATATCTTTGTCGTTAGCAGACTTCGCTTCAGCTTTTTCTAAATTCGACTTAAGAGATTGTGGCTCATGTGAGGATTTCGCAGAACATAGCGTCATCCAAACTAATAGCAAGAGAAAACTGATAGCAGACTTCATCATTGGGTCTTAGCCTTTGGGTAGCCACGCCATTCCTCAAAAGCCAATGGAATGGGCATTCCATCCTCAAGCCCATAGTAGGTTAGCTTACCAGCTAGATTCATAGCAAGATAAACTTTACTAGCAGCAGGATCAACAACAAAAGCAGCATCTGATTCATCACAATCGGATTTTTTGCACCCTACTCCCAATACATGGTTGCCCACATACACAATGGGAGCACTCTCTTTAAATGCCTCTTGAAAGGCTTCAATATCTGAGCCCAGCATGTAAGAAAGAATAAATTTTCCATTATCACGCCTGATCAAATCCGCTGAAGGGTTGCCTACCAACAAGGGGATATAGGTGGTTAAGTTTTTTTTAAAATCCTCGAACTTAATTGCTTGCTCTTTTTTTAGAATCTTGGCCTCATTTTCTTTTTCATATTCGTCTTTGTATTCCCAGGCTTTATATGCAACATAGGCTAGGACAAGGGCAATCAAGATGTATAGAATCCACCTGACAATATTTATCACCAACCTCCATACTTTCAATGCAGTCGATTCGATTTTTTTGGGCATATTTTAGATGGCACCTAATTCAGTGGTTAGCAAATCGGATTTGATGTTATCTTCTCATTACTATAAATCAATTCTTTTTTGCCCCCCAGAAAAAAGGTTGGCCAATCCACTTAATTGGGGAGTTCTTTATGAAATTCGACTTTTTTATAAAAATCCCCTAATATCGAAGTAATTAAATCCACACAAAGCCTACATTGGCTGAGTACATCTCTAGATCCGATAAACGATACTAAAATTTAATATTCCTGATGACAAGCAAATATGAGTAATCTAGATGAAACCATTCGTGAGCTGAAAGAAATCAATAATCACCTTTTCACCATCAATACTCATTTAGAACAAAAGGATTCAAAGTTGGATGAGTGTCTGAACGTGATTCGAAAAGATCTTTGGAATATTAAAAATATTATTGCCAACGACACAGAACATCATAAAAATATACAAAAAAGCATCGAAAAAGGTATAGAAAGGGCGCTTGCCAAGGCTACCGTCTATTTATTTGTTACGGGAATAATGCTGTATTTAGTAGGTAAGTTTTTGTTATAAAAAATTTTTTATAAACACATCATGACACCTGAGTCAACAGATCGCCAAAAAAGTTACGCCCACATTGCAAAACTTCTGGGGTCCGCAAGCAAATCTTATGAAGATGCTGCGCTTGGTTTAGAGCAAGGCAGTAGTGAGGAGCATATATACATGCACATCAAAAATGCCCGCGCCACCCTAGAAACTGCATTTCCAGAGTTATTTACTACACCTAAACATTCCCAAAACAACAAACCTGTACCCACAAAACATGATTTTTCTATTATTAAAATAGGCTTGTTTGCAGGATTAATCATCGGAATCTTGTTTATATTTGTAATGTATGGTCCAACGGGCGATTTAAGCAAAACTTGGAAGACTGAAGATTTCCAAAAGAATGTTGCTTATCCCAAATAACCAGTTACCAGCAGTCTTTTAAATACTCCAATAGAAGAATCTTTTGGGGCATATAGATAAATCTCAGGTGAGGCAGTCATAAATAAGCCCCAGAAGCAACTACCAAAAATTGATAGGGCTAGCAGAAAAGATGCGATATTTCTTTTTTATGAATGATCACTAAAGGATTCTTGGATCTGATGCGTTATTTTACTTGACTCTGAATCTCTCATTCAATAGGTAAACTCAAGGGATCATCACTCTGCTTTAGCAAGTGGAACCACATTATTTGGAATCCCTTCATAAGCCAAAGGTAAATTTGCCTGAGGTGTACCATCTGGCAATAAACATTTGAGATTTCCATTGACCTTAGCATCTGGATGAATATTAATTTGAGAATAAGTGACATCTCCAAAGACTTCAGCACCAGGATAAATTTCAACTCGTCCTTTTGCGAGAACTGAGCCTTCAATTCGCCCAATAATAATCGCGTGAGAGCTGTAAATGTTCCCCTCCAAGAATCCGGTTTTACCAATTACCGCCGTGTAAGCGCTAGCAAGCTTATCATCTTCGGCTGGAGCAATTTCGCCAATTAAATGTCCCAATAAAAGCATGTTTCCACTATGGGTAAAGTTGCCTCTGACGAGAGAACCAGCACCAATCGTAGTCAAATATGAAAGCTCAGTGTCTGCCAATGGATTATTTTTTTTAGAAAACTCAAACATCACACACCTCGATTTTGCTCAATTGAATTCCGCTTCACATGGGAACTTCTAGTAACTTAATTTGCTTAACACCTGGGTTAGGCGCACGCACCCTCCAACCCTGAAAATACATTTCAACATTATCTAAATCTTGAGTTAAAACAACAAAGGGTGCGGTACCACGGAATACATTAGAAGCGTTCGATTCGAGATTAATCACGGCTTGCTTTCCTGAGCTATCTACGATACAAATAATCTGCTTAGTCAAAGACTTAATGTTTACAACATTACCGGGCTTGGAGGGGTTCGATGATTGATAATTAATAGGTTGCGCCTCTTGTTTATAGGGACACTGCTCAACTGGAGGGCTAATGGCTAATTGGCCAGACTTTAATTCGGGAACTGTCAGCGAAGACTCAGAATTTGTAGGAGCAGGAGATAACTCAACTTCTGTTTTAACGTTGAGTGCGGTATTTTCTGCTAAGGGAGCGGGTGAGCCAACTAAATCAAACAGCGAGGACCTTAGATTGAAGCGACCATTTAAACCTACGATGGCTATCGCGAGGACTGAAAAACCAAATAGCAATGGTGCCGCTGTCCGCAGTAGGTTAGATGGCATGCTAGAACTGAACTCAGCACCACGATTTTCGATAGTTTCATCCAATTTCTCCTCCAGATCTAAGTTCTGGGGGACAGATGATTCCTGCAAATTTACGCTATTTTTTTCGCTAACATAATCGACACTCTTTTTAGCTGGTTTCTTTGGCTCTATCTCACTTTCAGATTTCACTAGATTTTCTGGCTCAGAAATTTCCACTACCTCAACTAAAGCTGTAGGTGCAACTTTTAGAGTCTCCAGGGATTCGGGATAGGCTAAATAAGATGATTCAACCAAACCCAAAAAACTACCAACCCGCTTAGCTGAACTCACCTTCAATTGAAATGTATAAAAGGAACTTAGGCCGCCCTCTTCCAACTCCAAAACCATTTTGGGAGACAAGCAGCACAAATTAGCAAGCTCAGCTCGATCCAGTTTTTTGAGCTCTCTTGCATTTTTCAATGCACTACCAATGATATTTGGCTGCGATTGATGTTTACCTAATTTCATGGCCATAAACTCTTAAAATTATTGCGCTGCACATAATATTACCGCCTTCAAAAGTCTCATAATCTGTTTTGAATTTTAAAATACCGACACCTCTTAAATCCTTTCAAATATACCAATAAATAAGGTAAAAATTAGTATATTTTTCGACTTATAGCATAATGTTGGGATTGTCCTATTTTCTCAAGCAAATAAATGCAGCTAATTTGGATTTCAGGATCCACCTCCTCCATGAAGCAAATAAAAATAACGGGTAAAACCGTCATTAAGATTGCATTTTTGTCCTTTAGCGTGTTTGTTTTAATTGGCATTGGGATTCATTTTTTTGGCTACAGGGTTGCAATCCGCTTCAACCCTGAAATGGCAAAGGAACTGGGGGGCGTTATCTCCCGCAAAGAGATGGATGAATTGGAGGCGAATTATCAGGACAAAATTCAAACTATCAAGGCTCAGCTTCCTATTATTGAGAACAAAATAGCCACTCTTAGGTCGCTTAAAGATCAGCTCACAGAACTATCCACTCCTAGCCCAGAAAAAAAATAGCCTTGATTTCGGTTTATGAATTCATGTTGTGCGTTCACATTCCTGTATGCTTGATGGGTCCAATGTAAGAGAGATGCTATATGACTGAATACAATTCCAAAGGCTCCCTGTTTGTAGGGCAGGGTGTCGTCGTTAGCGGGACCTTTGAAGTTCCTGAGATGGCTGTAGTTGCCGGACTCGTTGAAGGCGAGTTAAATACCAAGGAAGTTCTTGTTGAGACGACTGGGGTGGTGAACGGCAGGATTAAGGCTGAAATTGTTGAGGTCCGAGGAGAGGTTACTCAAGGTCTTTTAGTTACGAATCATCTCAATATCCGCTCAAGCGCAAAAATCACCGGGCTCACTCAATACGCAGAAATGAGTGTTGAGAAAGGCGCAAAATTAAGTGGGGAGTTGCGGATCATTGAGCATGAACCCATCGACACTTACCCCAGCGATTCAGAAGATCAATAAATGACTCTGACACAGACTCTTAAGACAACTTGTAGCATCTAAAAGTCCAACAGCCACGTTTGCCTGAGCTTAAGCCATCTTGTTAGCAGCTCGCACTCATTGTGACTTTATTTTGCTCCAGTTAGCCTGAAATATTGCTGCTGAATCTCCAGCGGAAGCGTCTTGATCATCACTATTCCTTGAAATCATGAGACCATTTAACTTGGCGCCATGCTCAATGCCCAGTTGACCGTAAGTAATATCCCCGCGGACCTCAGCCCCTTCATGCAATTCAACACGCTCTGTTGCATAGATGTTGCCCTCAACACGACCAGCAACTAAAACCCTAAAAGCATAAATATCACCCTGCACCACACCCGTGCGGCCCAATGCAATGCTGACATTCTTCCCTTGACGAGCTTCAATATTACCAATGACGCTACCGTCAATGCGTAAGCTTTCACTGGCAACAAGTCTTCCATGAACTTCAGTTGCTGGTCCAACAATGGTCTCAAATGACTCCATGGTGGGTTGTAAAAATTTAATTGATTGAGATTTTTTGAAAAGCATTTCTAGGTACTCTTAAGGCTTAGCTGAGCTGGGGCTGTCAATTCTAGTCTCATTTCTTCATCCATAAAAGCACTTATTGATTAAGTTAGTAACTACTAGCATTTAAAGCGAGCTGTATTGCTATTCATGCGGAAATGGGCTCATGTAAGAGAGAAATCGACACCGAAAAACTTGCTTCTAGCGTTGATGTTTTCGCACTTATTTAGTGCAACCTCTTAAATCCAGAGAATCTCCGAAATGCCTTTTAGCCAACCAGCATAGATGGTTTAACTGCCAGTGACGAGTCTCCCTAAATGGTGCATTCATTTCACAAAATTGTGCCTAGTCATCATTGCTAGTGTTGATGAGTTCTTAAGATAAGCCATGCGTATCAAAATTACAAAAAGCTTAGTGCTCAATTCTCAAATTCATAATACGGAGACTATTCCGGAGGCTCTCTTTCCGGAAGGTGAATATCTTGCCAATTTGACGCCAGATGGCAAGATCGAGGTTATCAACACCAAATCCATTAAGGCCCTTTTCTCTTTTTCCCAATTTAGAGAAAAAGTTTCTCAAGGAGAGACTTTGTGGTTGTCGAAACTTAAGGCAGTCTAGTGGTCTAGATCTAAGCTCTGAACGAGGCTAGCCAACTTTGTCACAGACTCAAATGCATTAGTGTTGCAGGCTTCAACATCTAAATTCTCCCAATTAAACTCCAAGGAGAAATGCGCAGACTCAATAATCAGCTCATAGCTTGAGGAGGCTTTGTTGTTTGAGCCAGCCTGAGTCTCCTCAGCCAACGGAACCTGTAACGCCTCAATTGCATCTAATAGGATTTGGGTTTCAGCAGCCGTAAGCTCCCTGCTATGTAGCACATCATCGGTTCTTTTCACGGATATCTTAGAGATTCCATCAATAGTAACTTCATACTGATTGAGGCCAAGATCAAACCAAACGGTTAACTCAATTGCGATTGGGTAGGTTTTCATTTAATCGACCTCGTCAGCATGGGGTTCATCAAAATGTTCTTTGTGAGGTTTAAGCTTAGCTTCTAACTGAGACCATTTGCTTTGTTGTTTTCGATAAGCACAATCCTCGGCATGATTCTCCAATAATCCAAAAATGATTGTTGTTGGAATCTTGCAGTGAACGCATCGATAAGCATGCTGATGCTCTTCTATTTTTTCTTGGGGGTAATCAATATAGAACGGCTTCATCTGGCTCCTCAGGCGGTGATCAGAACTCTGATAAACATATTACACCGCATTAGAATAGACTCATATTGAATCCATCCCATCTGGAGCACTTGAATCTTATGTTGCCATGCATCGAATTAGAAACCTCTCCAAACCCAACCGCCTCCGTAATCTGGTTGCATGGCCTTGGGGCGGATGGCAATGACTTTGTGCCCATCGTCCCAGAGCTTCATTTAGAGGGATGCCCGGGGATTCGCTTTGTTTTTCCTAGTGCACCTACTATGCCAGTGACTGTTAATGGTGGCTATGTCATGCCTGCCTGGTATGACATCATCGGCAGAAATCTGACTGATCAAGAGGATGCTGCTGGTATACATCGTTCAGCATCCTCGATTAGCCAATTGATTGAAAAAGAAGCTGACCGTGGCATCGCGTATGACAATATTGTGTTGGCTGGCTTTTCACAAGGTTGCGCTATGGCTCTACAGATTGGACTTCGTTTTCCACAGAAATTAGCTGGCATCATGGCTCTATCTGGATATCTTCCACTTGCAATCTCACTCAATACCGAGAAGCATGCCGCCAACCAACATACACCTATTTTTATGGCTCATGGCATGTACGACACCGTAGTTGTTCCTGAGCGTGCCGAAGCTTCTTGTGCCTTATTAGAAAAAATGGGCTATTCAGTCTCTTGGAATGAATATCCCATGGAACACTCAGTCAATCGCGAAGAGCTCATGGATATTTCACGCTTTTTACAGAGCGTATTGATCAAGCCGTAAAACTATGCCAAACCATCGATGAGTAACTTTACTCCGGCCACCAGCAAGAAGAAGCGCACTATACGGTAGTACCAATTCACCGGTATATGTTTTGCCAAATAGAAGCCGAAGTACACTCCGATTGGCACACAGGGCAAAATTAAAATTGAGGTGATCAGATAGTCCCACTGAATCAAGCCTAGATAAGCATAGGGCCCTACCTTTGCGAAGTTTAAGCAAGCAAAAAAAATGCCTAATGTTGAGGTGTAAACCATTGGAGCAAGTTTTTCTCTGAGCATGTATGCAGTAATGGGAGGACCGCCATTATGAGCCACAAAAGAAGTCACGCCAGAAAGAATGCTTAGCAATATGCCGAGCCACGGCGATAGTTTTGCTTTGTTTGATTCAAAATAACTCATGACCAAATCCTGAAGCAAATACAGCAGAATAAATATTCCAATACATAAGGTCAGCACTTGAGGTGCTATCACTGCGAAAAAAATCATCCCAATCAAAATGCCTATAGCAGCTGATGGCAATACGAGGCTTAATATTTTCCAGTTTGCATTTCGCAAAAAACGTCTTAAGCCAACCAAGTCAATAGCAATGAGCAGCGGCAACAAAATTGCCAATGCCTCTGCAATACTCACCTGGCTCGCCAATAAAGGAAGTGAGAGTGTGCCAAGCCCAGCCCCAAAACCGCTTTTAGAGATGCCTACTAGTAGGACGCTCAGAATGGCGAAAATGAAAAACGTCAAACTATGGGTTTGAAATGATTGGCTTAGCTGGGAGAGCAAAGATTCGAGCATTTAGCGATCTTACCAAGCTAAAAGAAAAGGGCTCCATAGAGCCCTAAAAATTCTAATTGATGAGTGCTAAAGGTATCTTATTAGAGCTTCTTGTTAAAGCTATATTGAGCAAATGCCTGCTCTGCAACACCAAACCACTGTGCCTCCATATTTCTAAATGCGCGATAGTCATCGAATATCTTCTTAAACTGAGGATTCTTGGCAGATTCTTCCGCGTAAGTTTCTTGGCTAGCTTTAAAGCAAGCGTCCATGATGGATGTATTGAACTTGCGTAGAACGGCGCCATTTTGCAAGAGACGTTGCAATGCCGGTGGGTTGAGTGCATCGTATTTTGCACACATATCGGTATGCGCCTCAAAACAAGCAGACTCCCATGCCGCTTGGTAAGAAGGTGGCAAAGAATCCCACTGTTTTTTGTTTACCAAGAATGAGAGGCCGGCAGCGCCCTCCCAGAAAGCAGGGTAATAGTAGTTCTTTGCAACTTTCGCTAAGCCCAACTTTTCATCATCATAAGGACCAACAAATTCTGCGGCATCGATCGTCCCTTTTTCTAAGGCTGAATAAATCTCACCAGCAGGCAATTGTTGAGGTACCACACCCAACTTAGATAAAACTTGCCCTGCAAAACCAGCGATACGGAATTTCAGGCCCTTTAAGTCTTCTGGTGATTTAATTTCTTTGCGGAACCAGCCCCCCATTTGGGTACCGGTCTGGCCGCCAAGGAAGTTAACAATGTTGTAGCTCGCATAGAGCTCGCGCATCAACTTCATACCGTTGCCATGAAGCATCCAAGCTGATTGCTGACGCACAGTCATACCAAATGGTGCTGCAGTATCAAAAATGAAAGCGCTATTTTTTCCCAAGTAGTAATAGCTAGCGGTGTGACCACACTCAACTGTACCGTTTTGTACAGCATCCAATACTTGTAACGCAGGGACTACCTCACCCGCCGCAAATACTTTGACATTAAATTTGCCATCAGTAGCTTTACGCAAGGCATTAGCAAAGACTTCAGGGGTTCCAAAAAGGGTATCGAGTGATTTGGGGAAACTGGAAACTAAGCGCCAGTTCAGCGTTGGCAAACTCTGTGCAATTGCTGGCGCCCCCAGCGCTGCAACTCCTGCGCCTAGCGTTGCCTTCTTAAGAAATGAACGTCTTTGCATTACCATCTCCTTCAGTATTTTTATAGATGTTTACTGCTACTTACTTAAATTCTATAACGACGATTATTTTCCACCAACCGTCATTGAACCAATGAGGATTGAGCCAGTTTCTTTGGTACCTCGAATTAATGAATCGCTACCAATCAACTCAATATCTAAAAGCATATCGCGCAGATTACCAGCAATGGTTACTTCCTCTACGGGATATTGAATTTCACCGTTCTCAACCCAATACCCAAATGCGCCACGTGAGTAGTCACCTGTAACGTAATTCACACCCTGCCCCATCAACTCGGTAACCAATAACCCAGTGCCCATTTCTTTTAGCAGGGCAGGTAAGCCACCCTTAGGAGTCTTTTTACTTTGTAGAGTGAGATGATGCGAACCACCAGCGTTACCGGTAGTTTTCATTCCTAGCTTACGCGCAGAATAGGTAGAGAGAAAATAGCCCTCCAAAACTCCTTTATCCACTACCGTGCGCGCACTGGTCTTGACGCCTTCTTCATCGAAGGGCGCACTACCAGTCATGGCTTTGAGATGCGGGTTTTCAAACAGGCTGATATGTTTAGGTAAGACTTGCTTTCCTAGGCTATCCAACAAGAAACTCGAGCGACGATATAGCGCCCCTCCAGAAACTGCTTGTACCAGGCCCCCCAATAGACCAGCAGCCAAAGGAGCCTCAAAGATCACCGGGCAACGCCGTGTGGTGAGCGATCTTGCTTTGAGTCGAGATAAGGCACGCTGTGCAGCGTACTGACCAATTGCCGCTGGATCAGCTAACTCTGCAGGTATACGGGAACTGGAATACCAGTCGTCTCTTTGCATGGGGGATTTTTTTCCACCCTCACTAGCAATCGGCGCGCAAGAAATATAGTGACGCGAGAATGGATAGCCGCCCATAAAACCGTGTGACGTTCCCATCATAAAATGAGCATGATGAGCGGATACCGAAGCGCCATCACTATTTTTGATTTGCTTACTTACCGAAAATGCAGCACCCTCTGCAATGCGGGCAATCTCTACTGCACGAGCTGCATCAATATCCCAGGGATGAAATAAATCCAGATCCATTGGATTTTTTTCTAATAACTCGGCTTCAGCAGGCCCAGCACAATTATCTTCTGCAGTATGTTGGGCGATGTGATACGCAGCATCCACAGTTGCCCTCAATGATTCTGTTGAAAAATCACTGGTACTGGCATTGCCGCGATGGTGACCCAAAAATACGGTGACCCCAACTTGTTTATCTAAGCTTTGCTCAATAGTCTCTACCTCTCCCTTACGGACTGTTACTGAGAGACCCTGGCCTTCGGATATTTCCGCAACCGCGTCAGAGGCACCCCTTCTTTTGGCCTCTTTGAGCATGAAATTGATGATTTCTTGAAACTGGCTGGATGAATATGTAAACATGCCCTAATAATAGCTAGAATAGAAATATGAAGCATACCGAAGCCCTGAAGCGGAAGACCTCAAATGAGGTCAAAATTGGCCTTATCTCGATCTCCGACCGTGCCAGCAAAGGTATTTATCAAGATGAAGGCATTCCTGCCCTACAAACATGGCTTATGAAAGCCATCCTCAATGACTGCACCTTCCATGAACGTCTGATTGCCGACGAAACGGAAACTATCACCGAAACCATTGTTGAATTGGTAGATGAGCTTGGTTGTGACTTAGTTCTCACTACAGGCGGCACAGGACCCTCTAGACGTGATGTCACTCCCGAGGCAACCTTAGATGCCGGAACCCGAGAAATGCCTGGATTTGGCGAGCAAATGCGCCAAATTAGTCTGAAATTCGTACCAACAGCGATTTTGTCTAGACAAACGGCCGTTCTTCGTGAAATTGAAGGGCATGCCGCTCTTGTAATTAATTTGCCTGGACAACCAAAAGCGATTGCCGAAACCCTTGAGGGCTTGAAAGATGAGAACGGCAAATCCATCGTTCCCGGCATCTTTGCCGCCGTACCCTATTGCATCGACTTGATTGGCGGACCATATATCGAGACCAATGAAGAAATCATCAAGGCCTTTAGACCGAAGAGCGCAATCAAGAAATAAATTCTTTAAGGCAGCGGGACAATAAATTTGTCGCGGTAATACTTCAGCTCTTCAATCGATTCTTCGATATCCGCTAACGCAGTATGAGCCTGCTTCTTGGTAAAGCCTTTTACCAACTCTGGATGCCAACGCTTGCATAGTTCTTTGAGTGTTGAAACATCCACATTTCGATAATGAAAGTAAGCTTCAAGCTTGGGCATATATTTAGCCATGAAGCGCCGATCTTGACCGATCGTATTGCCGCACATCGGTGCAATACCAGGTTTAATGTACTTCTTTAGAAAGGCAATACATTCTGCTTCCACTGTCGCCTCATCTATGGTGGAGGCCTTGACCTTTTCGATCAGTCCAGATCGACCGTGAGTACCTTTATTCCAAGCATCCATCGCATCTAGCAGCGCGTCGTCCTGGTGTACTACCCAAACAGGAGCGGTTGCAATAGTGTTGAGATGGGCGTCCGTCACAATAATGGCGATTTCTAGAATTCGCTCATTTTCCGGGTCTAAGCCAGACATCTCCATATCAACCCAAATTAGGTGTTCATTGGCTGGCGCCGTCTTTGTTACTGCAGGATTGGTTTGTTCGCTCATATCTATAATGATCTCATGACATTCACAATTGTTTTCCTAATCGCTTTCATTGCCAGTTTTGGCCTGCGCCACTGGTTATCTCAACGTCAAATTCGCCATGTTGCGCAACATCGAGGTGCGGTTCCTGCAGAATTTGCTCCCAAGGTGACGCTGGCCGAACATCAAAAGGCGGCTGACTACACGATCGCTAAATTACGCTTGGGTGTGCTAGAAAACGGCGTTAGCGCCATCATTTTAATTGCCTTCACTTTATTGGGAGGCCTGGAAATTCTCAATATTGCTCTACTGCAATTACTTGGAGAGGGGATTGCTCAGCAGATCGCTCTCCTTGCATCTATCGCCATGATTTCCGGAGCAATAGATCTACCCTTCTCTTGGTATAAACAGTTTTACCTTGAAGAGCGCTTTGGCTTTAATCGCATGGGTAAAAAATTATTTTTTACCGATTTGTTTAAGGGTGTTGCTCTGGGCGCAGCCATTGGTCTGCCATTACTCTGGGTCATCCTCACGCTAATGCTCAAGGCTGGCGATCTTTGGTGGCTCTGGGCATGGGCAGTGCTTTCCGTATTTAGTCTCTTGATGCAGTGGATTTTTCCAAGCTTCATCGCGCCGCTATTTAATAAGTTCCAAGCACTAGAAGATGGTCCACTAAAAACCCAGATAGAGGCTTTACTCACACGCTGTGATTTTGCAAGCCAAGGTCTATTTGTGATGGATGGCAGCAAGCGTAGTGCTCATGGCAATGCATTCTTTGCTGGTATGGGCAAAGCGAAACGTATTGTGTTTTTTGACACACTGATTGAGAAACTCAATCCTGGCGAAGTAGAGGCAGTACTTGCTCATGAACTAGGGCATTTCAAATGCAAACATATTCGCAAGCGTCTAATTGTTTCTTTTGCTTTGAGCTTTGCCATGTTCGCCCTACTAGGCTGGATCAGCACACAGGTCTGGTTCTATACCGACCTTGGCGTCATGCCCAATCTCAATGGCTACAACGGCGGCTTAGCTCTGGCGCTATTCATGCTGGTATCGCCTGTATTTAGCTTTTTCCTTACGCCCCTGGGAAGCTTGGCCTCGCGTAAACATGAATACGAGGCTGATAGCTTTGCCGCAGAAAAATCGTCTGCACAAGACCTGATCTCTGCCCTAGTGAAGCTATACCAAGATAACGCATCTACTTTGACACCAGATCCGATCTATACCGCCTTTTATAGCTCGCATCCTCCTGCTCCATTACGCATCGCGAATTTGCAACGCTTTAGCTAGTCCCACTGTATATGGAACAATTTCGCGCGCTACTCCCTGCCTCCTACGGAAGACATTATTTAGCGCAGCGTCTGGTTGCAGACACTCTTGGTACTGAATCGCCAAGTGGTCCCTTGATTCAGGTCAGCACTCCAGCCAAACAGCACGTTGGTGCAGTAGGCGATCGGATGTTGCTGGAGATGACTTCAGCAGATCAAGCGCGCATTATTGAAATTGAGCCGCGTGAGAATATTCTCTATCGCTCTGATGCCTTCAAAAGCAAAATCATTGCCTCTAACGTGGATCAAATTTTGGTTGTGCTCGCAACGCAACCTGCGTTCTCGCCCGATTTATTAGGCAGAGCGATTGTTGCTGCAGAAGCCAATCAAATTGGTTTACATATTCTGCTCAATAAGTGTGACCTCAAAGATAACTTAGTGCATGCACGCAAAATCATTGAACCCTATGCACGCATGGGCTACCCCGTGAGTGAGGTATCTGCCAAATTTGATAGCGCTTCAATTGATGCACTCCGCCCCGCACTCGCTGGTAAAGTGTCGGTCTTTGTTGGCCAGTCTGGTATGGGTAAGTCCAGCTTACTCAATGCTTGGGTGCCCGATGCAGCAGCGCTTACTCAAGAATATTCTGTGCGCCTGGATACCGGCAAGCACACTACCACTGCTTGTCGCTATTTTGAGCTACCCAAAGCTTGGGGCAGTGGCGAATCCGGAAACTTGGGCGCATTAATAGATTCCCCAGGCTTTCAGGAATTTGGCTTAGCGCATATGTCAGTGAGTGAATTGCAGCATGCTTTTAGGGAATTTAAAGACCTGCTTGGCAAGTGCCGCTTTCATAATTGCGCTCACCAGTCTGAACCTGACTGCGCTGTTCGTGAGGCAGTAGACAGAAATGAAATAGCGCCAGAAAGACTGGCGCTATTTAGGCAGCTGCGTTCAGATTCGAAGACAGCTGATACACAAATTCAGGGAATTAGCCAAGCCAAAGAGCGGTGGTCAGCATTAGCAACAAAGCCATCCAAACGATAACTAAGCGCCATACCAAGCCAACTGCAGAGCGCATGGTACGCTCAGTAGGCTCAAGACCTACTTCATAAACTAAAGGCTCACCAGCCTCAGCCATCCTCAAAACTTCATCACTATCAGGCTCACTCAACGGCTCACCCAAGCGCACACCCAAAGCACCACTACCTGCTGCCAATATGACTGCGAATAAAGAATCAGCCCATTTTTGAGTGAGATAACGCCAAGCGTACACCGCGCCCTCGAAGTTACCAACGATTGCAAAACCCATTGCAGTGATGCGTGATGGAATCCAATCCAATACATAGAAGAAATGACGCGCAGACTCGCTCAAATTGTAGTCACCACGTTCAGACCAACGCTGCGCAGCGATATCCGCCAAGCGATAGAGCACGACGCCTGCAGGACCCATAGGCATCATGAACCAAAACAAGACGCCAAACACATGGCGATGCGAGCCAATAATGGCGCGCTCTAAGGCCAGTGAAATCACTTCGGTCTCTGAAAGATTCGAGGTATCTAATTCAGGTCCATACCATTCGCTAAGAGCGGCACGTGCAGCTGGTAGGTCATGCGCTTCAATCGCTTCATGCACCAAAGTAAATGAGTGGCTGAATTGACGAAAGCCAAAAAACAAATACGCAATGACGATATTCCACAAGAAACCCAGAATAGGATATGTCACCATGCACGTGACATAAACCATAAATACTAAAAACGTTGGCAGAACAAATGCAACCAAACAGGCCATGCGTGCGCCCACGGGACTCGCACCCTCTTCAGACTTGCCACCAAATTCATTGGCGACCCAATCTAGCCAGCGCATGCTAAGACGCGCAATCCAATGATTGGTAGTTACTGGGCGATATTGCTCAGCAATGAGGGCGAAGAGAATAGAAAAGAAAGTCATACTTTTAATAAATGATAAAGGTTACGTAACATTCCCGCAGTGGCACCCCAAATAAAGCGGTTCTCATAAGGCATTGAATAAAAACGGCGACCGCCCTGCTCACTTTGCCACAGCCTGACCTGGTGGTTAGCCGGATCCAATAAAAATTGGAGTGGCACCTCAAAAACATCTGCCACCTCAAACTCATCTAAAACATATTCTGCCTGAGGCTGAACTAATCCTACTACCGGAGTGACGCTATAGCCAGAAACCGTCAGATATTGAGGAAGATGCCCAATAATCTCGACCCGCCCAGGATCTAAACCAATCTCTTCATGGCTCTCTCTTAAAGCAGTGTCATCCGGACTAAGATCCTCAGGATCCATTCGTCCACCCGGGAAACTAATCTGCCCAGCATGGTCACGCAAATGATTGGTTCTTTGTGTAAGCAAAACAGATAGACCATCTGCTTTTAATAGCAAAGGGATTAAGACTGCTGCCCGCGTTACCTTCCCAGCAGCTTGACGCCTGGCAATAATATCGGCAGCGATCACGTGACGATTCTCATCCGTAATCTCGGGTTGCCATTCTGGTGGATATTGCAAGCGCGCCTTCAAAGCCTGCGGCTCTAAGAGCTCTTTAGCAACCTTCTTATCGCTAACACGCACCTCATGTATCGGAATTGCTTCCGCATTAAAACCTGGAGGCGCAGCTACATTGATTGCATCTTCTTCAGGCTTTGAGGTTTTAGGCATAGTCATATTCTAAGGCAACAAAAAAGGCGACCTAGGCCGCCTTTTTGATTTGCTTCAAAGCAGCAATTACTCAGCAGCAGCAGCTGTTGGCTTAACACGTGCTTGAAGTTTTTCTTTAATACGTGCTGACTTACCTGAACGATCACGCAAGTAGTACAACTTCGCGCGACGTACATCACCGCGACGCTTCACTTCAACGCTAGCGATCAATGGCGAGTAGGTTTGGAAAGTACGCTCAACGCCTTCACCAGAAGAAATCTTACGCACGATAAAGCTGGAATTGAGTCCGCGATTACGTTTAGCAATCACAACGCCTTCAAAGGCCTGGGTACGCTTACGTGTACCTTCAACAACGTTTACGCTAACTACTACTGTGTCACCAGGCGCAAAGCTTGGCAATACTTTGTTAGCACTTAAGCGAGCAATTTCTTCTTGCTCAATTTTTGCAATTAAATTCATTTTTAATCCTTAAACATCATATTAGCGTTTAATCCCGAGATCTAAATCAACGGACCTAATAGAGGATGCAGTTAAAACAATTTCACTAAACCAAAAACCAAACCTTTAAATCACTACTGAGGAAACTAAAAGTATTCACAGCGAGCGAAGAAATTGTTCATCTTCTCGGGTTAGCAACCCATTGGCTCTGGCCGAATCAATTAAATCTGGCCTTAACCTGAACGTCAGCTCTAAAGACTTCTGCCGACGCCAATCCGCTATTTTAGCGTGATGTCCGCCCAAAAGCACGTCTGGGACGGATAAATTTTCATAAATCTCTGGTCTAGTGTAGTGCGAATAGTCCAAAAGACCGTTCATAAAGCTATCCTGAGTGGCAGATTCGCCATCTCCTAGGGCTCCTGGGATCAGCCTAATAACCGCATCCATCATTGCCATAGCGGGGATTTCGCCCCCAGAAAGCACAAAATCACCAATAGATAACTGTAAATCCACATTTCGATCTACGAACCGTTGGTCAATTGCCTCATATCGACCACAAACGAAGGTTAAATTACCCATATTCAGAATATCTGAGGCTATTTTTTGAGAAAACCGCTCCCCTTGGGGCGCCAAAAGACAAACGGGACCAGATGTCACTCCTGCAGCCTGGTGCGCTGCCTTAACCCCTGTAATGGTGTCCTCGAGAGGTTTGACCATCATCACCATACCAGGACCGCCACCGTAAGCGCGGTCATCTACTGTCTTCCGAGGGTCGCCACAAAAATCTCGCGGATTCCATAAATGGACGCTTGCCAAAGATTGTTCGCATGCGCGACCAGTAACACCCCACTGCGTAAGTGCAGAGAACATTTCTGGGAATAAGGTAACGACATCAAAGCGCATATGGTTATGTCTTGAGTTTTTGCTGAGGGCTTATTGCCAATCTAATTGCCAATCCAGCGTAATTGCTTTATTAGGTAAGTCTACGGTTTGTACAACTTCTTTTACAAAGGGGACAAGGTACTTGATTTCTTTGGTGGTGGCATCACCAATAGCGATGACACCATGCGCGCCATTTTCAGTGACATCAAGCACTTCACCTAAGACATCATTTTGTAAATTGATTGCCTGACAACCAATCAGATCCACCCAGTAATAAGAATCGCTCTCAGCTTTTGGAAAGGCATCACGTGCCACCAGAATACGGGCGCCCTTTAAGGCAATGGCTTGATCGCGATCAGTCACACCCTCTAATGCAACAACTACATTGCCACTATGCATCTTGGCGCTTTTCACTTTGTATTGCGTCAATGAAGCTTGCTCAACAGACGCAGCAACGCCAGCATCCCTTTGCGGGACCAGAGACAGCCAAACTGTTTTAGAAGAGAGAAGTGCAACAGGGTCAGATGAGTGAGGTCTAACTTTCACTTGCCCCTGCAAACCTTGCGCCTCAGATATAGCGCCAAGTTCAATCAATTCATTAAGGGAAGGCGTACTCATTTGCAAGTCACCTTATTTCCCAAAATAAAACTACTAATTAATTTTGAAACTTGAAGCATCGACACAAAGTGGAAGCTTCAAGCAAACAAATATTAAGCAGCTGGATTGTTCTTAATTAAACGAACAACAGTTGGAGATACTTGCGCACCAACACCAGTCCAGTAAGTCAAACGATCTTGAGCAATGCGCATGGCTTGCTCAGATTCAGCTGCTTGTGGATTGAAGTAACCAATACGCTCGATAAAGTTCGAGTCACGGCGGTTACGCTTATCAGTAGCAACAATGCTGTAAAAAGGGCGCTTCTTAGAACCGCCGCGTGCCAGTCGAATGACGACCATACTTATTCCTTAAAATCTAAAAATGAAAACAGGTTGATTACAACCCAATGAAATTTCTGCAAAAATCTTGGGCTCCAGCTCACCAACTAAACGACGGTAAAGCGGAAAACCTCATATTCTAGACGAAAACCCCTACTTCTTCCACCTATTTAAGCGTCTAAGCCAGTAGAATAGAATCCATAGAAAAATAAAAAATACTTATAAATCAATATCTTATATCAATATGCCATTCCAAATAGTCCGTTTTAACCCCAACCGAGGCCTTCTAAACCGCCTCAGGATTGCACTTTCTTGCATGGGACTTGGGCTTTTGACCGCATGCGCGAATATCATCCCGCCTTGTGGAGCCAAAATTAGCCCACCCAGCAGTGAGCTACGCAATACCAAATGGGAGCTGACGCGTTGGAACCTCCCCCCTAATAACAACGGTGAAGTACGCACCCGCCAGATTCCTCAGGGCGAAGCCAGCAATCCTATTCAGATAACTTTTGACGCCAATGGCAAACGCCTCAGCGGATCAACTGGATGCAATCGCTTTACCGCAGAACTCGATGAAGATGCGCGTGGTTTTAGTTTGAGCAAAATTGCTAGCACTAAGATGGCTTGCACTCCTCAGCGTATGGAATTAGAGAATGACTTTCTCTATGAACTGAACGACTATCGCAGCATCATCCGCAATGGTGATCAATTACTAATGATTGGCACCGATCGCGAAGTGCTCAGTTTTATTCAACGTCCCATCACTAACAAATAAAGAAGCGCCGATCATTTATGAAGAAATCCAAACTGATATTTTGTCTACTCGGATTATTTTTTCCGGGCACTGGGTTAAATTGCTTTTACTTGCAGGGCGTTAAATCCTTCTGGGGATGGACACAATTTTTTGCTCTCTTTGGAGGCTTTGTTGGCTGGGGTTTACTTAAAGATGCGCACTTTATTTCCGGCCCAGGCTGGGTGCTTCTGACCTTTGGCTTTATTGCCATAGAAGCAAGTTGGCTCACTACGATTACCTTTGGTCTGCGCCCAGATGAAAAATGGGATGCTCAATTTAATCCTGGCATTGCAGAGCATGAACGCAGCCAATCAGGTTGGCTTGTGGTCCTAACTGTGATCTTTTCACTCGTGCTTGGGGCAGGCGTCATGATGACATTCTTAGCGATCGCTTTTGAGCAATTCTTTATTTCGCAGCTCCAAGAAGCCAGAAAGCTATCCCAGTAACGGCGGATAGCTTTGGCTTTGGCTTTGGCTCTGGCTCTGGCTTTGAATTTCTAAAACCTCATTAAAGATTAGTGCTTTAGAACTGCTCCACCTCTAATGCGTTGGTAGAGTAACCACCCTCAATAATTGAAGTAGCTAAAGCCCCAGATTGTGGCAATAAGTTTTCCGCAAAGAAACGAGCCGTTGCAATCTTAGTATTGTAGAAAGCAGAATCAGTATCGCGTAAACGTTCGGCAGCTAATAAGCTACGCGCCATTTGCCAGCCCCCTAATACCAAGCCGGACAAACGGAGATAGGCAAAACTACCTGCGTAGACAGCTTTCGTCTCTGTTTTTGCGTTCGCCAAGATGTAAGCAACTGCCTCATCAAATGCCGCGCGCCCAGCAGTTAACTGCTTTAGCACCGCTTTAGCATCAGCACTGCCACTGGCAGCAAGTTCTTTTTCTGTTTCAGCAATTCTTTGTGACAGTACTTTTGCAGTAGCACCGCCATCGCGGACAGTTTTTCTACCAACTAGATCATTTGCCTGAATTGCAGTTGTACCTTCATAGATCGTCAAAATGCGTGCATCACGATAGTGTTGAGCCGCACCAGTCTCTTCAATAAAGCCCATACCACCGTGAACTTGCACACCTAAGCTAGCAACTTCAATTGACATCTCGGTGGAGAAACCCTTAACGATCGGTACTAAAAATTCATAAACAGATTGATTTGCTTTACGAACCGACTCATCCGGTGAAGCATGTTGCGCATCATAGGCAGCAGCAGCGTAGTATGCCAAGGCACGGGATGCCTCTACGTAAGAGCGCATTGTCATTAACATCCGCTTCACATCTGGCTGATGAATGATGGCTACAGGACCAGCAGAACCAGCAAGATCACGACTTTGCACACGATCTTTGGCGTACTGCACTGCCTTTTGATAAGCGCGCTCTGCCACAGCAATACCCTGCATACCGACAGCAAATCGTGCGGCATTCATCATGACAAACATATATTCCAGGCCACGATTTTCTTCGCCAACCAAATAACCTATCGCACCACCGTGATCGCCAAACTGCAATACAGCAGTTGGGCTAGCCTTAATGCCTAGCTTATGTTCAATCGATACACAATGAACATCATTACGCTCACCTAATGAGCCATCAGCATTGACTAAGAACTTCGGCACTACGAATAAAGAGATTCCTTTAACTCCTTCTGGCGCATCTGGTGTCCTAGCCAAAACTAAATGCACAATATTCTTGGCCATATCGTGTTCACCATAGGTGATATAGATCTTGGTGCCAAATATTTTGTAAGTGCCATCACCTTGAGGCACAGCCTTAGAGCGCACCATAGATAAATCAGAACCCGCTTGTGGCTCAGTGAGACACATGGAGCCAGTCCACTCACCAGAAATCATGCTCGGCACAAATTGCTCTTGAAGCTCTGGGCTCGCTGCAGTCAAGAGCGCCTCAATTGCACCATCAGTCAGCATTGGGCACAAAGCAAAAGACAGGCTTGCAGAGTGAACCATTTCAAAGCAAGCTGTTGCAATCAGTTTTGGTAGACCTTGTCCACCAAACTCTGCAGGGTGAATCACGCCCTGCCAGCCTGCAGAAGCAAATTGTTCAAATGCTTCTTTAAAGCCAGGGGTAGTTGTCACTACACCATCTTTTAATGAGCTCGGCTTTTGATCGCCAGTCCAATTGAGTGGCGCCACAACATCTTGATTAAACTTTGCCGACTCCTCTAAGATTGCTGGGGCCAAATCAACATCTGCACCAGCATCCGCATAAGATGGATAGGCCACCACATCAGATAGCCCCGCTAGCTCGTTCATCACAAATAACATGTCTTTAACGGGGGCTACGTATGGCATTACAACTCCTATGAATTCAAATCGATGGACTGTTGAAAGTTACGAGAGTGCTTTCGTTAGTTCTGGTACGGCAGTAAAGAGGTCTGCAACCAAACCATAATCTGCCACACCAAAAATAGGTGCTTCTGGGTCTTTATTGATTGCTACGATGACCTTGGAGTCCTTCATACCTGCCAAGTGCTGAATCGCACCAGAGATACCAACAGCAACGTAAAGCTGTGGAGCTACGATCTTGCCAGTTTGACCTACTTGATAGTCATTCGGAACATAACCAGCATCGACTGCAGCACGTGAAGCACCTAAGGCAGCGCCCAACTTATCGGCCAAAGGTACAACCAATTCTTGGTACTTTTCACCTGAACCTAAACCACGGCCACCAGAGACGATGATCTTGGCTGCAGTGAGTTCTGGACGATCTGACTTAGTGAGTTCACGACCGACGAAAGAAGATTTTCCAGCGCTGTCAGCCGCAGCTGCTTTCTCAACCGCAGCAGAACCGCCAGTACCCGCAACAGGATCAAAGCCCGTTGTACGAACGGTGATGATCTTTATAGGATCGCTAGACTGAACAGTAGCGATTGCATTACCTGCATAGATTGGACGCTCAAAAGTATCAGCGCTTACCACTTTGGTAATGTCAGATAGCTGAGCAACATCCAATTTAGCGGCAACGCGCGGCAAGACATTCTTACCAGATGCTGTTGCAGGAGCAAGAATATGACTATAGCCACTAGCCAGAGAAAGAATCTGCGCTGCTAAAGGCTCCGCTAGTTGATCAGCAAGATTTGCTGCATCAATTTGAATGACTTTGCGTACACCAGTAATTTGTGATGCGGAGGCAGCGGCTGCATCAGCACCGCTACCGGCCACTAATACATCCACCTCTGGAGAACATTGCAGGGCTGCAGCAACTGCATTCAAGGTTGCCGCTTTTAAGGATTGATTGTCGTGTTCAGCAATAACAAGAGCAGCCATTTAGATCACCTTCGCTTCATTTTTGAGTTTTTCAACAAGAGCGGCTACATCAGCAACCATCACACCTGCGCTACGCTTCGGCGGCTCTTCTACTTTGAGAGTTTTTAGACGCGGGGCAATATCGATACCCAAGTCCTCAGGCTTGACGATATCAATCGTCTTTTTCTTCGCCTTCATGATATTCGGCAAGGTCACATACCGCGGCTCATTGAGACGTAAGTCAGTCGTAATGACTACTGGTAATGTTAAAGCGATTGTTTCCAGTCCGCCATCAACTTCACGAGTCACTGTTGCCTTACCATCAGCGATTAACACCTTAGATGCGAAGGTGGCCTGTGGAATATCCAAGAGACTTGCCAACATCTGACCAGTTTGATTGCTGTCGTCATCAATTGCCTGTTTACCAAGAATGATGATTTGCGCTTGCTCTTTCTCAGAGAGGGCTTTGAGAATCTTCGCAACAGCTAAAGGTTGCAAATCAGTATCAGTCTCTACCAAGACTGCGCGGTCTGCACCAATCGCCAAGGCAGTACGCAAGGTTTCTTGACACTGAGTAACGCCTGCAGTGACAACAACAACTTCAGTAGCGACACCAGCTTCTTTAAGGCGAACCGCCTCTTCAACGGCGATCTCATCAAAAGGATTCATACTCATTTTGACGTTAGCAATATCGACGCCAGAGTTATCTGACTTCACTCGAACTTTGACGTTGTAATCAACAACGCGCTTAACCGCAACTAAGATCTTCATCTGACTTTCACAATCCTCAAACTCTACAAATACGATTTTTATTGAAAAACTTGGGTAATCTTTATTTTACCGCCCCAAGTGTTTACCTAGACATCAATAGCGGATGCTGATCCTGCCTGCTTGCGCAGCTCAAACTTCTGAATTTTTCCCGTAGAAGTCTTTGGCAGCTCGCAAAACACAATCGCTCTAGGCACTTTGAAACCTGCGAGATGCTGCTTACAGTGGGCAATAATGTCTGCCGGCGTTACGTCCATACCAGGCTTAATCTCTAGGAATGCGCATGGGGTCTCGCCCCACTTTGGATCAGGCTTAGCCACTACTGCAGCAGCAATCACGGCTGGATGACGATAGAGAACATCCTCCACTTCCACTGAGGAGATATTTTCACCGCCAGAGATAATGATGTCCTTACTGCGATCTTTCATCTTCACATAACCGTCTGGGTTCATGACCGCTAAATCCCCAGAATGGAACCAGCCACCCTCAAAAGCTTCCTTGGTAGCCTTCTCGTTCTTAAGGTAACCCTTCATGGCAATATTGCCCTTGAACATAATCTCGCCCATGGTTTCTCCATCTGCGGGAACAGGCTTCATAGTTTCAGGATCCAGCACTGCAATGGCTTGCTGCATGTGATAGCGCACACCTTGACGCGCATTCAAACGAGCGCGCTCGCCGATATCCACATCATTCCATTCATCCTGTTTTACACAGACAGCAGCAGGGCCATAGACTTCAGTTAAACCATAAACATGGGTTAAATCAAAGCCCAGTTTCTCCATGCCCTCAATAATCGAAGCAGGAGGCGCAGCTCCTGCGATTAAGCCTTTGACACCTGCTGGTACGCCAGCCTTAAGTTCATCAGGAGCATTCACTAAAAGGTTATGCACAATTGGCGCTGCACAATAGTGAGTCACACCATGCTCTTTAATAGCGGCAAAAATATGCTGCGCATCAACCCGACGCAAGCAAACGTTCACGCCAGCACGTGCTGCTATGGTCCACGGGAAACACCAACCATTGCAATGGAACATCGGCAAAGTCCAAAGATATACAGGATGTTTGTTGATATCCCAATCTAGTACGTTAGAGACAGCATTAATTGCGGCGCCACGATGGTGGTACACCACGCCCTTAGGATTACCAGTAGTACCAGAGGTGTAGTTCAAACAAATTGCTTGCCACTCATCTGCTGGGACTTGCCATGCAAAGTTGGGATCGCCTTCGGCTAGTAATTGCTCATAAGTGAGTTTTCCTAACTTCTCACCAAGTACGTCATATTCTTTTTCTTCAACATCGATGACTAAAAAATCACGGCCTGAATCTTTCTTCGCGATCTCAAGCGCTTTCTTCATGACACCCGAGAACTCGGGATCCACAATCACGACTTTTGCCTCACCATGATTGAGCATGAAGGCAATTGACTCTGGATCCAAACGAGTATTTAAAGCATTCAAGACTGCACCAGCCATCGGAATGCCAAAATGAGCCTCCACCATTGGGGGCGTATTGGGCAGCATCACAGCAACCGTATCGCCAAGGCCAATCCCGTGCTTTTGTAAAGCGCTTGCCAAGCGGCGGCAGCGCTCATAGGTCTGCGCCCAAGTTTGACGAAGCTTGCCATGAACTACCGCGATCTTCTTTGGGTAGATTTCTGCAGAGCGCTCTAAAAATAGAAGAGGAGTAATCGGAGTGAAGTTTGCAGGATTACGCTCTAGGCCTTGTTCATAAATATTTACCATCTTTTACTTTCAATAACAGTTTTACTTTAATCTTTTGATGCTTTAAATGTCAGCTAAAGCTTTAACGTGAGCAACCACACTGCGACCCAATGCAGATAAGTTATAGCCACCTTCTAGGCAGCTTACGATCCGATTGTTTGCATACTGATGTGCAATCTCTTTCAAGCGCTTAGTAATCCAGACATAGTCATCCTCAACTAGGCCCATTTGGCCAAGATCATCTTCGCGATGCGCGTCAAAGCCAGCAGAAATAATAATGAGCTGTGGTTCAAAGTTTCGTAGCGCTGGTAACCACTGTTCCTCGACAATCGATCGCACGACATCGCCACGCGTCGCCGCAGGCAGAGGCACATTGACCATGTTATTGGCGTGATCCAAGCCGCTGTAGGGATAAAACGGATGCTGAAAAAAACTGCACATCAGCACACTAGGGTCATTGAAAAATGCTGCCTCAGTACCGTTACCATGATGCACATCAAAATCAATAATAGCTACGCGCTTTATGCCGTAGGTTTCCATGGCATAACGTGCAGCAATCGCAACGTTATCAAATAAACAAAATCCCATTGAGCGAGTTGGCTCTGCGTGATGTCCCGGAGGTCTTACAGCACAAAAGACATTTTCTACTTCACCCTTCATGACAGCATCAACACCTGCAATAGCAGCACCAGCGGCACGCAAAGATGCCTGCCAGGTGTGGGGGTTCATAATCGTATCGCCATCAAGCATGGCATATCCACTTTGAGGGGCTTGCTCTTTGACAAATGCAATGTGATCGGGGCTATGAACTAGCTCTAGCTGGTCTTCACTCGCCAAAGGAGCATCTAAGTGATGCAAAAAACGATCAACCCCACTGCGAATCATTTGATCGTTAATCGCTTGGATCCGTTCAGGACACTCTGGATGATGACTTCCCATCTCATGTTTTAGAAAATCTGGGTGGGTTATGTATCCTGTTGTCATCAGCTGTAATCCTTAATAGCAAAACTATATTTTTTATAATCTAATGAATTGTGCTTAATACTCAAAAATCCTGGTCCTTGCGCATGAAATTTCATATCTCATGCCTACTTCTCACGCTTGTTCTTAGCGCCTGCTCAAACGCCCCTATTCAACAGGGCGATACCCAACAATCCATCGTAAACCAAGCTGATGATGCGGCCACTGAGGCACGTTATAGTCAAAGCCTGCGTGCTTTATTGATCCAAGTCTCACAAACCTATGAAATCCCTCTTCAGAGCCTAGAAAACGACTTCCTAGATGCTAAAACGATTCCGCCGATACGCAAATTGGTATTACCCCCAGCGGGCGCTTTTAAGAAAAATTGGCTTGCATATCGCAAGCGCTTCATTGAGCCCGTGCGTCTGAAGGCTGGAAAGGCATTTTGGGAAGAAAATCAAGCCTTTTTGAACCAAATAGAGCAAGAATCCGGTGTGCCTGCGCAGATTATTGTGGCCATTATTGGCATTGAGACAATATACGGTCGCCAGACCGGCAACTTCCGTGTGAAAGATGTTTTATCTACTTTAGCCTTTAGTTATCCAGATACTCCCAATAAGAGTGCCCGGGAACAACTATTCAAAGATCAACTTCAAGAACTCATTCTGATGTGTTGGACTGAAGCTGGTGGCAAGCTACCCGCAAAGCATAGCGCTCAAGGTCTTAACCCTGCTCGCTTCAATGCCTGTCTCAATCAAAATAGCTCATATGCGGGTGCTATTGGTTTGCCACAATTTATGCCAAGTAGTATTCGTAGTTTTGCAGTCGATGGAGATGGTGATGGTCGTATCGACCTCAAACAAAACCCTAAGGATGCAATTGCTAGCGTAGCGAACTTTATGAAAAGACATGGCTGGCAAACTGGCATGCCTATTTCTTTTCCAGTACAAGAAAATGCCATTACAGCAGCAAAGCAATTGGCTGACGGTGAACCGCAACTGAAATACACCGTTGCAGACCTCATCGAGAAAGGCATTCTCTTACCTGCGCAAGGAGACCTGCAGAATGGAGGAGTTGATCCTCAAAGTAAGGCGCTCATTGTAGATCTACCCTACCCCGATAAAGACGGTATCGATCAAGCACAGTACTTTGTCGGCTTAAATAACTTTCTAACAATTGTGCAATACAACCGTAGTTACTTCTATGCGCAAAGTGTTGCAGAGTTTGCAGAAGCACTTGGCTACAAAAATCAAAGCGTTGTACCTTTTGATACCACTAAAAAGTCTGCAAGCACTAAGGGTGGCTCAGAGAAGTCAAAAGTAAAAGGTGCTAAAAAATCTAGCGCTAAGAAAAAACCGAAATCAAATTCATTGCAGAGTGCGGGTTAGGCTGGGAACACGCCTGTAGATAAGTAGCGATCACCACGGTCGCATACTATGAAGACGATGGTGGCATTTTCTACCTGACGAGCAATACGCAAAGCCACTACTAGCGCACCTCCCGCTGAAATACCGCAGAAGATTCCCTCTTCAACCGCCAAACGTCTGGCCATATCTTCAGCATCTGCTTGCGTTACGTACTCGATACGATCAACGCGATCGCCTTGATAAATCTTCGGCAAATACTCTGGCGCCCACTTTCGAATACCAGGAATTTGAGAACCCTCTTCGGGTTGCGCACCAATAATCTGAATCGCAGGATTCATCGACTTGAGATAAGTGGATACACCTGTGATTGTGCCAGTGGTACCCATTGCAGAGACAAAATGGGTAATCTGCCCATCGGTATCGCGCCAAATCTCCGGTCCAGTTGTTTCAATATGGGCTCTGGGATTATCTGGGTTAGCAAATTGATCTAATAATCTGCCACGACCTTCACGCTGCAGTTGCAAAGCATAATCGCGGGCAAACTCCATACCACCTGTTGCAGCAGTCAGAATCAACTCTGCGCCATAAGCAGCCATACTCTGACGCCGTTCGATGCTTTGGTTCTCTGGCATGACCAAGATCATCTTGTAGCCCAACATGGCAGCAGTCATCGCTAAAGCAATTCCAGTATTGCCGCTGGTTGCCTCAATCAAGGTATCACCAGGTTTAATTTCGCCGCGCTCTTGTGCACGCATGATCATCGACAGCGCGGGTCGATCTTTGACCGACCCAGCTGGATTATTGCCCTCTAACTTACCCAAGATCACATTATTGCGATTCTCGTTATCTAAACCGGGAATACGCTGTAGGCGTACTAATGGCGTATTGCCTACAGTTTGTGAAATTGTTAGGTAAGAAGGTTTGCTCATGTAATCATTTTAGCCATAAGCAATCCTATGCCCTAAAGGGTTTAATTTCGGCGATGTGGCGTCGTACGCTCTGGCTGATTACGATTACCACCCTGATTACGCGAATTACGTCTAGAAGAGGCTCCACCTTCCTTCTTGGTGCGACCATTAGGCTCCCGAAAGGAGCTTGGTGCCTCTATTGTCAATCCGTTATCCACCATTTTTTCAACCGATCTCATGCCAATACCACGCACGCGTTTCTGCAAATCATTGGCATCTTGAAAATGACCACCATCGGTACGTTCGGTGATGATGGTTTTTGCTTTTGATGGGCCGATTCCCTTAATACTCTCCAATTCGGTCTGGGTGGCTGTATTGACATTGATCGGTGAAGCATTCGCAAGCCCAAACGAAGCAATTGTGAGCATCGCTGAAGCTAATGCAGATCTCATAAAAGCGACACTTCTATTATTGAAATTTCTTGTCATATATTCTCCGTAGTAAATAAAAATCCACGAGCACAAGGTGCGCGTGAATCGTTTACAACGAAGAATGAGGTTTTGAGTTGACCGCCTTACAGCGGGTTTGCCAAGAAACCAGAATTGGCTTCCAACCACTCGATATAACGCCCTACACCTTGCTCAACATTTAAGAAGGGTTCTTGATAGCCTGCTGCGCGCAGCTTTGTTAAATCCGCCTGCGTGAAGCACTGATATTTTCCCTTGAGTGCATCAGGAAATGGAATGTACTCAATCGCTTTTTCTTTTACTAATTCTTGCAAAGTAGCTGGCTGAGCTTTATCTAGCTTACGCATCGCATTTGCTACAGCGTGAGCAACATCGTTAAAGGGCTGTGCGCGTCCACTACCTAAATTAAAAATGCCACTGATTTCTGGATGATCCAAGAAGAACAGGTTGACCTTGACTACATCTTCCACTGAAACAAAGTCACGACTTTGCTCACCAGCACCATAGCCGCCATATTCGCCAAAAAGTTTTACATGGCCATTAGCCTTGTATTGATGGTATTGATGAAAGGCAACTGAAGCCATGCGACCTTTATGAGACTCGCGCGGACCATAGACATTGAAGTAACGAAAGCCGACAACTTGCGCAGTATTCGCATTTTCAGCAAAGCGCTTACGCATCACTTGATCAAACAAAAATTTAGAGTAGCCGTAGATATTGAGAGGCTTCTCATGCTCACGACTCTCCACAAAAACATCTGAGCCACCATAAGTTGCAGCAGAAGATGCATATAGGAGCTGTACTTTCTGAGCTGTACAGATATCTAACAAGTCCATGGTATAGCGATAATTGTTCGCCATCATAAAGATGCCATCGGTCTCCATGGTGTCGGAGCATGCACCCTCATGGAATACGGCTTTCACTTTACCAAAGCGACCACTTCGAAATGCTTCTAGAAATTCGTCTTTATCAAGATAGTCAATAATGTCTAGATCAGCAAGATTGCGATATTTATCTGCAGGACGTAGATCATCTACTGCAATGATGTTTTTCTCACCACGCGCATTGAGTGCCTGAACAATATTCGCGCCAATAAACCCCGCGGCGCCGGTTACGATAATGGTCACTGTAATTCCTCTGAAGTAACGGTAGCTGTACCTAGCTTACCAACCACAATACCACCAGCACGATTTGCCAAAGCCATCGCCTTTTCTAGAGGCCATTTCGCAGCTAAGGCAACCGCCAAGGTTGCAATCACGGTATCGCCTGCGCCAGATACATCGAATACTTCTCTCGCTTGCGCTTTCACGTGACTAACACCTGACTCGGTATACAAACTCATACCCTCTTCAGAACGTGTAAGCAATAATGCCTCTAAATTCAGTGACTTTCTGAGGTCTTGCGCTCTCTTTGTGAGATCCTCTTCGCTGGTCCACTGGCCCACAACCTGTCGAAGCTCACTACGATTTGGCGTTAAGACAGTAGCACCTCGATATTTTTCATAATCTTCCCCCTTAGGGTCGACCAAGATCATTTTGTTTTGTGCTCTAGCCTGCTCGATCATATGAGCTACTTGTCCCAGCGCACCTTTACCATAATCAGACAGAATCACTACGTCAGCAGAGCCGACCAACTTCTCAAAACGCTCTAGCTTATGCGCCAAGGCTTTTTCACTTGGGGTCTCTTCAAAATCCAGACGAATGAGTTGCTGCTGTCGTGCAATGACCCGCAGCTTCACAATCGTGGGCACGTCTACATCAATTTCTAATTGGCTATCAACACCACCAGACTTCAGTAAATCAATAACACGCTGTCCTGGCTCGTCTTTTCCAACAATACCAAGAATGGTTGTTTGCGCACCCAATGCAGCCACGTTACGCGCAACGTTTGCCGCACCGCCTAAGCGCTCATCAATTTTTCCCACCTGCACCACTGGAACTGGTGCCTCGGGAGAAATACGATGCGTATCACCGAACCAATAGCGATCAAGCATCACATCGCCCACCACCAATAGGCGGGCTTTTGAGAATTGTTCGCGGTTCGCTTTTTCCATGTGAATATTTTTTACTTTTAAATATTGCAGCGTTACTTAATTATGTCGTCCAATGCCGTAGTATTCAATACCCAACTCTTGCATAGAAGCAGGCTCGTACAGATTGCGACCATCAAAGATGATGGGTCGCTTGAGTTTTTGCATGACTAGATCAAAATCTGGCGTGTGAAATGCTTTCCACTCAGTCACAATCACCAAGGCATCAGCACCTTCCAACGCTGTCATGGGGTCAGCAGTCATCGAAACCTTTTTTAGACCCTCTGGGTTGCTCTTAAAGTCGAGCGCAAGTGCATGTTGAGCTTCGGGCATAGCGACCGGATCATAAGCAACTACTTCTGCCCCACGCTTTACTAATTCTTGAATAATCACGCGACTAGGTGCTTCACGCATATCATCGGTATTCGGTTTAAAGGCTAGGCCCCATAAAGCAAATTTCATGCCCTTAAGATCATGATCAAAGCGTTTATCAATCTTATGAACTAAGGTGTATTTCTGTAACTCATTCACCGCCTCTACAGCATCAAGAATCTTTAGCTCTCTGCCATGCTCCTTGGCAGTTTTAGACAGAGCGGACACATCCTTAGGGAAGCAGGAGCCACCATAACCCGTGCCTGGATACAAGAAACCAAAACCAATACGAGAATCTGAACCGATGCCTTGGCGGACATGCTCAATATCGGCACCTACTAGATCGGCTAAATTAGCCAACTCATTCATAAACGAAATACGGGTAGCTAACATCGCATTCGCGGCGTACTTCGTTAACTCTGCGCTCTTCACGTCCATATAATACGTACGCTCATGATTGCGGTTAAATGGGGCATATAACTTACGCATTTGTTCTTTAGCACGCAAGCCAGCGGGAGTATTTTCTGTACCAATCACGATACGGTCTGGGCGCATGAAGTCTTCTACAGCAGCCCCCTCTTTTAAGAACTCTGGATTAGACACTACCGAGCAGAGGTCCAACGGTAACTTTCTTTTTTCAAGTTCTTCAATGATGGCTGCCTGAACCTTATCGGCCGTTCCTACAGGAACTGTAGATTTATCAACAATCACCTTTGGCGTTGTTGCATGACGCCCAATATTACGAGCCGCCGCAACTACATATTGCAAGTCTGCTGAGCCATCCTCATCAGGGGGAGTTCCTACCGCAATAAATTGAATATCCCCATGAGCTACAGAAGCAGCGATATCGGAAGAAAACTGCAAGCGACCGGCGGCACGATTGCGCTCAATCATTTCTTTAAGGCCTGGCTCATAGATTGGCACACCACCAGAGTTCAGAATCTCGATCTTCTTGAGATCCAAATCTAAGCAAAAAACATTATTGCCTTGTTCAGCAAGACAAGCGCCGGTAACTAAGCCTACGTAACCACTGCCGATAATCGTAACTTTCAAGTGAACCCCTAATAATCTCTATGTATCTATTATTCAAATGGTATTACATGGAAGGGCCGCTAGGGGCGACACCTTCAGAACGTCTTGGGGAGTATGCCTCCCAATTATTACAACCAGGACACTGCCAATAAAAACGGCGCGCACGGAAACCACAATTACCACAGGTATAACGAGCCAAGCTCGTAGTACGCTGGCGCAAGAGATGCAGAATGGATTGCAACTCAGAAAGCCTCTCAGGATTAGCGTTACCTTCTTCTAACGCCAAACGAGTCTCTGCTAGCTTTGAAAGTGCGCTCAAACTTGGTGAGTGTTGCATCACTTCAGAAAGCATGACATTAGCAGCTTGTGGTCCACGAATTTTCATGACCTGCTTGTGAACAATATCTAGCAACTCACCAGATGCTTGGGTCTTGAGTAACTCACAAAGACGGTCTAGTCCTTCATTCTCTTTGCCTAGCGCTACATGAGCAATCATCCAGCGATCAGCCAATAAATGCATGTAAGCAGGATGGGATGCAGCAACCAAACTCCAGGCTTCAATCGCTTGCGCTGGTCGATCTACTGCCATTAAATAATCGCCTTGCAAAATTAGTGCGCGGGCATGATTAGGTACCGCCTGCAAAGCTCGTGCAATTGAATGCTCCGCATCTACTAGGTCTTTACGACGTAATGCATCTTGACCCAATTCACAATGAAACTGAGCAATCTCAGTATGATGCGATTTACCTTGTAGACCTTCAAGCTCAGTTGCAGCGATGATCGCTTTTTTCCAATCACGCTCAACTTGATACATCTCCAGCAAACTTTCCTTTGCTGGAACAGCATACTTACCATTACCCACACGATTAAGCGATGCTTCGGCGCGATCTAATAAACCAGCACGTAAGAAATCTCGACCCAGCTCATAGGCAGCGTGATCACGATCACGAGGCTTTAAGTCATCGCGATTGGCTAAATGCTGGTGCACTTTAATAGCGCGCTCAGTTTCACCGCGACGACGGAACAAGTTGCCGAGTGAGAAATGAAGTTCAACGGTCTCTGGATCCAGTTGCGCAATCTTCACAAGCGTTTCTATCGCTTGATCAGGTTGCTCGTTTAATAAGAGGCTAAGACCTTTAAAAGTAGAGCGCTGTTGACGCATACGCTCACGCTCATCCATGCGATTCTCAAGACGCAAATCCCAACGTGATGCCACCCAGCCAATGCCAAACATAACCGGCAGAAGCAGCAGCCAAGAAGTCGCCATCTGAATCATGGTGTGCAGAACCCGAATAAAAAAATGGCCCGAACGGACCACTGAGGATGAGCCAGAATACTAGGCACCAGAACCCTCTTTGGGGCCCGCCTGTTTCAGTGGCTTGTAATCTACTCGCTCGCGCAATTCTTTACCGGGCTTAAAGTGCGGAACGCGTTTTTCTGGAATCAAAACCTTCTCGCCAGACTTTGGATTACGACCGGTGCGTGCAGGACGATGATGAAGTACAAAACTTCCCACGCCGCGCAACTCAATACGCTTACCCTCAGCCAAAGCTTGAGTCATTGTGTCCAGCAATGTTTTTACCGCCAACTCCACGTCTCTTGGTAGAAGTTGCGGGAACTGCCTCGCGAGACTCTCCACGAGTTCGGAGCGAGTAATTGCCTGTTGCTCTTGATCTGTCATGATCTATCAATAAAAAACCGCCGCTCTCCCAAAGGAAAGCGGCGATATTGATTTAGCCTTGATTATCCAATTTTGCTTTCAACAAAGCGCCCAAATTGGTTGTGCCAGACTGCGCATCACCCTGGAGCTTGTTCATTGCATCTTGTTGGTCAGAGCTGTCTTTTGCTTTGATTGAAAGATTGATAACGCGTGACTTACGATCAATGTTGATGATCATCGCTGTAACGCTATCGCCTTCTTTCAAAACATTGCGTGCATCTTCAACACGATCTGTTGAGATCTCGGAAGCGCGCAAGTAAGCTTCAACTTCATCAGCCAAGTGAATTGTTGCACCCTTGGCATCAACCGCTTTAACAGTGCCGGTAACTAAAGCACCTTTATCGTTAACGGATGTGTAGTTGTTGAATGGATCGCCAGACAATTGCTTGATACCGAGAGAGATACGCTCTTTCTCAACATCGATTGCCAATACAGTGGCTTCAACTTCATCACCTTTTTTGTATTTCTTAACAGCCTCTTCACCAGGCTCATTCCATGAGAGGTCTGAGAGATGAACCAAACCATCAATGCCGCCAGGCAAGCCGATGAACACACCGAAGTCAGTAATAGACTTGATGGCACCAGATAGCTTGTCACCGTTTTGTTGTGAACGTGCAAACTCTTCCCATGGATTTGCTTTGCACTGCTTGATGCCCAAGCTAATACGACGCTTATCTTCATCAATATCAAGAACCATCACTTCAACTTCGGTGCCCAATGCAGTAGCTTTGCTTGGAGCAACGTTCTTGTTAGTCCAATCCATTTCAGAAACGTGTACCAAACCTTCGATACCAGATTCGATTTCAACGAACGCGCCGTAATCAGTCAAGTTGGTTACTTTGCCGAATAAACGCGTATTTGGTGGGTAACGACGTGCGATACCAACCCATGGATCATCACCAAGTTGTTTCACGCCGAGCGAAACACGGTTCTTCTCTTGATCGAACTTCAAAATCTTAGCGGTAACTTCTTGACCAACAGTCAACATCTCGCTTGGGTGACGCACACGACGCCATGCCAAATCGGTAATGTGCAAGAGGCCATCGATACCACCGAGGTCAACGAATGCGCCGTAATCAGTGATGTTCTTAACGAGACCAGTTACTACTGCACCCTCTTTAAGGTTAGACATCAACTTAGCACGCTCTTCACCTTGGCTAGCTTCTACAACTGCACGACGTGACAACACTACGTTGTTACGCTTACGGTCGAGCTTGATAACCTTAAACTCCATCGTCTTACCTTCGTAAGGGCTGGTGTCTTTAATTGGGCGTGTATCAACGAGTGATCCTGGCAAGAATGCGCGGATACCGTTAACCATCACAGTCAAGCCACCTTTAACCTTACCGGTAACAGTACCGGTAACGATCTCAGCTTGCTCAAGAGCTTTTTCCAAATTCAACCATGATGCCAAGCGCTTCGCTTTGTCACGGGAGAGGATGGTGTCGCCATAGCCATTTTCGAGGGCGTCAATAGCAACAGAAACGAAATCGCCGGGAGCTACTTCAATCTCGCCAGCGTCGTTATGGAATTCTTCAACAGGAATAAACGCTTCAGACTTTAAGCCAGCGTTAACAACGACGAAGTTATGGTCGATGCGAAGAACTTCAGCCGAAATAACTTGGCCGGTCTTCATATTCGATCGGGTTAATGATTCTTCAAATAATTCTGCAAATGATTCAGACATGTATATTCACTTTGTGCCGTCAGAAGGCCCGACGGGTTAGGTTAAAAAAGTCTTAAAGAAACACGCTGATGAAATGAACGCGTTGTGGAGTTTCTCAAGACGCCAAAACTACTACGTACTACCTTGCTGCTTACTTCCAACAAAACTAAACAATTGCAGATTGATACCAATCTAAAACCGTCTTAACTGCCTGATCTATCGAAAGATCTGATGTTTCAAGCACTTTTGCTCCTTCTGCTACTAACAGGGGGGCTGCACCTCTACTGCTATCTCTGGCATCCCGCTCCTGCAAATCTTGCAGTAAGTCGGAAAGTTTAGCAGAAATTCCCTTAGCTATCAATTGCTTATAGCGACGTTCAGCTCTGGCGGCAGCCGTTGCTGTGAGAAAAACCTTCAAAACAGCGTCTGGGAATATGACACTAGCCATATCTCTACCGTCAGCCACTAGCCCTGGGAATTGGCGAAAACTGCGCTGTAGCCCCACCAAAGCAGCCCTCACCTCGGGGTGAACCGCTAAAGCAGAAGCTCTTAAGCCGATATTTTCTGTGCGGATAGCATCTGTGACATCCTCACCACTCAGAAAGATCTGACCATTTTTGAATGAAATCAATAACTTAGGTACCAAAAGACCCAATTCTGAGCCATTTTTGACGTCAATACCCTGTTTTTCACTAGCGAGAGCAACGAGGCGATAGAGTGCCCCGCTATCCAAATAATGAAAGCCTAATTTTTCAGCAACCAAAGAGGCAACAGTTCCTTTGCCTGAGGCAGTGGGCCCATCAATTGCGATCACCGGGAAATTACTCATGAAATCGTATTTTTATTCACTTACGACTTTCGCAAATTCAGCGAAGTAGCTTGGAAAAGTTTTGGCAACACAATTGGGATCATTGATCTTGAGCGCATTTGGCCCAAAGGCGGCGAGAGAAAAACACATCGCCATGCGATGGTCATCATAAGTATCAATACCTTCGCTTGGGGAGCGCCAATCGCTTTGAGATACTGGCGCCTGCACAATAATATAGTCCGCACCTTCTTCAACAATAGCGCCAACCTTTTTCAACTCTTTTGTCATAGCCGCGATACGATCAGTTTCTTTAACGCGCCAGCTAGCAATACTGTTTAAGCGCGTTGGTCCCTCTGCAAATAAAGCTGCAACAGCAAGGGTCATTGCTGCATCCGGAATCTCTGTGCAGTCGATCGTAATGCCGTTCAATTTTCCGTTTACATTTTTAACGCCTGCAACCTCAACCCAATCTTCACCAGCAGAAATATTTGCGCCCATTAATGCCAGTGCATCAGCAAACGCTACATCCCCTTGAATACTGTCATTACCTACGCCCAGAACTCTTACCGGGCCACCGCCAATGGCGCCTAGCGCCAAGAAGTAAGAGGCTGATGAAGCATCACCTTCCACGGATAGTTGCCCTGGGCTCTTGTACACAGACTCCGAGATTTTTGCAGGAATGATGAACGATTGCGCATCAGGACAAGCGACTTCAACCCCAAAGCGCGCCATCAGTTTTAAGGTGATATCAATGTATGGACGAGAAATGAGTTCACCAATGACTTCAATGCGCACTGGCTGATTTGCAACTAATGGTAAGGCTATCAATAATGCCGTTAAGAATTGACTTGATACATCGCCGCGAACCTTAACGACATCTTTAATTTGAATATCAGATGCCAAAATTTTGATTGGCGGATAGCCCTCTTGTAATTCATATTCAATCTTGGCGCCTACTTGACGCAAGCCATCGACCAAATCACGAATAGGTCTTTCATGCATGCGGGCAACACCAGATAAACGATAGTTGCCACCCTGCATTGCCAGTGCTGCTGTCAAAGGACGAATTGCAGTACCTGCATTTCCCATAAAGAGGTCAGCATCACGCACCGGAAATTTTCCACCGCAACCCTCAATTATGCAAACTTTGTCAGCTTTATCAGTGATAGACAAGCCTAGCTGTCGCAGGGCATTTCTCATAACTTGCGTGTCATCTGCATCCAATAAGTTTTTGAGAGTGGTGGTTCCTGAGGAAAGTGCCGCGAGCAGTAGTGCACGGTTTGAAATACTCTTTGAGCCTGGCAACACAATCGAGCCCTGCGCTCGCTTGAATGGACCAATACTGATATTTGGCAAACCACTCATTCAGTTGCATCCAAATCTTGACGTGCTTTACTCGCCTTATTAAATAATTTTTCTAATCCAGCACCATCATTCTCAGCAATCAACTTGCGCATGTGATTAACGATGAGTAAGTACTGATCAAGTTCTTTCAAAATTGCTGTGCGATTACCCAAGCAAATGTCACGCCACATCTCTGGGCTGGATGCCGCTATGCGCGTGAAATCTTTAAACCCGGCCCCAACATGACCTAACTTTTGTTCGGCATCTTCAGAATTGACTACGCTGGCCATTAAGGCATAAGACAGGATGTGCGGTAAATGCGATACAGCCGCATAAATTGCATCGTGTTGTACAACACCAATCTTTTTAACTATCGATCCTACCGACTCCCAAAAGCCGATGATTAATGCGGTGTCTTCTGGAGAGTTTTCTTGCAAAGGACAAATGATGGTTTGTTTGCCTTGAAATAAATCTGCTTTAGCAGCTGCGGCGCCATGCTGAGCACCGCCAGCAATGGGATGCGCAGGAACAAATTGACATGCTTTCTTGCCCAACACTTCTTTGGCGGCCAATATGACATCACCTTTAGTGCTACCTGCATCAGTGATCATGGTGCGCGGCTCAAGGTGTGGCTCCATAACCTCAAATGCAGTACGCATTTGTGCGACTGGCATGCACAACACAATCACATCTGACTGCTTAGTAGCCTCCACTAAATCTACTACGCCATCAATCGCGCCCATCTTTTGGGCTTGCTCTAAATTTTCTTTGCTACGACCAACTCCCAAAACTTTAGTGACAACGCCAGATCTCTTAAGGGCCAATCCTAAAGATGCACCGATGAGACCAACACCAACAATCGTGACTGTGCCGTAATTGCTTGCAGGATGAATGATCGTCATTTCAGAATATCTTTTAAGGCAGCGATGAATGCCGCATTCTCTTCTGACAAACCAATGGAGATGCGCAACCACTGTGGCAAACCATAATTCCCCACTGGTCGCACAATAATGCCGCGCTTCAGTAGCTCTAAGTTGATCCGCGCACCCGCTTGATCATCTTCACCAACCTTGACCAATACAAAGTTGCCGGCAGATGGTAGATACTCCAGACCTAATTCATCAAAGGCCATTGTAAGTTGCTTGTAGCCAGAGCAATTAAGCTCAAATCCTTGCTGTAAAAATGCTTTGTCTTGAAATGCTGCAATCGCTGCGGCCTGAGCAAGACTATTTACATTGAATGGTTGGCGTATACGATTTAATAAATCCGTTAGGTGAGACTGAGCAACACCATATCCGATACGTAAACCTGCAAGGCCATACGCCTTAGAGAAGCTACGCGACAAAATCATATTAGGAAAGCGCTTAACCCAGGCAATGGCATCGTAGCGCTGCTCAGGGGTCAGGTATTCGTTATAAGCCTCATCCAACACTACTACTACATGTGACGGAATAGCTAGCAGGAAGTCCTCAATCTCTTTTGCTGTGAGATAACTTCCAGTGGGATTATTGGGATTAGCTACAAAAACCAACTTTGCTTTATCACCAGCAGACCTCGCCGCAGCCAACATTGCTGGCAGGTCATGGCCATAGGTAGCGGTTGCTGATACCTCCACTGCTTTAGCGCCAACTGCTTGCGTTGCCAGCGGGTAAACCGCAAAGGCATGCTTGGAGAAAATGACTTCATCACCAACCTGCGCTACAGCACGTGCTGCTAACTCCAAAATATCATTGCTGCCATTACCCAGCGTAATCCAATCGGATGGCACATCTAGTGAAGTGGAGAGAACATTCTTCAGCTCAAAACCGTTAGAGTCTGGGTAGCGTCCCAGATCACTCGCAGCTTTAAGCATTGCGTCTTGTGCGGACTTGGGCATACCCAATGGATTCTCATTGGATGCTAACTTCACAATCTTGTTTTCATCTAGACCATATTCACGCGCAACTTCGCTAATGGGGCGCCCACCAACGTATGGTGCAATTGCATGAATATGTTTTAGGCCAATCTTAGAAGTCATTCGAATTTTACAAATGGATTAAACGGAATGAGGATAGGAACCTAAGTTCTTATAGAACGCAGCAACTTCTTTAAGCTCATCCAAAGCTTTAACAACCTTTGCATCATCAGCGTGACCGGCGATATCAATGTAGAAGTGATATTCCCAAGTACCCTTACGCGCAGGACGAGACTCAAAACGATTCATCGATACGCCATGCTTTGCTAAAGGGGCTAGCAAGCGATGCACTGCACCCGGCTGATTGTCTACCGATAACACCAATGAAGTTTGATCTTTGCCGGTAGGTGTGCACGCATAGTTGCCAACAACAACAAAACGCGTACGGTTATGAGGATCATCTTGAATTTGGGCGGCAACAGCTTGCAAACCATAAGCCTCTTGTGCGGGATCGCCCGCAATTGCAGCTAAAGTTGGATCGCTTGCCGCTAAACGCGCTGCTTCAGCATTGCTACTTACTGCCTGACGCTTTAATTGTGGTGCGTGCACGCTCAACCATTGCTGACACTGCGCTAAAGCTTGTGCATGGGCGCAGACAGTCGTCACACCGTCTAAATTACCACTCTTGGTCAAAAGATGATGACGAATTGGCAACACCACTTCACCACTGATGCGCATCGATGAATCCAGTAACAAATCAAGTGTGCGAGAAATAGCGCCTTCACTGGAGTTCTCAACAGGCACTACGCCAAATTGTGCCGCGCCCTTCTCCACTGCTTTAAATACTTCGTCCAAGCTTGCACAAGGCAAACCTGCAATTGAGTGGCCAAAATAGGTTTGAGCAGCTTGCTCAGAAAATGTTCCGACTGGCCCAAGGTATGCAATCGTTTGACGAGCTTCTAAAGCTCTGCAAGCGGACATCACCTCACGCCAGATTGCCGCTATGCCATCAGGAAGCAGCGGGCCTTTGTTCATTTCCTGTAAACGCGCAACTACTTGACGCTCACGCTCAGGACGAAAGACTGGGGACGAGAAACCACCTTTAACATGACCAACTTCTTGCGCCGCTTTAGCGCGCTGAGTCAGCAAATCCAAAATCTGCGCATCAAGAGAATCAATTTTTTCCCGCAAGGGAGCTAAGCGCTGTTCTTCAGTACTCATTAAGCCCGCCTTTCAAAGTCGCGCATAAATTCAACCAAGGCTTTGACGCCTTCAATAGGCATTGCGTTATAAATACTGGCGCGCATACCACCTGCAGCTTTATGGCCGCGTAAGGCAACCAAGCCCACTGCATTCGATTGAGCCAAAAACTCTGCGTTTAGGCTCTCATCTTTTAGGAAGAAAGTCACGTTCATTCGCGAACGATATTCTTTAGTGACGCGGTTTTCATACAGGCTGCTGTGATCCAAAAAGTTGTATAACAAGTCAGCCTTTTCTTGGTTACGCTTTTCTATTGCTTTTACGCCCCCCTGCTTGAGCAACCACTTAAAGCCTAAACCGGCCATATAGATTGAAAAAGTCGGCGGGGTATTAATCATGGACTGGGTATTTGCCTGGACAGACCAATCCCAAATCGTGGGGGTAATGCCCATACTATGACCAAGCAAATCCTTACGAACAATCACAATCGTGACACCAGAAGGGCCAATATTTTTTTGCGCACCACCAAACCACACTGCGCACTGATTCACATCCATTTCTTTAGAAAGAATGTTGCTTGAAATATCTGCAACCAATGGAATGTTGCCAACGTCCGGAACATTCGCAAACTCTACGCCACCAATAGTTTCATTCGCACAGTAATGCACGTATGCAGCATCACTCGATAAATTCCAAGTAGATCTTGCGGGAATTGTGTTGAATTTTTCTGCGGCCGAGGATGCGGCTAAATTTGCTGTGCCGTATTTTTGCGCTTCTTTATATGATTTTTCAGACCAAACACCAGTAACAATGAAATCCGCCTTAGGGCCATTTTTAGCGAGCGACATGAGATTCATTGGAATGGCAGCATTCTGACCAAGACCGCCACCTTGTAATAACAAGATTTCGTATGTGTCGGGAATGTTCATCAAGGTACGAAGATCCTGCAATGTCTCTTCGTAGACTTCCATAAACTCTTTACTGCGATGGCTAATTTCCATCACGCTCGTACCAAGTCCACGCCAATTGAGCATCTCATCGGCAGCCTGCTTCAGCACCTCCTCAGGCAAAGTAGCAGGCCCCGCAGCGAAATTGAAGATGCGGCGGTCGAAAGTCATAACGTTACTAGTCTTGTGATGACGCCTTAAGCGTCACCTGCCGCATCAGAATTTGAATCAGCTGCCGGTTCTGCGGACACATCTTCTTCTGCATCGTCAGAGTCATCATCTGAATCGCTCTCAGCAATACGTTGCAAACCAGACAAGCGAGTACCTTCATCCACATTGATCAACGTAACGCCTTGAGTCGCGCGACCCATCTCACGAATTTCAGATACGCGAGTACGCACCAAAACACCACCTGTGGTGATCAACATAATTTGATCTTCTGGTGATACCAAAGCTGCAGCTACGACCTTACCGTTACGTTCAGTTGTCTGAATGGCAATCATGCCCTTAGTGCCACGACCATGACGAGTGTATTCAGCAATTGGCGTACGCTTGCCAAAACCATTTTCAGTTGCGGTCAAGACACTGCTTGGAATAGCAACGCCATTTGTATCTACCGCCGCTACCTCAGCGCCTTCCGCAGCTTCTGCTGGTGCAACCAACATCGCGATCACTTGATGACCTTCGCCCAAGTTCATACCGCGGACACCGCGTGCGGTACGACCCATTGGACGAACATCATTCTCATCAAAACGCACTGCTTTACCAGCGTCGGAGAACAACATGACATCGTGTTGACCATCAGTAATCGCTGCACCAACTAAGAAGTCGTTATCGTTCAAATCTACAGCAATAATGCCGGCCTTACGTGGGTTAGAGAAATCAGACAAGCGTGTCTTCTTCACTGTACCCAAGCTAGTAGCCATAAATACATAACGATCATCTTGATAACCCTTAATCGGCAGTATCACAGTGATCTTCTCGCCTTCAATGAGCGGGAACATGTTGACGATAGGCTTGCCGCGAGAGGTGCGACTTCCTTGCGGAACTTCCCAAACCTTAAGCCAGTACATGCGACCGCGATCAGAGAAGCACAAGATCGTGTCATGTGTATTTGCCACGAATAAAGTATCAATCCAATCTTCATCCTTGGTAGCAGCTGCTTGCTTGCCACGACCACCACGTTTTTGTGCGCGGTACTCGCTTAGAGGCTGACTCTTCATATAACCAGTATTTGAAAGTGTCACTACCAAATCTTGTGGCGTAATTAAATCTTCTGTGAAGAGCTCGGTTGCATTCATTTCAATAAATGATCGACGACCGTTATCGCTACCAGCAGCACCAAACTCTGATTGAACTTCCTTGAGTTCACTCTCAATGACGGAAGTAACACGCTCTGGTCTTGCTAATAAATCTAGCAAGTCAGAAATCTCCGCCATGACTTCTTTGTATTCGTTAACAATCTTGTCTTGCTCAAGGCCAGTCAAGCGTTGCAAACGCATTTGCAAAATTTCTTGCGCTTGGCTATCAGAGAGGCGATATAAGCCGGTAGTTTGCATGCCGTATTCAGGCAACAAACCTTCAGGGCGATAGGCATTGCGCCCACCAGGCGTATCGGTCTCAGCACGCGCCAACATCTCGCGCACCATTGATGAATCCCATGCTTTACCCATCAACTCTTGCTTCGCAATCACTGGGTTTGCAGCAGCTTTAATGATCGCAATGAACTCATCAATGTTTGCGAGCGCAACTGCAAGACCTTCCAATACGTGACCACGCTCACGCGCTTTGCGTAATTCAAAAATCGTACGACGTGTAACTACTTCGCGACGATGCTGCAAGAAGTACTCGAGCATTTGCTTCAAATTCAACAAGCGTGGCTGGTTATCCACCAACGCCACCATGTTCATACCGAAGTTATCTTGCAGCTGAGTACTCTTGTATAAATTGTTGAGAACCACTTCAGGCACTTCACCGCGCTTGAGCTCGATGACAACGCGCATACCGGATTTATCTGACTCGTCACGTAAATCAGAGATGCCCTCTACTTTTTTCTCATTCACCAACTCAGCAATGCGCTCGAGCAGGTTCTTTTTATTGACTTGATACGGCAACTCATCAACGATGATGGCTTGACGCGCGCCCTTATCCAAATCTTCAAAGTGTGTCTTGGCACGCATTACTACACGACCGCGACCGGTTCTATAACCCTCGCGAACGCCCTGAACGCCGTAAATAATGCCGGCAGTCGGGAAATCTGGGGCTGGAATAATCTCAATCAACTCATCAATTGAGCACTCAGGGTTGTGAAGCACGTGTAAACAGGCTGAAATCACCTCATCCAGATTATGGGGAGGGATGTTTGTAGCCATACCTACCGCAATGCCAGAACTGCCATTGATCAGCAAATTCGGTACTTTGGCCGGCAAAATCAGGGGTTCTTTTTCGCTACCATCGTAATTTGGCCCAAAATCGACCGTTTCCTTGTCCAAATCGGCCAATAGCTCATGGGCTATCTTGCGAAGGCGGATCTCGGTATACCGCATCGCAGCAGCGTTATCGCCGTCTACAGAGCCAAAGTTACCCTGCCCGTCAACTAGCATATAGCGCAGAGAGAAGTCTTGAGCCATCCGAACGATGGTGTCATACACCGCAGAGTCACCGTGCGGATGGTATTTACCGATTACATCGCCAACTATACGGGCAGATTTTTTGTAAGCTCGGTTCCAATCGTTGTTTAATTCATACATTGCAAATAAGACCCGGCGGTGAACCGGTTTGAGGCCGTCGCGCACGTCTGGCAGGGCTCTGCCGACGATGACGCTCATTGCGTAGTCCAAATAGGACCGCCGCATTTCATCTTCGAGGGATATTGGTAGTGTTTCTTTAGCGGCTTGTTCCATCTAGAAATAATATCATTTTGATGACAGAGGGGCGCTATGCTAAGATTCTGTCAGTTTGTACGAAATTGAGATGTGTCGCTTTGCGGTTTTTTGCTTCAGAGTAGGGCGAATTACATTTAAGTTTGACTTTAATTAAAAGAGATTTTTGAGGACTAAAAATGAACAAAACCCTAAAACTGGTACTTGCTGGTGTAATTTCAGTTGCTGCTTCTGCTGCTTCTGCTCAAAAGGTTGACAACTGGGTCAACTCCACTGGTACAGCTTGGAAAAACGGCGATGGCGCACTTTGCTGGCGTGACAGCAGCTGGACACCTGCTACTGCAGCTAAAGGTTGTGACGGTGCTTTGACTGCTGGTGCTGCTGCTTCTGGCGTTAGCCAAAGCAAAATCACTTTGCAAGCTGACACACTCTATGACTTCAACAAGTCTGATTTGAAACCAGAAGGTAAAGCTACTTTGGACAAGATCGCTGCTGATTTGAGCAAGATCAAGTTGGAAGTAATCATCGCTGTTGGTAACACTGATAGCGTTGGTACAGATGCATACAACATGGCCCTCGGTCAGCGTCGCGCGCAATCCGTAAAAGCATACTTGGTAAGCAAGGGTGTTGACGGTAGCCGTATCTACACAGAATCAAAAGGCAAGAGCAATCCAGTTGCATCAAACGCAACTGCTGAAGGCCGTGCTAAGAACCGCCGTACTGACATCGAAGTTGTTGGTACAGCAGCTAAGTAATTCCCTTTACTTGTAAAAAAGCCCGCTTCTAGCGGGCTTTTTTATTTCCGCTATATTCATAAACTTCACTAATCGCTTCACTCTGAACCAATCCAATATGAACGTAGATCAATCTGAAATCGCTAAATTTAGCGCCTTAGCGCATCGTTGGTGGGATCCTAATAGCGAATTCAAGCCTTTGCATGCGATTAATCCATTGCGCCTCAACTGGATTAAATCCTTCGTCAACTTAGAAGGCAAAAAGGTGGTCGATATTGGTTGCGGTGGCGGCATTCTGGCTGAATCTATTTCTCAATCTGGCGCCGACACCACTGGCATCGATTTATCTGAAAAAGCATTAAAGGTCGCCGAACTACACGCGTTAGAAGTTGGAGCCAATCTCACCTATCGCTCCATCTCTGCAGAAGCCCTAGCTGAAGAGCAACCAGAACAATATGACGTTGTTACCTGTATGGAAATGCTTGAACACGTTCCAGATCCAGCATCAGTAGTAAATGCCTGTGCCAAACTTTGTAAACCAGGTGGCACTCTATTTTTTAGCACCTTAAATCGCAATCCAAAGTCCTACTTATTTGCGATTATTGGCGCGGAGTACATCCTCAAACTACTACCTAAAGGCACTCACGAATACGCTAAATTCATCAAGCCTTCTGAGTTGGTAGCCTTTACACGGCATGCAGGATTGGAGATGCTTGGTATGAAAGGCATGAGCTACAACCCCCTCACCCAGGTATACAGCCTCAATGATGATGTGGATGTGAATTACATGATTGCTGTGCGCAAATGAGCTTAAGCATGAAGCAAAGCCCTTACCAGGGGGTCTTTTTTGATTTGGACGGCACTCTCGCTGATACAGCACCCGATTTAGTGGCGGCTACCAATAAGCTACTCACCGCTCGTAATTTAGCGCCAAAACCGTATGAATTTCTTAGGCCTCACGCATCTGCTGGGGCTCGAGGCTTACTCGAGGGCGCCTTTGGAATCAATCCAGAGCACCCAGACTTTACTGCCCTCAGAGACGAATTCTTCTCCAATTATGAAAAAACATTATTAGTGGATAGCAAGTTGTTTGATGACATGCATCACTTGCTTGATCAAATGGATCAGGCCAAACTTCCCTGGGGCATTGTGACTAATAAAAGCCAGAGGTTCACCAACCCCTTAGTTGAATTAATGGGCTTAAGCCAGAGATCAGCCTCAACTGTCTCAGGCGATACAACACCTTATTCAAAGCCGCATCCAGAGCCGATCTTGTATGCAGCCAAAATGGCCAATGTTGACCCCACAAAATCACTTTATGTTGGCGACGACATCAGAGACGTTCTAGCAGGCAAGGCGGCAGGTATGCAAACGGTCGCAGCAGCCTATGGTTATTGCGGCTGCAAAGAGCCTCCAGAGGCCTGGGGAGCTGATTTCATCATCAATACCCCAATCGAGTTATTGCAAATCATTTTTCCCAACAGGGAATAAGCCAAAGATATTCAACAATTTAAAGCTAGCGGCTTTAAAATAGGGTTTCCTATGCATGAACTCTGGGGTCGACATGGTTTCGACGTGGATTACAAAGCATCAAGGGCATACCGAGGACCCGTTATCTCGTAAATCAATGGGAATGTAATAACTGCTAACGACGAACGTTACGCACTAGCCGCTTAATTGCGGTTGCCCCTGAACTGATTCTCTCTTGGGTCAGGTAGCGCAAGCTACATCAGGGTCATATACAAGAGATAAGACTATTTTGCGTCACGAAGAATAGTACGAAAACCTAGTGAATCGTCAGCGAGGAACGTGTCAATCCGTGCCTAACTGATTAAATCAAATGATATGACTAAGTATGTAGAACTTGTTGTGGAGGATTTGCGGACGCGGGTTCGATTCCCGCCGACTCCACCATTTTTCAAAGGTAGTTAATGGTTTTTGACCTTTAATCTACCCTCGCCTTCAGTTTCCAGTAAATTAAAGAAAAATAAAGATACTGGAGACTGCAATTGGCCACTCATGATTCGCCCAACTACCAATACCTGACATTAGAAGGTACAGACTTAGTTCGAGTCACACTCAATAGACCTGAAGTTCGGAATGCCTTTAATGAAGGTCTTATTAGCGAACTACATGAGGTATTCAACAAGTTAGGTGCTGATGATCGCTGCCGCGTCATTGTCCTGCAATCAGTGGGCAAAAGTTTTTGTGCTGGCGCCGATCTGAATTGGATGAAGAGCATGACTAACTTCACCCATGAAGAAAATATTGCAGATTCTAGAAAGATGGCACTGATGCTCAATGCCATTTATTCCTGCCCAAAACCGATCATCGCCAAAGTTCAAGGGGATGCCTATGCTGGCGGCGTTGGATTGGCTGCCGTATGTGACATTGTTGTAGCCTCTACTCAAGCACGCTTCTGCATTTCTGAAGCGAAGTTAGGCTTGCTACCCGCAACTATTTCCCCTTATGTCATTAGAGCTTTGGGGGAGCAAGCATCACGCAGATATTTTGTGACCGCCGAAGTGTTTACCGCTGCACACGCAAAAGATTTAGGTTTTGTGCATGAGCTCGTTGATCCAGAGGCGCTCGACAATAAAGTCGATGAAATCTGTCAAACCATTATGCACAATGGGCAGATGGCAGTTATGGCATGCAAGAAGATTGTTCAAGATATTGCGCATCAAGCAATTGATACCTCGCTAATTGAAGAGACTGTAAAGCGCATTGCCAATATTCGCACTAGCGATGAAGCACAAGCTCGGATGAAAGCCTTTCTTGAGAAAAATAAATGAAGTCCTCCTTGAGTCTACCTAAAAAAGTCAAGATTGTTGAAGTAGGCCCTAGAGATGGCCTGCAAAATGAGAAGGAATTTGTACCGATTGATGTCAAAGTTGATCTCATCAATCAACTTTCAAATGCAGGCTTTCCAAATATTGAAGCAGCCTCCTTCGTATCCCCCAAGTGGATTCCGCAAATGGCCGGTAGCGCTGAGGTGATGAATTCCATCATCAGAAAACCAGGAATTATTTACTCTGCCCTGACGCCAAATATGAAGGGTTATGAGGATGCCTTGCTAGCAAAAACAGATGAGATCGTTATTTTTTCTGCTGCCTCCGAAGCATTTTCCCAGAAAAATATTAACTGCAGTATTGCTGAATCGGTTGAGCGTTTTACTCCAGTGACCACTGCCGCCAAGCGTGATGGTATTCGGATTCGTGGCAGTATTTCTTGTTCCTTTGGCTGCCCCTATCAAGGAGCTGTTGAGCCTAAGCAAGTTGCAGATGTAGTCAAGCGCATGATGGACTTAGGCTGTGATGAAATCGATATTGCCGATACGATCGGAGTAGGCACGCCAGGGCAAGTGGCTGCAGTATTTGAAGAAATTCTGGGGTTTGCTCCAAAGGAATTATTCTCTGGGCACTTTCATGACACCTATGGGCAGTCGCTTGCTAATATTTATGCAGCCATGGAGATGGGCATCAGCATTTTTCATTCTTCTATCGCTGGCTTAGGGGGTTGTCCTTATGCAAAAGGGGCAACTGGAAATGTCGCCACGGAAGATGTCTTATATATGCTCAAAGGTTTAGGTATTGAAACTGACATCAACTTTGACGCCGCAGTCAGTATTGGCGACTACATCACTAAAAAAATTGGCAAGCGTAATGCGTCTCGAGTAGGGCGTGCGCTTGCCGCTAAAAGATCAACTGGAGACTAATATGAAAACATTACATAAAATCTGTGCGCTTGTATTTGCCGTAACCTCTCTACATTGCGCTGCGCAAAGCTATCCATCATCTAACATCACCATGGTGGTACCGTTCGCTGCTGGCAGCGGAACTGATGGCGTGGCTCGAGTCATGGCCACCAAAATGAGTAGCATCTTAGGGCAGCCCGTCATCATTGATAACAAACCTGGAGCTAGCGCCCAGATTGGCGCTCAGTTAGTTGCCTCAGCGAAGCCAGATGGTTATACCTTACTCATGACTACCAATACTTCGCACTCGGCTAACCCATGGTTATTTCAAAATCTGAAATATGACCCAATTAAAGACTTCACGCCGATTGCACGCGTTGGTGAATTACCTTTTGTTCTTTGTGTGAACAACGACCTGCCAGTTAAAACAGTTCAAGAGTTAATTGATTACGCAAAAGCGAATCCTGGCAAGCTTTCTTATGGCACACCAAATAGCACTTCGCTGGTGACCACTGAAACCATCATGCATTTAACCAAAATTAGCATGACGCAAATCCCTTATAAATCTAGTCCACAAGCACTGACTGATTTAATCGGTAACCAAATACAGGTTTACGTAGCCGATACTGGTTCAGGGATGGCAATGATTAAGGCAGGTAAAGTGCGTGCGATTGGTCTAACGGGTAACCGCCCTTATGCCCAACTACCCAACGTTCCGCCGATTGCAAAAACTGTTCCGGGCTTTGATCTGGTTTCTTGGAATGGTGTCTTTGGTCCAGCCAATCTTCCTAAGCCCATCGTAGACAAAATTAATGCTGCTATTCAGGAGGCCACTAAGGATAAGGAAGTGCAAGCCAAGTTGGCACAGCTTGGTTTTGTTATTTGGCCATCCAAGAACCCACAAGACTTTGCTCAATACGTCAGCGATCAAATGGCTTACTGGGGTAAGTTAATTATTCAATCAGGCATCAAGTCTGAACTTAACTAATTGACACCTTCTCAAGGAATAAGATGGGCCCACTAGCAGGCGTTCGCATTTTAGATTTGACCTCCGTCATATTAGGGCCGTTTGCGACCCAGATATTGGCATCGATGGGCGCGGAAATTATTAAGATTGAAACCCCTGAGGGTGACAACATGCGTGATGTCGGCCCTATGAGAAATCCAAAGATGGGGCATATCTTTCTGCAAGCCAATCGCGGCAAAAAAAGTATTGTTTTAGATCTTAAAGATCCCAAAGCAAAACAAGCTACGCTAGATCTTGCGAAAACAGTCGATGTTTTCATATCCAATATCAGACCTCAAGCACTTGATCGTCTTGGACTGGGATATCAAGATTTAAGAAAGGTAAATGAGAAGATTATTTATGTGTCCTGTTCAGGCTTTGGAGTGGATGGACCATACGCTGATAAACCTGCGTATGATGATTTGATCCAAGGCGCAACAGGTGTGCCTTGGCTTATGCAAGAACATGGCATACATGAACCACGCTATGCGCCAACTACCCTGGGCGATAGGGTGACCGGCCTTCACTCAGTCTATGCGGTTACCTCCGCTCTTTACGCAAGAGAGAAAACTGGCAAAGGTCAATATGTTGTCGTACCGATGTTCGAATCGATTGCTCAGTTTATTTTAGGAGACCACCTTGGTGGTGAGTCCTTTATTCCGCCGATCGGCAAATCTGGATACGCCCGCCTTCTCTCCCCTTATCGCAAACCCTATGCAACCCAAGATGGCTATATCTCAATCTTGATCTATAACGATAAGCATTGGAGGAGTTTTTTTGAGGCCATTGGTCAACCTGAACGCCTGAAGGAAGAGATTTTTTGCACTCATACAAATCGCGCCAATAATATTGACCGCGTCTACAGTGAGGTTGAGAAAATCATTAAAACGAGAAGCACTTCGCAATGGCGCCAGCTATTAGACCAATACGATCTGCCCAATCAACCCATGAATTCCATCAGCGACTTGATTCATGATGAGCATCTTAATAAAACCTCGTTTATTCATATTGAGAATCATCCAAGCGAAGGACAAATTCGAGTCATGAACAGCCCAGTATCCTGGTCGGAAACTCCAGCAGAGGAGAACTTAACACCCGCTCCTGCTCTTGGGGAACATACTGCGGAAATTCTTCGAGGACTTGGTTATGCCGAAGAGGCTATTGCGGCGTTAATTCAATCAGGAAACAAAAAATGAATTTTCAGTTCACCAATGAGCAGCTACAAATTCAAGATGCCATTGAAAAGCTGTGCAAACCTTTTGATGCAGATTATTGGCTCAAAAAAGATCAGTCTGGTGATTTTCCATTCGACTTTCATCAAACGCTAGCAGATGCTGGCTGGCTCGGCATCGCGATGCCCCAGGAATATGGTGGTGCAGGTCTAGGCATTACGGAAGCTGCTTTAATGATGCGTACCATCTCAGGAAGTGGTGCAGGCCTATCAGGTGCATCAGCGGTGCACATGAATATTTTTGGCTTACATCCAGTAGTTGTATTTGGCTCTGATGAGCAAAAGCAACGCTGGTTACCGCCCTTGATTGCTGGCAAAGATCGCGCCTGTTTTGGCGTGACCGAACCTAATGCAGGATTAAATACCTTAAAGCTCTCTACCAAAGCTGAAAAACAGGGTGATAACTATCTGGTTAGCGGTCAAAAGATTTGGATCTCCACTGCCCAGGTCGCTACCAAGATTTTGCTGCTCGCTCGGACAACACCAGTTGAGGAAGCAAAAGGCACTGAAGGTCTGTCTTTGTTTTATACCGATCTTGATCGTTCCTGTATTGATGTGCGTGAAATTGAAAAGATGGGGCGTAAATGCGTTGACTCTAATGAAGTCTTTATTGATCAGCTAAAGATTCCAGCAAAAGACTTAATTGGCGAGGAGGGTAAAGGTTTTTCTTATATCCTGCATGGCTTAAATCCCGAAAGAATTCTGATTGCTGCAGAAGCTATTGGACTTGGACAAGCGGCATTAGCTCTCGGAGCATCGTATGCAAAAGAGCGTATTGTGTTCGATCGTCCTATCGGCCAAAACCAAGGTATTCAGCACCCATTGGCAAAGTCTTGGATGGAACTAGAGGCTGCAGATCTGATGGTATTTAAGGCAGCAGGTTTGTATGATGCAAAACAATCCTGCGCCGCAGAAGCCAACGCTGCTAAGTATCTCGCAGCAGAAGCTTGTTTTCATGCCTGTGAGAATGCCATCATGACACATGGTGGCATGGGATACGCTAAGGAATACCATGTAGAGCGCTATTTGCGAGAGTCTTGGATCCCTCGTCTAGCTCCCGTTAGCCCACAACTCATTCTTTGCTTTATTGCTGAAAAAGTTTTAGGACTTCCGAAATCTTATTAACCCTTTCATAGAGATATTGATGAGTAAAAATCCATCCCGTTACTTTGTTAAAGCTGGAGAGGTCGAGGGCTATCACCCAGCAAACCATCTTGGCACCGTCAATCGTCGTCTGATTGGTAGCGATACTGTTGGGGCCAAACAGCTTGAGGTGCTCCATGGCACTATTGAAAAAGGTAAAGGCGCTTTACCCCATGCTCACCCTGGAATTGAACAAGTCTGCTACATGCTTGAGGGGCGCGCTAGAGCCGAAGTGAATGGCGAGGTATGTGAAATGGGTCCAGGCGATGCCTGCTTTTTCCCCGCTGATGCCATGCATGTTTTCACCGTCATTAGTGAAGAACCAGCAAAAGTCTTAGTTATCTACGCGCCGCCCTACGAAGAAAATCCGGCAAAAGTAATCAGGCCTTAAATTCCCTATAGACGAGCGAGACGCCACAAAGACGTGAGCTCAGCTGCCCTTGCCATATGCAATGCATCAGTTTTATCCAACGTTTTCGGATGATGTGGTTTGGTATCTAATCGAGCAATCACTTTTAATCCAGCATCCCCAATCCAAGAGAGTAATTGCGCTCTTGTGCGTAAGCCTAAGTGCTCAGCTAAATCTGACAGGATTAACCAGCCCTCACCATTAGGTAACAAATGATCCTTCAATTGGCCTAAGAAACCTTTGAGCATCTGGCTATCTGGGTCGTATACAGCATGCTCCAATGACGAACTGGGTCTCGCAGGTAGCCACGGTGGATTACAGACTACTAAGGCAGCTTTGCCCTGCGGAAATAAATCAGTTTTTTGGATTTCTATTTGGGATTCCAGGTGCAGGCGGGCAATATTGTCTTGCGCGCAAGCAATCGCACGATCATCTTGATCTGTGCCAATGATCTGTTTAACGTCTCGGATTGCCAAGATCACTGATAAGATACCTGTGCCAACGCCAATATCAAATGCCGTAGAACTTTGCTTGAGCGCATTTGGAAGTGGGGCTTTGAGTACTAGCTCGATATATTCACCGCGAATAGGCGAGAACACTCCATAGTGAGGATGAATACGAATTTCTTCATCATCCCTGGCCAGAATTGGTACACCCTTTTTACGCCATTCATGAGCGCTGATAACGCCCAGTAATTCGCGCAAGGAGATAACGTATGAGCCAGTCTGTTGGCCGTATGCCTCAAAACAAGCTTGGGCAACATCCGGAGCGCGTCTTAATGAAATCGTGTGATCTGCATTTACTTGAATCAGCAGCATTCCCAAAATACGGGCACGTTGCGACTGAGACAAACGATGTAGATTAAAGGTATCTAAAGGACTTTTTGCTTTTTCTTTTGCAACCTTATCCGCCCTGCTTGATTTTTTAGAGGGCTTATCTACCCTTCTGACTAAGGCTTGGAGTAGTTGGCGCGCATTCTGAAAATCCCCCCTATACAAAATCGCGGTGCCTTCGCATGCCATTCTGTAGGCCAGATCTGCCGTAAGCGTATCGTCACCAATCTGAATCTTTTTATGTGGGGCGATTCCATTTTCGGAATGCCATTTTGCTGAACAAGTTTGGCCTGCCTCGTCCCAATTGATCATCATGAGTGATTCATTCAAGATGTCACAAAGCGATTGTTTTGATAATCGTCAATAGCCTGTTCAATCTCGGCGCGAGTGTTCATGACAAAAGGGCCATATTGCACGATGGGTTCTTGCAAAGGTAAGGCCGCCAATACAATAAATTGCGCGCCCTCACTACCTGCCTTTGCCCTAAGAAGATCACCATCGCCCAAAACAATTGCAGCCTGCTTTGGCGCAGCCCTCATCGGGCCACCAATTTCTAAGCCGCCTTCATAGATATACACAAATGCATTGAGCTCCTTAGGAATACGATGCTCAAACTCTGCATTGGCGGGTAGATGTACATCTAAAAATAAAGGAGCAGTGTTAATCCCCTGAATAGGTCCTTGAATGCTTTCGCCCACATTTTCATAAGAGCCAGCAATGACCTTTACAGTCCCGCCATTAGCCAAAGGTGTTGTTGGAATATCCTCAACCTGAATATCTTTATAACCAGCAGGCTTCATCTTTTCTTTTGCCGGCAAATTAATCCATAACTGAAAGCCACGCATTGCACCGCTGACTTGTTGCGGCATCTCTGAATGAATAATGCCGCGCCCCGCTGTCATCCACTGCACGCCACCAGTTTTCAGATGTCCTTGATTGCCTAAATGGTCCTCGTGCAACATATGACCCTCAAGCATATAAGTCACGGTTTCAAAACCACGATGAGGATGCGCTGGAAAGCCAGCAACATAATCATTGGGATCGTTAGACGAAAACTCATCGAGCATCAAAAAAGGATCTAGCCTCACCTGCTGCTGACCACCCAGACTGCGACGTAGCTTCACCCCCGCACCGTCAGAAGTAGCAATACCTGGAATGATGGTTTGAATATTACGGATCATCTACGCGCTCTTTAATCTCAATTTAAGCAGGAGGATGATCTTCAGGATTCACATCCAAGGCAATTAAGAATCGAGACACCATGTTGTAAGCCGCAATCACTGTAACCAACTCAACGGTATCGGTGCTGCCCAACTCTTTTTGAAGGCGCTTCATGAGCTCAGGCTCAACTTTAATATTGCGAGTCATTTGAAAGGTCAGATCCGCAGCATCGTTTTCTACTTGTGAGAAAAAATTTCTGGGAAAACTAGCTTGCCCAATTAAGCGCAATGCCTGAACCTGCTCTTCAGTACCGCCCGCCTTTTTGAATGGGGGTGCATGGTGGAAGAATTCATATTCGGCACCGTTCAGTACTGCAACACCGCACATCGCCAATTCACGCAACTTAGGGTCAAGAGAAAGATTGTTGCGAATTTCACCAATAAAGTGATTCCAGCCTTCAGCAATCGGTACGCTATGCAACAACATCCGATCTAAATTAATAAATTGACCGCCACGACGCTGACGAATCGCGGCAACCAGCTCAGCAGGCTCAGCCAAATCCATTGGCTGGTAAGGAATTAAACGTTCAGACATAAATACTTTCTATTGACCTGTTTCTTTGATGTTATTTTCGATAACAAACTTGCCCCAAATACCAATCTGCTTGCCAATAAATTCACGGGCAGTTTCAGTGGAGCCGCCAACGATTTCAATTCCTTGGGATTTAAACTTCTCAGCAACCGCTGGATTTTTTAATACTTTATTCAAAGCCTTATTCATCGCATCCACAATTGCAGGTGGTGTCTTGCCTGGAGCCAATACTGCCCACCATGCTGGTGCGCTAAATCCTGGGAAACCGCTCTCAGAAATCGTTGGCACATTAGGTAATGAAGTGGATCTCTTGGCCGTAGTAATCACCAAAGGAATCACGCCCTTGTTATCAATATGCGGCTTTACTAAAAACTCCGAACCAACTGCCAGCTCGACTTGGCCACCCAAAACATCTTGCATTAAAGGACCGCCGCCCCGATAAGGAATATGGTTCCAATCAAACCCTACTTGCTTGGCCAAGCGCGCCATAGCTAAGTGGCCTAGGCTACCAATACCAATCGAGCCATAGCTAAATTTCTTACCCGCCTTTGATTGATCCACCAGCTGTTTAAAACTCGTGATTCCTGAATTCTTACTAGCCAGCAAAACCATTGGTGATGTGCCCACCAAAATAATTGGTGAAATATCTTTAATAGTGTCGTAAGGAAGCTTTTCCTTGAGACTTGGATTAACACCGTGTGTATCAAAGACCACCGCAAAGGTGTAACCATCCGGATCAGAGCGAGTCATTGCAGAAGTACCAATGACTCCGGAAGCTCCACCGATATTTTCAACAATGACGTTTTGCTTTAACTCAGCCTGCAAAGCAGGCGCCAAAATACGAGCAACTTGGTCAACAGATCCACCAGGCGGAAAAACCGCAATAAATCGAATCGGTTTTTGAGTAGGCCATGTGCCTGTTCCCGCCGTTTGCGCTAACGCAAGGTTGCCCGCTCCCAGGGCTAATAAGGCCAGTAATAGAGCTCTTTTGGCCGTTTTCGCCAGATCTAGCATGGTTTTGTCTCCTGTAATTAAGACCTCAAGATTACCACCCCCGAGCCTCATTTGCTCGATAATGCTGGGGTAGCCTGAAGAGAGAAAACATGAAGTCGATTTTGAATATTGCCGCCTACTTATTTGTCAGCCTTGATGGCCTGCCAGAGCTGCGCGCCAAAATGCTCGACCAATGCCAGAATCGGGAGCTCAAGGGCACTATTTTGCTCACTGGTGAAGGTATCAATATGTTCCTTGCAGGCAAAGCAGATTCCTTGCGCGGATTCTTAGATTGGCTACGCACTGATCCTCGCTTTGCGCCTCTTCAGGCTAAAGAGAGTTGGTCGGACGAGCAGCCATTCAAAAAAATGCTCATCAAACTGAAGAATGAAATTATTCGCATGAATCACCCCGCTATTCAGCCAGAAAAGGGACGTGCAAATTTCATTTCACCAAAAAAATTACAAGAATGGCTAGATCGTGGGACCGATGATCTTGGTCGGCCAGTGGTCATGGTAGACACTCGCAATGCATTTGAAGTGGACTATGGGACTTTTGAAAATGCGCTGCACTTTAATATTGAAAAGTTCACTGACTTTCCTGCGGCTATCTCCGCCCACAAAGAAGAGTTAGCTGACAAAACGCTAGTTAGCTTTTGTACTGGTGGCATTCGTTGCGAAAAATCAGGCTTGTATATGCGCGAGATTGGTATGGAGCATAGCTACCAATTGGAAGGTGGCATTCTCAAGTACTTTGAAGAAGTGGGCTCTGCCCACTATCAGGGCAGTTGCTTTGTCTTTGATGAGCGAGAGGCTCTAGAGCCAAACCTAGATTCCATCCCCGTTGAGCGTTCTATTCGGAAAAAGCTAAAAACTGGCTAAGTAGTCACCTATATTTGGCATAAATAGTAAAATTACCGAACAGCAGCACTTTAATCGCAGCACACTATTACAAAACAACAATTCGGACTTGAGACATGTCTAATACTATTTATCGGCAAAAGCCGATTTTTTTATCTTTTCTGTTTGCCTTCATTGGGCTGGCAATCACCCTGAGCGCTCATGCTCAAACCCCTGCTTACCCCACTAAACCGATCAAACTCATTGCACCTGTTGCTGCTGGCGGTGGCTTGGACAATATCGCTCGCGCTGTTGCCGAGAAATTATCTCGCTCACTTGGTCAGCCAGTCATTGTTGAAAACATGGGCGGTGGTGGAGGCGCCATTGCCTCGCAAGCAACTGCAAAAGCGCCTGCGGATGGATATACCTTGATGGTTGCGTATGTTGGTACTCATGGCACTAATCCAGCAGTACGTCGCCTTCCTTATGATGCGATCAAAGATTTCACGCCCATCGGAATGATTGGCGCAACCCCAAATGTCTTAATCATCAACCCTGAGTTACCAATTAAAAACTTTAAAGAGTTTGTGGACTACGCAAAAAAGAATCCAGCCAAATTAAGCTATGGATCAGCTGGGCCAGGAACATTAACTCACCTCGGCATGGAGCAACTGAAGCTTGCCGCTGGCATCTTCATGGTGCACGTACCTTATCGTGGCGTCGGACCTGCCTACACAGACCTTCTGGCTGGGCAAACGCAGGCGATGTTCCCCACTCTATTCGCAGCCCTACCCTATATTGATACAAATCGCGTGCGCGGCCTAGCAGTTACAGGCGCTAAGCGCAGTTCAGCCGCCCCCACCATCCCCACCTTTAAAGAGTTGGGCTTTAGCGGTTTTGATGGTCAGCAATGGTATGGAATTGTTGGGCCTGCAAATCTACCGCCAGCCATTGTTAGCAAACTGAACACTGAACTCAATAAAGTGTTGGCTTTACATGACTTCTCAGAAAAAATGACAAGCGAAGCAATGACCTTAATGCCAATGTCTCCAAACCAATTCTCAAATTACATCAAAGAAGATATTGCACGCTGGGCTAAGGTTGCCAAAGATCGCCATATTGAACTTGAATAAATTTATCTATCACATTCCAATCATTCATATCAATCACAGGAAATAATATGTCTCACGCTATTGCAGCAGCAGCCGATTTAAATGCGCCACCGGTTACGAAGATTCTGGCGGAATTTGTCACTTCACATCCTAGCCAAGGCTGGACTCCAGAGGTGGATCACGAAGCACACCGTACCTTTTTAAACTGGCTTGGCTGCGCAATTGGCGCCGCTAACCATGAAAGCGTTGAATCTTCTTTAGCTGCAATTCGTGAATTTCAGCCAGCACCACAGGCCAGCATCTTGGGACGTAAAGATAAGGTAGATATGGGTGGAGCTGCTCTCATTAATGGCATTAGCTCCCATACCTTTGACTTTGATGACACTCACTTAAAGACCGTAATTCATCCAGCAGGCCCCGTTGCTTCAGCAATCTTGGCATTGGGCGAGCACATCAATGCAAATGGCCGTCAAATCATCGACTCACTCGTCTTGGGTATTGACGTAGCGTGTCGCGTTGGCAATGCGATGTATCCAGACCACTACCACCGCGGTTGGCATATCACTGGCTCTACTGGCATGTTGGGATCTGCTGCAGCTTGTTCGCGTTTAATGGGTCTTGATCTTCGGAAAACAACCATGGCACTCGGTATTGCCGCTTCACAGCCAGTTGGCATGCGCGAGCAGTTTGGCACGATGACGAAGCCCTTCCATCCAGGCGGTGCTGCTCGTGCTGGTCAACTCTCTGCTTTACTAGCTAAGCATGGTTTTACAGCCAGCCCTAAAGCACTAGAAGCAGGTCGTGGCTATATGCAAACGGTTTCTACCAAAAATGATTGGACAGAAATTGATCGTGCCCTGGGTAAATCATTTGAGATTTCCTTAAATACCTACAAACCATTTGCTTGTGGCATTGTGATTCATCCTGCGATTGATGCGTGCGCGCAATTACGCGCACAGGGCGTCAAGGCTGAGGACGTAGAGCGTATCGAATTGCGCGTGCACCCACTCGTACTAGAGCTTACTGGCAAGAAAACCCCTAAGGATGGTCTTGAGGGCAAATTCAGCGTCTACCATGGTTGCGCTGTTGGACTGATCTTTGGTCAAGCCGGTGAAGGCGAGTATGCGGATGACATCGTGAACCGCGCTGACGTCGTAGCATTGCGCGCTAAGGTGAACGCCACTACTGATACATCTATCAGCGAAGCTTCAGTTGATGTTAAGGCCATCTTAAAAGACGGTAAAGAAGTACATATTTTTGTGAAGAATGCGATTGGTTCTGTAGAAAACCCCATGAGCGATGCGAATTTGGAACAGAAATTTACCAGCTTGGCAGAACCCATTATTGGCAAAGAGAAAACTCGTCAACTAATTTCCGCTCTATGGAAATTAGGTCAAGCATCTGACCTTAAACAGATCTTGAGCCTTTGCACACCTGACTAAATTTAAAGAGAGTATTGATTAATGGCTTCATTACCAAATATCGTCATCCTTGGAGACTACGAGCGCGCCCTGCGCCGCTTCTCCAATTGGGAAAAACTTGAGAAGCAAGCAAATCTCACCTTTCACCACGAGCCACTGCGTGATGAGGAGCTTTATGAAGCGGTGAAAGATGCAGATGCAATTGCGATCGTGCGCGATCGCTCTCCATTCAATGAAGCCATGATTGCACGCTTACCAAAGCTCAAATTTTTAATGTTTACAGGTGAACGAAATGGCACTCTCGATGCGGGGGCATTGGTGGCTCGTAATATTCCTATTGCCTGTTCACCCGGCGGCCCATCAAAGGAAACTACAGCGGAATTGACTTGGGCTCTCATTCTTGGCGCATCGAAACGTCTGATTGAAGAAAATAAATTGATTGCATCAGGCGGGTGGCGTGATCACCTTTCTGTTCTCCCCATGCTCTCAGGTGAACGCTTGGGCATTATGGGTCTAGGCGCAATTGGTAGTCGCGTAGCACGAGTAGGCGCTGCATTTGGAATGGAAGTAGTTGCCTGGAGTCCTCGCATGACCCCAGAACGTGCTGCTGAGCAGAATGCTAAAGCAGTCAGCCTTGATGAATTGCTATCTACATCCAAAGTGGTATCCATGCATCTGGTAGCAGGACCTGGTACCAAAGGATTGATTAGCGCAGATCAACTAGCTTTGATGCGTCCTGATTCTATTTTGGTAAATACTTCACGTGCAGCCCTAATCAATATGACTGATCTGCAAAAAGCCTTGATTGCAGGCAAGCCGGGTCAAGCAGCCGTCGATGTATTTGATGTTGAACCCCTTCCAGCAAATGATCCTTTGCGCAACACACCGAATCTGCTGGTTACACCCCATTTAGGTTTTATTGCAGAGCCTATCTTTGCTAGTTTCTCCAAAGGCATCACTGAAACCTTGGAAGCATGGTTGGATAACAAGCCACTACCTCACCCATTTAAGCCACAGTAACCTTGAAAACACTCACCCCAAAAGAACTCTTCATTGGGTTTAGCAAAATCGGCATGTCTGGTTTTGGCGGGGTATTGCCTTGGGCGCGCCGCACAATCGTTGAACAAGAGAAGTGGTTAACTGCTGAAGAATTCAGCGCTATGCTTGGTATCTGCCAAATTGTTCCAGGTCCTAATATCGTTAATCTCGGCGTATGTGTGGGGAGTCGCTTTGCTGGAGTGCCCGGCGCAATTGCTGCGGTGATGGGTCTGATGCTAGGACCAGTTGCTTTATTGTTAGTCCTAGCTGTACTTTATGAGCATTACAGCTATATGCCAATTGTGCAGGGAATGCTTAGAGGTGTCTCTGCAGTTGGCGTTGGTCTCATTGCGAGTACCGGGTTTAAGATGTTGCGCACTGAACTGAAGTACCCACCAATGGTGACGGTAATTCTTTTAGTTATTCTGATGGCTGTTTACTTTCATTTAGGCTTAGGTTGGGTTGTATTGCTAGCATCACCACTTGCAGTCCTGTTAGCTTGGAAGAAGACAAAAAGATGATTAGTTCACTCATTAGCCTCTTTCTTAAGTTTTCCTTGTTCTCTTTATTTGCGTTTGGCGGAATCAATGCCTTGTTGCCGGTTCTATATGACCTCTCTGTAAATCAAGAGCATTGGATTAATAGTCAAACTTTCTCTGATTACTTTGCAATTGCACAAGCAGCCCCAGGGCCAAATTTGATGACAGTCACCCTGATTGGCTGGAACGTGGGTGGTGTGCTTGGGGCAGCAATCGCAACATTTGCGATCTCTTGGCCCTCATCCATCATGATCTTCTTTTTACAACGCTCAATCCTTAATATGCAGGATAAGCAAAAGCAGCAAATGATTCAGTTTGCCGCTGGTGCCCTTGCTGTTGGTCTAGTTCTCTCTGCGGCATGGCAAATCTCATTACAAATTAATCAAAGTCTAGCCGCCTATCTATTGACGATTGGCACCATTGCGATTACCTTCTTTACTCGTATCCACCCTTTATATTTAATTGCTATTGGTGCCGTACTGGGCATTTTGGGTTTTATCTAAGGAAAGCTAAGATTATGTTGAAAATGAATCGATTTACATTCATTACTATTGCGCTTTTAGGGCTTTTAAGCTCCTTCGCAACCCCTTCATTCGCACAGTCTAGTTATCCCAATAAGCCCATTAATTTTGTTGTTCCTTATGGCGCTGGTGGTGGTGCGGATTCTCGTAGCCGTCAAATTGCACAGAAGATGAGTGTCATTCTGAAGCAACCCATCATCGTCGATAACAAACCAGGTGCTGGCGGCAATATTGGCACTGAATTTATTTCTCGTGCAGCACCAGATGGTTACACCATTGGTATGGGGAACTTTGCCCCAATGGCCGTCAATAAAACGTTATTTGGTAATTTACGTTACGACCCAGAAACCGATATCACGCCAATCGTGTTAATCGAAAAAGGTCCTTTAGTTTTAGTAGTTAACCCAAACTCACCTTATAAAACAGTGCAAGATATTGTTGCGGCCGCCAAAGCAAAGCCTGGCGTACTCACCTTTTCATCGGGTGGGATTGGTGGCAGCCACCAACTGTCTGCTGAAATCTTTGAGCAAAATGCTGGCATCGATATGATTCACGTGCCCTATAAGAGTGGCTCAGCCGGCTTAACGGATTTGATGGCGGGTAACGTCACCATGATGTTCGATCAAATGTATTCCGCTATGCCTTCAATTAAGGCCGATAAGCTTCGTCCAATTGCCATTACCAGCAAAAAACGTTCTCCCTTGCTGCCTAACGTACCCACCTTTGCTGAAGTAGGTTACCCAAAGGTTGAAGTGCTGAATTGGCAAGGCTTGATTGCGCCCAAGGGAACCCCAAAGGCCATTATTGATAAGCTCAATGCTGCAGCAAATGAGGCTCTCAAAGATCCTCAATTACGAGAACTCATGCTATCTCAAGGAAATGAAATTGGTGGCGGTAGTCCTGCAGAATTTGCTGCTTTGATTAAATCTGAATCAGCCAAATGGAGCGCAGTTGTGAAAACGGCCAATATCAAACCAGAGTAACGCGTTTGATAACTAAAAAAGGGGGCTTAGTAGCTCCCTTTTTTTATTTCAGGGCTTGATAGGTCAAGATACCCAAAAAGGTTAATAGCAGTGAACCGACTAGATGCAGCATTGCCGTACCAAGCGCCCAAGTAAATTCTCCGCGCTGAATAAAGGCAACCACTTCAGCAGAAAAACTAGAGAAGGTTGTCAAACCACCTAAGAAGCCAGTCACTACCAACAGCCGCCACTCTGGTGAGAGCTGAGGATTATTACCAAAGAACGCTACAGCCAAGCCAACTAAGTAGCCACCCACCATATTAGAAAGTAATGTTCCCAAAGGAATAATAGAAGCGGCGCTTACGGTGAGAAAGTTAAAGCCCGCCCTTAATAATGCGCCTAGACCAGCGCCAAAGAAAATTGCAAGGATAGAGAGCCACATAATCTTTTCTTTATTGAACGATAAAACCCAGCATGCTAATCGAACTCATTTCGATGCCATCGATAAACACTTTGGCATGCTCATCTTTTTCTTGTAAAGCTAAAGTATATAAAGCAGGCCAATAGTGCTCTGCAGTGGGAATAGATAAATGAGCGGCCTCACCATATTTTTCCCACTCAATTAATGTCTCATGGTGATCAGCATGAATCTCTGCGGCGAAAAAATCATTAAAATCTTTTGCCCATGGGTAAGGTTGCGCACCATCTTGCCAGTGAATCGTACGCAAGTTGTGCACCACATTGCCACTAGACAGAATCAGAATATTTTCATCGCGCAAAGGTCTTAACTGTTTTGCTAAGTCGTAATGCTCACGGGCTGACATAGAACCATCCAAACTCAACTGCACCACAGGCACATCCGCATTGGGATAGAGATACTTTAGAACAGACCAAGCACCATGATCAATACCCCACTCATTCTCTTCAAGGACAACCGGGATGCTCAATAACTCTTGAATACGATCCGCCAATGCAGGGCTTCCGGGGGCTGGATATTGGATATCAAACAGCGCTTGCGGAAAGCCGCCGAAGTCATGAATCGTTTTAGGCTTAGACATTGCAGTAACCCAAGTACCGCGAGTTACCCAATGCGCTGAGATCACCAGAATGGCATCAGGCCGTTTGAGAGATTTTCCTAAAGAAGCCCAAGCCGCTGTAAAACGGTTGGGCTCAATGGCGTACATTGGACTGCCATGGCCAGCAAATACAGCAGGTTGGCGATGGCTAGTCATTAAGACTGATTAACCGAATACGTAACCAGTATGAGCAGCTACCAACGCAAACAAAATCGCCAAGCTAGTTGCAGCAGCCAACATGACGATCAAAGTAATGATCTTTTTGTTAACTTCTTCTTTAGATTCGTTGTGCCATTCGTTCATGCTAAATCCTCTGTAAACACATTAATAATGCGTGTAATTATCCACTATCGACCGCGGCCGGCCTTGCGCATCATGCCTTTTCCACCGCCAAAGCCTGCTTGAGGCCTGCCAGCCGGTCCTGAAGGGCCTTTTGGTGCTGGTGGACGGGCTGGAGGTTTGGCCGCCACAGGCTTGGCCGGGGTTTTTGGGTCTGTTTTTTTATCGTCAGTCACTTTTAGCTCCTATAGATATCATATTGCCATGATTACTGACTATTCTATCCAAGCAGTCGCCATTAATGCGATTCCCTTGATTTTTGCCATTACTATCCATGAAGCCGCCCATGGCTATGCAGCCCGTAAGTTTGGGGATAACACGGCTTATATGCTTGGCCGAGTGAGCCTGAATCCCGCCAAACATATCGATCCCGTTGGGACAATCCTGCTCCCCTTGGCATTGATTTTGATGCAGTCTCCTTTTTTGATTGGCTATGCCAAACCAGTACCCGTTAACTTTGGGCGCCTCAAAAACCCTCGAATCGACTCAATTTGGGTTGCCTTGGCAGGACCAGGATCGAACTTTTTTCAGGCGCTAATCTGGCTAATTCTGCTGATTTTGTTAATGGGCTTTCGAATAGATGAAAAATTCTTGATTTCTATGTCTCAGGCTGGCATCTCCTGGAACCTCAGCTTGCTTGTATTTAACCTACTGCCAATTCCCCCTTTTGACGGAGGAAGAGTTCTTTCGGGACTTTTACCAACACGGCAATCTCTAGCGCTCGATAGATTGGAAAAATGGGGTTTCTACATCGTTCTTGGACTCATGTTCACGGGAATCATCAGCAATTTATGGATGGCGCCACTCATGAGCTTCTTTCAATGGCTAATTCTTTTATTAACTTCCCCATTACAAATGATCTTCTGATGAATGATTCAGACAAAAGTCATCAATCTGGAGTATGCTAATTTCACAGTTGCGGTCTCCATTTTTTAATACACCTAAAGAGGTTCACATGAAACTACAGAAAATTCTCCTAGCCAGTACGGCAACAGTTTTAGCCATTGCCGCAGGCACTGCAGTCGCGCAATTCCAAAAACCTGAAGATGCCATTAAGTATCGCCAGAGCGTTTTTACAGTAATGTCAAACTCTATGGCAAAAATTGGCGCTGTAGTGAAAGGTGAGGCTCCCTACAGCAAAGATGAAGTAGCCAAGAATGCCGCTGTTGTTGCGACACTTTCTACATTACCTTGGCAAGCATTTGGTCCAGGTACTGAAGGCGGCAAAGCACAGCCTGAAATTTGGTCTGATAACGCGAAGTTCAAAGCAGCATCTGAAAAAATGCAACTAGCAGTAGCTGATTTGAATAAAGCTGCACAATCAGGCGACTTAGAAAGTATCAAGAAAACTTTTGCAGCTGCTGGTGCAAGCTGCAAAGGCTGCCATGATGATTTTAAAAAGAAGTGATCCGCTTATTTAGTAATTAAATAACCCACTACAACGGCGATAACACTTAAGAGCACTAGAGCTAGAGTCCGTTGTAAACCTCCATCTTTGGAGGGTTGACTCAAGTCAGAAGGCAAATATTTTGCTTCCTCGCTTGGGTCAATTTCTTTGTCACCACTAATCATTGGCTTAATTAAATCTTCACCTTTAAATTTCTTATAGAACAGAATTGCAGCAATATGAATCGCAATCAAGGTGTAGATGAGCACTTGATTACCTTCATGAATCTCTGAAAAAAGAGAAACCACTGCATTAGGGACGAATTTCGCTAATGGCCCCTGAAAAGCAATCTCATCATCAACAAATAAACCAGTAAATACTTGTACGCTCAAAACAAAGAGCAAAGCAAAGACCGAGAGAGCACCAATCGGGTTATGTCCCAACATGCGTGGCGACTTGCCTTGCAAATAATTCTGAATAGCCGTACGCGTCGGAAAGAATGAAGCAAAGCGAGCATGCCTAGAGCCTACAAAACCCCAGATGATTCTGAAAATCAATAAAGCCAGGATGCTATAGCCAAAATAAGCATGGTATTCAATTGCAGCATCACTCAGATTGATGCTAATGAGGCTACCCGCAATACAAAGCGCTAAAAGCCAATGAAATAGGCGAATTGGCAAGTCCCAGACACGAATCGTTTTCTTCATACCATTAAGGATAAAGCACAAACTCCCTTAAACTCAGTAAAAATGAATTCAAGCAAAGCCTTCAGAACCCTGCTGCTCTACCGCGTTGGTGCAACACTGAGCTACCAAATTACGATGGTGGCGGTGGGTTGGCACATATACGAACTTACCAACAGCGTTGTCTCCTTGGGCTTGGTTGGCTTGGCCGAGCTAGTGCCTTATTTTTTGCTGGCACTCTATGCGGGTCATGCAGTGGATCACTACTCACGCAAACTGATTGCCGCGATCGCATGCATGATGCATATTGCAGTTGCCCTATTTTTAACCGTCATTGCACTTGGATGGCTCACGCCACCCGTACCTCTTATTTACACTGCGATTGCTTGTATTGGAGCAGGCCGAGCTTTATTAAGACCCTCTTATACCGCCATCTTTGGCCAAATTATTTCTAGAGAACATTTACCGCGCTACACAGCCTATGCATCTTCTGCATTTCAGATCTGCGTCGTCGCTGGTCCTGGCTTAGGTGGATTGATGATAGGCTTTGCAGGATTAGAGTGGACTTATCTATTAGCTGGTTTATGTGGCGCCATTGGTCTGTATGGCATTACCTTTATTCACGCGCCCCATGAAAAAATCAGTCAACTCTCTGGGCATTTTTTCAAAAGCTTTTTAGAGGGCTTTGATTACGTTCGTAAGCACGAGTTGATTCTAGGCATCATGGCGCTAGATATGTTTGCCGTTTTATTTGGTGGCGCTGTTTCCATTCTTCCCGCCTTTGTTAAAGAGGTGTTGAATGCAGGCCCAGAAGTTTTAGGAATATTACGTGCCGCACCAGCGGCGGGCGCCGTCATCACGGGAATTTATCTAGCCAAACGACCATTACTAACAGACTCTGGTAAGCATCTATTTCTATCGGTGGCAGGGTTTGGTCTCGCAATTATTGCCTTTGGTCTTTCTAGTCATCTCTGGGTGTGTGCTTTCTTCTTGTTTATTTCTGGATGCTGCGATTCAGTATCCGTAGTCATTCGTGGCAGCATCATGCAACTCACAACCCCAGATCATATGCGTGGGCGCATCAGTGCGATAAACGGAATATTCATTGGGTCATCAAATGAATTAGGCGCGCTTGAATCCGGTATCGCAGCAAGCATAATGGGCCTAGTACCCTCTATCGTCTTTGGTGGTGTAGCTACGATTGCGATCGTATTCATTACTTATCGACTCGCACCACACTTAAGCAAACTCCATCTCAAAGATATCTCTTAAAGATGGAGTTTATGTTTACCAAACCTATTTGATTTCTGGTAATTCTTTTTGAATAATCTTTAAGCCTTCACGCAAAGCGGCTTGATAACGCTCACGTTCTGCCTTGATGCTATCCGCAGTCCAAGAGTAAAAACCCTCTCCGGTTTTCATGCCAAATTTTCCACTCTCTACACGCTCACTTAAACACTTCGCAATCGTCGCAGAATTATTCAGCGTAGGGTAAATCGTCGCTCCGCCGGCAGCATGGATCTCAAGTCCAGCATGATCGCGTTGCATTGCAGGACCTGCAGCAATGTAGCGGAAACCAAAGCCATAACGGACGGCCTTATCGATATCCTCAGGAGTGCAAATGCCAGCATCCACCATAGAGAATGCTTCGCGTGATAAAGCATGTTGCAAGCGATTAGCCAAGAAGCCTGGCAAGTCCTTTTTCACGGTTACCGGCACCATGCCGCAGGCTGTCATCAATCGTGTGAGACTATCACCTACCATTGGTGACGTCTTTTCACCATAAATCACTTCAACACAAGGAATTAAATGTGCTGGCATGAAAAAATGCAAGCCAATCATGCGTGCCGATGTTTTTAATCCGTTCGCAATTTGACTAATTGGGAAGCTCGTACTATTGCTAGCCAATACCGCCTCTGGTTTTGCGTATTGCTCTAACTTCGCAAATAACTCACGCTTAATATCCAAACGCTCTGGTACACACTCAATCACCAAATCAATATCAGCCCAATCCACTTCCTCTAGCGAGCCAGCCACTGACAATAAATGAATACGGTTCTCGTATCCCAACTCGGTCATAGTATTAACAAAATAGTCCGGCAAGAGAGCACGTCGCTCTGTGGTCGGCTCTACTACTTGCACAGCACATCCGCCACGAGCACAGACTGCAGCGACATCCGCGCCCATCGTGCCGCCACCGACGACAACTACCTTAGTTTCTGCTGGGGTAAACAACATCACTTTCTCCTAGAGGGAGGACTTTTTTCAAAAAATCCTCATACAATGGAATCATTATTCCAATAAAAAATAGAGACAGACATGATCCCCGTCAACTCGGTGCTGCAGGTCGGCCACTTTCCTGAGATTATGCAGGCGGAAATTGATCGCCGCTTCACCCCTATCCGTCATCCCGATGTCAATGCCCCTCCACCCCCCGGTAAGTTTGAAGCAATCTTAGTTCGCTCCAATACAAAATTACCTGAGGCCCTGGTAAAACAAATTCCAAGCATTAGACTGGTATCGACCTGTGGCGTCGGTTACGACAATCTTCCTCTGTCCTACCTCAAGGAACATGGGATTAAAGCCAGCAATACACCTGGCGTTCTCAATGATGCCGTCTGCGAACTAGCTATCGGCATGATGCTCAGCCTCATGCGCCGTCTTCCAGAGTCCCAAGAGCACGTCAAGAGCGGCGCCTGGTCCAAAGGTCTATTTCAGCTCACCACCACCTTAGCTGGCAAACGAGTCGGGATTGCAGGCATGGGTCGTATTGGTCAGGATCTGGCCAAGCGCCTTGAACCATTCAAGGTCGAAATTGCCTATTCAGGCCCCAATCCAAAACCAGTGCCTTACACCTATTACAAGGATGTGCGCGAATTAGCGGCAGCGTGTGATGTTTTATTCCTGGCTTGCCCTGCCTCAGCCGATACGGACAACTTGGTGGATGCCAAAGTATTAGAGGCTTTGGGGCCCTCATCCTATTTAATTAATATTGCCCGCGGCAGTGTCGTTAACGAGGAAGCTCTTTTATATGCACTGCAACATAAAAAAATCGGCGGCGCTGCCTTGGACGTGTTCAATAATGAACCCAATCCAAACCCTGCTTTTTTAAATCTTGATAATGTTTTGCTCACCCCCCATATCGGAAGTGCTACCTCGGAAACACGGATAGCTATGACCAACTTAGCTGTAGATAATTTAGAAGCATTCTTTAAACAACAACCACTTCTTACCGAAGTGCATTATTAATTGGAGTCAGCATGCCCATGTCTTTGCATCCTTCTACCTTGCCAGCGGTGTTATCACCAGTCTTGACACCATTTAAGGCGGACGGCAATCCAGATGCCCAGAAGCTATTAAAACAATGTCAGTGGTTGGAATCTAATGGCGTTGGACAAGCAATATTTGGCACAAACTCTGAAGCCAACTCAATGTCAGCACCACAAAAGATGAGTACTTTGACCGCCCTGATTGAAGGTGGCTTAAATCCTGGACATATGATGCCTGGTACTGGCGCAACTTCAATCGATGCCACAGTCAATATGACACGTCATGCAGTGAATCACAAATGTGCTGGCGTACTGATGCTGCCACCGTTCTACTACAAAGATATTACTGATGATGGTCTATTCGCCTATTTCTCTGAAGTCATTCAGAAGGTGGGTAGCTCTGCATTACAAATTTATATCTACAACATTCCGCCTGTTACCAAAATAAATTTGAGCTTGTCACTACTTGAGCGCCTCGCCAAAGATTATCCAAAGACAGTGGTCGGTATGAAAGATAGTTCTGGTGACTGGGCTTACACCGAGTCAGTCATTAAACTCTTGGCGCCATCAGGCTTCCGCGTCTACGCTGGTAGTGAAGTGTTCTTAATGCGCACCCTAAGAGCCGGTGGTGTAGGTTGCATCTCCGCGACAGCTAATGTGAATCCTCACGCCCTCGCTGACCTTGCTGCACACTGGAGAGAATCAAATGCAGATGAGCGTCAAGCTGAATTAGATCAAGTGCGTAGCGTATTTGCGAAGTATCAAATGATTGCTGGTATGAAAACTGCAGTTGCGCATTTCAGCAAAGATCCAGAGTGGCTTCGTGTCCGCCCACCACTCATGCAGTTGACAGCAGATCAACAAGCCCAGCTACTGAGCGAGTTAAAGCAAATTCACTTCAGCATGCCCGGCCTTTAATTCAAAAGCTATTTAGGAGACTTCTATGAAACTACTCAAAGTGATTGCTCTATCCCTCAGCTTTGTATGGGTTGGAGCGCAAGCACAAAATATTTCCATTGCGACAGGTGGTACTGGTGGTGTTTATTACCCAATGGGTGGTGGCTTAGCATCCGTTCTTTCCAGCAAAGTTCCAGGGATGTCTGCAACCGCCGAAGTGACTGGCGGATCAGTAGATAACCTCAACCTGATTGGCACTGGCAAACCTTATGTTGGGTTCTCGATGGCAGACGCTGCTAAAGATGCCCAGATCGGTGAAGGAAAATTTAATGGCAAGAAAGTAGATTTAAGAACACTCGTTGTTCTTTATCCAAACCTCATGCATGTAGTAACCGTAGATTCCACTGGTATTAAATCCATGAAGGATCTCAAGGGCAAACGCGTGAGCACTGGCGCCCCTGGAAGCGCAACTGAAGTAATGGCATTTCGCATCCTAGAAGCTGCCGGCCTTGATAAGGACAAAGATGTAAAACGTGAGCGTCTAAGCGTAGCGGAATCTGTTAACGCAGTGAAAGATCGCAAGATCGACGCATTCTTCTGGGTCGGTGGATTACCAACAGCTGCAGTCACGGACCTTGCTAATACACCTGGCACCAAGATTGTGATGATTGATACCAATGCAGAGGTAGTAGCGATGAATAAGAAGTACGGCAACCTCTACTTTGATGCAAACATTCCTAAGGCAACTTATAGCGGCATGGCAAAAGATAATAAAGTTGCTGCAGTTGCGAATATCTTAGTGGTCAACGCCAACATGCCTGATGATCAAGCCTATAAAATTACTAAAGCAATTTTTGACAATAAGCTCGATCTTGTGCGTACACACCAGGAATATATGAATGTCAGCCTTGACAATCAAAAAGTCAAAGCAACTCCGGTTGACTTTCATCCAGGTGCCATAAAGTATTACAAAGAAAAGAATATTAAATTGAATTAAAACTGTGGCAGGGGTGAGTTAATCTCACCCCTTCTGCTTTTAATGAATTACATATTGATAAAGATATAGGTTGAGACATGAATCAAAACGTCATTGATAACGAAACCCAAGAAAAACTAGACGCCTTCATTAAGCAGGAGGAAGGTGATTCAAATGACTACAAAGGCTTATTGGCTAAGTTCATCACGCTCGTAGCAGTAGGCATGTCTTTGTTTCATTTGTACGCTGCCTACTCTATCGTACCAACTCAAGAACTACGCGTGATTCATGTGGCACTGGTTTTATTTTTGGTGTTCTTGAGCTTTCCTATTGCCGCGCGCTTTAAAAATCGGCTCATGCCCTGGGATATTGTCTTTGCAGTGGCATCAGTTGCCATTGCGTATTACATCCTTAGTGGCGGCGATGATTTCATGGACAGAAATACCGCCCCGAACACAACCGATGTCATGGTAGGTATTGGGTTAATTCTTCTTATTTTAGAAAGTGTCCGTAGAACTAACGGCATGATCTTGGTAACGGTCACTGTATTGTTTTTGCTATACGCCCTATTCGGCAATCATCTGCCTGCACCCTGGACACACAAAGGCTATGATCTTGATCGCTTAGTGGGTTACATGTACATGACCCTAGAGGGTATTTATGGCACCGCAGTCGATGTCTCTGCAACCCTCATTATTCTCTTCACCATCTTCGGTGCATTTTTACAGTTCACTGGTGCCGGTAAATTCTTTATCGATTTTTCTTTTGCAGCGATGGGTGGTAAATCTTCTGGTGTTGGCAGAACGATTGTGATGTCCTCCTTCCTCTTGGGGGGCCCATCAGGCTCAGGTGTAGCCACTACTGTCACCGTCGGCTCAGTTGCTGCGCCCATGCTTGAAAAAGTGGGTTACGAAAAAAATGCAGCGGGTGGACTATTGGCAGCCGGTGGATTAGGCGCCATTATTTCACCGCCTGTATTGGGTGCGGCCGCATTCTTGATTGCCGACTTTCTCAAGATCTCCTATTTAGATGTGCTCTTAATGGCAAGTATTCCAACCATCTTGTTCTACCTTGGTTTATTTGTCATGGTAGAAATCGATGTGCGCAAGTACAACATGAAGAGCATTCATTTTGAATCTGCCGAGACTGCCTGGCAGTTAACGAAGAAATATTGGTTCCACTTCTTCTCACTCATCTCTATTGTGGTGTTCATGCTCATGGGCTTTTCACCAGTCATGTCTGTATTCTGGGCAACTGTAGTTTCTGCCCTATCCAGCATGCTCCGAGAAGATACCGCCATTATTCCTTGGGCTTGGTTTAAAGGCAAAGAGCCAATTCTTTCAGGTCTGTATAACTCAAACCTCACTAAAGCACTTGCTTCAGGCTCTACGGGTGTTCTAGCAATTGCAGCTACTTGTGCAGGCGCTGGCTTAATCGTGGGTACAGTTACCCTCACTGGCCTTGGTCTCAAATTTAGCTCGATTGTGATTCAGTATGCAGGTGGCTCTCTATTGCTTACCACCATCTTTACTGCGCTTGTAGTATGGGTGGTAGGTCTTGCAGTACCAGTGACAGCCTCCTACATTATTTGCGCAGTGATCGCTGCACCAGCTTTGATTAACCTGGGTGTACCAGCGTTTGCCGCACATATGTTTATCTTCTACTACGCTGTTCTCTCTGAGGTATCTCCTCCTACTGCGCTATCACCATTTGCTGCTGCTGCGATCTGCAAAGGCAACCCCTATAAAACTACCTTGCAAACCTGGAAGTATGTTGCGCCTGCAATCCTTGTTCCTTTCATGTTCGTGTTAGATAAATCTGGTGTGAGTTTATTGCTTATGGGCTCAACCGATGCGCTTGAGCAGGCAGACTGGCTACAAATTGCCTGGGTCTCGTTTACTGCAGTCGTTGGCATCATTTGCTTGGCTGGTGGTCTTCAAGGCTGGTTTATCGAGAAGACCAAGGTGTTTGAGCGCATCATTATGGTGATCTCTGGTGTTGCGCTAGCTTACCCATCTACTGAAGCAGACTTGATTGGTTTTGTGGGCTTTGCCTTGGTATTGGTAACTCAAACTATTGCCCACTTCAAATTACACCCCAGATCAACATAAGTTTTTGGTGATTAAGGTATTAGAAGCAAATCAGCCCGCTATTGCGGGCTGATTTTTTTAGAGTGTAGAAGATTTAAGCAATCTTAGTCCATGGAGTTTTGCCAGCATATTTCTTAATGGCTGACTCATCAAACTCAAAGCCTAGTCCTGGAGTTTTATGCAAAATCAAATCTCCGTTTTTAAAAGTGAGTTGCTTATTGATCAATCTACGGAAATTGAGAACCTGATCATCTAGAAAGAATTCCACGAAGCGAGCATTGGGAGTTGCTGCCACCAGCGGTGCATGCAAGTCATGCATCCAATGCGGGCAAACCGTAATGCCCTTTAAATCTGCATAAGCAGAGATACGGCGCCACTCAGTAATGCCACCACATACCGCAGCATCAGATTGCAAAATGGCTGCACCACCTGCGTCGATTAACTCCCTAAAACGCCAACGACCTGTTTCCATCTCGCCAGTAGCAACATTAATCTTGGTTTGACGCGCTAAGGCTGCATGAAGGTCGATCGCATCTGGTGAAAAAGGCTCCTCAATCCAGTATGGGTTGTAAGCCTCAAAGCGCCTGACATACTCCAGCGCTGTTGGCAGATCTCGCCAGGCATTATTGGCATCCAATGTTAATAAGATATCGTCACCAATCGCTTTGCGGGCTGCTTTGACGCGATCCTCTTCCTCTGAGGGAGATAGACGCCCTACTTTCATCTTGACCGCCTTAAAGCCCTGCTTTACGTAAGATTCCATTTCCTTACCAAGCTTGGCTGGAGTCTTACCATCCAAGTAATAACCGCCACTGGCATATGCAGGCACACGATCGTCCACTACAGACCCCAGATACTGGTGCAAAGGTAAACCTACAGCGCGAGCATTTAAATCCCAAAGCGCTGTGTCCAAAATTGAAATGCCACGCATCACAGCGCCAGTTCGACCCTGCAAAATGGATTCGTTATACATCTCCATCCAGAGACCTTCACTGCGATGGCTATTCTGGCCAATTAACTTGGGCGCTAACAATTGCTGAACAGCAATTTTGGCAATATCACCACCAGCACTGCCAACATAACAAAAACCAATACCCTCATTACCATCTTTGCCGCGCACTTTAACCAAACAATAGTGGCGCTCAGTTACAGTACGTGTTGAAAATGAAGTGACTTTATCCAGGGGTACGGCGACTGACGCGACTTGCAAAGACTCGATGATTGGCATCTGAACTCCTTAATGAAAAAAATATTGTAGCTAGTAATGAAATACTCAGTTTGAGCCTGTTGTAGGGTTAATTTATTGCGGCACAACAAAATTCCCCGGGTCATAACTCACATTATTAGATAATTGTGAGGTGAATAAAAAAGTGACCGTTTATCACCGCCTCATGGATGGGGCGGCACTCCTCCTGGGAAGCAGTTTACTCAGCCTGATTCTAGGATTGAGCGCTGCAGCGCATGCCCAAACAAATAAGACTCAGCAGGCTAATCAAAGCCGAACAAAGGTGTACGTCCAAAACACAAAACAAATAGGGTTCAAGGATAAATCTGCGGGGTCTGGCTCAAAGACCAACAGTATGAGCTTAAATCCCTCGCTCTTTCAGAAAAAAAATCCCAGCGAGCTCATGCTTGATAGCGATGCCAACCTAGACTATCGAGTCATACAAGGTTGTCTTCGACGAAGCTTTAACGAAAATAATTTACCCTCCAGTATTGGCATTGATAATCGCCAATTTTCTGAATTCTTCAAAAGTCAGACGAAAAGCTTCTTTGACAAGGTGCGTGGTGACTGTATTCCATATGCCGTTGCCTTCACTACCCGCAATCGCTTTGACTCGCTAAGCATCATGAATGGTCCAATCCAAGACAGTAAAACAGAAATTTGGACATTCACCCCATCCGCTTTTGGCGGCTTCTTAGTGCAGCAAGACTTTTTAAGAAACGAATCTAAAAATCTCACTGAAATACGTGTTCCCTTAAAAGAGGTTTTATATGATCCACGTAAATTGGGTGATAAATTACCTGTGGAGTTAGTTTGGGAACTCAACTCCATCATCAAACAGATCTATCCTGAAGATAACAACTCCCTCGAAAACACTAATAGTATCGTGCGCCTGATTGTTGATTTTGGTGATCGAGAAAGATGGGCGCAGATATGGGCTGCAGAGATTATTGATCCAGCTAATAAGGAGGTATTTGCCAGTGCTTTTTGGGTAGAACGCAGCGATATCCCCGGTGGTTTCTTTACTGGTAGCGGCGAATCTTTAGAGCGATCTTTTTGGACAAACCCATTAAGCTATCGACGCATCTCACGTGGCGTAGGGATGGTTCGCGCTGGCAGCCCGAAACGCCCCAAAAATAATATGGCAGTAACTCAACCCACCCCTACCAAACAACGCTATCGGGCTCATATGGGTATTGACTATGCCGCTCCTGTAGGCACCCCAATCTTTAGCGTAGCCAATGGTAGAGTAGTTCATCAAGGATTTAGCGGCGCCTTTGGTAATTTGATTGTTCTTGAACATCCAGGCGGATATCACACCTACTATGCACATTTAAGTAATTACAACTCCGAACTTGAAGTGGGCAATGAAGTTCGTCGTGGTCTTGAAATTGGCTATGTTGGAACTACCGGTCGATCAACTGGCCCCCATCTGCATTTTGAGTTGAGAAAAGATGGTATTTATGTTGACCCCTATGCATCAAAAACACAACTCGATCTATGGTCAATGCGTGACAATGAAAGTGGGCAGCTAACCCGCGAGATATTGTTACTCGGCAGTCCAATTACGCGCCAATAAATCAAGCAGCATAAAACAAATGGGGTCCTGATGGACCCCATTGTATTTTTCTAACTTGGTGAAGCTTAACCAAGTACTAAAACTGGTAATTTGGAATGCACGATAACTTCATGTGTTTCGCTACCCAACAAAACGCCACTAATTCCTGTGCGTTTATGGGAAGCCATTACGATCACATCCGCCTTAGCTTTTTTAGCGCCATCCAAAATACCTTCAGCAAGGTTTGTATTGGAGATATGCAGTGATTTTGCTTTGATACTAGAGCCTAGTGCAGTAACCGCTGTTTTGAATACATCTTTTGCGTAAGCGTCACAAGCGCTTTTATGTTCTTTAGCAGATAAACCATAGCCCATAGTGCTATCGGAGTAGACCAAAGGCGGTAACGGGTCAGAAACATAAACTAGTGTTACAGCCGCACCATCCGCCTTTGCAAGCTCAGCAACCTTTTTTAAAGACTTTTTGCTGACATCTGAACCGTCAACCGGCACCAATAAATGCTTAAACATAATCAACCCCCTTTAAATTAAACTACTGATTCACTCTTTCCATCATAATGCTTATTATTGACCTATAAAAGCTCAAAGGGTAACTTAATTGCTCAAGTATTTAGGGATCTACTTTTCTTTTTTAATCACCCTGATTGCGGTGGATTTAGTCTGGCTTTTAGGGATCGCAAAGAATCTATATCGTGACGAGATGGGTGATTTGATGGCCAGTGAACCCAAGCTATTAGCAGGCTTAGCTTTTTATCTCATTTATGCCCTAGGCGTCTGTATTTTTGTCATCGCGCCAGCACTTTCTAAACAGTCTTTGATACATGCACTGCAATATGGCGCTTTGTTTGGATTGGTTTGCTATATGACTTATGACTTAACTAATCTGGCAGTGATTCGAGACTTCCCCACCAAACTTGCTTTCGTAGATATTGCCTGGGGTTCACTCGTAACGGCATTCTCTGCAGGATTTGCCTACTGGATAGGCGATCGACTTTCTTGAAATCCTGATGTTTTTTCACCCCAGAATCCTCGACTCTTTTCAGGGTTATAACCGCACCCTATTTACCAAAGATGTTTTAGCTGGCCTTACTGTTGGCGTCGTAGCGCTCCCGCTGGCGATGGCATTTGCAATTGCGAGTGGATTAAAACCTGAAGCCGGGATTTTTACTGCCATCATCGCCGGCGGACTTATCTCATTACTGGGCGGCAGTCGTGTGCAAATCGGTGGCCCAGCTGGCGCCTTTATTGTCATTGTATATGGCATCGTCGAGCGATATGGTGTTCCTAACCTTTTATTAGCCACCGCAATGTCTGGCGTATTTCTGTTACTGATGGGCATACTCAGACTCGGAACCCTAGTGAGATTCATTCCAATTGCCGTCATCATTGGATTTACTAACGGTATCGCAGTTCTCATTGGGCTATCTCAAGTCAAATATTTTTTTGGTTTATCCATTGAGAAAATGCCTGCTCAGTTTTTTCAATCTATTGGGGCACTTTATAACGCTGCAGATACATTTAATTCTGCTGCGCTCTGCATAGCCTGCGGCAGCTTAGCCATCATCATTATCTGGAAGATGATTCAGAAACATTTGGGCTGGCTCAGTCACTTGCCGGGAACGGTTGTGGCAATGGTGGTAGCCACCATCATTACGGGCCTATTGAGCCTGCCGATCGACACTATAGGTAGCCGATTTGGCGGCATTCCCTCTAGCCTGCCACATTTTGAGTGGATACCCATAAGTTGGGGTACTGCGCAATTTATGGTCACCCCCGCATTAACTCTGGCCCTATTGGGTGCAATTGAATCTTTACTATGCGCTCGTATTGCTGATGGATTAATTCACGATCGTCACGAATCTAACCAAGAGCTCATTGCGCAAGGGATTGCAAACTTAGCAATCCCATTTTTTGGTGGCATGCCTGCAACCGGCACGATTGCGCGCACCGTGACCAATATCGAAAGCGGTGGCACCACTCCAATTGCAGGGATCGTGCACGCACTCACTCTATTACTGGTTGTCCTATTTGCAGCGCCTCTAGCAAAAGATATTCCCTTAGCAAGTTTGGCGGCCATCTTAATGTATGTTGCCTGGAATATGGGTGAATGGAAAAAATTTGTAGACTTAAAGCAGTTCCGCCTGCCCTATCAACTCACCATCATGAGTGTATTTTTACTCACTGTCATTTTGGATCTGACGATTGCAGTACAAGTAGGACTGCTGTTTGCATTTATTACCTTTATCTATCGCATCTCCAGCCTATCTCGTTGTGAATTGGCTGATACCGATCACTTTCCGCAACTAGAAAACCATCAAGGCCGTATTGATGCTTACCGTATTTATGGCGCCATCTTTTTTGGGGCTGTGAAACTTCTAGAAAAAATTGAAGTGAAACTACCGTCACAAGTACTGCTCATTGATCTCAAGAATGTGATCTATGTGGATACCTCTGGAATGGAAACGATTACTGAATTAGCGTATCTTTGCAAAGTTCGCAATATTAAATTGATTATTTGTGGTTTAGATCATCAGCCATATGAGATGGCCCAGCGTAGCGGCTTCTTGCAAACAATACCGCCAGATTGCTTATATCCTGATCTACCTTCTGGCGTTGCAGCAGCGACAGGGCATTAAGTAATACAGAAACCGCCCTTAAGTAAGGCTTCAGGCAAAATCCAGGCGCGATACAAGCCAAAACCACCACCAAAAAATAGTAGTAAGGCAGCAAAGTAACGCACCCATACATACTGCGCAAATTGAGTCAATGCCGCTGAAAATTTAGAAATCAATAATAAGTTAGGTAAGGTTCCTAGACCAAATACCAACATGAATGCTGCTCCAGTAAAGACGTCACCTGATAAAAAAGCTAAGGGCAAAACGCTGTATACCAAACCACATGGCACTAGACCCCATAACATGCCACTAAACCAGCGAGAGGGTCCATTAGCAAAACGACCTAAATATTTTGCCCAATAACTTGCGATCTGGGTACTTAACCATCTTCCACCCAGTCGACTCTCTGACTTACCAAGACCTAGCAAGCGAAGGCTCATAAAAATCAATAGCAAAGAAGTCATTACAAATAAGAATCTCTGGATTGGTAGAAAGCTTTGTTGCCAAACGACTACTCCTACCCATGCCGCAAAGGCACCCAAAATGACATAGGTCGTGATTCGACCTAAATGCATGATGATTTGCAGGTAAAAGAGTTCAGATTTAGCTCTTAGAGGACTCTCTAGGGCTACTGGACGCTCTATAGCTGCAGCGATCCCACCACACATCAAAGCGCAGTGCCAGCCACTCACTAAAGCGCCCAAGAAAACCGCTAGAAGGAGGCTGATGGTTAACATTTCACTGACTTAATAAGGTGGCAAATGGGGTGTTCACCCTAGTAGAATAAACTGTCTGCATAATCAATCAAAATGAATTACAAGCCAACCGATACCCCAACAAGCAAATGCTCTGTTTGCGTTCTAGGGCAGTTTTGTCTGCCGGTTGGCCTCACTCCTACTGATGTTTCGAAAATTGATTCCTTGGTTCAAGAGCGGGTTCATCTGCAAAAGGGTGAAAGTCTGTATCGCCATGGTGATCCACTAAGCTCGGTATATAGCGTTCGCTTTGGAACCCTCAAAACAGAGTATTGTCTGCAAGATGGGCGCCAGCAAGTGATTGGCTTTCATCTCCCAGGAGAAATCTTGGGGCTCGACGGCATTGGTGATGGTCATTACCAATCAGATGCGCTTGCCCTCGAAGAAAGTGAAGTCTGCATCATTCGTTATGATGCTTTTGAAGATTTAGCACGCCAGATTCCTGTTTTACAAAATCAATTCCACAAGATCATGAGTCGAGAACTCACTCAGGATCAACGCCATCTTCTCTCATTGGGTACTATGCGTGCTGAAGAGAGATTGGCGGCATTCCTATTGAGTCTTTCACAACGCCTAGCAGCACGCGGATATCTCAATAATGAATTTGATCTACGTATGAGCCGTGTGGATATTGGTAGCTATCTCGGTATTCAAATTGAAACCGTGAGTCGCATGTTGTCACGCTTTGCTGAATCCGGACTCATTCAAATCAAACAACGTCATATCAAACTCATCGATATGAATGGCTTGCATGAACTAGCTGGTATCCCCAACCCAGACAGAACAGTCTGCGTCAGTACTGATATTCCCGTAAAGCACGCCTAGCTTAAAGCAGGCTGCGATCCGTCTCTTTACCCTCTGGGGATTCAATGCCGGGCAAAATATAAGCTGTTAGTGCGCTTGAGACTGCGCAGAATAACCAAATCGCAAAAAATCCAAGGGTGTAAATACCCTCATCCGAGATATCAGGGTGATGCCCAAAAAATAAGAGGTCTTGTGGATGGATTACTGTAAATAACAAGCCCTCAGCCATGCCAGCTACCAAGAAAGAGGGCCAGAGGATCCAAATAAGTAGGCGGTATTTCATTTTTTGGCCTGCGTATCTTTTAATTCCTCGACTTTTAAGCCTTGCTTAACAACACCATCACGCAATGGCTTATCGGCATAAAGATTAATGGCTAGCCAAATCGTAATTGCGCAGCCAATCATCGCGACGGCTGGCCCGCTAATTAGAAGCCAGGGCCATAACTGCTTCCACCAAGGCTTGATAGTTTGCTGTTCGGTCATTGTTATCCTCTCGATCTCTTGCTTATACGCTTAGCGGGGAATAATAAAAGTGGATTTCTCATCACGCTTTCTGGCAATCATCTCATTTCCAGAAAGTTCTTGAGCAATTACATCAAAATGGATCGGGTAGTTACCTGGCTCATTTACTCCAATGGCGGTGCTCACTTTGATTGGCATTAGGAGATTGCTTGCTGGCCCTACTTCAATCTCAGACACAACTTGCCCTTGGGAGTTTAGGATTTTCAAATCCCTCAAACCACTGGCCGTGACTTGCACTTTCATTTTATTTTCAGAGGCATTCATAATCTGAATACGATAAATATTCTCAATCCGTACACCATCAACCTCTCTTGCCAAGGCACCACGATCACGCATGACATCAACTCGCAAAGGATTTCGAGTAGCTAGCGATACCAAGAATGCCGTGGCAAGCACTGTAATGAAGGCGGTATAGATCAATACCCGTGGGCGCAAGATATGCCGAATAGCGTTTTGATTGGATGCTCGATCCTCAACCGCCCTTTCAGTTGTATAGCGAATCAATCCTTTTGGATAATCTACTTTCTCCATCACTTGATCACAAGCATCAATACAAGCTCCACAACCAATACACATGTACTGCATGCCATCACGAATATCAATACCAGTTGGACAGACCTGAACACAAATACTGCAATCTACGCAATCACCCAAACCCAATGAAGCATGATCTACTGACTTGCTGCGACTACCCCTGGGCTCACCACGCACCTTGTCATAAGTCACCAAGAAAGTGTCTTTGTCGACCATGACGCTTTGAAAGCGTGCATAAGGGCACATGTATTTGCAAACTTGCTCGCGCATAAAGCCTGCATTACCCCACGTAGCAAAGCTATAGAAACACAGCCAGAAGGTTTGCCATGGCCCAAGAGACAAATGAAGCAATGCTGATCCGAGCGTTGTAATTGGCGTGAAATAACCAATAAAGGTAAAGCCCGTCCAGAATGCAATCAAAAGCCAAAGAAAGTGCTTAGTGATTTTGAGGCGCCACTTCCGTATTCCCCAAGGCCACTCTTCGCCATCTAAACGAATCCGTGCAAAGCGATCGCCTTCTACTTTGCGCTCGATCCACATAAAGATTTCGGTATAGACTGTTTGCGGGCATGCGTAACCGCAAAATAAGCGCCCTGCTACTGCCGTAAATAGAAATAGAGCTAAAGCAGAAAGAATCAGTAGCAGCGTTAGATAGATAATATCTTGTGGCCACAACACAAGACCAAAGATATAAAACTTACGCTGAATTAAATCGAAGAGAACTGCTTGACGACCATTCCAGTTCACCCATGGTAAGCCATAGAACAGTAATTGAGTAGCCAAAACAAGAATAAAACGCCAGCGGGCAAAGAGTCCTGAGACTGAACGCGGATAAATCTTTCGCCGGACCTCATAAAGAGACTCCTCAATAACTTCTATCGGAATGGGCTTACCACCCGGCGAATTGCTTGACACTAATTACTTAGATGCTGGCTGCTTATTGTTAGACAAGCCCCAAACATAAGCAGTTAACAACTGAATCTTCTCGGGACTTAACACTTTATCCTGCGCAGGCATCATTGCCATGCGACCCTTAGTCACCGTCTCAACAATAGTTGCTTCAGAACTTCCATACAACCAAGTCTTGTCAGTTAAGTTTGGCGCACCTAATGCGATATTGCCTTTAGCATCGGCGCCATGACATGCTACGCAGTTCGCTTTAAAGACTTCTGAACCACGCGCGGCTTTCAAATCATCAGACGGCAAGCCAGATAAGCTGCGGACATAGTTCGCCACATCCACAATTTGCTTGCTATCTAATTGTGGGAATGGAGGCATTACACCGCCACGGCCATATGTGATAGTCGTTTTGATGTTTTCAGGTGAGCCACCATATAACCAGTCGCCATCAGTCAAATTCGGGAAGCCTTTAGAACCACCGGCATCTGAACCATGGCATTGCGCACAAGAGTTCAAGAATAAACGCTGACCCATCTCACGAGCTTTAGGATCTGCAGCAATTTGCTCTATATCCATTTTCACATACTGAGCATAAATAGGTTTGAGCTCATCATTGGCCGTTGTCATTGACTTCATCAAAGCGCCATCAGTGCTGTAACCCAAGATACCTGGATATGAGCCCAGTCCTGGGTAGAGAACCAAATAGACCAAACCAAAAATACAAGAGATCAAGAACATCCACATCCACCAACGCGGCAATGGATTATTCAACTCGCGCAAATCACCGTCCCATACATGACCAGTATCTGCAACATCGCCATCCGGCTTCAGTGTGACCTTTGTCTTACGTTGAGAAAGCAATAACCAGATGCACCAAACAATACCGACTAATGTTACTAAGGCAATATAGGCACTCCAACCAGCACCAAGAAAGTCACTCATGATTTATCCTTACTGAATTCATCGGGTAGATCGAACGGAAGTTCGGCGGATTCTTCATTAGCAGGCTGTCTTTTTGCAGACCAAGCCCACCAAACGATTCCTAAAAAAACTACCAAGCCAAGCACGGTAGAAATTGCTGAGAGGTAGGGAGCGATATTTTGCATATGTCTCAGTTGCTAAGAACTACTTAGCAACCACCTCATCAACAATGATGTATCTACGGTTAATACCAAGACCTTGAAGATATGCAACCAAGGCATCTAACTCAGTCTTACCTTCTAGCTCTTTTGGCGCGTTTGCAATCTCTTCGTCGGTATAAGGAACACCTAAACGACGCATTGCTACCATATGAGATTGAATCGAGCTCGCATCTGCAGCATTCTTAGCAAGATAGGGATATGCGGGCATATTTGATTCAGGCACTACATCACGTGGATTATTTAAGTGAATTTGATGCCATGCATCTGAGTAGCGACCGCCTACGCGCGCTAAATCTGGACCGGTACGTTTACTACCCCATAGGAATGGATGATCAAATACAGATTCACCAGCCAAGGAGTAAGGGCCATAACGCTCTACTTCTGAACGTAGCGTACGAATCTGTTGTGAATGGCAACCCAAACAACCTTCGCGCTGATAGATATCGCGGCCAGCTAAGCGAAGTGCCGAGTAAGGCACTACACCTGGGCTAGGCTCCGTTGTGGAATGCTGGAAAAACAATGGCACGATCTGCACTAAACCTGCAATCGATATTGCAGCAATAGTAGCGATAATCAACCAACCAGCATTACGCTCGAGTGTTTCGTGGGAGAAAAAGCGACGTTGTTCTGACATGTTCTTATCCTTAATGAGCGGCGATGGACGCTTGTGGAATGGGAGCGTCTATAAATTTTTTGTTAATCACAGTTTTGTAGACGTTGTAAGCCATCAACAACATACCGCCCAAGTAGCACAGGCCGCCTAGCAAACGAATGACATAGAAAGGATAGGTAGCCTTTACTGACTCCACAAAGCTATAAGTCAAAGTACCATCTGGCTCGAATGCTCTCCACATCAAACCTTGCATCACACCTGCAATCCACATGGCAGCGATATAAATGACCACACCAATCGTTGCAATCCAGAAGTGCAATTCAATTAATTTGGTGCTGTACATATCTTTTTGACCTACCAAGCGTGGGATCAAGTAGTACAAAGAACCAATCGTGATCATGGCAACCCAGCCTAGAGCACCTGAATGAACGTGACCGATAGTCCAGTCTGTGTAATGTGACAGGCTGTTTACTGTCTTGATTGACATCATCGAGCCTTCGAAAGTCGACATACCGTAGAAAGACAAGGCTACTACCAAGAATTTTAAGATTGGGTCACGACGCAACTTATGCCATGCGCCAGATAAAGTCATGATGCCGTTAATCATGCCGCCCCATGATGGCGCCAACAAGATTAGTGAGAACACCATTCCTAAAGACTGAGTCCAGTCAGGCAATGATGTGTGTTGTAAATGGTGAGGACCTGCCCACATGTATGTGAAGTTCAAAGCCCAGAAGTGAACAATAGATAAACGATAGGAGTAGATCGGACGCTCAGCTTGTTTTGGAATGAAGTAATACATCATGCCCAAGAAGCTAGTGGTCAAGAAGAAGCCCACTGCATTATGTCCATACCACCACTGAATCATCGCATCTTGTGCGCCAGAGTAAGCTGAATAAGACTTGAAGAGACTTGCAGGCATTTCAATATTGTTTACGATATGCAAAACTGCAATCGTCAAAATATAGGCACCGAAGAACCAATTTGATACATAAATATGTTTAGTCTTACGTTTGATCACGGTACCAAAGAAAACGACTGCATAAGCGACCCAAACAACAGTAATCAATAAATCGATTGGCCACTCAAGTTCAGCGTACTCTTTAGAAGTTGTAATACCTAATGGCAAAGTGATTGCAGCAGAAACAATGACTGCCTGCCAGCCCCAGAAAGTAAATGCTGCCAACTTGTCACAGAAGAGGCGCACCTGGCAGGTTCTTTGCACAATGTAGTAGGAAGTAGCAAATAATGCTGAACCACCAAAGGCAAAAATGACTGCATTGGTGTGCAATGGACGTAAACGACCATAGCTAAGCCAAGGAATATTGAAAGTGATTTCAGGCCAAATGAGTTGCGCCGCCAGAATGACCCCGACGAGCATGCCAACGATTCCCCAAAGCACGGTAACGATGGCAAATTGGCTGACAACCTTGTAATTGAAGTTATCTTGATTACTCCCCACGGTAAGTCCCATGGTTTCTCCTTTTTTTGTGACCAAACAGCGACATAATCCAAATAGACTGGATCGATTATCGAATTGGGGCACTCAGGGGGGTTTGATCTACATCAAAAAGGAAGGGGCAAAATCACCAGCCACTTCCAAGATAAACCCTTAGATCAGAAATTCTCAATAAATATGTGGTTATTTTTGAGAGTGTTCACTAACTTTTTGGGGGGATGGAGTATCGTCATCCATCAAAATAGACTCGCCAGGACCATTGAGGTCATCAAACTGACCACTTTTAATGGACCAATGCAGAATCCACGCCAAAAGCGCTACCAAGAGCAAAGACAGGGGGATCAAAATAAAGAGACTTTCCATCTTGATAGTCTAAGCTTTTCGCAAACGCCAAGCGTTTAAGGTTACTGCCAAAGAAGACAGGGACATGCCAATACCGGCAATCCAAGGATTTACCAACCCCAACATTGCTGCTGGGATCGCCAATAGGTTATAAATCAGCGCCCACCATAAGTTCTCTTTAATGATGGTCTGTGTTTTATCAGCAAGTGCCAAAGTTTTTGCCAAAGGCTCAAGTGAGCTTGCGGTCAAGATTGCATCTGCCCCAGCAGCGGCAAGTGGAGCCCCCGCCCCTACTGCAATCGAGATATCTGCACGTGCCAGCAAAGGCGCATCATTAACGCCATCACCTATTGCCCAAACAAACCGTTTCTGATTTTGTAAACGCTCGATGTATTCATATTTTTCTTCAGGTGTACAGGCGCCTTGATAACTTTCAATCCCCACATGCTTAGCCCACCAAGCAACTGTTGCAGGATCATCTCCAGAAACCAAATGAACAGCAATATTTCTAGACTTTGCTGCCTGCAATAAATTTCTTAAGCCCACTCTTGGCGTATCCAAGAATACAAAGCTAGCAATGAGGCCCTTTTCATCAGCAAGATGAACTTGACCATACTGACCCTGTTGAGCGTTCTGCCCTATACCGATCCATAAAGCACTTCCAAGGCGATATGGCCCCGCACTTAAACCTTTTCCCAGTTCATTAATTACGGAGTCATTTAAAACAGCTGGAGATATTTTCTCCAGCTCTGCTGCACGCAATAATGAGAGTGCCAATGGATGTCTTTGCCCAGCCTCGAGAGCAAGTGCAAGTGCTAGAGCATCCTCACGAGAAAAGTCTGCGCGCAAGTTAACAATCTCTTGTAGCTCTGGCTGACCCATGGTGAGAGTACCGGTTTTATCTAAAACTAGGTCAGTTGCCTTGACCAAGCCCTCTAAAACATGACCCCTCACAATCAACAAACCCAACTTGGTTACCGCACCCTGTGCAGCAGCCATTGCAGTAGGTACGGCAAGAGACAAAGCGCATGGACAACTTGCAACCAATACCGAAACTAATACAGTCCAAGCCTGACTCGGATCAAAGTACAACCAAATCGCCGATGAAACGAATGCGCTGAGCAATAAAAATGCAACAAAGTAAGCAGCCCACTTTTCTGCAAGACTGACCATCACCGGCTTTGCCAATAGAGCTCGATCCAATAAAGATGCAATACCCGCTATACGGGTAGACTGCCCTACTGCATCAATTCTCATGATGAGTGGATTCAAAATATTATGCGTTCCCGCGTAAACACGATCGCCCATTTTTTTCTCAACTGGTTTTGATTCGCCAGTTAGTAAAGACTCATCAAGAGTACTCGCGTTATCAATCAAAATGCTATCTGCTGGCACAACTTCACCAGGTGAAACACGCAATACATCACCCGGATTGCAATTAACTACCGGCACTATTTGCACTTCTAGAGAGTCCGGATAGTTTATTAAGCGATCGCACGTTGCAGGAAGTTGTTTTGCTAATGCTTCTGCCCCACCTTGCGCATCTTGTCTTGCTAGTAGCTCTACATAACGTGCAGCCAAGATAAACGCAACAAACATCGTGATGGAGTCAAAGTAACTTTGGCCGGAGCCCCTAACTAAATTAATCGTGCCAGCGATAAAAGCCAAAGCAAGTGCTAAGGCAATAGGTACATCCATGCCCAACATATGCGTCTTCTTAACAGATTGAATACTGCGCCATGCTGCTTGAAATATTGGCCCTGCTGAGTACACCATCACTGGCACCGTCAAAGCCCAGCTTGTCCAACCCAATAAGACCTCGAACTCCGGAGTAATATCTGCACCCACATAGGTAGGCCACGCATACATCATGACCTGCATCATGCCAAGCATTGCTACGCCAAGACGCGTTAGTAGCTGACGCTTTTCTTTTTTTGCTTTATCTAAAGCGATAGATGGCTCAAATGGCCAAGCCTCATAACCAATGCGTTCAATTTCAAAGAGCAATCTAGCCAAGCTTGTTTTTTCAGAATCAAAGTGCACCATGACTTTTTGCGTTACATAGTTAATTTGCACATCGATCACACCGACTTGTCGGCGTAAATGTTGCTCACATAACCAAACACAAGCGGCACAACGAATTTTTTCAAGGCGCAAAGTTGTTTCTAAGCAATCCTTATCTCCACGAGGCCTTGTAAAGCGGTTACGCAACGATGGGTCATCGTATGGTTTGAGCTTTTCTGGAATTTCATTACTAGCTAAATAAGCTGGCGGCTTATCACTGGTCCGCGCCCGGCGCGCATAGAAAACTTCTAGCCCTTCACCATGAATAGTTTGAGCAATAGCCATGCAACCTGGACAACAGAACTGTCGCTGCACTCCCCCAAGTTCTGCTTCAATCACATCGCTAGGCAGAATACTGCTTGAGCAGTGATAGCAGATCGGCTTAATACGACTGGTCTCGTTCATGAACCTGTTTTATCTACCCAACCATTGCGACGTTCATAAATCACAAACAAGACACCCCACATTACGACTGCAGCGTAAGCCCATACCCAAGCACTTTGCGAAGAGCGTGAACCTGCGATGTCCAATACAAAACCAAAAATGGCGGGGCCCATTAAACCTCCACCAAAACCCATTAAGGAATGTAGGCCCATAGCAGCGCCCTTAATATTTTCTTGGGCATTAATCACAAGGCCCGCTGTCAATGTCGCAGAGTCAGCCATCGTAAATATAGAATGAGCGACCGCTAGACATAGAATCAACCACCAAGATTGACCAGTAGAGCTCGCAAGAGCAACCCCTAGGATGGCACTTGAAAGCATCACAATAGTTACCCATTTTTGACGACCTACTCGTAGAGCAACCTCGTTACCCAAAATGGATGCGGGCACACCAAAGAAATTGATTATTCCGGCCAATGTGGTGATGGCTAGGAAGGAAGATTCCCCAGAAGTGGCAACACAAAAAGCTAGAAATGCAACAATCCAACTGCGCGAGGCAAACAACTCGAGAGTGTGAGCGGTATAACCAAAAATAAAGCCCGACGCTTTTTTATCCTTTAAAACCAATTTCCATTTATCTACCGGAAATAGATCTTGCAATTTAATTTTGAACGGGCCGCTCCACTTTTCATGCGCAAGTGGTGGAATCAATAAGAGCACAATTAAAAATGCAGTGAATGGTCCCAAGGCAATAATTTCAAATACATAGTGCCAACCAAGGCTATTGAGTATCCAGCCTGAACATAAATACGAAAAGCCCGTCCCGATTCCGAAGAAGGCAGTATAAAAAGCAATGTGGCGTGTTAATTCTCCAGACTGAATTCGATCTGACAAAATTTTGAGGCCTGGCATATAAGTTCCTGCTAGGCCAGCACCATTGATTGCCATAAAAAACATTGCGGTCCAAAAGTTATACGCAAGTAAGCCCATCCCCAACAGACCAGAACTTGCAGCCAATCCACCAACTAAATACACTTTGCGTGCATCTATACGGTCGGTTAATGCTGTAGCCAATGGCACGGCAAGCATGTACCCAAAGAAAAAGGCACTAGCAATAAGACCAGACTGAAGATTACTGAGGTGCCATTCCTCTTGTAAAGGCGTAAGAACTACCGCATAACAGGCAAAACCCAATAAGGCGCAAGTCTGCGCCATGAGCATAAGAGGGGTGTAGCCAGTTGATTTAAAGCGCATAGGATATTAGTGACAACGTAAATCTATTCTACTCGCCCAAGCCACATCCCAAATCCCCTCTGATATCGTATTAACGGCTACACTATAAAAAAATACAAAGTGGAGATAACATGAAAAAAATGTGCATCCTTGGCTACTGTATTAGCCTAGCCTTCAGTCTAATGAGCGCATCAGCATTAGCGGATAGCTACCCCTCAAAACCAATTAAAGCGATTGTTCCATTTGCCCCCGGTAGTGCTACCGATCAAATCGGCAGAGCGTTCGCAGCCAAAATGGCTGAGTCTCTTGGCCAACCTGTTGTCATTGAAAATCGCCCTGGAGCCAATGGCATGATTGGTGCTGATGTTGTTGCTAAATCACCAGCGGATGGTTACACCCTACTGTTTGGCACGAATAGCACCAATGCAGCACTCAAAAGTTTGGTTAAAAATTTACCGTATAACCAAGATACAGCTTTTACGCCAATTGGCTACTTTGGATCGGTACCACTTATTGTTGCAGTCAACAATGAACTTCCTGTGAAATCTCTCAACGGCTTTGTTTCCTTAGCAAAGGCGGATCCTGGAAAGGTAACCTTTGCTTATGCAAGCACTTCGCAACGCGTCTCCTCAGAAATGTTAGCCAGCGCTGCAGGCATCAAGATAACTGGCGTATCTTACAAGAGCGGTCCCAACGCAATGACCGATTTAATTGGTGGCCAAGTTAATATGTTTACTGCAGACTTTGCAGTGACACTACCTCAGGTGCAAGCAGGAAAAATTCGGGGCTTAGCGGTGACGTCACTCAAGCGCTCTCCAGCCATCCCAGAATTGCCCACTGTTAACGAGGCATTAGGCATCAAGAACTATGAATTGATTGCATTCTTCGCGGCATTTGGTCCAGCAGGTATACCAAAGGATGTTGTGATGAAATTAAATAACGCTATTAATAATGCAGCAAAGTCAAAGGAGTTGACCGAACGTTTTGCTTCCTTAGGGTTTGAAACCCAACCTGGAACACCAGAAGCACTGGGTCAGAAAATTAAGCTAGAAACTGCGAAATGGGCTCAAGCCATCAAAGCAGCCGGAATGGAAGCCGAATAATTACTGCTGACTACGATTTGGTGAATCTTGGAAGCCGTTTGATCTAAAGGTCAATACCAAGGTATCGCGATATCCATAGTTTGCTAATGGCTGTATGGGCGTAGATTCATGAATCATGCGCTCATCATTCATGAGCAATAAGGACCAGGGCTGAGTCAAAGTAAATCGCAGACCAGTAGATCCTTTGGCATCAAAAATTCTGGTCTCGCCACCTTTAATGCCGACTCGATCTAGCAAAAATACAGCAACAAAATCGACGCCATCTCGATGAGCACCCTCTGGTGTTGGTCGACCAATACCATCGGTCGTATCAATTCGGAACTGATGTGCCTCAATAAACCAAGTGCTTACTGGTTTAAGACTACTTAGTGCGTTTGCCAAGCCAAGTAAGACGGCTTGCCATGCGGGATCATTCATGACCTTGGCTTGTATCGGCTCAAACCAGCGCTCGATTCCGCCATGTAAGGCGTTATAGTCCACCGACTGCCAGTGTGCACGATGTGGTACTAAAGTCAGTGCATTATTTTTAACCTCGTAACTTGCATGGCGACGAAAGCGGTAACGACCACCATCCTTAAGGTAAGGATCACGCGGCAAACCTTCCCAGAATTGTCGTAGATGCTCTAAATTGGCTAAGGGAATCTTGCTAATCTCTGCTACCGTTTCGGCGGATACCACCGCGAAGCCATCCGTCCGCAAAGCCTGAGAAATATCTTTGGCAGGAGTAAGCGTTGGAGAAAGATTGGCTGAGGTCATGAGTTCATTTTAGGGCAATCGGCTGCAAGCGACTAATCTAACTGCGCACCAGATGCCTTCACAATTTTGGCCCACTTGGCCAACTCCTCTTTCAGCAGCACACTTAATTTAGCCGGTGGAACAGGACTAAGATCTAAGCCTTGCGCGATTAATTTTTCTCGCACATCTGGTTTAGCCATGATTCTATCCATTGCTGCCTGAATCTTCTTAACAGCATCAGCTGAAGTGCCAACGGGTGCAAATAAAGCAACCCAAACTTCACCCACGCAATCAGGGTAGGTTTCTGCAATTGTTGGAATCTCAGGAGCGGCACTAGAGCGCTTTGCGGAACTAATCGCAATCGCTTGGAGCTTACCAGCCTTAATGTAATTTAAAGCTGACGGCAGACTAGCAAATGCCAGTGCCACTTGACCACCCAAAACATCATTAATCGCGGGAGCCACTCCTTTGTATGGAATGTGCTGCATATCTACCCCTGCGCTGGTATTGAGCATAGCGCCAAGTAAATGACTAATCGTTCCATTGCCCGCAGAAGCATAGGAAAGCTCACCAGGTCTCTTCTTGGCTGCAGAGATGACATCTGCAAGTGTTTTATAAGGCGATCCTGGGGGTGAGACTAAAACATATGGTGTGGCACCAATGTAATAAAGCGGTACAAAGTCGTTGATCGGATCAAATCCAGGATTTTTATAGAGCGCTGGATTAATCGCTTGCGCACTATTAATCGTAAGAAGCAATGTATAACCATCCTTTGCCGAGCGCGCCACACTTTGTGTACCAATATTGCCGCCAGCTCCAGGCCTATTCTCAACCACTACTGAAGCACCAATAGCATCCCCGAACGCAGGAGCAATCAGACGAGCGACAATGTCATTCGTACCACCAGCAGCCTGAGGAACAACAAGGGAGATAGGCTTATTGGGATAAGCTTGTGCAAAAACTACCTTCGTTAGAAATAAGCTGCATAAAGCAATCATGCAGAAGCTACTTTTTTTACCCATATCGTCCTCGCTTCAGCAATTAAGAATAAAGATGCTCTAGGCGTGCGCGCACATCGCCTATATGCCCTTTAAGATCGTATAACTCCTTGGAATCCATCATAGAGACCTTGATGTTGTCTACTTTCGCTTCGATTGCCTCAAGATCTTTAAAGTTTTTTTCTTTCAAACCAGGATTCAAGGCATGCTTTTCGATCTCTCTTAGTTCAGCATAGAACTGTGAGAGCTTTAAACGCAATAAGAAATTCTTAGCCGAAGGAATGTAGGTGAACAGCGGAATAAAGATGACCAGCAATGGAATAACAATTTTGACAAAGCGGCCAACCCAAACTGCCGTCCAAAAAGGAAAGTGGCGATGCAGAAAGGATGGACCATCCTTTAAGTAAATTTCAGCATCCATATGTAAAGGGAAATCGATCCCTGTGCTAGATGGAAATTCGCCGGGCTTTTGCAAACGAGAATATGACTTCAAAATGTCATAGGATCCACCAAGTAAAAGAGAAATAATTGCTGGATTCACATTTTCATGAGTTACCAAGGTAGCTGTTGGTGCAATTACCTGAATATCTTGGCGGGGTATATCGTGCTCAATGCTTAAAAGGCCGCGCGGGACGCTAACCTTAGATAAGTAGGGCAAGTTGCGCGTGTATGCATCAGCTTGATCAAAACTCATCAAGCGAATGCCTGGAATTTTGTAAAACTTTTCCAAAACTGGTGCCTCTGCTGCAGCCACTATAAAGGCAACATCTAAATCGCCACTATTGAGCTTTTCCAATGCTTGATCTGGTTTTAATTTTTCTGCACGGATTTCGCTCTCAGAGATACCACTGATACTTAAAAGGGTCTTACTGAGGGCGAGAGTTCCGCTACCCTCATTACCGATTGCGACACGCTTACCTTTGAGCTGTCCAAGTACCTGCAGTCGACCACCATCGCTCTTGAATGCTGACTCACGATACCAAACCCATACAGGCTCATAAAACATTCCGGCAATAGAGACTAGATCTGGATATTTAGCAATATCCGCAACCCCCCCTTGAATCATGGCAAAGTTGATACCTGACTTTGGATCGCTTAACAAAGCTAGGTTATCAATTGTTCCCCCTGTAGCCTTCACCTCTAGATTCACACCATCAGATGCCACCTCTTTTTTTAAGTGTTCACCGAATTGGTAATAGAGACCGGTTGGAAAACCAGTAGCTAACTCAATCACTTTAGGTGGTGGCGGAACTAGAACCCACAAGACAGCAAAAATAGAAATTAGTAAAGTACAAAAGCCAATCGCAATGACTAACGGGTTGTAAATTTGTCTTTTTAGAAAAATCATATGGCCTCTATTTAATCTTGATTACTACAAGCAAGTAAAGCCAAGCTACTCATTACTGCCGAACTTGATCAACCAAAAACTTCACCTGGCTTGAGCCAACCTTAACAGTTTGCACTGCTGAGAGAAGATCTCCTGCTTCAGCTTTAGCCATACCTGTCTTAGAAATTCTAACTTCAATAGCGACTTCTGACAGCTTGGAGATAGGGTTATTAGGGTTCATAGCTAAAGCATCAGTCAATACAAAGCTCATTGGGAAATTGGTGACAGGTACTTTTAGAACAGCCACCGGCATGCGTTCGCCTGGCTGCCTTGCGATAACCATCACTACATCACCAGGCTTAATCTTGGATTTAAGCTCAGACGACAATTCAACAGAGCCACTGACCCCCTTGTCTGATGCAATAGGGGCACTGGCAGTAGCAGAACCATCCAATCCACCTTTAGATCTAGCCTCTGCAATTGAACCCGCAATTGCACGCGCCTCTTCTGAGCCAGGAGGCAGTTGCTGAGAAAGCTTTTGCCACGTTTGTACTGCAGCTTGGTAATTACCACTCGTAAATGAAGCGGTACCAGACAACCAAAGAGCCAATAAGTTATTAGGGTCTAGTTTTAGTGCTTGATGAATGAGTTGCAAAGGCTTGCCAGCAAAATTTCCATTGGCAACCGCAACCAATGTATCGGCGTACTCAGCCAGCAATTCAGGATCATCATTTAGAAAACTTCCCGCGCGCTTAAAAGCATTAGCAGCCTCTGCATTACGACCCAAAATTCGATAGGATCGTCCCAACATCGCCCAGCCCTTAAGGTTATTAGGATCCTTTTCCATCTTCAACGCAAAGTCAGAAACCATTTGCTCAACAGCAGCTTGATTCATGGGTTTCTGCTCATTTTTTTGCGCTACACGCACAACATCGCCCAAATAAAAATACAAGCCAGATGAAATCAGGACGATCAAGATGCAAAGACCGGTCATGACTTTCCTGGTGGAGCCCATGACCGCCTTGTCATCCTCTTCATTAGTATCTTGAAAAAGACGTTGACGCATTTCTGCATGACTCATCTCATACTCTTGAGTATTGATGGTTCCAGCAGAATGCTCAGCAGCCAACTTCTCAAGCTCTTCACGATAAATCGCGGCATTCATCTGACGACGAGAGGTACCCTCAGCACTACCTGAGAAGATAAATGGTCTAAGTAGGAGCAACAGCACTAGTACTAGCAGCAAAAAAGCTGCGATAAAGAAACTAGCCATGGATTCCATCCCGATTATTCTTGCCTAAGGTATTTAGCAGCGCATCAATTTTCTGGTTATCTTCAGCAGTCAGCGCTTTATTACTGGCGAGTGTATTACGACGGCGTAGGTAGATAAGTAAAACGGCAATCCCGATTGCCAGAATCACGAATGGGCCAATCCATAACAGCCATGTAATCGGCTTTACTGGCGGACGATACAAGACAAAATCACCGTAGCGCTCCACCATAAAGCTTCTAATCTGATCATCGCTCTTACCCTCTTTAATAAGAGTGCGAATTTCTCTACGAAGATCATTAGCCAAATCAGAACGTGAACCTGCCAAAGATTCATTTTGGCAAACTAGGCAGCGCATTTCCTCGGAGATACTAATGAGGCGTTGCTCAGTCACAGGATCATCAGCCAAGGGTGCAGCATCATTTGCATATGTAGTATGCAAACACAGAAACGCGACAATCGCCAAGAAAATATGCTTCATGACTTTTTTAACTCAGTCAGCAGAGGGTAAATTTTTTGATTCAGAATCTGCTGGGTAATAGGGCCAATATGCTTGAATCGGATAACTCCTGCCTGATCAATCACATAAGTTTCTGGAACACCATAAACACCATAGTCAATTCCAACTCGACCATTAGCATCAAACGCAGACAGTACATAAGGGTTGCCCTGTCTCTCTATCATTGCAAGCGCATCTTCGCGTTTGTCTTTGTAATCCAAACCAATCAATGGTGCTTGACCTGACTTACCCAACTCAACCAATACAGGATGCTCCTCACGACAAGCCACACACCATGACGCCCAAACATTAAGAATCCAAACTTGGCCTTTCATGCTGGCAGGAGAGAAGGTTTTATTTGCCTGTGCCAACTGAGCAATTTCAAAAGCCGGTGCAGGCTTATTAATTAAAGGGGATGGCACTTCATGAGGGTCACGATTCAGGCCAACCGCCAAAAAACCGACGAGAACAATAAACAGCAGTAAAGGAATGAGGAATTTAGCCTTCATGACGAAGCTTTCCTTAGCTTCATCCGATAGCGCTTATCAGAGATCGCAAGTACACCACCTAAGGCCATCAATAAACAGCCGCCCCAAATCCAATCCACAAATGGCTTGTAATAAACCCTCACCGCCCAGGATTTGTCATTCAATTCCTCACCCAGAGAAACGTAAATATCGCGGGTTAAGCCCACGTCAATCGCTGCCTCAGTCATTGGCATCGTCGAAGAAAAGTAACTGCGCTTTTCTGGATAAAGACTTGCTTGAGTAGTGCCATTCTTAGCCAATATGAAAGTGCCACGCATCGCTTCGTAATTCGGGCCTGCCACTGTTGAAACACTCTCTAGCTGAATTTGATAACCACCGACATTCACGGTATCGCCAGCGAACATCCGTACATCTTTCTCTTCTTGATAGGCTCCAACCATGGTGACGCCAATCACAAAAATGGCAATGCCCAAATGGGCTAATTGCATGCCAATAAAAGAGCGCGTCGGTTTACCTAATTTCGCCTGTCTGACAATTTGCTGACAACCTGAAGCAATCACCCAAAATGCTAACAAGAATCCAAGTCCTGCAAGCCAGGTAAATTGGCCCATGATTAAAGGAATAGTAATTCCTGCTAATACAGCAACCAAACCAGCAAGCCAGAGACGCTTGATGACAGAGATCAGATCAGTATTCTTCCAGTTGGTCCACGGGCCAATTCCCATGAGAACTAACAAGGGAATCATGATGGGTACAAAAACGCTATTGAAATACGGAGGCCCTACAGAAATTTTTCCTAAATGGAGAGCATCAATTAATAGTGGGTAAAGCGTACCCAACAAAACAGATCCAGCTGAAACAACAAGAAATACATTGCCTAGCAAGATAAAGGTCTCTCTTGAGCTCAAGCTAAATTTACCGCCCAAGGTATTTTTAGGAGCGCGCCATGCATAAAGGGCTAATGAAGATCCAACCACTAGTGATAAGAAAATCAAAATAAAGATGCCGCGTCTTGGATCAGTAGCGAATGCATGCACAGATGTCAGAACACCAGAGCGCACTAAGAATGTACCCAATAGCGACAATGAGAATGCGGTAATGGCTAACAGTACCGTCCAACTCTTAAAGCCGCCACGCTTCTCTGTCACCGCCAATGAATGCAATAGTGCAGTGCCAACGAGCCAAGGAATGAAGGAAGCATTTTCAACAGGATCCCAGAACCACCAACCGCCCCAACCCAATTCGTAATAGGCCCACCAAGAACCTAAGGCAATACCTAAAGTCAGAAAGACCCATGCAGCTGTTGTCCACGGACGTGACCAGCGCGCCCAAGCAGCATCTAACCTTCCGGATAACAAGGAAGCGATTGCAAATGCAAATGCGACTGAGAAGCCGACATAGCCCATGTATAACATTGGGGGATGAAAGACTAGACCCGGATCCTGCAATAAAGGATTTAGAGAGCGACCATCTTGAGCAGCAGGCAAAAGTCGCTCAAAAGGGTTAGATGTGGTTAATACAAACAGCAACAAACCACTTGTCACCAAGCCCAAGACACCAATTACTCTAGCAACCATGAACTCATCTAATGCTTTGGAGAGCTGAGCCACCAAGATCGTCCAAGTGCTGAGCAGAAAAATCCACAATAGTAGGGAGCCTTCATGCCCGCCCCAAACGGCACCTAAGCGATAAATGACTGGCAATTGTGAATTTGAATGCTCGGCTACATAAAGCACAGAAAAATCATTGACGTAAAAACTCCAAGCCAAGATTGTGAACGCAACAGCAAGTAGCATGAATGTTGTTTGCGCTGCAGGCCTTGCAAGCACCAAGAATTCACGTCGACCATAATGCGCACCAACCAAGGGTAAGACTCCTTGAATCACGGCGATACAGAGCGCCAAAATCAGAGCGTAATGCCCAAACTCAGGAATCATTTATTACTTCCATTTTTTTGGGCTTGCTCTAGAGCATGCTTTGCTTCAGGTGGCATATAGTTTTCATCATGTTTAGCCAGCACTTCACTTGCAACGAAATCGCCGTTTGCATTCATGCGCCCTTGAATCACGGCACCCTTACCTTCTTTAAATAAGTCTGGCAGGATGCCTGTATAAGAAACGGGGATGTCTTTCACAAGGTCGGTAATCACAAAGTGGACTGTCAAACCATCGCGCTTTAAGGATCCATCCTTGACCATGCCGCCAATCCGAAAAGCCTGCCCTTGAGGTGCCTTACCAGCCGCGACTTCACTTGGAGTGACATACAAGGCGATATTGCTATTGAGTGCATTCAAAATTAATAGTGCAGCGATACCAATGACGGCTAGAGCAGCGACAATAACTAATGCACGTTTATATCTAGGCTTCACTGACTGCTTTCTGTATCAAACTGCTCTGCTAATCGCTCTAGCTTAAGTCTACGAATAATCGCCTTCCTGCGAGCTCGAATACTGATCGGCTCTAACAACAAAACGACTGCGCAAACGCCAAAACTACTCCATACATAGAGGGCATAACCCCCCATTGCAAAAAACTCTGCTGGACTATTCCACATCAGTTTTTTACCTCGTCCAATTGTCGCACCCAATCCGTATGGGCTTCACGCTCCAAAATAATCGTGCGCACCCGCATCAGACCCACAGCAATGGAGTACATCCAGAAGCACAGAGCCATTAATAACATTCCTAGCAACATGGTCTGTGCCATGGCAGGCGCTTTTGTTAGCGAAACAGAGGCACCTTGATGCAAGGTATTCCACCACTTCACAGAAAAATAAATAATGGGCACATTCACTACGCCTACGAGAGCCAAAATGGCGCCCGCTTTATCGGCTCTGCGAGGATTATCAATTGAGGCTTGTAAAGCGATAAAGCCCAAATAAAGAAATAGCAATATCAATTCAGAAGTTAAGCGTGCGTCCCATACCCACCATGCGCCCCACATTGGCTTCCCCCAGAACGCACCAGTCCATAGAGACAAGAAAGCCATCCAGGTACCTATCGGGGCCAATGCTTGCGCCATCATGGCTGATAAGCGAGTGTTAAACACTAATCCCAATCCTGCCCATGCCGCCATCACCAAATAGATGAACATGGACATCCAAGATGCAGGCACATGAATAAAAATGATTCGATATCCCTGTCCTTGCACAGCATCTACCGGGGCAACAAAGAAACTAATCCACAGACCTGCTGCGCCGAAAATAGCCGTCAGTACCCAGAAAAAAGGAATCAGTTTTCCTGCTACCGGATAAAAGGTACTGGGGCTGGACAACTTAAACCAATTGACCAAGCGGCTCTTCGAGAAATTATTAATATCAGTCATTCAATAGCAATCTTTACTGCTGCAGCACTAACCCAAGGTACAAATGCTAAAGCCAAAATCAATAAGGCGCCCAACAGGGAAAAATGTCCGGAAGTTTCTAGGCCCGCGCTATTAGCGTATACCGCCCCTGCTCCAAAGATGAGGACTGGGATATACAGCGGCAAGATCAACAAACTCATCAAGACACTGCCACCACGAACTCCCAAGGTTAAGGCGGCACCAATAGAGCCTAAGAGCGATAGAACGGGAGTACCCATTAACAAGGTTCCCATCAATACATATAAAGAACTCAAATCCAAATCAAACTGAATACCAATTATTGGGGCCAAGATCACCAACGGAAGTCCGCAGACGATCCAATGCGCAATCATTTTTCCTACAACCAATAAAACCATCGGCTGAGGTGATAAAGCCATTTGCTCTAGCGTGCCATCTGCATAGTCAGCGGCAAACATGCGATGCAAGCCAAGCAAAGTCGCCAGCAATGCGGCTACCCAAATCACACCAGGTGCGATCTTGCGCAAAAGTGCAGCATCAGCACCAATGCCTAGGGGAAATAAACTCGTGACTACAACAAAGAAAAATAATGCTGTAAGCACTTCACTCTTACGACGCATCACTAAGAGTAGATCACGATGGATCATGGCAAATACGGCGCTCATAAGTCCAGCACCCTGACATTTGGTAGGCTCACAGCCTGGTGGCTAGTCAATACGGCCAAACCACCAGCAGCAGTATGTTCAGCAATCAAGCCTTGCAATTCAGCAACTGCATGCACATCGAGAGCATTGAATGGTTCATCCAAAATCCATAGACTCGCCCTACGTGTCGACATGCGCGCCATCAATACCCTGCGCTTTTGGCCTGCAGACAAATAATGTACTGGTAAATTTTCACGGCCACGCAAACCAAAACGCACTAAGGCAGCCAACACACTGTCTAATGGCAACTGCACGTTGTCGAGGGCTGCATACATTTGCAAATTTTCTAAAGCAGATAAATCCTCTTTAAGCGCATCACGATGGCCTAGGAATAAGAGCTCGCGATGAAAAACCTTAGGATCAACAGAAATGGATTGATCCTTCCAGAGAACTTCGCCAGCCTCAGGTTTAGACAATCCAGTCAAAAGACGCAATAAGCTCGTTTTGCCAACGCCATTTTCGCCACGTACGTGCAGGCATTCCCCAGGACCAACCCGAAGACTCAAATCAGAGAATAGTTTTTTATCCCCCCTCACACAGGTCAAAGCGCGCGCCTCAAGCATCTGGCTAGCTGAACTGGAAGTTGAGGAAATATGGGCTGTCATGAAGGGTTTTGGCATGAATCAAACCGCCAAGCGCATTGTCCAAGAGCCCCTACAGGCTGTCAAACGTACAGAAAGGGATTTTTGAGAATTATCTCTTTAAATTCAATTGCTTAGGCAATTATAGACCGAGAGCTTAAACCAATAAAAAACCACCCGAAGGTGGCTTTTATGACAAACAGCGGAAATCCAACTTATTTGAGGCGTTTTGTGATTTCTGCAATACGCTGACCGTAGAGTCTTGCTGTTTCCAAATCACCAGCATTGACCTCATCAACACCAGCATCAGATGGGGTTTGCATCATGGCGCCAGCAGATGAGCCAACATAGTTCACATCATCACGCTTTGCTGCTTTGGAATTTGAGGGCATCAAACCTGTTCCAACCCAAAGACCTGAATGCTGCATAGCCAAGGTAAAGAAATAATGCAAAGTGGAATGCTTATCACCATTCATGGTTGCGGAATTCGTAAAGCCTCCGAACACTTTGTCTTTCCATTGCTGAGAAAACCATTGCTTGGAGCTAGCATCAGCAAACTTCTTAAATTGCCAGCTTACGGTTCCCATGTATGTTGGCGAACCAAATACAATCGCATCGGCTTCATTCAATGTGGCCCACTGAGCATCTGTAATATTACCTTCAGCATCAATTGCTACTAAGGTTCCATTTGCACCCTTAGCAACTGCTTCTGCTTGTTTTACCGTGTGGCCATAACCACTATGAAATACAACAGCAACTTTTGTCATTTTTTATCTCCCAAAAAAATATTGAATAAATAGAATTGCTAGTATTAATTTTTACGCTTCTTTTGCCGCAGCTTTTGCATCAATTGAGTATCCACCCGCACCGAATACAGTAAGCAATAACAAGCCACCAGCCATGCTAAGGTTCTTCATAAACATAATGTTCTGAATGTAAGCCTGATCAGCTGGTACAGCCCAGAAGTTATGGAATATAAAGCCAGCTAATAGGGTAAAAATTGCAAGCAAGAGGCCTGCTACTCGCGCCTTATAACCAATCACAATGGCGATACCACCGAGTACTTCCACGGCAATCGTCAGCACTGCAATCAAACCTGGTAGTGGCAAGCCTTTGGATGCAATATATCCAACTGTCCCATCAAATCCACCCAGCTTTGATAAGCCTGCAGAAATAAAAATCGCTGCTAATATAATTCTGGCAACTAATACCAAGGGGTTAGCTATTGATTTGCTTAATGCGTTCATATTGATTTCCTTTTCTATCAAAATTAATTTTCAAATACATTTTTTAATAACTGTAGAGAAGAGGTAATCTCTACAAGCTCTTTAGCACTTAATTTTTGAAATGCTTTATCCAAATGATTTAAGTGGGCTGGAAATACTTTTTCAAACAAAGTTTGTCCAGCCTGCGTTAATCCAATCATCTGACTACGTGCATCTTCGGGATTGAGCTTTCTTTCCAAAATCCCTTTTGCCTCCAGCCTCTCAAGTACGCCTGTTAAGGTTCCTTTAGTGACCAAGGTTTTTTCACCCAATTCTTTGCAAGTCATTAGGGGTTGATTACCAAGTGTTGCAATGACATCGAACTGGGTTGTAGTTAGCCCCATGGCCTTTACATCTGGCGCTGAATAACGCTCAAACGCCTGATAGGCAGAAACCAGATTGCGAAGGGTTGGTAAAAAGGTCATTTGCTTCCAATTAAGTACTAACTAGAACTAGTTTAGTACTAATACGAACTAATTGCAAGCGCCTCGAAACAAAAAACCCCACAATATATGTGGGGTTTCGGTTTAAGCCTGAATTTAGATCAAAACTGGACTGTTTCGCCTTCAGTCATTGGGATGATCTTGATATTGCTACCCTTCATCGCCGCCTGGAATTCTGCCAAGGTGCCTTTTGTCATCGGGTTTGATCCGTAGTGCATTGGAATCACCATCTTTGGCTTAATCCAAGTTTTTAATGCAAAAGCTGCATCGTCTGGGGCCATTGTGAAATTGCCACCGATGGGAATCAATACCAAATCCGGTTTGTAGTGTTCGCTAATGAATTTCATATCGCTAAATAAGCCAGTATCACCCATGTGCCAAATTTTGAAACCATTTTCTAGCTCAATGATGTATCCCATGGGTTCGCCTGCAGGATGAGATTCCATTTTGTCGGTAGCTGGATTCTTCCACACCAATAAGGAGGAGTGCTCTGCTTGAACTGCGGTTACCTTAATGCCTGGCAAAGGCGTAACGCGACCTGTTTTGTTAAAGCGCCAACCAAGATCAGCTGGAATAATCCCTAAAGTTGTAAGCGGGGTCACCATATCTGCAGGACCGTACAACTTAATATTGTTGGCTTTTGCCACAGCAGGTGCATCACCAATGTGATCGACGTGTGCATGAGTCACTAACAACAAATCAATCGGACCAATCGCAGCCAAATCATTTTTGTACTGTGGGGGAGTTTTTGGTCCGCCAGTGATCCATGGATCGATCAAAATCATCTTGCCCTCAGGAGATTTAATCCGAAAGCCCGCCTGACTAAACCATAGAAGCTCTGTCTTACCTTGAGTGCCTGCTGAAGTTTGCGCTAAAGCCATGCCTCCAGTAGCTACTAACAATGGCAACATTAAAGCCGAAGCAAGTATTTTCTTGAATGAAATATTTCTCATAACCCAATCTCCTGTGATCTTTTTATTTGGCAGCTGAAATACTATTTACGGAATCATCACAATAGCGCCAGAGACTTTTCGACCCTCAGCAGCACGGTGCGCATCTGCAGCTTGTTCCAATGGAAACTTTGCGCCAATTTGCACTTTGACATGACCTTTGGCAATAGCATCAAATACAGCTTTAGCATTCTCTTGCAACAAAGCATGTGTCGCGTTGTGTGGGAACACAGACGGTCTTGTCAGGAATAGGCAACCTTTTTTATTCAAGATCTCTGGCTGAATTTCTGGAGCAGGACCTGAGGCAGCACCAAAGAGTGCAACAGTCCCAAATGGCGCAGTACAGTCCAATGAACCCAAGAAGGTATCTTTCGCAACAGAGTCATATACTACGTTAGCTTTTTTACCGCCAGTTGCGTTCAATACTTCTTCAACCCAGTTTGTTTGGGAATAGTCCACTACCGCATCACAACCAGCTGCTTTTGCTGCAGCTACTTTTGCCTGCGAACCAACAGTACCCACTACAAATGCGCCCAATGCTTTTGCCCATCCAGCAAGAATTTGACCAACACCGCCAGCAGCGGCGTGAACCAAAACGATATCGCCCGCTTTGACTTGATAAGTTTTCTGAACCAGGTATTGCGCTGTCATCGCCTTAAAGAAAACTGCGGCAGCCACTTCATCAGAAATATTGCTCGGTACAGGCACTAATTTATCAGCCGCAACATTACGGGCACTCGCGTAGGCACCAATACCGGCATTCATATACATGACACGATCGCCAACCTTTAACCCAGTCACGCCCTCGCCCAAAGCCTCAACTACGCCCACTGCCTCATGACCAAGGCCTGTAGGCAACTCGAGAGGGTACACCCCAGAGCGCTGGTAAACGTCGATGAAATTAAATCCAATAGCAGTTTGACGAAGTTGCACTTCCCCTTTTACTGGTGGTGGCAACTCTTTATCGATTACTTTAATTACGTCAGCGCTTCCCAATTGATCCAGGCTCACTACTCTTGCTTTTGTCACATGTCACCTATTTATATAGTTGTTATTAGTAAAAATATCATACAGTAAGGGCGTTTTCTTCCACCACCGCCCAGGTACTATCGCCCAACTTCTTTACTGCCATGGCATAGGTCCAACCATCTGGAATGCCGCAACTCCACTCTTTAGGTCCATTTTGGATAAGGACGTTAGTTGAGTTTCTGCTGTCGTAATAAAGGTGATAGATTTTTCCATGGATGGGGTTAAAACTAAATTTGGCGCTATGCACCATCTCTGTTGCATCCAACCTTGCCTGCAATGCTTTTGCTTGCTTCATTAAGACTTCAGCTTGCTCCATGATGCGGTCATACTCAAGCTTGGCGTTTTGGCGCGCAACGTTTACCGCTTTATCTTTTTCCTCAACCACTTTAATTGGGGCAAAAACAGGGGCGCCAACTTCCATTGGGTATTCAATGCCTGCGTGTCTTGCTGGATCGGTATCTTCAATTCTCATGGCTTGCCCGTGATGTCTGGTTTTACTGCAAAATTGGTTTTGTAAGCTTTATTGATGAGGAAAGTGTGACACAAATAGCGATTTTTTGCCGAATGAGACCACACTCCATTAAATAGATTCACCCAACAATGATTAAGGATTGATTTGATGAGTCATGATGTCGCACTGAATGTTTTTGGGCAGCCCTTGGTGCCCTGCTCTTTTGACCCTCTAACAGGATTCTTTAGGGATGGTTGCTGCAAAACCAATGAAGAAGATGTTGGTAGTCATTTAGTCTGCGCCATCGTCACAGATGCGTTTTTACAATTTAGCCTGAGCAAAGGCAATAATCTCATCACCCCAATGCCAGCCTATCAATTTCCAGGCTTAGTAGCTGGTGATCAATGGTGTCTTTGTATTAATCGCTGGCTAGAAGCTGCGCAAGCGAATTGCGCTCCTCTCATTAAATTAGAGAGCACCCACATCAAGGCACTAGAGAAAGTATCTCTAGAATTTTTGGAGCAATACTCTAGTGACATCGGAAATCCTGTTTGAAAGCTTTTTATTCAGACCATTTTGTTTTGCCACTTCCAGCGGGACATCGCTTCCCAATGGAAAAGTATTCTCGCGTACGAGATTTGGCCAGCAAGCTTGCGCAACTGGAATTGGTCGAAGCACCCTCCGCAACCGATACACAGATACTGTATGCCCATGACCCGAGCTATCTTCTGAAAGTCATCGAGGGCAAACTCAGCGCAGAGGAGCAAAGGGAAATTGGCTTTCCTTGGAGTGAAAAAATGGTGGAGCGCTCACGCCGCTCTGCAGGCGCAACCATTGCTGCTGCCAAGACCGCCATGAAGGAGGGCATCTCAGGCAATTTAGCAGGAGGCACTCACCATGCCTACCGAAATCTTGGCAGTGGTTTTTGCGTGTTTAATGATTCTGCCATTGCTGCTCGCACCCTACAAAAGGAGATCAATCCCAAACTCAAGATAGCCATTGTTGATTTAGACGTTCATCAAGGTAACGGTACGGCATCGATTTTGCAGAATGACTCTTCTATCTTCACCCTATCTATTCATGGTGAAAATAATTTCCCCTTCAAAAAAGAAGTGAGCGATCTTGACTTAGGCCTTGGTGATGGGTGCAATGATCAATCCTATTTGGAGTCCCTGGCTAAGTGCCTTGGTCAACTAGAGGATCGCTTTCATCCAGACTTTATTATCTACCTAGCAGGCGCTGATCCGCATGAAGGCGATCGACTAGGGAGGCTAAAGATCTCTAAAGGAGGAATGCGACAGAGGGATGAGATGGTTTTTCAATACGTACTGGACAGACAGATCCCCCTTGCCTTTTCGATGGCAGGCGGATACGGCAAAGAGATGGACACTACAGTAGAGATACATTTCCAAACCATCCAAACTGCCCTACAATTTCAACAGCAATATTGAGCAGAACTCCCTGTGCTCATGCTATTTCTTTTTAGATGAGCCCTTTGCAGCAGATAAATTCGTTACGCTCTCTACACTTTTTTCAAAATTAGTAAATGAATCCGCCATGGCAGCGCGTACCAACTCAAAATTTTGCAGGGCATTATTAAACGAGGTTTTAAATACTGAGACATAGGCCTCACTACCTGCTGGCGCATTATTAGTCGCATCATTCACAAAATGAATTAAATCGGCCTTCGAGTCTTGAATCATCACCTCGGCTATTTCAGCCAACTCTTTATTGCCACTTCTTAGAACATCCATTAACTGCTGCTGATAATGGGTCACTTCTTTGGCTGCGTCCTGAAGAACTTCAGCATGTACGTAATCGAAGGCTGATTTAGGATCTTGAGTTTTCATCAAATCAGAAACACGCTTTTGGATGAGCTCGGCAAACTCTTGCGCCGCTTTTTGATTGATCTGCGCAATGGCTTGCGCACTTTCCATGGCAACTCGACCTACCGCTCTACTTGCCTCGACAGCCTTTTGTGGACTTTTGCTCATAACAACCCCTTTCAGTGAGAGATGCGTGATGGATACATCACCAATCTACTCTGGTTTTAGAGGGTTTCTATAGAGATATACCAGTAGAGCCCTGTATAGGGTCTCTATGTCTCAATCCAGGACTTTATTTTGCTGGCGCAGACTTTTTTGGCAAGCTATTGAGAGTGGCTGCATCATTGAGTTGTTGATCAACTAAATATAAGGTGCCGCCATAGTTAGCCTGCAAGTCGTAACCAGATAACCCAACTGTATAAATGGTGATATCAGGGTTAAAAGAGCGAATAGTGCCGCCTGATCCTGCTGAAAAGTTCGCATCCACATCTATGCCACCCTTTTGCCCATCAATAGATGTCAATAGGAATTGATCAATCGCAGAAGTGGTTTTGAAAATCACAATTTGATACTGGGTTTGATATCCCGCGCCCAAGCCCTCACCCGTCTTCATGTCTTGCATAAACACTGGTTCTTTACGACGCTTGTCATATAAAACTCCCTCACCTCGTGCGATCACGATTAACACGACATTGATATTGGTCGCACTAAACACCGCATAACCAGGGGCCTTTTCAATCTCTTCTTTGACCTTAGGGTTTTGCTTAATCAGAGCATCTAGGCCTGTTTTAGCCATTTCAATCGTGGCTTGGCGCTTTTGAATAATCTGCTCCTGTGTCAGAGGCTTCCCATCTTTGGCAGTAGATTGGCAGCCCACTAGGATCAATCCAAATATAGCGATAGCAAGCAGTTGAGAAAACTTTTTCAGTAAATTTTGCATAAATGGTGTTTTGTCTTGAGTCTAAAAAGTGCCGTTTAAGCCTATATAAAGCCATTATCTACGCTTTAGGCACAGCCTATTTCTGTTATCTAATAAATCGATTATTTATATCGATATTATTCATTATACAAATAATTAAATAGTCCCTAGAATGAACACCGTTGTCAAAGCATTTCATGTTTGATTAACCCAATTTATTTAACAAGAGGAGCACCATGTCTATTATTAATACAGCAGTTCAGCCATTCAAAACCGAAGCTTTCCACAACGGCAAGTTTGTCACCGTTACTGACGAAACCCTCAAAGGCCATTGGTCAGTTTTGATTTTCATGCCAGCAGCATTTACATTTAACTGCCCTACAGAAATTGAAGACGCAGCTGAGAACTATGCTGAGTTCCAAAAATTAGGCGCTGAGGTGTATATCGTGACAACCGATACTCATTTCTCACACAAAGTTTGGCACGAGACTTCCCCAGCAGTTGGTAAAGCAAAGTTCCCATTGGTTGGTGATCCAACACACACATTAACAAACGCTTTTGGTGTTCATATTCCTGAAGCAGGTTTGGCTTTGCGCGGTACTTTCATCATCAACCCAGAAGGCGTGATCAAGACTGCAGAGATTCACTCTAATGAAATCGCTCGTGACGTTTCTGAGACATTGCGCAAGCTCAAGGCTGCTCAATATACAGCGGCTCACCCAGGTGAAGTTTGCCCAGCAAAATGGAAGGAAGGCGCAGCCACTTTGACTCCTTCTTTGGACCTCGTAGGCAAGATCTAATCGATCTAACCCTATAGCCAATCAGACTCTCTCCGGAGAGTCTATTGGAGAGGACTAGATCCTGCCCAATAGACTCACTGAAATTGAAACAAAGGATTTCACCATGTTAGATAACAATATCAAAACCCAATTAAAAGCGTACTTCGAGAAAATCGTTGCACCGATCACGTTGACTGCCAGCCTAGATCAAGGGGATGCTTCAGCCCAAATGCTCGAACTCCTCAATGAAGTTGCGGAGCAATCCGACAAGATTACTGTTAAGACAGGTGGTCAGGCAAAAAATGTACCGAGCTTTACTGTCAGCAAAACCGGTGAGGATGCACGCATTACTTTTGCTGGCCTACCAATGGGCCATGAGATGACATCATTTATCTTGGCAATACTGCAAGCTAGTGGATATCCACCAAAAGTGGAAGAAGACATTATTGCGCGCATTCGCAAACTTGATGGCACATTCCGCTTTCAAACCTTTATTTCTTTGTCATGCCATAACTGCCCTGACGTTGTTCAAGCATTGAACTTGATGGCAGCCCTCAATCCGAATGTTGAGCATGAAATGATTGATGGTGCTCTCTTCCAGAACTTGGTAGACCAATATCAGATCATGGCTGTGCCTACTGTCATTCTGAACGGTGAAGTGTTTGGTCAGGGCCGCATGGGCGTGGAAGAAATTATTGCCAAACTCGATACTGGTGGCGCTGAAGAAGAAGCGGCCAAGCTTAATGCCAAAGATGATTTCGATGTCTTAGTGATTGGCGGTGGCCCCGCAGGCTCTGCTGCAGCAATCTATGCTGCACGCAAAGGTATTCGTACTGGCATTGTTGCTGAACGCTTTGGTGGTCAAGTGATGGATACCTTAGGTATCGAAAACTTTATTTCCGTCTCCCATACAGAGGGTCCAAAACTCGTTCAGGCTCTAGAGCAGCATGTTAAGGACTATGAAGTCGACATCATGAATTTGCAACGCGCAAACGCCTTACGCAAAACCGATGATGCGGTTGAAGTAGAGATGGCAAATGGCGCAGTATTAAAGAGCAAGTCCGTGATTATCAGTACCGGAGCCCGCTGGAGAGAAATGAATGTTCCTGGCGAACAAGAGTATCGCAATAAGGGGGTTGCTTACTGCCCTCACTGCGATGGTCCGTTGTTCAAGGGTAAACGGGTTGCCGTGATTGGTGGTGGAAATTCGGGGGTTGAAGCAGCAATTGATTTGGCGGGAATCGTGAGCCATGTCACCCTCATTGAATTTGACAGTCAATTGCGTGCAGATGCAGTGCTACAGAAGAAGCTCTTTAGCCTTCCCAATGTTTCCGTAATCAAGAGTGCTTTGACAAAAGAAGTATTAGGCGATGGCAGCAAAGTGAATGGTCTGCGTTATGAAGATCGCACCACCAAAGCAGAGCACACCATTGAGCTCGAAGGCATCTTCGTGCAAATTGGTCTACTACCCAATACGGAATGGCTCAAAGGGGTTATTGATCTCTCTCCACGTGGCGAGATCTTGGTTGATGCCAAAGGTGAGACATCGATGCCTGGCGTATTTGCAGCAGGCGACTGCACAACAGTGCCTTACAAGCAGATCATTATTGCAATGGGCGAAGGTGCTAAAGCTTCGCTTGGGGCATTTGACTATTTAATTCGTCATTCAGTTAGAGAAGAAGAGCCAAGCAAGATTGCCGCTTAATCATTGCGTCGATTCTTATAAATGCAGTGAAGCAAACAAAAACCCCAGAGAAGCTTCTGGGGTTTTTGTTTCTAAGTAAGGCAAAGACTTAGTTGAGCTTCTTCGGATTTCCAAAGCGAGGTGCATCTTTGTAAACCGGAGTAGTACTTACTGGGCCCATACCAATAATCTGAATTTCTGTTGGGCCTTTGATGGCACCATCAAAATGCACTACGCCAGCTGGATGAAACATCATGCTACCCGCTGGTAATCCAAAAGTAGTTGCAGGATCCCAACTCGCATCTGTACCCGCATACCAAGTACCCTTAATGACAGTAACAAAACGATCTTGAGTATGAGAGTGGGGTGAGCTCATGATGCCTTCTGGAAAGATATTGCGAACGACATACATTCCAGGTTTATTTGGGTCGCCATACAAAACGGCTGTTTTTACTCCCGCAGGCGCATCACCCCAAACCACTTGATCAGGCTTAACAATTACGAAATCTTTAGGCGTAGCTTGTGCAAAAATATTGAAAGATGCGATTGCCAAAATTGAACCAATTAAAAACTGCGTTACAAAAGAATGTTGTTTCATCTATGTCTCCAAAATAGGATTTATTTAATCTTTATGCCCAGAAGAAATCTAGCATGTACATAAACTAAACACTCTCAGGGAATACGCCTAGCGTTTATAGAAGCTCAATGTCACTTCACCTAAATTGATACCAAACTTACTCATTTGAGCTTTATTAATCATCACTTTGGGTGTAACGAGATACATCCAGTCATCAAATTGAACGTGATAAATCGTGCCATCTACTGGTAGGGCTAAGGTATAAGCCCAATTCAGAGCATTACCAGCAGAAGAGCCGTTTGCTTCCCCAACAACATCATCGGCCTTACCAATATATTTACCTGGCGATACCTCGGTTAATGTCCAAACGCGTTTTTGCTTTGTGCCATCTGAATAGTCAAAACTTTCATCCAAGGTGCCCACCTTTTTTCCATCAACCACCCGCCAATTAGCTTGAATCAGGACGGTAAAGCGCTTTACCACTACCCCACTACGATCCGTAAAGATCCCATAAGCATCAATCGTGCCGGCAAAATACTCACTTAGGTCTAGCGTAGGCTTTTCGTTTGAGTATTGGGAAATTTTAGGGCCGGCACAACCCAATAAAAATGATGTGCAGAAGATCAGTACGGCGAATTTATGAGTGATATTTTTCATTAATTACAAGTCTCTTGAAAAAGGGGTGGCGGACAATTTTGACCGAGTAATTGCTCACGCAGTTTTGGAGCGCTTGTTTTTTGATCTAACCAGATACCAAAAAAAGCTTTTGGAAAATCAGCCCCAGGAATCTGCGCAAGTGGCTTGCCTTCAAAATAGAATGTGGTGCCCTGCTTTGGAATATAGATTGCAGTAATGTTTTGGCCAGATTCCACATTCGGTAAAAACGTGGCTAACTGCTTGCCCCAGCCCTGAGCCTGAGCATCTGGCACTCCCAGTTTTTTCATCTCCTCAGTAGTTCTATTGGCAATTGAATTGCCGCTAAATGATTTTTGGTAACGTAAATCCAGGGCAAACTCTGGAGAATGATGAATAGCGCTACGATACAAGGTGGCATCATAGACATGCAACCCCCACCAAGTTAACTTACCACTTCCTTGAACTTTGGCAGGATTTAAAGCCTCATTAATATATTCTGGTTCGCGGGCATAGACCAAGGAACACATCAAACAAGTAGCAGCGATCAACCTTATGAATAAGAATTGAATTTTCATCAATCAACCTACCTTGTTCTTAATCTTATGTATGGCCTGCACCAAGCGCAATGCGCCTGGCCCCAGCACTCTTGAAATCGCATGGCGATTTTTTGCAAAGAACTGATACCCCAATCTTAATGGTAGCTGCACGACTTTTCTAGAAAATAGCCATGCCAAAAATGGCAAGTTGGCCCTGCGATACGCTTCCGGAAAAACTACCGCACCATGAATTAATTTGCCATCAGCATATTGGCCATACATAGCAGCTAGTGCTTGCTCGCATGACACGCCTACTTTTGCAGGATCGTAACGATCTGAGTTGATATCAATAAAATCAAGTAACCCCGCTTGATTGCGACCAGAAAGAAATAAGATCTCCGCCTGGCACAAAGGACATGCACCATCATAAAACAAGGTCAGTTTCTGTAAATCGTTACTCATCAAGCAAGTGTAAGACTTATTCAATAAACTGGCTGACAGTACAACCGCCTATAAAGACCTCTTGAAAATCCTCCCAACCCCTTTTCGCGCCCTAGTGATTGGCTCTTCTGGCACCATTGGCTCTGCTTTTATGGAGCTTCTCACAAATAACCCCAATTGCTCAGGAGTTGAGGGAATTCATCGCCACTCTATACATGCCCTGAACTATCAAAATCCATCATCCATTGAAGCCTGCGCAAATGCGCTTGCCGCTGAAGGACCATTTCAGCTCATTATTAATACGATTGGGGTCTTACATAGCGCTGATTGGATGCCAGAGAAAAAGTTGGATGATCTCAATGCTGAACAATTAATAGAGCTCATGAAAATGAATGCAATTGGTCCAGCACTCACGATTCGATCTTTTTCTAAACTACTCGATCCTAAAAATAGCATCATGGTTACCCTATCAGCCAAAGTGGGTAGCATTGAAGATAACCGTCTTGGTGGCTGGTACAGTTATCGCGCATCTAAAGCTGCACTCAACATGCTCATCAAAACAGCTTCAATTGAACTTGGTCGCACGAAACCCAATGCTGCTCTGATTGCCATGCATCCCGGTACAGTCAACTCTAGACTCTCTAAGCCATTTCGTGGGGAGCAGATAGGAAGACCTGCACAAGAAGCGGTAGCGGATATGTTTCAGGTGATTGAAAATCTTCGGGTAGGAGATTCTGGAAGTTTTCTAACTTACTCAGGCGAAAAATTACCCTGGTAATTTCATTTCTAGATTAAGACTGATCTTTGGGCGCCTTTTTTCGACAAGCATCAGAACAATACTTAATCATTTCCCAATTTTTTGCCCATGACTTTCTCCAAGTCATTTCTTTTTTGCAAACAACGCATGTTTTACTCGGTAGATAGCTCTTATTACCCTTGAATGTGCTACTCATCTGCAATCCTAAAGATCATCTAAGTGAGCAAGTACGTGCTGAGCATGTTGCACAATCAATTTTTGATCATCATCGCTAATTCTTTTGAGATTCGCCGTCATTAAACGCGTACGTGGACTAGCATCAAATTGAGCGCGATGCTTAATTAAAAAATTCCAATACAAAGTAGTAACTGGGCAGGCAGTTTCACCAAAGCGAACGTCAGGTTTGTATTTACAGGAATCACAGTAATTGCTCATGCGCTTAATGTACGCCCCGCTAGCGATGTAAGGCTTACTGGTAAAGCGGCCGCCATTAGCAAATAAAGCCATGCCCGCCGTATTAGGCAGCTCCACCCATTCAATGGCATCTACATAAACCGCCAAATACCAATCACAGACAGCTGAAGGCAGAATTTCTGCCAGTAAAGCAAAGTTACCGGTGACCATTAAACGTTGAATGTGATGAGCATATCCATACTTCATGGTCTGGCCAATGGCATCTTTCATGCAGGCCATATTGGTTTTTCCGCTCCAATACCATTTTGGCAAAGCCCTTTGATGCTCGTAATAGTTATCCTGAGCCATCTTAGGCATATCTAAGTAATACATGCCCCTGACAAACTCTCGCCAGCCTAAAATTTGACGAATAAAGCCTTCAACAGTTGATAAATCTAAGGAGTATTTTTTCCAAGCATCGATAACCGCTGCAATCACCTCGCGAGGATTGAGCAATTTAAGATTAAGAGAGCTCGAAAGTATGGAGTGCCAGCCATATGGTGTATCAGTCCACATTGCATCTTGATAAACACCAAAGTTACGCAAGCGATACTCAACAAAATAATGTAATGCCTCTAATGCTTGATCACGAGTGACCGGCCAACGAAACGCCTCTAATGATCCCGGGTGTTTAGCGTACGTCTGGCTTACATAAGCAATGACTTCTTGCGTGACTGCATCAGGCTCAAACAACACAGGATCATCAATGATGCCAGGACCCTTTTTAGGATATGGCTTGCGATTATCTTGATCAAAATTCCACTGACCACCCTCGGGATTACCGTCTGCATCAACCAAAATCTGATGGGTCTTGCGCATCAAGCGGTAAAAATACTCAAGACGTAACTCTTTTTTCCCGGATGCCCAATCGAGAAACTCTTGATGCGAGCAATAAAAGTGATCGTCATCACGCATATCCAACTGCAGCTGAAGCTCTTTAGCCAAGCCCTCAATCTCTTGTTTTAGGCGCCACTCTCCTGGCTCAAGACAAATTAAGTGAGTAATGTTGTCTTTTTGAATCTTTTCTTTGAGGGCCTCAACGATTGATAAGGAGGTGTTTTGAATATAAGTGATTGGGTAATTTAAATCGCGCAAGGACTGGGCAAAATGTCGCATGGCCGAGAGAAATAGAGCGATCTTGGCTTGATGCGACCACACATACTGAGCCTCATGCTTAGACTCCACCATGAGAACTTCATCTGTCTGAACATTAAAGTCTTTTAGTGCCGCGCTCTTGAGATCTAGCTGATCCCCCAAAATAAGAACCAGTCTTTTAGAAGATTTCATTTGTGTTTATATTGGGTTGAGCAATAAGCGCGGTCGACTAACTTACTTCTTAAAGCGACGTGTTTTGTTGCTCTGCCAGTCACGCGTTTACGCCATAACTCAAACGAACCTCTTTTGAGCTCGTGCCTCATTAATTGGATGACTTGAGACTCTGATAAGCCAAACGACTGCTCGATTGCATCAAATGGAGTGCGATCTTCCCAAGCCATTTCAATTAGGCGGGAAATATCGGATTCAGAAAGTGTTTTTGGAGAGAATCTTGGCACAGTGCAAGTTTAAGACTTATTTAATAAACTGGCATGGCACCCTATCAAACGCCAAATACCAATGATTGGAAAAATTCGACAAAAACTGATTTCTTTAGAGCCTAAGCTAATACCTAAGGCTCAAGAAGTTATCTGCCCTATTTGTGATCGTCCTATCCCAGAATCCCAAAAAGATGCGCATCATCTTGTGCCGAAATCTAAGGGCGGCAAAACAACGGAGTATCTACACCGTATTTGCCATCGTCAAATTCATGCACTATTTACCGAGACTGAGCTAGCCACCCATCTTCATACCGCGTCAGCACTTCAAGAGCATCCAGAAATGCAACGTTTTATTCAGTGGGTTAAATCTAAGCCTGACCACTTCTTTGAAAAAACCCGCAAGAGTGCACGCATTAAAGCGTAGACTTGCAGAAGATAAAATTAATAAAAAATTCATTAGAGACAAATATAGAAAGACCTCATGACTCAAGCAAATCAAAAAGTAGCACTCGTTACCGGTGCTGGCGTTGGAATTGGCAGAGCAGCAGCCAAGGCACTCTTAAAAGGTGGCTATAAAGTTGTACTCACAGGGCGCAATCTTGATAAGCTAGAAAAAGCGATTGTGGATATTGGCGGTACAGCAGAAAATTGCTTAGCAGTTACGTGTGATGTCGGCAAGCCAGATCAAGTCAAGAAGCTCTTTGCAGCTCTTAAGGACAAATTTGGGCGTATTGACGTGCTCTTTAATAATGCTGGCATTGGCGCCCCTGCTATCCCCATGGAAGAGCTCACTTACGAACAGTGGATGAATGTCGTCAATGCGAATTTATGCGGAGCATTTTTATGCTCTCAAGAGGCAATCCGCATGATGAAGGCACAATCACCTCAGGGTGGTCGCATTATTAATAACGGCTCAATATCTGCTCATGCCCCAAGACCGATGTCTGCGCCGTATACCAGCACTAAACATGCAATAACTGGCTTAACTAAAACGATTGCCCTAGATGGCAGACCATTTAATATTGCTTGTGGACAAATTGACATTGGCAATGCTGCTACAGAAATGACTGAACGTATGGCCGCTGGCATTATTCAGGCAGACCACTCCATCAAAGTGGAGCCACGCATGGATGTTGATCATGTAGGTGAAGCAGTATTACATATGGCCCAACTGCCCCTAGAGAGCAATATTTTGAATATGACCATTATGGCAACGAATATGCCCTTTGTTGGTCGCGGCTAATCAAATGGAATACGCTGCTTCAGAATAGCTTTTCCACCTGCGGATCGATTGGTGGATCCACCATGCATTTGCGAACCAAAAACAAAAAACATCGCCATTTCTGGAGAGAGTTTAAATCTGCATCAGAAATGAATAAATTACAAAATAATCTCGCTGATCTCAATAAGATTCTGATCCGGATCACGAACATAGACTGAATTGATCTTGGATGTCGCGCCGGTTCGTACCACTGGACCTTCAATAATTGGCCACTGGGCTTTTGCCAATTGCTCAACCACCTCATTTAAAGGTCGGTCAGCAATGAAACAAAGGTCTAGTGAGCCAGGTGTTGGTATAGCTGCTTTCGGCTCAAACTCTTTGCCTTTGATGTGTAGGTTGATTTTTTGATTGCCGAACTTAAAGGCTTTACGCTCAACTGGCGGAGTACCGCCGATAAATGACTCAAGCTTCATGCCTAGCACTCTTGTATAGAAGTCAACACAGGCTGCCTCATTGGCGGTAGTAGGTACTAAATGATCCAAATGGTCGATCATATGTTTACCTCACTTCAATTCATTGATATAGGAAGGCGCTGGATGTAAATCGCAAGAGCGTCCTGCTTTAGCAACTTGTCCAGGAACGATATGCCCGACGATTTCTGGCAATTCACGCGCAAGAACTAACAACTTAGGAATATCCATTCCGGTGTCATATCCCATTGCATCAAGCATATGGATAGCATCTTCACTAGAGATGTTGCCACTAGCTCCAGGGGCGTATGGACAGCCACCTAACCCTCCAAGCGAGCCATCAAATCGCGTAATGCCAGATTGAACTGCAGCTAGGACGTTCGCAAGGCCCATACCTCTGGTGTTATGAAAATGCATCGTCAGTTGCATCGCTGGAAATTGCTTTTGCAAAGCCTCAGACATTTGCTGTACTTGTACAGGATTAGCCATGCCTGTTGTATCGCAAATGGTTAAACCTCGCACACCAAGATCAGCAAAACGTTTAGCGAACTCCTCCACAACCTGTTGAGGGACATCGCCCTCCATCGGGCATCCAAAGCAAGTCGATAAAGAAACGTTGATAGGCGTTCTGCCATCAACATATCGAATCACTTCTGCCAGCCCAGCAAAACTCTTCTCTCTTGTCATCCGAAGATTGGCGAGATTGTGAGTCTCGGAGGTTGACATGACTAAATTGAACTCGTCAGCCCGGGATTCAAATGCCCGTTCGGCTCCACGTAAATTGGGAACCAGCACGGTGTACTCAACCCCAGGAACGCGCTTGATTTTTCCCATCACTTCCTCCGCATCCCTAAGCATCGGTATCGCCTTGGGAGATGTGAATGAGGTAACTTCTATTTTTGCAAAGCCGCATTCACTTAAGCCATTAATGAGCTTTACTTTATCTTCAGTGGGAATAAAGTTTGGCTCAATCTGAAAGCCATCTCTAGTCACAACATCATTGAAATATATTCTGGTCATCGTATTTTCTTATTGAGTAAATGCTACGCCGCGCTCTTTCAAGCTGGCAATTTGAGATTCATTCAAACCAATTTCTTGCAATATCTCGTCGGTGTTTTGACCAATGTTCGGTGCAAGGGTTTTAATCGAGCCTGGGGTGCGCGAAAGCTTCGGCAATACGCCTGGCACTTCAAGACTACTTCCATCCTGCATTTTGATCGTTTGAATATTTTCACGGGCTCTATAGTGCGGATCATTTGCAATATCAGCTACGGTATAAATACGGCCTGCAGGCACCGCTACAGAATCGAGCGCTTCTACTGCTTTATCAGTGCTAACAGTTTTTGCCCACTCACCAATTGCAGCATCTAATTCCACCACTCTCTTCACGCGGCCTTCATTATTTTCTAGTTGTGGATCATTGCCTAAATCATCGCGACCAATCAACTTCATAAGGCGCTTAAAGATACTATCGCCATTACCTGCAACTAATACATAGCCACCATCAGCACAAAGATAGGCATTGGTAGGCGCAATTCCGGGGAGCGCACTACCAGCAGCTTGCCTTACCTCTCCAAAGGCGCTGTACTCTGGCAACAAACTTTCCATGCAATTAAATACCGCTTCATACAACGCAATATCGATAACCTGACCTTTACCGCTACGGTGACGCTCCTGCAACGCTAGCAAGATTCCAATCACACCGTGGAGCGACGCTAAGGTATCGCCGATACTGATGCCAACACGAACAGGCACCCTTCCTGGCTCAGCAGTTAAATGGCGCAGGCCACCCATGGCTTCAGCTACAACCCCAAAGCCTGGCTTATCTCTATATGGACCAGTCTGTCCATAGCCACTAATTCTGAGGATGATCAACTTCGGATTGAGCTCGAGTAATTTTTCTGGATCAAGCCCCCAACCCTCTAATGTTCCGGGGCGAAAGTTTTCAATCAGAATATCTGCTTCTGTTGCGAGCTTTCTGACGATGTCTTGGGCTTCTGCTTGACGCAAATCTAATGAGAGTGAACGCTTGTTTCTAGACTGCACTTGCCACCAGACAGAGGTGCCATCTTTTAATAGGCGCCACTTACGCAAAGCATCACCAACCTTGGGCGGCTCAATCTTGACTACATCAGCTCCAAAATCAGCCAATGTTTTAGCGGCAAATGGACCGGCTATGAGCTGCCCCATTTCAATTACCTTTAATCCTGAGAGTGGCTCCATCCAGCATCCTCGTCTATCTAAATTTGCAATACCAAGAAAATAACCTCCATTTGGGGGCTTGGGAATTGCTATGAAATCAGATAGCCTTCTCATTTTGCGAAGGCTTGGCTAGAATAGCCCTATGAAACCCCAAATTAACCCTGCCAGAGTGGACTTTGTCACCCTCAAGCTCTTTTGCGCAATTGCCCAGTCCGGCAGCATCACCAAAGGGGCTCATGAATGTAATCTGGCACTCTCAGCGGCAAGCAGGAGAATTTCCGAGCTCGAGGAAATCGTTGGTTTGATGCTTTTAGATAGATCAGCCAAAGGGGTCACTCTCACTCAAGCTGGCCATGCCGTTATGCAGCATGCGCTCAGACTTTTTCAAGGCTTTGAGCAATTTAGCAATGAATTGGGCGAGTATGCCAAAGGCATCAAAGGTCATGTGCGTCTTTGGGCAAATATGTCATCACTCACAGAATTTTTGCCTGCAGCTTTAGCGAGCTTCTTAAAACAACATCCTGAAATTCAGGTGGAAGTTGAAGAGCAAATGAGTGGCGATATTGTGCAAGCCCTGCTTGATGGCATTGCAGATATTGGCGTACTAGCTGATGGCACTCCAACTGCAGGGCTTGATACCCAAGTGATTGGGCATGATGAGCTTGTGATTGTTTGTAGTAAAGCTCACCCAATCAAAAATAAAAAGAGTATTAGTTTTGAAGAGAGTCTTGACTATGACTTTGTCGGCCTTAACCGCGGCAGCTCATTACTGGAGCTGACCTCTCGACAAGCAGAGCGACTCAGTAAACAGATGCGACTGCGTATTCAGGTAAGAAGCTATGATGCGATGTGCCAAATGATTGCGGTGAATCTTGGCGTCGGAGTTCTGCCTCTCCAGGCCTGCGCACCCCAAATCAAGGCGATGGATTTAAAAGTCATCCGCCTTGAAGATGCATGGGCGAAGCGTGACCTCTTGCTCGCCATGAAAGCCAATGGCTATCAATCACCAGCCTGCGCTTTACTTAGTCAGCACTTGATAGAGCATGGTCTGTAGCCATCTTTGCTCAAGCCAAGATGAAAAAGTTCAGCTAATATCGTCAATCGTTAATCCAATCAACCAAAGGAAAGTAAATGAGTCTCTTAGAAAAGCTACAGTGGCGCTATGCCACTAAGAAGATGGATGCAAGTAAGTCAGTCCCAACAGAAAAAGTAGAGGAGATACTAGATGCTGTAAGACTCACCGCCAGCTCCAGTGGTTTACAGCCTTATGAGTTGATTGTCATCACCAATAAGGATCTGCGTGAAAAGATCAAAGCCATTGCGAACAACCAGTCGCAGATCACTGATTGCTCCCATCTAGTTGTTTTTGCCGCTTGGGATGATTACACCGCTCAGCGCATCAACGACGCTTTTGATATGACTGAGACTGTTCGTAACTTTAAGAATGATGCTGGCGTTGCATATCGCCAAATGCTCTTAAAGAATTACCCTGCTAAAGGCCCTGAAGTTAATTTTATTCACACTGCAAAGCAAGCTTATATTGGCCTAGGTACCGCCTTGATCGCAGCAGCTGAACTTGGAGTGGACTCCACGCCAATGGAAGGCTTTGACCCTAAGGCCTTAGATGAAATCCTTAATCTCAAAGAAAAAGGTTTGCGTAGCGTAGTCATGCTGCCACTAGGATACCGCAAGGAAGATGAAGACTGGTTAGTCAAACTCAAGAAAGTGAGACGCCCTAAAGAAAGCTTTATTAGCTGGATTAAGTAAGACTAAATCAACAAGCACACAGCAAAATGCCAACCCTAGGGTTGGCATTTTTCATATCTAGGCCTTGGGTTGATTAATCCATTTAGTAATGACTGGTGGTTGCCAAGTCGATAAGCCCTCAATCAAAGACTGGGCTGTAGGTTTAATCAAAATCATATCGCGGTGCTCCGGCTTCATAAACTCTTCAGCGACTGCACGATGCAATTGATCTGCTAAGGGATCATAAAAACCATCGATATTGAGAACACCACAGGGTTTTGAGTGATCACCGATTTGCGTTAAGGTAGCCACTTCAAATAATTCTTCTAGGGTTCCTAAGCCTCCAGGCAGCGCGATAAATGCATCTGACAATTCAATCATGCGCGCCCTTCTTTGGCGTCGATCTTCAGCAATTTCTAGAGAAGATAAACCTGGATGAGATTGGCCGCGCGCATGTAAGCCCTGATAAATCACGCCAATGATTTTGCCTCCTGCATCTAAAGCAGCATCAGCCACCACACCCATTAATCCTGTTTGAGTTCCCCCGTATATCAAGGTAATTTCTTCCCTTGCTAACAGTTGACCAAGGCTAATAGCTGCTTCTCTATAGATTGGTCTAGTTCCAAAATTAGACCCGCAAAAAATAGCAATGCTTTTGAGTTTTGTATTCATCAGTAAATTCTAAATCCTGGAATCTCTACTAGAGCAAATGTCCAGTCTTTACAAAGATTGTGCAGCCCTCTTTGCTAAAAGGTTGATGCAAGCTCATGTGTGGACTTCTGACCCATGAACCTGCTGGATAGCGCCCATGCTCGTCCTCAAATACGCCATCGACTACAAAAATTTCTTCGCCCCCATAGTGCTTATGGGGATTGAAATAAGTTTGAGGCGCCCAGCGCACAAGAGTTGATCCACTTCCCTGCTGCATCAGAGGCATCACATGAAGACCGGGAACCATACCTTGATACCATGATGCCATCTTTGTATCAATCACTTCTCGCTCAACTTGGTCTGGCCCTAAATGTCTGAGTTTTACAAAGAGAATGCAACCCTCCTTACTAAATGGTGCATGCGAAGAGCCTGGTGGGTTCATTAAATAAGTGCCCGCAGGATAATCTCCCGTCTCATCACTAAAAACCCCATCTAAAACGAAGATCTCTTCACCCAAATCATGGGAATGCAATTGAAATTGAGACCCGGGTTGGTAGCGTACGATTGAAGTTGCTTTTGCTACCTCATCACCTATACGCTCAAGCATGCGCCGCTCCACGCCCAATTGTGGACTTGGGATCCATGGCAAGTCGTGATGGTTAATTACCACTCTCTGGCTGTAGTCAGAATTGATATTCATTTACTGTGATGTGGGTATTGAATTCATTCCAAAGAATAACAAGCAAATGAAATATATGCCCAACCAACACGCTTTTGGCTTACCTATTCAATTGCAACCGGCACCACATCTTTTTTGTAAGCTCCCGATAAGGCTTTTTTGACTATCTTATAGATGTCGAGGTCGAACTCTGCCTCACCCGATGCAGCCAACTCATAAAGCTCTTCTTGATTAATAGCAGTACCAAGATAGCACCATTTATCAATGACGATCATCTCACCGCCTTCTTTAATGGCGATGGGTCCAGCATATGGCCATACCTGTACTTTAAATAGCTCTAACGCAGTCTTGAGTTGCAAATTATGCAAAGGTATTGGGGTGAGCTGAAGACATGCTCCGCTGCACTGCTTGACCTGATAACCAAAGCATGACTTACCCTCAACCCGCTTCTCTAAACCAAGCAATACCTCACAAAGGTGATATTTTTTGGCTATCGCCTTTAAATAAGAGTGTGCTTCTCGTTTGCTGTAAAACAAACCGTATAAGTTATCTTGTAAACCAGGTGTTAGTTGATGGTGTGTCACCAATGTAGGTATGAGCACACCAGCCTGATCCTCTACCAAGCTCCACCCACATAGATCTTTAGACCGACGAAGCTTGATATTCATGCTGGGCATACGCTCTTTGATCAATCTAGACTCCAGAATAAGAGCACCTAGCTCTCCACTAGTCTCGATCCAATCGATATCCCTGATCTGCAGAGAGAGTTTCATTTCTTTGCGTTGCGTTAAAGCGCCTTGAAAGTGGCCCATCACCCTACTGCGCAATGAAATACTTTTGCCAATGTATATGGGAACTTTATTCTCTCCATAAAAGATGTAACAGCCGGGAGCGTCTGGAATCGAATCTATTAAATCCTTATCTATATTGGGAGGAAGACTCGGATTTCCAACTAGCTGATGAATCACTTCATTTAATTTTGCTTTCCCAAACTTCGATTCACATACTCGCCAAAACTGAAGCAATAAATCTGCATCACCTAGTGCGCGGTGACGAGCAGTCACTTTTAAATCATGGGAGCTAATAATGGTATCTAGGTTATGGCGAGCTTGCGTTGGGAAAAGCAATCTTGAGAGCTTTACTGTACATAGTACTTTCGGCTTAAAGTCGATTCCGACCCTCTTGAAAGAGGCCTTGATAAAGCCATAATCAAACCTGGCATTATGAGCAATGAATATTTTTCCTTCGAGCTCCTTTTTTAACTCTTGTGCGATCTGTTCAAACGATGGCTGATTCTCAACCATGTGCGGAGAGATGCCAGTCAATCTTTGAATATTTTGCGGAATAAACGTTTGTGGATTAATTAAACGCTCCCATACCTCAATTTGATTGCTGGCAAGCGTTTTAATACCAATCTCAGTGATACGATCTCGATCAAAGTGTGATCCCGTAGTTTCGATATCGACAAATGCCAAATCAGGATACGAAACCTCTTGAATGTCCACTGCGAATGACTTTATCAGCTTAGTTTGCTGGCGAGTTTCTATTGAGGTAATCGGCAAAGCTAAAAATAGAATTGGGTCCACGAGGAGCTTCTTCTACCTTTTTAAATGCACTCTTCACCACCTTTTGAATTTCCCCTTTAGGCCTTTTATCTTGCTTTACCTTTACCTCAGAATGAGCGGGGAAATAAGGCTTTCTTTCGGGCGCTGTTTGAACTTCGCTAAAGCGAGGAACGTAATCTTTAATAGCAGAGGCCAATGTGACGTTGGAGATGCAATTCATCATGTAAGTCTCTAATGACTGATAGAGATCTTTTGCAATATCAGATACCTCTACTTTTCTCTTTTTGATACGATTCATCGCTAACACAATGTCTTTTATCGTAATGATGCGAGGGTCTTTTAACAGCTGGTAGCCTCCAGTGCGTCCTTTGATTCCAACAACCAATCCGGATTCCCGCAAAGGTCTAAGCAACAACTCAATACGACTAATCGACATTTGCAATCTTTGGGCTATCTCTGGCACGGGCACCAGCCGACCATTGCTTGAATGGCTCGCAATGTCAACTAAGGTATTAAGGGCAACCTTGACTGCTTTAGTAACTTCCATGGTGTTATTTGGCAAAAAAGTGAGATTAGGGCTAGTATGAAACCGATTCAAGCTTTCTGCTGCAGCGCACTAATTAACCCTTATTACCCCATGGTTGAATCCCCCAAAACCCAACACAGCCTTTCACTTCGACTATTACGTCTACTCGCCCTGCTGATTGCGGGAGGGACAATTGCTCAGGCTTTTGGCTGCCTCATCGCTTATCTCTCAATGGAAGACTCTCAGGCAGGCGGGATGTTGGCTCACCTCATCATTCAGCATCTCTCGTATTACTTTTTAGGATGCGCATTTGTCATCATGAGCCTCTCAAACCTCTTGATCAAAAGAGGGATATCAACTCTCAAGACAACACGGCTACCATCACTAATATTGATTTTATGTGTTGCTCTTGCAAGTTTTTTATTAATCCCCCGCATGGATTACCTCAGGGAAACAGCGCTTCAGGATGGCATGCCAGTAATGCTCTCGCCTTTTGCAAACTACTTTGCAATATTAAATGGCCTCACACTTCTATTGATCTGCGCTCAAATTTTCTTTAGCGCTTTGGTGGCATGGCGCCTGTGCGGCTCAAAATCATCCTAGATGCGCACGCACTTGGGCGATCAAGGCAATCTGTTGCTCCTCCCTGATAAATTGACCAAGCTCAACGCGTAAACCTGACTGGCTTATGTGAAACGTTTTGGATTTTTCAATGGGTGGTTCAATTTTCGCCCATTGGGTATTGAATTCATAAATCGCCTCCTTATACCCAATGAACTTTTTCACTAAAAGACGTTTACCCTCAACTTCGATTGTTTCGCAATCTAATGCGTGCCTACAGTAAATGAAAAAACCAATGGTTACTGCGGCTAACTCTAAAGCAGTAAAGATGGGAATCATCCAGACGCCAGCAAGGAAAAATCCAGTTGCCACGATTAACGATAGGCAGACCAATACGATATAAAACTGCAACAACTGCTTTGGAGTGAGAGCGCAATTTCTGCGCATCTGCCAACGTTTAGTACTCATATTGAATTGCATTAGATCATGAATTCATAATATGGATTGTCATAAACTTCAGTCCACCAAAAGCAAAGTGGTCTAACCAGTAGGCCCTGGAAATCCGAATTAATGAATTAATGTAATGTCCAGGTAATAAAGATTGCGTATATTGCACTCTTTGCTCTAGCCCCCTGTATCTCATGCTCTTCTCTCGAAACGTCTTGTTAACCCTTTTATTAATATGGGTTCCCGTGCTAGCAAATTCTGCAGAGGTGGAGTACGTCATTCTTCTCGAAAATGGGGCCAAAGCAGGCCATCAGATTGTCAAACGTCATGGCAATAAGGTCGAGGTTGACTTTGACTTTAAAGAAAATGGCAGGGGGCCAACGCTAAAAGAAAAAATCATTTTGGCCTCGGATGGAACGATGAAGCACTATCGCGTTTCAGGCACATCTGAAATGGGCGGAGAGGTCAATGAGAGTTTTGTAAACAAAAATAATTTAATTCAATGGCACTCCAATTCTGAGGATGGCTCAAGAAACATAAACCGAAGTGGTTTTTATCTCCCCATGAATTCTTCTTGGGAGGTGAACTCTTTAATGATCGGCGCCCTCAGTAAGAGTAAAAATAATTATTTACCGCTATTACCATCGGGTGGACTCAAACAAGAAGTGCTTGATGAGATAACCCTCACAAAAGGCTTACATCAGCAAAAAGTGAAGCTGATGATGCAGGTTGGCATAGGTCTAAAGCCAGATTTTATTTGGGCAACTTCGGGAAAGAATCCCAGATTATTTGCCGCTATTATTCCGGGCTATTCATACCTAGTTGAAAAGGGTTGGGAGGAGAACCTCACAGTACTCAGTGAAAAACAAAATTTAGCCAACCAAAGGGTTCTCTTTCAAAAGGCTCAACAACTCCAACACCCAATCTATAGACCCTTTTTAATTAAAAATATTCGTCTATTTGATAGTAAGAATGCATTCTTAACAGAACCTCATGATGTATTGATTGAGGATAAACGAATAGTAAACATAACCCCCGCGAATTCTCTGCTTGAGTTTAAGGGTGACACTATAGACGGTACTGGAAAAACGCTTTTACCCGGATTATTTGACATGCATACTCACATCAATAAATGGTCGGGCTTGTATCACTTATCTGCCGGTGTAACAACAGTTCGTGACATGGGTAATTCAAATACTGAAGTTCAAGAGATCATTAGAGATAGTCGGAATGATCGATTGCTTTTTCCACACATTATCCCTGCTGGCTTCATAGAGGGTAAAAGTGAATATGCATCGTCTGATGGAATCATGATTGAGACTCTTGAGCAAGCCAAGGAGGCAGTTGATTGGTATGCGGAGCATGGCTATCGTCACATCAAAATCTACAGCTCTTTTCCAAAAGAATTCGTCAAGGAAACCAGTGCCTATGCCCACGACAAGGGAATGACGGTTGGCGGTCATGTTCCTGGCTTTATGAAAGCTGATGAAGCGATTAATTCTGGATTTAATGAGCTAAACCACGTCAATCAAGTAGTACTCAACTTTTTAGCAAGTAATGAGACAGACACAAGAACATTAGAAAGATTTTATTTACCAGCCGAGCAAACCGGCTCAATAGACTTTGATTCTCAAGAAGTAAGAGAGTTTATTAAATTACTCAAAGATAAAGAAATCACCATAGATCCAACCTTATCCGCTTTTGATTTTATAAAGCAACAAGATGGCGAAATGGCAGATCCTTTTGCGAGCATTGCCGAACATTTACCGCCAGATCTTCAGCGCAGCTTTAAAACTGGAACGATGAATATTCCAGATACCGCAACTGCAAATAGATATAAGAACTCATACAATAAGATGGTCGAGCTTGTAGGTCTACTACATCAGAACGGAGTAACTCTTGTGGCTGGCACCGATACCTTGGCAGGATTTGGATTACATAGTGAATTAGAGCTTTATGTGAAGGCTGGAATCTCTCCTGCAAAAGCTCTTCAAATCGCAACATGGAGTGGAGCTAAAGTTACTAACACGCTACATGACAGAGGCACTATTGAGGTAAATAAACTTGCTGATCTAATCATTATCGATGGCGACCCAACCACCAATATTGAAGATATTAGAAAGATTTCTACAGTAATTACTAATGGCAAGAAGATTTATCCCCACGAGCTGCATATTGCACTCGGAGTTAAGCCTTTTGTTTCAGATGGCATCAGGATCGCCGCACAGCCTACAACAAATCGTCAATTGAATAAATAGCCAATAAGATGGCTATAGAGATTCTTGGTGGCCCTAGGCAGAATTGAGGAGGGCCTAGGATGCCCAAACCTAGCTTTCTATCGTGATGCCTATTGATTCAGCCTTGAAACTGATAAGGCTCTCTTGTCTATTACTAACAGCTCCTCACTGGGGCAAATAAGAACATTTCGATAGCGGATAGGATTATATTCATACGCCCCACTGCTTGACACTTTCCACCTTGAACCATCATATAGCGTAAATGTATCCATAGGATTGCCATAGAAGGTAAGCGGCTCTTTTATAGAGGACTTATGGCAAGTAACCGCATTGGCAGTTGACTCACGAGCTCCACCTAGAGAAGCCTGAGACGAGACATTCCCAGCTAAAACCAATGCAATAAAGGTCGCAATTAACCCTTTAAAGCCGTGAGAGGTCTTGAATTTAATGAGGTGAAGTGTTGGCCAAAAATGCATTTGAGAATGCTATCGGCTTACTTAGAAAAACTCTAGAACTATCGTTACTTAAATTTACAAGAAATATTTTGAATTTTTATAGACTTTATAAAGACTTAAAGTCTGGTTGCCTTGCTCAAACATTCAGATAATTGTTGATAGTACTTTTCAGCTTTGGCGGTAATGTGAACCGACTTTCTGCGACCATCAGCCTTATCGTCGACAAGCTGGATAAAGCCTTTGCTGACCAAATTCTTAAGGCGCCCATGAAGAGTTGCTTGAGATCCAAATTTCTCGAGCAGGATGACATCACCAACCAGCAGTGTTTCGCCATTTACAGAAGCAAGATAAATATGATTGAGGAGTTGCTCCTCAACAGAGTCTAATTTCTTACTTGGGCTCATACGATCCAAAGAGTCCAAGGCATTCAGAAATCGGGCGTAGGCTGAAGGTTTAATAGCTTTCATGCGGTCAATTTTACCCCCCCGCAGGGTAAACACTAGTGTGCTATGTATTTTTAAAATCCATAATTATTCAATGCCGTATTTAAAGGCTTTAGGCCAATTTCTCTTTGAAATATTTGTTAGCGCTACTCTTTACATAGCATTCTTTTATTTCAATCAATTCATTACTACCCCACTGGAAGAAGCTAGAGGTGTAAATTGGATTTTTCTACCAGCCGGTATTCGCATCTTTATTACTCTTATCCTTGATTACTCTGGGGCTTTAGGTTTAGCCGCAGCTTCTATATTTATTAATTACATTGGCTTTTTTGAAGCAGATTCGATCTCAACCATGGGAATAGCCGTCATCTGTGGATTAGCTCCACTATTAGGTAGGCATTTTGTGATTCACAACCTAAACGTTGAGCCTGATCTGAGTAATATTTCATTAAAGCAACTTTTAATAGTTATCCTAGCTTACTCTTTACTAAATTCGGGGTTACATCAATTATGGTTTGTGGTTAGAGGCCTAGATTCGGGAAGCTGGAATCACTTTGTTGCCATGTTTTGTGGAGACGTTGCGGGATCAATACTATTTGTAGCTGTTATCAAATATGGGATTGACCTTATTAAGGGCAGATTGGGTAGAGGCAACCTAATTGAGTAGCGCCCTTTAAAAGTACGACTCTTGAAAAGGGCATCAAGAGTAAGAACGGCAAAACAGCATCTCCAACCATACTTATTGGCATATTTAATGCTCAAGTAAGTCAATAGACTCTGAAGCCCAAAATACAAAACCCCCACCATTGCTGATGAGGGTTTGCTTTTCTGGTGGGCCCACCAGGACTTGAACCTGGGACCAAAGGATTATGAGAGCAGACATCCAAGGTAGACCATTATAAACAGGGGGTCTGCGGGTGGTCAGTGTCGGTGTGTAAGCAAATGTGTAAGCAAATTCACGCATGTACTAAAAGAGCTCTCTCACTCTTTGGTTTTCAAAACCAAAGGATTTTAGAGCAACCATCTAACACTTCGTTGCTCCAAAGTACTTTTGGGTGAACGAGCGTTACTTTAAGTAACGCTTGATTGAACAATGACCGCCAATCCTTATTCCAAAAAATTTCTTTAAATTAGTGGTGGGAATGCATATCCATCGACTTTAAATACCTTTAAGCAAGCCTTAACTACATCAGCATCAAATAGCTTGTCACTACCCATAGCAATCTCTTCTAATGCGGCATCTATACCCTTACCTTTTCTATAAGGACGATCTGATGACATTGCCTCTACAGTATCTGCCACAGCCAGAATTCGGGCCTCTTCACAGACTACATCGCCTTTAATTGCGTTGGGATAGCCACTGCCATCTAAACGCTCATGATGCTGTAAAACTGTTTGAGCAATATTCCAGGGAAAGTGAATATGTTTGAGCATATCGTAACCGGCTTGAACATGGTTTCTTAACATTGCCACCTCAAAGTTACTTAAGGCAATAGGCTTCGTTAGAATTTCTGCGGGTATGGTAATTTTTCCAATATCGTGAACTAAAGCGGCCATACGAATACCCTCAATTGTATGTAAAGGTAAATTCATTTCGGCAGCAATTGCTACAGCTAAATTTGCTACACGCTTTTGATGTCCGCCAGTATAGGGATCACGAGCAACAATGACGTTGGCAAGAGTATCAACCATTTCATTCATAGAAATATTGACGGAGTGTTGATACTCAAGCAATTCTTTTTCAAGTTTTTTTCTATCTGAAATGTCGCGAATATTACATTGAATAACACGATCGCCATTAACGCCATAGGCATTGCTGACGAACTCTACATTGATAATTTGCTCATCTTTTCTTTTTAATGGCAAATCTTCATATCGTATGTAGCCTTTGTCTTTAAGCACAGTAAATGCCGTTAAGGCCGCGGCTTTATCTACCATTGCGCCAATTTCCCATAACTCTTTACCGATGAGCTCATCCCTCGTAAAGCCTAGTAGGTTAGTAATAAATGGATTAGCGTCTTGAATAACGCCTGTTTGAAAATCAAGGATCAAGATGCCATCTTGAGCGGTCTCAAATAATCGCCTATAGCGAAGTTCTGACTGTTTAACTATCTGCTCTTTGCTTAATTCATCTGTCATACGCTGTTTTTGTGAGTTTTGTGGAATTCCTCACCCTTTTGTTCAGTGTATACCCATTAGTTCTTGTATCTATGGACTTTCTTTAAATTTTTAGTTGTAATCTATCTAATCTAATCATGAAATTTAAGGCACGCTTTGTATATAACAATTGGCCTTTACTGCTTATCACTACTCTGCCAGGTCTTTGCCTCGCTTATTAGCCTGTCATTATTTCGACATTCAGTAACGATATATCGCTGGGGCTGGTTATTTTTAGCTACTGGTCTTGGCTTAATGATTGGCAGAAGAATTGGTCCAATATTTCATATCTTTGAGTCTGGTCGCTTCGACTTATTAGACGCAATATTGTCACTGCCAATTTCAGGATTCTTATTGCTCGGCGTTCTTGGACTTAGGAAATTAATTATCAAGTCTGATAACAATCAACTGATGCTCGAAACTCTTGCTCAGCACGACCCCCTCACTAATAGTTTAAGTCGCACTGAAATACTCTATCGAGTCTCGGAAGAAATTGAACGCTCGCGTAGAAATAAACACTCTTTTGCTTTATTAGAAATGGACATTGATCATTTTAAAGATGTAAATGATCAGCTTGGTCATCATGTTGGCGATGAAGTTTTAATTAATTTAGTAAGGCAATCCCAAGAAGTCCTTCGCTCCATCGACACGGTTGGCCGTATTGGGGGGGAAGAATTTCTAATTCTTTTACCAGAAACAGATGCTACAGGGGCTGCTCAAATTGCCGAGCGTTTGCGCGAACACATAGCCAATACGGCAAATGAAACAAGCTCCTCTTCCTCAATAAAAATCACAATTAGTATTGGGGGAACGATTTTTAACCCGAATGAAAACATGGAATATAAGCAGGACATACTTTTAAATGAATTACTCAATCAGGCTGACTTAGCAATGTATCAAGCTAAAAATGAAGGGCGAAATCGTGTTGCCTTTTGGGGCGCCTCTACCCCCCCCCTTAAGAGGGCATGATATTAAAACGGGATGATCAACTCTTCCATCACATAGCGATAAAAGTAATTAGGCCCTAAAAACCTAGCAGACTTTCCATAACCTGCCCGAGTCTTAAAGTAATAATCATTTGATGCTACTGGGCTCGTAGCCGCGAACTCAACATTAGTATTGATATCTCTATATTCTTGCTATGGCTTAACGCACACCGTTTGCATCAAATTAAGGAAACTCATTGCCTATTTTCGATTAAAAAGTGTATTTAAAATGCGCATCCAAATAATAGTACTGATAATTACTAGCCGCACTGATATCAGTGCCAAGTGCTACACCATAAGTGATTGCCTTATTTTGAACATGGTCTAAAGCGAACCTTCCCGAGCCAGCAAAGATTTTTGTTCCTGCAGCATTAGCTTGTCCAGCATCAACCCAACCACTATATATATTTTCACCTAGAACCTTTCGCCAGCCGAGGCCAGTAGTAAGTCTCTGATAGTATTGTGGAGAATAGAAAAGTGGAGTATCTGCCTGACTATTAATATAGTAACGGTCCTTAATGTAAATGTGTACGCCCTCGTAAGCAGTCATCGCATAAATTTTTGCAGTTCCACCAGTTTGAGTATTTCCTTGCGTGAAATAGCTTTGAGTTCCGCTAAGCGATAGGCCTCCATAATCGTTGTATAGATCTCCTCCAATATTCCATCCCTGCTGAGTAACACCTTGTTGAAGACCTAAAACTGAATTGACTACATCACCGTAGACCCCAAATGCAATTAAGCTATTTGCATTCACAAATTTCATAGCTGTCATATCACCAACTAAATAGTTTTTTCCACTTAATACTCCAATACCCAAACCACCCTTTAATGCATAGTTACCATCGTTATAGTTAGCCAAGAACTGTAACTCCTGACCTAAATATGTAGCGCCTGGGTTGCTATAGACAGTCTGCGCAAGACCAACACCAAAATCCTGTCTTCGTGGATCAATGAGCGTAATACGATCTACTTGAGCAATAGGTAATAGGCTTATCCTTGGAAAGCCTTTTATTTCTTCGCTAAGTTGAGTAGTGTTAATACTCTCTACAGCTTCAGATACAGTTTGTACCAGTACTTGACTAGCATCGATATATTGAATTATTTCTAAAAATAATTCAGGGCTAATATTTTCATCTGTACTACGAGCAGCACTAAATGTATGAAAATTTAATACTAAATATTCATGATTAGATTTTGCATCATCAATCCATTTTTTAACCTGAGCTAAAGTAGTCCAACGATCAATGCTCATACGGTTAATTCTGTAGTCACTAATAGTACTTCCAGCATTGCTTGTACTATCAACATTTAGGCCATACTTGAAATGTTTTAACACTAAAGCATTAATTCGTGGATCATCTAGACCGCCAGGATAAGCAAAATACTCACGACCAGCATATTGGCGATCCTTTAAATAAGAGGCTGTTGAGCCAAGAAAACTATCAACCTCCTGCGTCGACATGGCTCGAAGGTTATAGTTAATATCATGACCGCCAATATTCCAACCATCTCTTGCAAATAGATCAAGCTGCTTTTGTGACAAGAATCCTTTTTGTCCAATTGCAGATGGATCAATGAATAGCGAACCTTTCATCCCGTATTGATCCATGATGCGCTTTGCAATAAGACTATCGAGATCACCATCATCGATGGTAATGCTAATACGCGCAATGCTACCGTTGTCAATAATTTGAAATCCAGCTATTTCAGTCTCTACTCGTGACACACCTTTGTCACGTACTCTCCATAATGCAGAGTAAATATCAAGCATGTTGGGACTATTGTATGAAAAGAAATTACTAATGGGCGCTGTTACTTCCACCCAATTATTATTAGTTTGACCATGTAATTTCTCTGTGAGGTCAAGCGTAAAGCTACGAGTAAAAGAGTCATCTCCCGAACTTAAAATAAGACTAAGCTCTTTAATCTGAGACCAGTTCGAGACTTTAACTCGAAACCGAAGGCTCTTATTTCGCATTGAAATAGGTTTAGGGAAATTGTAAAAAGTACCAGCCATATTTTCAGATGATGTAGACACCCTGAGTGACTTACGCTCCTGAGTCATCACCTCGATATCATTCGCCTCATAATAGGGCTGAAATGGTGAATCAAAAATAATCCCATCCTGACCATTCTTTCCATCACGCCAGTACTCAGCCATGATCTTGCTAACAGAATTACGCTCTGTATCGACACTTTGATAAATTCTCGCACCCAATGGAAGCCCCTGAGCAATAGCAAGGGGCGTTATTACAATCTGTGCAAATAGGATATATATTAAAGATTGCTTCAGTAATTTGAAGAGGAGAAAGTTTCTCATTTAGTGCCCCAGCTTTTTCTAAAATTAAACAGCTCAGAGAAATACCCATAAACACATGCTGGCTGAAGTACTAAACCATAGGCAAAAACATAAGACAAGAAGCCCAAGATATTTGCCCGAACTGTTAAATGCTCATCGTTGAACATCGCCCTACCTTTAAGATACATTTGCCAATTGAGTAAAAAAGCCATTGGCAAAAGCGATAGCGTCATGGGGCCTGCTATCCAAAAAATACCAAAGCAAGCGAGAATTAGTCCAGGAATAAAGCCAAAGGTAAAAGCAATATCCATCAGTGGAAACATCGTATTCCACCAAATATAGAGTGTGGATAGTCTAGGCTTAAAAAGAATCATGGGATTATCCTTAAAGGCCTCTATCAATCCCCGAGACCAGCGCCTTCTTTGACGAATAAATTTACTTAAGGTGTTGGGGCAATCCGTAAAAGCCAAAGCATCCTCAGCATGCCCTACCCTATGACCTGCAGACAGAATTCTCCAAGTCAGCACAATATCTTCGCCAACCATTTCTGGCCAACCACCTAATTCTAGGACTGTTTTGCGGTCATATAAAGAGAACGCGCCTTGTGCTACTAAAGTGCCTTGAAATAAAGACTGAATCCGCTTGATAGTAGCAATGCCTAAAAAGTAATCCCACTCCTGCGCCTTAGTGATCCAGTTTTCTCGTGAATTGCGAATGAGAATTTCACCGGCAACTGCTTTGGTATTGATTGGATCTGAAAGGTATCGACCTACCAAGTGGCGTACGCCATCTTTCAATATATAGCTATCGGCATCAATTGAAATAATGATATCCGTCGTACATTTTACCAAACCATGATTTAGAGCAGATGCCTTGCCGCCGTTATGTCCCAAATCAATGAGCTCTAAATTTGGATGTGCCGCCTGTAATGCTTTAACAGAATCAACAGTCTTATCACTAGAGCCATCATTAATCACAATGATGCGAATATCTGCTAGGTAGTCCTGTAGAAAAATTCCTGACAAGGTTGAGGATATTGAATTTTCTTCGTTATAGGCAGCAATTAATATCGTGACTGGTGGGTAGTGCTGATCAACAATGACTTTAGGACGACGATCCAGTAGTAGCGCCATCGCCACAAAGGCATTCATGAAGCCTGGGATGATGGCTATAAATGTAATTGTGAAGTAAGCGGGAAATGTTCCTATTTCATTGCTGAGATCTGAGAACCAAGGCTGGGAATACCAAAAAGAAAATCCCATCCAACCTAAGGAAAATAGCAGGGAAATAATAAATTTTGCTTTTACTGAGAAGTACAAATTATATTAGTCGCAAAAATTAAAGAAATTAGTGGATTTTATAAAAGCAAGTCATTGCTAAAAATTTGAATTTGACCATCGTGTGCATGACCATCTCGAATTTTTTTCTCCGCAATTGAAAGAAGCTTTAGTTGATGCTTTTGAAAAAGGGTTGCAGCATCACCTTGAACTGTATCAGGATCAACATCCTCCAGAGCTTCGTAACTAAAGTGACATAAGAGAGTCTCACCGTTTAACTTAGCCGCATAAAAAATGCCACCATCCTCGGCAAGTACAGGCGGTCCTATGAATTCGATTTTCATATCAATTAAGCACAATGACGGGAATAGGGCTATGAAGAACAACTTCACAGGCCTCACTACGTAAAATCAATCCAGATAGACCAGTGCGCTTATGAGAAGACATCGCAATCGCATCTGCCTTAGATTTTTTGGCCGCCTCTAAAATACCATCAGCAATATTGGGATGGATGATATGCATAAACTTAACATTGAGACTAGAGCCTAATTGAGTCTTAGCTTTTGCACATAATTTTTTTGCAAACTCCGAACACGCTTTTTTATGAGCCGCCTCTGATACCAGTGAGTTATTGACACTTTCGGTATATACGAATGGCGCCAATGGGTCGGATACATAAACTAAGACAACCTCAGCATTATCTAACTTGGCTAACTTTGAAAGTTTGTTAAGTTCTTTTTTAGTAATTGCATCACCACTAATGGGAACTACTATTTTTTTAAACATAATTACCCTTTTTATTCATTTCATAAAATTGTAAATTGACCGGTATATGATCTTCCGAGAAGGAGTCATATATAAGCTCATACTATAAGTGCATACCCTAAGTAATTTATTCACTCTAGAGAAGATTTGGCTATTACTTTCAATATGATGGAATATAGCTCAATACTTAACTACCCTGGTCAATAAGCAACCTATGTCAAAACATCAGCAATATAAACGCTCTGATTTAGCCAGGATTGCAGCCATTGTGATGGAGGAAAAAGGTCTTGAGCCTAATTTTTCCAAAGAAGTCCACGAACAACTAGACGCCATTAATCTGCCAGCAGAAGATAACGATCCTCTTGTTAAGGACCTCACCAATCTCCTATGGTGCTCTCTAGATAATGATGATTCAAAAGATTTAGATCAATTAACAGTATGCAGTGATGCTGGCAATGGAAATCATAAAATCTATATTGCCATAGCGGATGTCGACGCCCTCATTAAAAAAGATACTCCTATTGATGAGTATGCTAAACATAACACCGCATCGATCTATACCTCTGCACGAATTTTTCCGATGCTGCCAGAAAAACTATCTACCAACCTCACTTCCCTCAATTTTGATCAAATCAGGCTGGCTTTAGTTACTGAAATTGTTGTTGGCAGCAAAGGAGAGATCTTAGGCTCGACAATTTATAGAGCGAAGGTACACAATAAAGCAAAGTTAGCTTATGACGCCGTATCAACTTGGATCGAGGGCAAAGGAGAAATGCCAGCCGCAATGGCTGCTGTTCCTGGCATGGATCTACAGATCAGGGTCCAAGATGAAATTGCGCAGCGATTACGTTTGAAGCGGCAACGGGCTGGATCACTGCAGCTAGAGATTTTCCAGCCAAAAGCTGTTTTTGAAGGTGAACATATTATAGGGATTGCCGAACAGGTTCATAACCGTGGTAGGCAGCTAATAGAAGAGTTCATGATTGCAACTAATGGCTCGACTGCGCGTTTCCTACTCAAAAAAGGTATCCCTTCTCTACGAAGAGTGGTTCGTAGTCCAGACCGATGGTTACGCATTGTTGAACTTGCCAAGCAGTATGGGGAAGTATTACCTAATGAAGCCAGCTCTAAAGCTCTATCGGAATTTTTAGCCAAACGGCACGAAGCGGACCCCCTGCGCTTTCCCGACCTATCTCTGGTCGTTATTAAACTAATGGGTCCAGGAGAGTATGTTTTAGAGCAGCCAGGGGCTACTCCGATCGGCCACTTTGGTTTGGCCGTTCAAGATTACATGCATTCAACAGCGCCAAATCGACGCTATCCCGATTTAATTACCTTACGCATGCTCAAAAAAGCTATTAATAATGAGTCTAATGCATATGAAACCCAGGAACTTTATGCATTAGCCCTCCACTGCACAACACAGGAGGATGTCATTCGTAAGGTGGAGCGCAGAATGCGCAAATCTGAAGCTGCGCTATTTTTAGAGCCCTATATTGGCAAAGACTTTAATGGCGTGATTACCGGCATTACGCCAAATTATGGGTGGGTCAGGATTTTCAATCCCCCTGCCGAGGGAATGCTTCTGAAGCTTCCTAAAGATGTATCCATCGGAAATAAGGTACGGGTAAAACTAACATCTACTAATGTTGAGATGGGTCACATCAATTTCATGCAGGTTGCCTTCTAAAACTATATTGCTCAATTCGTGGGTCGAAATGGTTGAATTATTTACGATAAACATCCAATTTCTGACTCAAAGCCTCAACCGCTTTAGTCAGAGCAAAAAGTTCTTTTTCTTTCATCATGTCTATTTTTTGATGAAGTAATTCGATTTCTAACTCTGCTTTTACGTTCACCTCAAAATCATTATTAGCCTGCTGCCTGTCGATTTCTGAAAGTCGATTTTGACTCATCATAATTGCCGGCGCGGTGTAAGCTGCCTGAAATGACAACATTAGATTGAGCAAGATATAAGGATATGGATCCCAAACATTGGCATTATTTAGCGAGTTATAAGTAATCCAACCCAAAATACAAATACTCTGGATGATGATGAATTTCCAGGACCCCACTGTCTTCGCTACCGTGTCTGATATTTTCTGGCCTGTAGTTAGCCCGCCCTTAGCTTGCTCAACATGGCCTGAAATCTGGGCTGGAATGCTCGCTCTGTGTGTTCGCCTATGAATACGCAGGGCCTCCAAAGTTTGTAGCTCTTGATTGGTAGGTACGTGAATTATCATGGGGGCTCTCCTATTGAACTTCCACTCTACACCCTTTTAAATAAAAAACCACCGAAGGAAGTTTTGGTATTTCTTGGTGGGCTCAGTAGCACAGCGCATTAGTAGCACAGCAAAACAACCAGTATTACTCGTGAAATAATTTGATCTACGTCTCTAGCTTAGCTTGATTGGGCCTTTCGACCCAAAAAGCCATCAACACAAATGCCACCAATGCGCATCCGCCTGAAAATAAGAATGCATACAGTGGCGCAATGGATTCGTATATCCAGCCAAAGATAAATGAGGCTGGAAAGAGCATTAACCCTGTTATTAAATTGAACCAGCCAAAGGCGGTACCAGCCAGACCTTTTGGCGCAAAGTCTGCGACTAAGGCTTTTTCAACCCCCTCTGTTGCTGCTTTAAATAATCCGTAAACCACAAAGAGCGCAAATATTTGATAAGTGGAAAGTCCTGGTAAGCCCATACAAATGTAAAAAAATGCAAAAGCAATCCAAGCAATCAAAATAAATCGCTTGCGGCCAAAAGTATCTGATAGTGCGGATAAGGGAGTGCCAAACAAAGTAGTAATTAAAGAGATTGCCGCCCATAAAAGAGGGATTTGCTCTTGTGGAACCCCCGCCTCTCTTGCTCTTAGCAACAAGAACATGTCAGATGAATTCGCCAAAGCAAAAATACCTGCCACAACTAGATATCTTTTGAATTGATTTGGCATCCCCTCAAGCGACCAGCTAAATTTACTTGCTTGTGGAACAGCCTCTCGCTTTGGTTCTTTAATGCACAAAGCAAGAGTAATGGTAATTACAGCCGGAACAATGGCCCATAGAAAGATATCTTTGAGCGCTACCCCCATAGATAAAAACATCGCCGCTAATAGTGGTCCGATGACTGCACCCGCGTTATCCATTGAGCGATGCAAGCCATAGGTAATACCTCGCTGATTTTCATTCACACTCTCAGCTAAGAGGGCATCACGGGGGGAACTTCGAAGACCCTTACCCATTCGATCAGTAAAGCGAATTGCTAAAACCCATAGCCATGAATTCGCAATCACAATCAGGGGTCTACCAATACCAGCCAGCGTGTAGCCCAAAACAATCCAAGGCTTGGCTTTTTTTGTACGATCAACAATCACGCCTGAAACTAATTTAAAGATACTAGAAGTGGCCTCAGCAATGCCTTCAATGATTCCCAATGCCTTTGGCCCAGCCATTAAGACTGATGCTAGGTACAAAGGCATCAAAGGGTAGAGCATCTCACTGGCCGAATCATTTACCAGGCTGATGAAACCAATAAGCCAAACAGTACGAGGAAGAGCGAGAATTGTTTTAAACATTACAAGCTCAATTTACTCTTGTTTTGTCGTTTTAAACGATATTCCTATAATGGGGTGGGCATACACAATAAAGGCTTCTATGGCTTGGATTATTACCAAATACTTACTAACAGCAGGAATGGTTGTATTCATTTCTGAAGTGGCTAAGCGAAGCGATAGATTGGGTGGCTTTATTGCGGCATTGCCCCTAATGACCCTTTTAACCCTTGTATGGCTGTACGTAGAAAACCAGCCTGAAGAAAAAATAGCAAACCACGCCTATTACACCTTCTGGTATGTGATTCCGACATTGCCTATGTTTCTTTTGTTTCCACTCCTACTGCCAAAGCTAGGATTCTGGATGACGATGGGGGCAAGCGTTGTGGTGACAGTTATCTGCTTTGGCTTATTTGCTTTGCTGATGAAGGGCTTTGGGGTTGAACTGCTGTAAAAGTGTGTAGTAATCGCCTACACACTTTCGAGCACCCCCAGCGTTACTTAAAGTAACGCTTACATGACCAAACCTCACCTTTAGTCTCAAAAGCTGGCTTTTTGTGATGTTTAGGTCCTGTTTAGGTTCTCTGGTTATGAGTCGTGTTGATGATTCTTCTGCCCGCCTTCAGATTCTTTTATGTCAGTTGTGAGCAGGCTAAATGCATTTATGCGTAGATATTTCGCATAAATACGTATAAAAATTGTACGGGAGTTTGCGTAATTCCTTAGTCCCATATTAGTCGAAAGTAGAGTCATGTCCAGCCCTTTTAAGCTAAAAATTAGTCCAATCCCAGGTGAACTAGAGTGGGCGTACAATTTATTTAAGTCTTCTTTGTTGCTTTGGCCTTCGTCAAATTACTCCTCGAGGGCAAATATGAGGAAGCTATATGCAACACGACATTAAAAAAATCTATGCCAAACTAGTCGCTCTTGAAGTTGAAATGAGTGATTTACGTCAAGGGTATGCGCTTTCCAATAAACGCTATACCGAGGCTCTGGGCTCCCTTAAAGAATTGACTATGCACGCGACTGAAGCCGCTAAACGCGCTGCTAGTGCAGCTGAAAAATCAGCACTCGCGGCCAGAAGTTCGGCATTAGCAGCTAAAGAAGCCTCCAGTCAATTTATTCTAAGTGCCGCAGAAGCTGCTGCAGATGCTGCGGCATCCGCTGCTGAGGCGGCAATTGAGGCTGCGGCATCCGCTGCTGCGGCAGCTGCTGCGGCTGCTGGTGCAGTTGCCCATCAAGCTGAAGCCTCTTCTCTACAAGCATCTACAGAAGCTGCAGAAGCAACCCGCATTGCAACAGAAGCTGCCGCTGAGGCGGTACGCATGTCTAATGCCGCAACAGAATCTGCTCGCTCAGCCAGAATCAATCAGAAACCTGAGTAATTTCCTCTAATATGGCCATACCATCTAATGGACACTACTTAACACTCGTCTCTTATTTTGGCTTTTGTTTTACGCTCATTGCTTTAGCTCTAATTGATATGAAATCGTTAAGGCTGCCAAATTACCTCACCATCCCACTTCTACTATCCGGGGTTGTGCTAAGTTTTTTTGGCGTAACCATTCCCATTGCAGATGCAATATTGGGTGCGACACTTGCTTATGTCACCCTCCTAATAACACAGCTTCTCTATCAAAAGCTTACCGAGCGACATGGTCTAGGCTTTGGCGACATTAAGCTTGCTGCGGCCCTAGGTGCCTGGCTCGGATGGCAGTCTTTACCGGAAATATTAATCATTGCCAGCATCAGCGCTAGTATTGCTGGAACGATTTACCTCATCAGTACAAAGCAAAATCGATACGCCTTATTTGCTTTCGGGCCCTTCTTAATAGTAGGAGCTTTTGTAACGCTCTTTACGAATCCAGCCCTTTTACGCCTTTAGCCTGCTTATTATATGTTTAATGTGTAGCGCGCATTAATGGCAGGATAGTATGAATGATGTTGATTACTGCCGGCCCAAGGATCACTACAAACAGCGCCGGAAAAATGCACAGTATCATTGGGATCGTGAGCTTGACGGGAATTTTGGCTGCGGCTTCCTGTGCCAACATTTTTCGCTTACTGCGCAGACCTTCTGCAGCCACCTTCAATGAATCAGAAACGCTCGTACCAAACCGCTCGGACTGAATCAACATAGCCACTAATGAATGGATATCTTCCACGCCAGTGCGCTCAGCAAGATTGCGCATAGCGTGCTCACGTACAGCGCCAGCACGCAACTCTAAATTGAGGATATGGAACTCTTCAGATAGCGCTCTACTCTTAATGCTCAACTCCTGACTGACGCGCATTAGAGAGCCATCCAAGCCTAAGCCAGCTCCAATACAAACGCGCATTAAATCCAATGCATCCGGAAAACTTTCGAAGATTTCTTGCTGCCTTGCTTTAATTCTTTGAGAAAGATAAAAATTAGGAAAATAATATCCTGCCGTAGCGAGACAAAAAGAGGTCACAAGAACACGGAAAGTACTATGGCTGGCACCTGAAAATAAATACAACAATAGATAAACTGTTGGCAGCATTAAAGTCAGCAGTGTTTTAGCAGTGAAGTAAATTAGAATGATCTTCTCACTGCGGTATCCGGCCCTTAAAAATCGAATCCGATCTTCTGAGGTTTCCCACTCTTCATGCGGCATCGAAAACGTCACCAACCATGCCACGACCTTGCGCGCATAAAGTTCTAGCGGATCAATTGGTTCGGACTGCGTAAGCAGGGACTCGTTCTTAATGGTTAAGAGGCGCTCATCTATTCGCCTTGATTGAAATCCTTCAATAAAGTAAAAGCTGGCGCCCGTCACTAGAATAAATAGGATGGAGAGGAAAATGATTTCCATAGCGCTTCGCCTACACCTTCAAACGAGAGATATATCTCATCCAGAACGCCCCTATTCCCATAAGGCCTAATGCGAAAACCATAAGTTGAATTCCTAATGGGTCATGCCATAACACTGAGACAAATTGGGGGCTAAAAAAATACAGTAAGGCAAAAACTCCAAACGGTAATACACCTAAAATCCAAGCAGAAGTGCGCCCTTCGGCCGTCATGGCCTGAACCGATTGCCGTAAATTTAAACGATCCCGAATCAAGGCCGATAAGTTTTGTAAAAGACCAGCTAAATCTCCACCCACTTCCCTATTGATTAATACCGCTACAGAGAAATAGCGCATATCGGGACTATCTACGCGATCAGCCAAACTACCGAGCACTTCATGAATCGGTATACCAAAATTAACTTCATTTAGCGCGATCGTAAACTCCTTTCCAATCGGCTGGGGTGACTCGGTAGCCGCCATTTGCAAAGCGCTGGTAAAGGCATGTCCAGCTTGCATGGACCGGGCCACGAAGTCTAAAACATCAGGCAGCTGGATCTCCAGTAAAGCGACACGGCGATTCACCAATATCTGAATAGCGATAAAAGGTAAAGCAAGCATCAAACCAGCAATGGGTAATGCAAACCAAATAGAAATCTGCAGGAAGATACCAACAGCAAACAATGCGCAAGCAATGAGGATTTCGAGCAGTAAAAGTTGGGATACTAACCAGTCTCTACCAGACTTTAGAATGAAGTCATCCAGGCTCTGAATTAACTTAGACCTCCTTAAGACAGCATCTAAAGCTGGATAGTTGGCGAAAACTCTTTTCTTTAAATTCAAACTGGTCGTAATGGTACTTTCCGATGCCAAATCCCTCATTCTTTTTTCCAGCAGCGTAGACTCTTCTCCATAATGATCGCGTATCAGCAGATAGGACGTCCAAGATAGCGCCAATACCGAGAGTATTGCCAAGCCAATAAATAAGCTCGATAACCAGCTCATTTAAGGATCTCGGTGAAAATCAGGATCAAATAAATAGTCTGCCAGTGGAATACCCCGAGACAATAAGCGCTCGGCAAACCTCGGTCGTATGCCAGTTGCAGAAAATTTACCCAATACCGTGCCATCCGGCGCCACACCGATTTGTTCAAAGTGGAAAATCTCTTGCATGGTAATCATGTCACCCTCCATGCCAGTAATTTCCTGAATACTCATAATTTTTCGTTTGCCGTCACTCAAGCGCGCTTCATGCACGATCACGGAGATAGCCGATACCATTTGCTGCCGCAAGGGTTTGAGCATGACTTGCAGGCCTGCAATCCCGATCATGTTCTCTAATCGAGTCAAAGCATCTCTCGCCGAGTTAGCATGCACAGTAGTCAATGAACCCTCATGGCCTGTGTTCATCGCCTGTAGCATATCTAATACCTCTATCCCTCGCACCTCGCCAACAATGATTCTGTCAGGACGCATACGCAAGGTATTACGTACTAATGCCCTTTGATTGATTTCGCCCTTGCCTTCTATATTTGGGGGTCTGGTTTCCAGGCGCACAACGTGAGGCTGTTGTAAGCGAAGCTCAGCAGCATCTTCAATAGTCACAATCCGCTCGTTATCCGGAATAAAACCAGACATGATATTAAGCAAGGTAGTTTTACCGCTACCTGTTCCACCAGAAACCAAAATATTTGTTTTGGCCTTCACCAACGCCGCCAGGATGATAGCCATCTCTTCAGTCAAGCTGCCCAAAGCAATTAAGTTGGCCATCTTCAAGGGAATTTCGGAGAAGCGGCGAATCGATAAGACTGGGCCATCAATTGCTAAAGGCGGAATGATGGCATTAACCCTTGAGCCATCCTGCAAACGCGCATCTACCATGGGGCTGGATTCATCAATCCTACGGCCTACCCTAGCAACAATTTTTCCAATAATTTTTAAAAGATGGGCGTCACTGTCAAAGCGCACATCGGTTTTTTGAATGCGTCCATTCTTTTCAATATAGACGGAGTGGCAGTTGTTGACGAGGATATCTGAAATACTCGAATCAGCTAGCAATGGCTCTAAGGGCCCAAGACCAATGACTTCATTCTGAATTTCAAAGATCAGTCTAGCCAAATCAGTCTCATTGATCACCAACTGATCTTTTAGGACGATTCTTTCTATCGAGGTTTTAAGGTGTGCCTTTAAATCCTGCTCAGACATATTTTCAATAGCTACCAAATCGATCGTGTCGACTAAGTAACTATGAATCTTTGTTTTAAGGGCAATATTTTGTGGGCTAGATTGACTAAAGCCTGCGCTTGAGTTTTCATAATCAGCTACGTGATCATTACCGCTTCTTAAGGCTTCACGCAAAGTCATAATCAGTCCATTCCAAATATTTTTTGCAACAAGGAACGGTTATCTGACTTAGCAACCTTCCCAGAAAGACTTGCAGCCAAGTCGCGAATCTCTTTGCTCACAGGAGAATCAGGCGATTGCTTCAAGATAGAGATGCCCGTATTGACAGATTCAGCGCTACTAACGAAATCATTTGGCACTGAAACAAAGATTTTTTTCTGGATTGAATCCTCCATCTTTGCTTCAGATAAATTGACCATACTATCCATGCGATTAAGGACAACTTTGATTTTATTTTCGGGATAGCCAAGCATGCTAAAAATCCGAAGTTGCTTTGTCATGGCTCTGAGATAAGGCACCACTGGCTGCATCACTGGAAAAATCATGTCAGCCCGATCTAAAGCACGCATATTCAAGGCATCTAGCGTATGTGAAATATCTAAAATGACGAAGTCATAGTCCTGAATGGCAACGGTGAGTAAATTGTCAATATGCTGAGCAACGATGCCAACTGACATTTCTGGGCTAGCAGGCGCTTGCAATAGAAAGTAGTTGCTCGAGATCTTCATTGCCGCAGCAGCAATGATGGTTGAGTCTAAGCCAACCTGCTTCACAATATCCCCTAGAGTAATGGAACTCATCTGGTCTGTTAAGTAATAAGATGCATCTCCATACTGCATATGCAAATCAATTAATAAAACTTTTTGCTGGCAATCTTCTGCCAGCGAGTAACCCAAATTGGTTGCCAAAAAGGTAGCGCCAGCGCCACCTTTACAGGAGATAAACGCCAAGATCTTGCCGCGTGCATGATAAACACTCGATAAATAACTGCGATCACGAATTCGTCCAACTGCAGAATTTAGGTCTATATCAATCAAAGGTAGGCTAATAGCCTCTGTTACACCAGAGCGCATCAAACTAATCAAGGCAGTTTCAGAATGTAAATTGCAGAGGTAAAAAATGGATGGATTTGAATGCTGCTTAGTGCACTCAGAGATCGCTTTTAAGTCTGCATCGCTGACAGTGTTGGCATCCAAAATTAGGATATTGGTCGAGAATAAATCGATTCGCTCCAGATGTATTTGCTCATTGATTCTGAGTAAATATACAAACTGATCATCACCAGGGTTTTTCTCTAGCACCCCCTCGATAAGGGCAAGCATTGCTGGAGAGCTTGCAATAACGGCTATCTTCATAGGAGCTTACTGACCAACCCCAGTTTGACCTGGTACAGCACCGGCTGGACTGGTACCCGTTCTAAAGGAGCGTTGATAACTATCCACTGTGGCTTTAGCGCTAGGCCCATCTAAGCCTGTTGTGGGCTTGGGATTTCCTAGTGGTGCCTGTGGGTTTACCAGTTGGTTTTGCACGGATGATGTTACTGAGCTACCAAAGTCGGGCTCGTTTTGCCAAATGGACTGGCAGCCCGATATAGCAAGACACAGCGCAAGATAAAGGACCGGACTAATCCAATAATGATTTCGATTAGCTAACATTTAGTTTCCCGCCTCCTTGCTAACTATGGGGGTAAAGGGCTTTTTCTCGCCCTCAAGCTTGCCACCAATCAGAAACTCGGCTTCTGTTGGTTGAATAAATTTATCGGTCGGTAATTCAGGTCTGCCATCTTGTGGCTTGACGATATGCGGAGTCACTAAGATGAGTAGTTCTGTGCGATGACTTTGGAACGAACTACTCCGAAACAGCGCCCCGATGATTGGTAAGTTCGACAAGCCAGGAAAGGCATTAATAGATTCTGAAACGTTATTACTAATCAATCCACCGATAGCAAAGGTCTGACCGTCATATAACTGCACTGTTGTAGAGGCTTCTCGCGTTGTGATTGCCGGCATGACCATGGTTGAGCCGCCAGCGTTTACGGTGATACCTTGCGGATTAACCTCGGAGACCTCAGGCCTGACCTTCAAATTAATTCTATTGCCATCTAGTACAGTGGGTGTGAACTTAACACCGACGCCGTAGTTCTGCTGCTGAAGTGTGATCACCGCCCCGCCACCAGTTGCACTTGTTTGCGGCACAGGCAAAAAGACCATACCACCAGCCAGGAACTGCCCCTCTTGACCGCTAATGGCCATAATATTGGGTTCTGCCAAAATCTTGATTAAGCCGCTATTGATTTGCGCCTGTAACCAGGCGTTATTAGTGCCTGAACTTCCAATGAATTGAGCGCCTGATCCGAGAGACCCAACGCCCATCGCACTAAAGGCAAAATTTTTGCCGCTGACTTCCAAACCCAATTGATCCGCAACGACCTTATCAATTTCGGCAATCTTTACCTCAATCAATACTTGGGGCAAATGATCAAGGGTAGTCATATTCATAACTTTTTTACCGCTCACATTTTCAGCAATCTGTACTGCCTGCGCCACCTTCATGGCATCACTTAATTGACCAGTCAATACCAACGAATCTCCAGCAGCGATGACCCGCAGGCGTTTCTCAGTAGGCATCAATTGATTTAACAAAGTCTGCACAGAGGAAATATCGGTATTGACAGTCAAATCAACGACAGTCATTTTTTCACCTTCATGCCAAAGAAATACATTAGTAGTTCCTGATTTTTTTCCTAAGAGGTAAAGCTCTTTAAAACTCACTAACATCACATCGGCAACATTAGGATCGGCAATAGAGACGCGTGTGACTGGGTCTTTTAATTTAAATATATGAGACTTACCTACGTTCAAACTCAAAGAAAGATGAGCGGCATTAGCAGTGCTCAAGTTTGACTTAAGAGGGTCAACAGAGTAAGCGCCGATAGCAAAGCCTAGAAAAGCAATAGTTATTAGGAATTTGCTAATTTGAATGAGTGGCATATTAGTTCTGCAGCCCTGATTCCATATGCTTACTAGTGCCACGAATCACCTCGATAACCGCTACACCATCCTCAAAATCACCTTTATGTGCACCACCCGTTTTTCCAGAAGACACATCGGACTGATTGCGAAGTGCCAGGGTCAGACTACCAACTGAGCGCGCCATATCTAGACGCTCAGCTTGCTGAGGGCTGACCTCCAAAGTGACCACGTTGACTACGCGTGGCTTAGATTCATCCTTGATGACCCGATCTTGCGCAATTGCCAACACTAAGACTTTCTCTAAAACAATTTTTGAAACGGATTGTCCAGAGTCGTCTTTGGTGCTGAGGAGTACATCCACATAATTTCCAGGGAAGGTGAAACCGGCAACGCCCGCAGCCTCGCTAACGTAGATCGTAAATGCGCGCTTTCCCGGGGAGATAACTGCTGATAAGCTAGCGCCTGAGCCAATAGGCATGAGCATATGCTCCAATACCACTTGCCCAGTAACTAAATTGGATTTGGCAACGCGATCAAATAAAGTTTGGGTGTTAGTGCTAGCTCCTACAGGAACTTGGGCTTTAGGCCAATCAGCTAATGCAAGATTTTGTATATTAAGTTTATTGCCTGAATCGATATTGATTGAAGCTACCACCACTTGCGTTAACTCGGCGGCTCTTTGCGCTTTCAAAAAGATCACTGCCATCGATATGGAAATAATTCCAAGAATGGCTGAGACAATCAAAATAAGAATGACGCGGTTTTTTGGCACTTAATAAAGCCTTAAAAATCCTAAATGAACCGTCAATCGATACCGAACAGATCCTCGCAATAGATAAAACGCTTGATAGTAGTTAACGATGAAGTTTTAAGCTCTAGACCCGAGCGGTATAACCGTTGATAAACGTAGAAATCGCACTAAAGAAATTACTCAATGAAACACCCAAGGCGGTTGCACCACCGACCAAAGCAATCGCAATTAGCGCGACCAGTAAAGCATATTCAATCGCTGTAACGCCATCTTCTCGTTGTTGAAGTGAGAGCCAGTGTTTTAGGTATTCGTACATATTGGATCCTATTCGTTGATGTCTAACTCCTCCGTCCAGTGAAATGCTGCAAGGGCATAAAGGAGTAGATAAGTCATATTAAGGCTCAGAAAGGGCATCTTCCCCATCATTTCTACCGATAAGCACCATTTATCTACGAATTCATGTAAATACATACTTTTTATAAGTAAGTATGCGTAGTATGTAAATGTGAAGTCTTCATATCCAAACTACCGCCTTGCTTGGCTAACCGATCCACCTCCCGCGATCGTTCGCCAAGATTATTCAATCAACAATTGCGAGATCAAATCCCTACCGATAGATGCTGAGCTTGGCTCGGGAACCGTAGAGCAAAGGCGTGTAGGACTCGGGATTAATTTAATTCACTGGAGGCATCAATTTAAACCCAGCTCTTCTGGGAAGTTAATCCAATTAGTGGAATTCGCCGGCGTATTTACGGAGCCCACCTTTGTTGCTCGGTATGCCTATAACGGACAATTTTGCCATCGGGACGATGATGGAAAAACAGATCTGATCTTTAGCTCGGGAATGGGTATTTTTCGATACGGCAATCACATTTCCACCAAGATGTATCTGGATGGATCTTCCAATAGTGAAATGATTAGCCTACAAATCGGCAAATCAACACTCAATAATCTCTTTGGACAAAACGATGCCGAGGAATTACTAATCGCCCTAGATCTTAACCCGCCAACGAAATCCATCGTGCGATCAGTACCCTATTCTGTTAGTGAGCTAATTCAGGTAGCAATGGATAGCAAGTATCACGGTAGCGCACGCAATCTTTATACCCAGGCTAAGGTCTTAGAAAGCCTAGCAAACCTGCTAAGCTCACTCCATCGAACCAAGACAGATGCAAGAGTGTCCAATAGGCGCATGAAAATTGTCGAGCTACATGACTATCTCACTAAGCTTGAAGGAAAACTTCCAACCCTCACCGCTCTATCTCATGATTTTGGTATCTCCGCTAGGATCATGAATGAAGAGTTTGTTTCTGAGTATGGTGAATCGATCTTCTCCTTTATTACCGGTTACCGCCTAGACCAGGCTCATCATGCATTGGAGTCCAGTAATACCTCCATGAAGATCATCTCTGCCAATCTGGGCTATAGCCACGTTAATCACTTCATCACGGCATTCAGAAGAAAGTTCGGCTACTCGCCTGGGAAATTACGGCACAAGGATCGAGAAGTTATTGAATCCCTGATTGAATCACTTGAAGTCGAATGATTTCAAAGGCTGCGCGACTAAACTCAAGGTAGGGAATATAAATACTGCGATAGTTCCCGACCACACTCTCTGGCATTTGGTAAACAAGGCTGTAAACCAATATTAGGGTCACAAATAGGTATCTAGGTGCCTGATTAAAATAGTCAGAAATGCGATCTAAAAACTTGGCATGATTGCATTGGAATTTGCTACCCAGCAATGAGGGAGAGAATCTAAGAGCTAATGCGAGGAAGATCCACTGGTTGACCGCGCACGCAATCCACCGCCCCCAGTCTGACCCCAAGAAGAACATTCCCAATGAGCCAATAAAAGCAAGTGCTAGCAGCCTGACATAACGCTCATTAGCAAAAATTTCATTCTCGCCATTAGGCTTGGCATATGGCCTCAACCTACTAGCCAGAAAAAGTACGATAAGTAAGTTGCCACAGAAAAAGAATGCAATATATGGCAATTGATTGGTAACAATATTCTCGTAGATTGTGAGGAAGTGCTCTTGCATTGTCCAAGCGATAGCACCGGCAGCCAGAGATACCGTATAAGGTGAAGCTGGTGCAATTTGAATGCGATCTGCCAATGGAACCGCTTCCCATATCACTTGAGCACTCTCATAGCTGCCGTGGTTTAAAGACGCAACAACAAACAATGCAGGAATCAAAATGACATAAGCCCACTTTGACCAGCGTAATAGGCGGTGTGAGGGATTTTCATAAGCTAAAAGAAAAATTAATAGGCAAAAGATTGGAAAACTCATAAAGAGATAGGCCTCATGACCCAACTCCATCAATATCCCAACCGGTACAGCAAAAAAACAGAACAGATCAATCAGCCGACTTTTTATATTCCCTTGGTTTTTGCAAATGAAAATATATAACAGACAAAGAATTCCAAATTGAATCTCAAAGAAGCCTTCTTTTCGAGAATAAAAGTCACCGCTAATCGCCATATGGAAAACGCCACCAGGAATTAACAAAATAATCGTCGCCAATAGCTGCCCCTTGGCTTTGGAATAAAAATAGAGCGCGGCAAAAAGAATGGCAAACCCTATAAATAAGCCAGTGAGCATTGGGTACAGTGCGGCCACCATGCTATTACTATTTAATTGGTGCAGGAGTTCGCCAAATAAGCCGCGCCTCACAAAGCCACTTTGGTAATTAATCATCCAATCTGCAACGACCCAGCGATTAAAGCGGAGATATGGGGTATCGACCAAGATGCGCAGGACGACAATGACGACTGATAGTTCCAATATTAAGATCGGAATGAACGACGCTAGAAGATTTTTAAGTTTATTCATCTTCGAACGCCGTAAAACTAAAAGCCCTACCAAGATGGCGACAAAGTAAATTTCCTTTGCCCATAATCATTCTGTCGCCTGACGGTCTGCGCTCTATAAATTTCAACCGACCGCTTACCTTATCCAATAAACCCTCCCTAAATGGGCTTGTCATCGGCGTTACTTGATCCTCATTGCAATTAAGGTGACGAAACATCAGAGTTTCTGGATTATTAATACATTGCACGTAAGTACTAGACAGTGCAGTGGCGGCCTGCTGATAAACGGCGCCATTAAAAACCTCCAGCAATACCGGCTCAGTTCCAGAGTAGGATTCGAGCTCGATACCATTCAACAGCACTTTTTGGCTAGTAGGACCGCGGCAAAGCCAATAGTCCGGCAACTTTTGAGCGTCTGGCCAATCACAAGCACCCAATAAGCAGACTATGAGGACAATCAAAATGACTCTGCATGAAGAAAAGAATGTCATCTGAGCACAATCATTTCTGAGTGGCTATGCATTTGCACATCGGCAAAACCCATGAACGGCGTAATCGGCACAAATCGATAGGTCGCCGATACCTTGACCAGGCTACCTGCTTGATTATTGCCCGCAGGCTCCCAACTCACATCCATTCCATCTGAAGTTAATAAGAGACCAGGGGCTGAAGCCTGAATCTCTTCTTTAATGAGTTCAATGGTTTCCGCGCTACTGCGCGGCCCAGGGGCATCGCCACTAGTGGAGCCAGAGATTGATGCAAAGCGTGCACCCATCTTGACTGCGCTCGATAGCGTGTTGTAAGACCACACCATTCTGGCACCATCAATAATCCCAAAAATTAAGGTGAGGAATAAAATAACGACGATTGCAAATTCAATCGCTGCAGCGCCACGGTCTGATCGTGAAATGATTTTACTCATTTTTAGCACTACTGCGCCCTCATGACAGAGGTCCATCGCAAGGAAACGACTGCGGGAATGCCTGGCCATGGAAAGAGCGTTTTAAATTCATGGCTGCCAGTCACCTGGACAACACTCTTCTCAGGCGCTTGTGAATCAGCACACTGCTCTCCACAAGCAATGGATATTTGGTTTGGGCATTGGGTTTGACACGAAACACTGACCTCCACATCAGCTAGGTCTTGGGCATCATTCATCACCACCTGAATGATTTGATTACGATCAGCCATATGAGCGAGATTCTGTGTGGCATATTGCGCCCCGGCATGCGCTGCATTAACTAGCGTAATCCCTGCGTAAAAGACCCTAGCAAAATCTGTCACTGCCATCAACATTAAAAGAATCACCGGTAGTAATATCGCTAATTCAATCGCTACTACGCCTTTATTTTCTTGAATTGATTTGTAATGCAAGAGATTGAGAAACCTCATTCTGCGAGAGCCACGGGGCCAGACAATACTGGCCAAGCCATTGCCGCCTGATAGTTGATTCGGTTAGCCCCAGTCATTGCTAAGTTATAAGACACAATAAAGGTATGCGTGCCAGCGCCCATGACGAGGGTACTGCCTACCTGATATCTCAAACTCGTGGTCGGGAAATAAATTACCCCCGTTAATTTCATCAAGGTATTTAAGCCACCGCCCAAATTACTCGCAGCAGAACCTACAGCGATAGAAGGCTCCTGATAAAACAGAATGTCTTTTGCTGGGCCATCGGTTGGCGCGCTTAAGCTAATGAGGGTACCATCACTTCCCAAGTTAACTGCACCATATGGATAACCTGCTTTTTGGGTATTTACAAAAGTGACGCCCTCACCCAATAGAGTTGCGTTATCGGTATTGGCAATGCCACCACCGACTAAATAATAGGTTCCAGGACTAAAGCGAATGGTGACTTGATTCTTAATCAGAATCCCGCCGCAATAAACCCCGGGGGACAACGTAACATCTGTCTCAATAACTTGCTGCTCAGTAAAAGAACAAACCCCAAAGGTAGGCATGACGTAATTCTTTAAGGGGTCTACCGCAGCCACCGCACCCACTCTAGCAATGGGTGTTACCCTTCCAGAAGCGGCCTTACCGCCAACAATGGCTATATCGTGAGCAGCAACAGTCGAGGCTGCATCCACCATAAATCCGTTTGATGATGAAGAGTTCACGGCAATGCCGCAATCAGGCATTTGTACATTGGCAGAGACCATCCGAGTAGGCATGCCCTCAGTAGTGGACGCCGCTTGAAAACTCGCATCAGTAGCGGAGGGATTTAAGGTATAGATGCATGTGGGGCTACCTGATGAGAATCCAGCTACAGCACGTGTGTAAATCGTGAAAGACTTATTGTACAAGATGGGAATAAAGAAGACTGGCACTTCCTTTTTAACCAGCACCTCTACAAAATTTGGATCACTAGCATGCGGGCCACTTGAGGGACCGTTAAAGACAGTGACATTGACTGAGCTCTGGCCCGAAACAAATCCATTGAGCGCAACATCATTGATGGCATTAGTGCTAACACTGCCTGGAAAACCCTGCTGTACTTGGAGAGCACCAGCAATGGCACCGGCATCAGCCGCTGTTTGCATTTGAATTTTGACGTAATACAAATAGCCAACATCAATTGCAAGGCCAATAAAACCAATCAATACCGGCAACAGAATTGCGAAGGCAATAGCAATTGTCCCGCGTTGGTTTGATTGGTAAGTCATCATTAATTCTAGCATTGCTACTATTTTTAAAATTGCTCGGAATCATTTAAATGCGATCTTTAGTGGGTATTATGAATTAAGCCCATGAAAAAGTCCATTCGTCAATACTTGCCAAATATCCTTCTGTCAATCTACATACCGCTTATTGCGTTTATCTGGGTAATGCAGTTCACTACCTTTGAAGTTCTGCGCGATCCGGATACCTATTTACATATTGCGAGTGGTAATTGGATCTTGAGCCATCTATCAATATCTCGGGTGGATATTTATTCCTATACAGCTATAGGGCAACCTTGGATTAATCATGAATGGCTGGCCCAATGCATTCTCTCACTAGGGTACCAACTAGGCTCTTGGAATGGACTGGTTTTTATCACGGCCCTCATGCTCGCGTTGACCCTCGCTATACAACTTCAATTTCTGCTGGCCAGAATCTCCGTGCTATACGCAGTAACCTTTTCCGCGCTCACGTTCTTTTCTCTTACCACCCATCTGTTAGCAAGACCCCATGTGATCGCATGGACACTCATGGTTATTTGGGTATGCACGCTTCTAAAAGCCAGCGAGGGTAATACTAGGCCACCCTTCTGGCTCCTCTTGATCATGCTGATATGGGCCAACCTTCATGCTAGCTTTATATTGGGATTGGCTCTGATTCCGCTACTGGCCGTGAATGGCAAGTTCAGCGAAAGATTGACATTGTCTCAATTGAAACAATGGGCTTACTTTGGAGTCCTATCCCTCATGGCGAGCATGCTGACGCCTTGGGGCTGGAAGGGCATCTGGCTGCCTTTTCATATCAGTACATTAAGCAATGTCGGCCTGATCAATGAGTGGGCTCTATCACCCTTGTCGGCTGTCAGCCCCATCACTTTATGGTTGGGGCTCATCGTTTACCTACTAATATTGAGACGATTAAAGCTAACGTTTGTATTTACATTCATCATTGCCTGCCTAAGCTATGAAGCGCTCCTACATGGTCGTTATATTTCTATATTCGGGTTGATAGCACCGATGCTACTGGCTAACGCCATGAGCTCAGGAAAACTAATTCAAAATCAGACCACCGGTGATGCGCGAAGAAATTGGAAAATATTCCTGGTGACCTGCGTACTCATTAGTCTCAGTACAGTTGCCAGTTATACATACAAACCTCATCAACCCGATTCTCACATCACACCGCAGCAAGCAGTAGATGCAGCCTTGCTATTAGCAGTAAAAGGCAATGTGCTAAATGAATATAACTATGGCGGATATCTAGAGTACCGCGGTATTCCAGTCTTCATTGACGGACGCGCTGAAATTTATTCCCATGATGAATTTGCCACTTATATTGCAGCCACTGAATCACATAACAAAGAACAAATAGAGCAGATATTGAATAAGTATGAAATTACCTGGACAGTATTGAACCCTAAGTCAGAACTCATTAACTACCTCGATCAGAATCCATTCTGGGAAAAAGTTTATGAAGATAGTATTTCTGTGGTGCACATTAAAAAAATGAGTGCTCACTGAGAATCTCATTTTTTATTGAGTCTTAGCCATGGTTGTTACGCACGATATAAATAGGCCTGCCCTTAGATTCCATATAAATTCTGCCGATGTATTCGCCTAAGAGGCCAATACTCAAGAGCTGTAGACCGCCCAAGAACAAAATAGCAACCAAGAGCGAGGCATAACCAGGCAAGTCAATTCCCTGTATCAGAGTCCTAAATACAATATACAAAGCGTAAGTTAAAGAGATCAAGGTAGCCGCTCCACCAATATAGGTCCACATCCGTAGTGGCGAAGTACTAAAGCTGGTGAAGCCTTCTAGTGCAAAATTCCATAACATCCAACCGGAAAATTTGCTGGCACCACCGGATCGAGGCTCTCTCTTATAAAGAACAACATCAGTTTTAAAACCAACCCAGGAGAACAGGCCTTTCATGAATCGTTGACGCTCCGGCATACGCTTTAAAGCATCGACAGCGGCTCTATTCATCAAACGAAAATCGCCCACCCCCTCAGGTATCTGAGTATCTGACACTAAGCTATGCAGGCGATAGAAAAGATGGGCAGTCCATCGCTTCATGCAAGAATCGCATAGACGATCATCTTTTTTAGCCAAAACCACATCAAATCCCAGCAGCCATCGCTCAATCAACTTGGGAATCAATTCAGGGGGATCTTGTAGATCACAGTCAATCGGAATAACCGCATCCCCTACCGCTGAATCAATGCCAGCAGTTAATGCAGCCTCTTTGCCAAAATTACGGGACAATTCAACCACCTTGATACTTTTATATGACTTGGCTACTGAAAGCAGTAAGACTAAAGTGTCATCTGTACTGCCATCATCAACGCAGATGAGCTCATAATCTAAATCAATGGAACTTTTGATCTGATTTAAGACGGGGAAAAGACGATTAAAGAAATTCTGAACGCACTTCCCTTCATTAAAGAAGGGAATCACGATGGAAACCAATTGCTGTCTCCCCCCTGCTGTATTCGATATCAAGTTCATATTCAATCTCTAGATAGAGATCACCCCAAAGAGAGGTCATGACTAAAGATTTGTACTTGATTGGTGCTAACATTTCCATTCAAAATCTTTTGCTCGGCAACGGAGAGCAGTTTTAGTTGATGCTTGGTGAACGTCAGCAAAGCGTCGCCTTGTAAGTCCTCAGAATCGACGTCCTCAAGAGCCTCATAGGTAAAACGACAGAGTAAATCTTTCCCATCGAGTTTTGCTGGATATTGCACACTACCATCTGGCAACAAGGATGCCGGCCCGATGAACTCAACTACCATCTTATAAGCCCCTAAATTTATCAACTCGATTAGACATCATTTTCCGTTAGTTTTTCTTTCGCCCATTCAATATGAACAAGTAATCTATTCATTATCAGTTAGGTAGATCTTTTATTCGCACTATCAAAAGTGAATTCACTCTGATTTATCTACGCTATCCTAACTAATTACTACGAATTGAATATTCCCAAGCTAAACCGACTTGGGCTCATACACTGCATAACGATCTCTACCCGTGTGTTTTGCTTGCAGCATGGCTTTATCAGCCATGTCAATAATATCGTCCGTAATATTTTTGTCGGTAACCAACATGCTCGCCACTCCAATACTGACCCTTACTTGAGTCGATCCCGAGCTGACTTTGATTTCGAGTTTCCGAATTGCATCTAATATTTTTCCTGCAATACTTACGGCGCCCAACAGCTCAGTATTGACTAATAAAACTGCAAACTCTTCACCACCCCAACGACATGAAAAATCCATTGGGCGATGTAAACCAAAAGTGATCCCGCGTTGGTTTTCTTGAACACTCTCAGCCAATAGTGCATCTCGAGGTGAGCTTCTCAATCCTTTGCCAAGGCGATCGGTAAAACGAATAGCCAAAACCCATAGCCATGAATTGGCGATTACGATTAGCGGTCGTCCAATACCCGCTAATGTGTAGCCTAGAATAATCCAAGGCTTTGCTTTCTTGGTGCGATCAACAATGACACCTGAAACTAATTTGAATATGCTGGAAGTGGCCTCGGCAATACCCTCTATGATACCGAGCGCTTTAGGCCCTGCCATCAGCACGGATGCTAGGTATAAAGGCATCAATGGATATAGCATCTCACTGGCCGAATCATTAACCAGACTAATAAGGCCAATGAGCCAAACAGTACGAGGAAGTGCGAGGATTGTTTTAAGCATTACACGTTTAATTTAGCACCAATTGCTTGGTTTTTTCATTATTGGACAACCCACTTTTAGAATATTATTAATTGGAGAGCGCCAAAAAAACTTGAACTTACCTTTTAAAGCACTATATAAAACTTATGATAGGAGGTGGTACGTATTGGCTTTACCCGTCTAGTCATAAAACGATTTATTTAAATTCATACTCTGCCGCCCTTTTTTATAAAATTTCTGCGAGACTTAAAGCATATGAGCTGTAAATTATCTCCATTAGCGCCACGCCTCATTCTGTTTTCTGGGCATGCAGGCACGGGGAAATCTACGCTTGCTAAAATGGCTCTACCCTTAATCATTCAAAAGACAGGTGAAGATTTTTTCTTCCTAGACAAAGATACGGCCTTCGGTGCTTTTAGCGCACATGTCATGGAGCTAACTACCAATAATCCAAATGATCGAGATAGCCCCTACTACCTCAAGAATTTACGAGACTGGGAATATTCTGGCCTTATTGATATAGCTAGAGAAAATCTCCTCCTCGGCGTCAACATCATCCTTGTGGGGCCCTTTTCCAATGAAATTAAAAGTGGCAAGATGTTTAGTCCGGAGCGTTTAGGATTACCGCTTGAAACCACTATTCGTGTGGCGTGGATAGATCTAGAGGAAGGTGAAGCTAGACATAGAATGGAGCTACGTGCAGACCCTCGTGATGAGTGGAAGCTTGCACATTGGGACCAATACGTACCGCGTAGAATAGAGCCGCCATTTAATCCCTCTCTATTTAGGTTCGATAACTTGCATTTTGACCCCATTCAATTTGAACAGCTTATTAATAACCTAACTGAATAAATCTTTTATGCAAGCCATGCAGTAATTATGTGTCCTCCGCTCTAACCAACTGAGCTAGTGGCGCGGTACTCTTAAAAATTCTTAGTTAAGAGTATTTCAGTTTCCATTAAAAATGTTTTGCCACCTGACTGAGAAAGGTGCCTGTTTGAATCCGTGGGCTCCAGGATTCATGTAATAAGTGGGGCGAAACGAACCAAGGTAAGATGTCTTATCTTGCCTAACTACTTCTCAGAGCCTCTTCTAGGCAAGCAGATAAACGCTCGTAATGCTTTAAGGCTTTGGCTGTAGGTTTAACAAATTTCTTACGGCCATCAGCCTTATCTTCATTGAGCTTTACATAGCCCATTCCAACCAAGTTCTTAATACGGCCATGAAGTGTTGCCTGAGAACCCAACTCACTTAGCGAGATTAAATCGCCAACTAATAGCTCTTTACCTTGCGTTGCGGCAAGGGTAACTTGATTAAGCAGTTGCTCTTCGGTTGAATCTAGCTTCTTGCCAGGGTTGATACGATCTATGCTGTCTAAGAAATTGATAAAGCGGATATAGGCTGTAGGTTTAATAGCTTTCATAAGCAAATTTTACTCCTCTTTGGGAGGGTAAACACCAGTATGCTAGGCATTATTAAAATCCATAATTATTCAATGCCGTATTTAAAGGCTTCGGGCCAATTTCTCTTTGAAATCATTATTAGTGCCGCCCTGTATATGGCGTTCTTTTACCTCAATCAAACCATCACGACACCACTGGAAGAGGCTAAGGGGGTTAATTGGATTTTTCTGCCTGCGGGCTTGCGAATCTTTCTTACGCTGATATTGGATTATTCGGGGGCTATAGGCTTGGCCATGGCTTCTATATTGATTAATTACATTGGCTTTTATGAATTGGATTTCACATCAACACTAGGAATAGCAGTTATCTGCGGAGTAGCACCACTCCTGGGTAGGCATTTTGTTATTCATAACTTAAAAGTTCAAGCTGACCTAAGCAATATCTCAATAAAGCAACTCTTAGTGATCATCATTGCTTATTCATTACTAAGTTCAGGTCTACATCAAATTTGGTTTGCGACCAGGGGATTGGATTCAGGAAGTTTGAATCATTTCATAGCAATGTTCTGCGGGGATATAGCGGGATCTATCCTATTTGTAGCAATCATCAAATATGGTATCGATCTTGTTAAGGGTAGATGGGGTAGAGATAACTTGATTGAGTAATACCTCTTTTTTGAAGACCACAATCTTTCAGCATTGCCATAGAAAGTGTGCAGTAATCGCCTGCACACTTTCTAGAATGCCCAGCGTTACTTAAAGTAACGCTCAAATGACCAAACCAATCATTTGCTTCACAAGCCTATCTTTTTCGTGACTTTTAGGTTGAGTTTAGGTTCTCTGGTTATGAGAGCAGACACCCAAGATAGACCCTTATAAACAGGGGCTCTGCGGGTGGTCAGTGTCGGTGTGTAAGCAAATGTGTAAGCAAATTCACGCATGTACTAAAAGAGCTCTTCACTCTTTGGTTTTCAAAACCAAAGGATTTTAGAGCAACCGTTTAGCACTTCATTGCTCCAAAGTAGTTTTTGGTGAGTGAGCGTTACTTAAAGTAACGGTCAACAGATTGGGGGCTTGGGCGGAATCAAACCTCATAAAAAGAAAAACCCGTAGATCTGGAAAGCTCACATTAAAGTAAGGCTCGCTCCAGCCGTTTATGGGGTTAATTTTCATTCATCAAACTTAATGAACTACCTATTCAATTTGATATAGATCAACCAGTTTGCAGGTAAATTTATATCAGTATCGTGAAAAGTAAAATGTTGGATTAAATTGAGAAATTGAATAATACTTCTTAATTAAAGGGGAATAAAAATGGCATCAGGATTTATTAAAATTCACGGAAATTTTACGTTAGTAGATTCGGATGATGCAGATACACCAATCGTTAAACATTTGCAGAAAGATGGTTATGGTTCTATAGATTTAAACATTCTAGAGGGGGCTGATAAATTTATTCTCTTTAGACCAAGATTGGATGAAATGGTATCTGGAGAATTTTCAGTAGAGCCCGATGGAAAGAAATTAAATGTGAAATGCAATGCAATATTTAAATTATCAATAAAACCAGATCATTTAGATAGCTTCTTAAATCCCAAAAGTAAATGGGTCTTTAATGGAATTGCCGATAAATTCTTAACTAGCTTTGAAGCTGATGTTGAAAAAGGATTGGAATCAGAGGCTTATAAATATAAAAATCGCTTTGGCGAGGGCGATGGGTTAAGGTATTTAATTGAGGTCAAAACGGCGACGAAAGTTAAAGACCTATCTTAGTCCTCTGGAAAAGGAAGCCCCTAGTCAGTTAGCCTTAACTCAAAACTTATTGAGGTAACTCTCCAGGGCAAATTCATCAATTTCACCTTTACTTGAATTGGATTACTAAATTAACTTAATAACCACTTTTTATATTCGGGGGTTTGGCAAATAGCATCCAAGATCCACCCATGATTCGACTGCGCCAGATCCACCATATTCTCAATAACATTCACCTTGCCAACCTTCACACCTTTAAGGCAGGTAGAGGCTCTATATCTCAAAAAGTGCTGAGCTTGACCATCCTCAGCATCTGTTGTGTAAACCTCAATACTTCCATATTGAAGTTTGGGATTTAAATTCATCAATGAGACGGCTAGCTCATTCGCCATATTATCAGGAATAGCTTTGGCAATATAAGAGTAAAGAGATACAAGCATGCTAAGTTCATTAACTTCAATGATGTGATCAATTTCAACCTTATCCTTTTTACCCAACCCCCCACCTTTAATCTCTCCTCCGATATAGGTAGAATCAAATCTCAGTATTGAATCATTGGAATCGCTGGATATGTCAATAGTATCTTTATTGCCCATGCGAACTTTCCACCAAGTCATAAGGGCATACGTTGCTGGCTTTACATCAAGAGCTCCATCTGGCGAAGATTGGATAAAACTGAGCTGATAAAACTCGTCACCGCTCTCTAGGCCATATTGGTCAATTCCACCCTCATCAGTCGAATCTTCTCCTTCGACTTTTACAGAAATCCCAAGCTTATATTCAGGTTCATCTTGCTCAACAGATGTTTTTTTCTTTTTGGTCATAGAAATTCTTTCTTTAAATTAATACTTAGTGAAGGGTGCCGATCCTTGACTATGCATTAATCAAAAAAAATATCATCCTTATCCTCTTGAAGTCCCGCCAAGAAAGCCCCTGAAAATCTACGTAGTGTTGCCACAATAAATCTCTTGTCAGTGCCAAATAGTGTTGGCATGAAATAGTTTCCATAAAGGTGAAAACCATCCTCTGAAGAACCAACTGCGTAGAATTGAGGAATCATAATTGTTGCATTTAGCAAATTAACAAACTCATACATTTGATGTTGATTCACCCCTTCTTTGACTTTTGCATAAGTAAAGAAATTAATTAACTTAGCATCTTCGATGTATCTCACCCAGCATCCAAAATCAATAGCCTCTCTTGAGATATAAAGATCACCATCATCCACCGTAGGTTGAAGAGCTGCATCCTCTAATACTTTCTGAATGATTTCCAAGTTTAAATTTTCTGATTCTATGAAGTTTTCCATTATCTTTCCTTTTGTTAATACTTTTTAATCCAGTTTTAACACCAAAACCGCGGAACTAGAACTATCTTCCAGCAAACGATTCCTTGTGATGTTAGCAACTCACTATAGACCGCCCAAATCTACTTTGACCTTTTTAAGGACTCCCAATCTTGCTCCGTATTTTCAATCCAGTCATTCATCTCTTCACAATACAACTTGTGATCCTTCATATATTCATAGGTAAATTGAGTGGCATCAAAAATAAGTTCATCAAAATATTCGTTTTCAGACTCGTCTTCGAATGCTGGCGGCAAATCTGATTCATTTTTAATCAAGCGCGCCGCAAGCTTCACAGTCTCTTCTGAAAAGTAATCCTCATATAATTTTTCATAATAAAGAATGTAATGAATTAAGATCAAAAAGCTTTCAGCATAAGAACCGTCTTCTTGATAGACCTTAAAATCATTGCCTTTGTATTGAACTTAAAAATAACCTTTTTGAAATAAATGAAGGTTATCGTCATAAAGCCCTGTCAATAATTGCTAAATAGATTTTTTATCGCTGGTTTCGACAGCATTCTAATTGGACTCAAAACCATCCCAAGATTCTTCACCGTTGTAGTTTTTATAAACAAGTGAAGGCTCCCCGTCTTTAACTAATATAAAGACAGTTAAATCATCATAGCCACGATCAACCAAATCTCCGTCATATTCCTCTAAATCCTCCCCATCATATTGGTAACCAATAACAATATTGAATGAAGGATATCCATACAGATCGTGCTCTACGAACTCCGGCAGATCAATTGGGATGGATACTTCAGTGAATTTATTACTATCAAATTTTCCATCACTGGGCTCAAATTCAAACTGGATGGAAACCTTACTTAGCGATAGATACACCAAGTAGGCGCCATCTATGAGCTCACCGTCAGAGTCTTTTAGTAACTCTATGGGGCCATCAGGATCAATCTTAATAACCCCTTCATTTCCAGAATCGCCTTCATCGCCTTCATTGACAACGCCTTCATACTCCCTAAAATCCCCACTACTATTAAAGCGTAGCTCAAGCAAATCCTCCGACATTTCTTCTAATTTGAGTGCTTTAAACAGTGAATCAGCTTGATCGTCATCTAGCCTACCAAAGACAATCTTGCCGCCTGGTTCAGTTTTTATGTAAATTGTTTTAGAACCAGATTCGTCCTCTTCATCCTCCTCATCGCTGACTTCAATCTCAATTTCCGATGATTGTGTGTTGCCAGCAGCAACCTGACGGAACAGGCTAAGTTTTATATCCGCCATGCACCCATCTGCTTTTTTGTTTGGAATCTGGCACCCAACATCGATAGCAACAACTCCACCAGGTACGAGCTCCTCATAACTATCTCGATCATTCAAAGATCGCTCGCCCTTATCAAGAACATCGAGAATCAATTTTGCCTTTGGGATATAACTCTTAGTCTTGTTCTGAATACAAACTCGAGCCACTATTGAAGGGTCATTTTCTTCCCAAACCGGCGCCTTCCAAACACTACCCGACACAAGCTCTAAATTTTTTGATTCCGCCTCAAATGCTAATGAAACAACCTCATGATCGCTGCTTGGCAACTGAACTGTAGATAGCTTTATATCCTCCAGCTCGGTAGCATAGGCATTTAATACTACCTTTACCCCATCAGGGTTAGTTCCCAGCAATCCTGCCTTAATAGAATTAACATAGGTTTCAAATTTGGCGCTATCCCCAGCCTCGATTTCCTCATCAAAATCCTCTTTGCCCTCTTCAATAATGCATCCCTCAGAGTTATAAATTTGGGTGGAGATGAATATCGAACTGTATGTGCTTTGACTATTGTTGCTTACTTGAAATTTGATGCATAGGGAGTATTCTTTTTCCCTATCAGGACCAGTTGCTTTTACGGAGTTAATATCCACTTTAAGTGGTAGCAAACTAGCTGAGTAAGCGCATAAGGCGATATTCGAACCGCTATACGCTTTTTCATAAACTGGCACTATCCCAGTGGCTACCTTTTCGCCACATTCTCCGCAAAAACTCGCAGTTGCTGAAATGCTGGCCCCACAATATGTACAAAAAATATCGACCTTTTCACCGCATTCAGGACAAAATCTTGCATCCTGACTTAATGAGGTTCGGCAACGCTTGCATTTAGACATATTTAAGCCCTGACTTTACTTGTGCTGACTGATTGCAGTGAGAACTTGTGAATAAAAAGGGTGAAGCTGAACGTCCGGATCCTCCTGGGCTTGTTTTTCAACAAAAATTACAAGTCTGTCTTGATTTTTTGCATACTTATAGGCTATTAAATACGCATTAATTGCTGACTCATTTGAGCCCTGTTTAAATAGAATTACTGCGTAGTTAGTCCAGGCGGAGGTTCTTTGGGGTGCCAAGGCTAAGGTGTACTCAATAATTCCCTTGGCATGATCAAGATCGCCAGTGAGATAGTAGGCATATCCAAGGTTATTAGCAGCCTCCTGATCGGTGAGGTCTGTATTAACAGCATCCTTAAAACTGGAAATCGCTAAATCTAAATTATTAGCCTTTAAGGCCACTAGTCCTGCATCATTAAACTGCCGTGCCGCCTTTCTATTTCCACCGGTAGGTTTTGCTAGGTCGTTTATTAATCCGATATTTTCGTCCAATGAAGATTGATTGTTGCTTTGCATAGCAGAAAGCATCGATTGGATATGTGGCATTGCCTGAATGCGAACACTGGATGGCGTAATTTGAACTACCTGACTATCTTTTCCAGAGCCCTTAGTTGGCGCTTGTACTTGTGATGAATCCATTACATCTTTATTTTTTCCTGATTTACCAATAAAGAAAAAAACGGCTACAGCCAAAATAACAATGCCAATAATGATTAAACCCCAAGGTGTGCTTTTCTTTTCTGGTTTAGTAGGTTTAGATTTGATCTCTTCCCTAGCCTTAGGCGCCACCTTTTTATCATCAGATTTATGAGGGCTAGCCACTATGGGGCGAGGTGCATTCGATGCAACTTTTGCAGCACCACAATGCTTACAAAACTTGAAATTGCTAGGGTTTGGATAATTGCATGAGCCGCAGAACTCTTCTTGCGATAAAACCTCTAATTTGCTACCGCAAGACTCACAAAATTTTGCTCCATCTTTGTTGACATGATTACAGTTTTGGCATTTCATCAAGTTACTCCCAAGCAAACATCTTCATTTAAGGTTTTCGCGAGCAGATTCTGAAATCAATGGATCCTCATGCATTGAAAGATCTCGTAATACTTTTTTGGGTGCCCGTCGATTTTGAGCTAGCGCAAGAACAACAAAGGGGTCACTATTTGAGGCAATGACATCTGCCAGATTTTGAATATCAACTGCTTTAAAAGCCTCAACATCTTGAGCTACAGCTACAGCCAGCTCAGGATCCCTCTTCATTATTTTTTCTATAATCTCAAGGGTCGCTATTTCCCTAAAAACAGAGTTTCTTAAGAGATTCTTTAGAACAGCAGCAGAATTATCTTCAATCAATACACGGCAAGAATCCTCGTCAATTTTGTCCTTATAGGCAACTTGCTGACGAACTTCGGCTGATGGGTGCAGAGATGCATATTTGAAAAACCTCTCACTACTCGCTTTGTCTGGATAGTAGTTCGCAATGGTACTTAAGAGCTCGCAGGAAAGAAGGTCTGATAAGACCTCTTTCCCATCCTCAACCACAACCAATCGAAACTCAAGCTTCGCCATAAATTAGTCTTCTAGACGCTTTTTAGCCTCAGAAGCCACATATGGATCAGAGTGGTTTACCAGCTCTTTAAGGACCTTTTTGGGGGTGCTGTAGTTACCAGCTAAAGAAGCAAGAATAGATGGATCTTCCATGCTGAGAATAATGGCGCATAACTTACTTGCATCAGCCTGCTGGTATGAATCAATGTCACCAGCAATATTTTGAGCAATTTCGACATCTAGGTGAATCAAACGCTCTATATCTGCTGCAGACGCATTCTCTTTAAATGCTTCAGTTCTTACCAGATTTCGCAACACAGGTATTGACTTATCAGTCATCAACAAAGACAGAATTTCTTCAGAAATCTTATCTTTATAAGCAACATTTTCTCTCACCGTAGAAGCTGGGTGCTTCGCCACCAATGCAAAAAAATCTTTACTCTCTTCTGCATCCTCATAGCTTGAGGTGATACTTGCAACGGTCTCATATGAGAGTGGCTTTGAAAATACCTCCTTGCCACCATCTTCTACCACTAACTTAAATACTAACTTTGATGACATGTTCATCTCCTTTAGGTTGATCGGTATATCTACTTTGCTATCTTTAATACTGCCCAACTCTTCTTCATTAACACTTTCGTTGGGCATTGGCCAGGTTGTTATAAGACTCCACTCATTTGATAGAGCATGTAATACCTGCTCTACAAATCCATCCGATTGGTATTGCCAAATATTGTCGTATGTCACAGTATTTGCATTTTTCAAATACTTTTTTCCAAAATCCGATACTTGACTACCATCATCGTTTTCTTCCCAATCGCTAAAATGACTTCGAACCCCCTGAAGTTCATATAACTTATCGAGATATTTGGCAGGCAGCTCTGTCTCATCTTTTGCTACAAGCCCCCTGAATTTACTATCGAGACAGAAAAAACCATCGGAAGAAACGCCCCCGCCTTCGTATCCAAAATATACGCCCACGTAGTCTCCATCTACCTCCTCATATACTACGTTAGCCCTAATTCTTTGACTTTTTTCGACGGCGATGAAAAACTCATGGCCGCCATTTTCAAAAGCATCCAACTCTTCTTCATCGACGCCTTCATCGGACTTAGGCCAACTTAACTTTCTTTTTTCCCCTTTAATTTCTTGCTCAGTTGTGTGCATCTCAATACCTGTAATTGATGCACTGCCTTCAGCAGCCAATGAGGAGTAAATAAGTTTGCAATCGACTATGGCATTTTTTAGATCATTTACATTGCTATATCCATAACCTCCAATTACTTGTATATCCCCAAGCTTCAACTCCTCTGTACTACCGGCATCGAATAATTCTTCGGAGTCTTTTGAGATATTGGCTACAAATTGAACTCTAGGCATTCGGTTATTGGAAATATTTTGAACGGAAAGCTTGGCGTAAATATTGATATCGCCTTCAGAATCCGGCTCCGCACGCCAAATTGAACCGCCAATAACTAGAAGCTGATTTTCAATTTCTAGCCCTGGCAAGGACGTAATTTCGTAAGCTTCTAGAGGAACTGAGTATGAGCCTAACTCCCGCTCTTTAGGAGAGGTAGCCATCACCTTAACTAATGCTTGATACTTTTGACGATCACCATTTAAAAGTGCTCCGGCGACCCTCCAGATAGATAGCTCTAATTCAGAGCTATCTCCAGAGGCTATACCCTCCTCCTTGGAATTGGACTCACCAATCTGTTGCCCCGCATCATTTAAGACTACGGCACAAAGTTCCAGTGAACTCCAATCATTTTTAGTTTGATTTTCAATACTAATTTTTAGCGAAACTGTGTAGTCCCCGTACTCATCAGGACCTTCAGCGCTAAATTCTTCTATTTCTGCGCCGAAAAATGGAAGCTGAAATATAGAAGTATCGAAATTTAAAGATGAAGACATGATCGTTTTTATCTTAAGCTAACGTGATTAATTATTATCAAAATTAGAATAATTAAGTATTTTTTTATATAGTACTAGAGTTAAGAGTTAATCCACAAACATTTAGGCTGCTATTTTCTCGGGGATAACCATATGTTTTACCAATCCATCTAGATCACTCTTTAGTAATAGACGCTTTTCTAGTAATCCATCCTTTATAGCAAGCAAAAGTTTTTTGTTTTTGCTTAAGATCAACTTAACAGCCCTATATTGCATTTGTATGAATTTCTTAGCCTCAATTCGATAATCCTCAGAGTGCGACTCAAAGCAACCATTCGCAACTACTAATAGGCTGTCACCGTCATACTCATTTATGCCATAGTTAGAGGAAAAGCCATTTTTAGTCATCAAATTAAATACCTTCCAAGTTGCCTCCTTAAGATCGCTGTTAGCGCAATCTGCACCAACATTAAGCTCGCCAAGAATTAGCTCTTCGGCTACCCTACCGGCTAAATCTATTCTGATAGCAATTCGTACTTGTGAAAATGATCTAAATAAACCCCCGCGATATATATGTCTGTAATCTTGAACCATTACTCCAGCCATATCCTTAGATGGAATAATGGACACCCAATCCGGAATATTCTCAAAACCTGATTCAGCCATTGCAACTACAGCATGACCTGCTTCATGAGCGGCAATTTGCTCGGGGTCTGGATAGTCCTGAAAACTCAAGCCCTCCCCAGTGCCATTGATTGCCACTTGAAGCACATCTTGCAGGCCTATCTTTCTCTTTTCCCTAAATGCCACTCTTTTTAAAGTCTTCTCTAACATTCCAAATCTGCGCTTACTAGCAAAATCTAAACATAGAATGCACCCCAATCTATGCTGGTCATTCAGTAAATCATCACTCACTATGTCAGCGCTAAGTTGCTCCAAAAAATCACTTGCGTGAAAATTCGGCTTAGGCGAAGCCCAAAGAATATGGCGATCGAATTTATTTTGATAGCGAAAAGCCTCCGCAATCTCTCCAAAAGAGCTGCAGATGCTTGTAATAACTTTTGACGTGCCGTTAATCAAATCCAACACTTCAGAAACAAGCTTCTTATTTGATAAATCTTCTTCCGATGGATTTTCTGCTTCTAGCCATCCGCCAGACTCAATAAATATGATTGTGGGTCCATCAGCCTTACTTATTAAATCTTTAAGGGACTGAAGGCTGTCTTGCTGCACTTCAATAAACTTGGCACCTGTAATGTCGGATACCCACTTTAAAAAATCAAGATAAGCGTCCTTATCTGCAGCCTCAATCATTAGCCCATTCCCCAATAAGCCCCAGGATAGATCCTGCTTGTTAAATGGATCACATAGAGAGCTAAATTCAGTTAACCACTGTGCCAATGCTGGCTGACGCTCCCGTAATTTCAAAAACTCTATTTTTTTGGTTAAATTTTTCATTATTAACCCTAATTATTGTTTGTCGTTATAGATAGATTCACAAGAATCTTTTGTATTCATCGCGATGGTTAAGCAATCTTCCATAAACTCTTTTTTATGACCGATTGCTTGCGTCAATGCTAAGGAATCATCTGAATTTTTTGCAGCCACCTCTAATACCGCATTGTGAGAAAAAATTGCACTCATGCAAAAGATGCCAAATACTCCAAGGGCAAGTACTTTCCAGAAATAAAACAGCACAACACCTAAGACGATTGCGGCTATAGCATAAAAAACAAATGAATCAAGGGTTGAGCTTTGAACATGTAGAACATCACTTACAAATGTATACATATCCCCACCTATCTATAGATATCGCAATAAACATCCACTGGAACTACAACATTCCCAAATTCAGTTCTTTGCGAGACATACTGGACTGTGGGTTTTAACTTGGCAGAGACGCATTCCCGTGCTGCCTGGATTACTTCAACGCGGCTCATCTGCTCTGGACTCTTAAACCCAACCACTTTAGGGCTGGAACATGCCGCCAATGAACCGCATAGCAACAGGAAATAAAGGTATTTCATACTTACTCCTATTTGTTTATCCAGTTTTCTTTATACAGATCTACAAGCTCACACGATGAGCCCAATATGAGTTAGTCAATTTATTTTTATAAATGAGGCTGACATTGAATTTCAATCACTATAAATTTCATCGCATCAAAAACAGATGAGAGTTATCCCCAATTGTTTTTTATAAAATTTGCAGGAATAATTCGTAATAGAAATTAATTGTTTTTTACCCCTCTGGCAGTTATATTGACAATTCACCCGTCACCTGAAAAGCTGCCTTGCAACTACTCTCCAAAAGCAAAATCATCTCAGGCATCCAGTGTCATAAAAAGCTCTGGCTGGAAACCCATGTCAAGCAAGATATATTGGAGTCTCATCTTTTTGCACTTGGAAATCGCTTCGGAGATTTCGCCAGAACACATTATGGTGACGGCGTTAATTTAGATGGCAAGAGTAACAAAGATGAAATTTTTAATAACACAAATTTCGCTTTATTAGATCCCAAAGTTAATGTTATCTATGAAGCTGCATTTCAATTCGAAAATGTATTAGTAAGGGTAGATGTATTAAAGCGTGACAAAGATGGCTGGGAAATGATTGAAGTCAAATCATCTAAAGAAGCCAAGCAGCATCACCTAAATGACATTGCTTCCCAAGCCTATGTAGCACTGGGATGCGGCCTCAAATTAAATTCAATGAAGATTGCCCATATTAATAAAAATTTTCTTTATAAAGGTGATGGAGACTATTCAGGTCTGCTAGTTGAGGCGGACGTCACAAGTGAGGCAATCGAAAGACTATCGGATGTAAAGACTTGGATCAGTGATTTACTCCCCATAGTTCAACCAGATTCACCTCGGCCTACAGAAGATATGGAGGACTTAAAATGCAAAACCCCGTATCCCTGTCAATTTCTTCCGCAATGCTCTGCAGAGCTGCCTCAACTGGCGGAAGTTCCAATCAGCATTCTCCCCAATACCGGGAAAAAACTGGCTGAAAAATGGGGCAAAGAAAAAATCTATGATTTGAGAAACCTACCGGATGGAGCGCTTACAAATGAACGTCACGAAATCATCAGACAAGCGCATCAATCGAATACTCCTTATATTAGTAAGGAGATGGTTAAAAAAGTGCGCTCACTACCAGGGCCTTACTTTTTCATGGACTTTGAAACGGTAATGCAAGGTGTCCCACTCATTCCCAATACTAAGCCTAATGATGCAGTTCCTTTTCAATGGAGCGTTCATTCTATTAAAGACCTAGCCAATACAACGGGACTTGATGATGGAAAGGCATTCTTAGACTTTTTAAGTCCGACCTTATTTAGGGATTTTCTAATAAGCCTGATTAGTGCCCTAGGTGAGTCAGGCACTATATTTGTACACCACAAATCAACAGAAATTAAAGCTTTACTTTATCTTGCAGCCCAAAAGCAATGTGAAGATCTTAATGAGGCTGTTGAGAAAATTATTCTCAGAATTGAAGATACGCTAGATTTAGTAAGAGATGGAATGTATTTCCCAGAGATGGGACTATCCGAAGGAAGCACTTACTCTATTAAGACTATTACCAAAGTCATTCCAACCTCGGTTGACTACCACGAAGATGGGGAACTGGGATCTGGGAACGATGCTCAACTGATTTGGTTCAAATGCACTGATTTAAAGCATAGGCTATCTGAAAGTGAAATTCAGGCATTGAAAAAAAATCTTCTCAAATATTGTGCAAAAGATACGTTAGCATTAGTTGATTTAGTTCGCTTCATTCATACACAACCAATTCATTAAAAGAGTCAATATGCCCAAGTCAAATGCCGCCCCCGACATATCGAAATATATCTTCTTAGATGATGATGCGATTAGATTCGTCGTTTATAGAATTGATCTTGTGCCAACAAAAGATCTTTATACAAACTTAGAAGCAATGGTCGGCAAAGAAGCAGCTGAAGTTGAATATCAAGCCGTGATTGATGAAGATGCCCCTCCTCCGTCATTTGTAGTTGGAATGGGGTCAACTGGCGGTGGGATTTACGATACAGTTTATGCACTTATGTACGCAGAGCAAACATGCTTCATCGGTAATGATATTTCTCTGGGCGGGGAAAAATCTGTTTTATATAGCGCAGCTGGTTATAGCTACACAAGTAGTAAAGAGCCCGAAATTGAAGATGATGAGATCATTTTGAATATTGATCCACAAAATGAAAAAATTATTCAAGTAATTATTGATTCATTCAATGCAAACTTTGCACTAGACTCTACTGACGATGATGATGAATTTATTCAACCTATTGTTGACCTAGGAAAAGTACTTAAGAAGTTTAAAAAGTTTGATAATGTTTACACATATGACTGGGATGACTTAGATGATTTATTAGGGCTATCTAAAGTATGGCCATTCACGCTAACTTTTGAAGATTAATAACCTGTAGGAATAATCATGGCTAAAGCAAAAATTAACTTGTCAATTGCAAAGAATCCCTCTACCCCAGTTGAAATATTGAAGCTACTCGCTAAAGAAAAAGATGAGGGAGTACGTTCTGATGTAGCAAGCAATCCATCAACGCCCTTGGAAATTCTAAAGAATTTAGCTAAGGATGGGAGTGAAGATGTCATTTATAGCGTGGCTATGAACCCTAATGTAAGCGATGATCTTATAAAGATCTTAATGGGTGAAGAATATGGCAAACGAGGATTAGCTGAAAATCCACGAACTAATACTGCTACTTTAGATAAGCTCGCAAAAGATGAAAGTCACAAAATTCGCAACTTAGTCGCTAATAATCCCTCCACAAGAATTGAAACACTAATTGAGCTATCAAAAGATGAAAGTGACTGGGTTAGATCAGGGGTTGCATCAAACCCCTGCACCCCAGAGGACATACTAATTAAATTAGCATCAGAAAAAGATGAGGATCGAATAAGAGCTTATGTTGCCCAAAATGAGTCTGCGCCAACTGCTGCTCTAGACTTACTCATTAAAGATCCCGAAGAAAGCACAAGAGAGTACACGGCTAGACACCCCAACCTATCCGTTAGCTTAATAGCTGAATGTACCGCCAAAAAAGGAAAGGACGCCAGTCTAAAGGAATATTCAGCCCTTAATCCTTCCTTGCCGACCGAACTCATTTTGACTTTATCTAAAGATAAAAATAGTTCCGTACGAGCTTCCATAGCTTCGAACCCATCTACGCCGCTCGAAATCCTTGAGACCTTATTGAAAGATAAAGATGAGGATGTAAGACGAAACATATGCCAGAACCCAAACGCAAATGAAGTTCTATTCAATGCCTTAGCCAAAGATAAAGAGGATTCCGTCAGATGGTTTTTGGCAATGAACAAAGAATTAGCAAGTTCTATTCTAGAAACACTATCAAAGGATGGATCGGCCAGAGTAAGGCAAAGCGTAGCAAGCCACCCAAACTCTAGCCCAGAGATTCTTGAGGCACTATCTAAAGATAAGGATGAGTCCATAAGGGATGGCGTGGCCAGCAACCCAAACACACCTATTGGAATTATTAATGAATATGCTGGACTCAAAAAATAGGATGCATAGTATTGCCGAATTAAAAGAATATCTTCTTTATTTAAAGGCTAGTCGAAATACTAGATATGGGGCTCTTGGCGAAAAAATCTTTAGCCACCATATGTCTAAGTCCTATAAAGTTGAGAAACTACATAAGCATGGGGCAGATTTTTTAATTGATGGAAAAGATCGGGTGGATGTCAAAACCCCTTTAATGCTAGATAAGAAATTTGGAGCAACTTTTACCAAGATTAGCAAAAACCAACAGGCCCCTAATACTGCCTATGCATATGTTTTGCTATTAGATGATATGGTTACCATATACCTAGCCCAGCATTTAAGCGAGCCAGTTCACATTGCTAATATCAGCTGGGAAGATGCGCTAGTAATTTTTAATACAGAAAATATTAAAGTTATAGCGCCAAAGAACTTTACTTCAGAACAATTAATTGCCGATTCGGTAATAGATGACTTAGAGGATTGGCTTGCCATCCAATTTCATAAAAAAGCAAAGTTTGTAACTAGGCATAATAAAAAAACGCAAGATAGTATGTGCAAGAATGGCTGGGGTCCCGAAGCCTTCTTCCATGACCCCAAACAGAATAGAGGTAATGTTGACCTAGTAGTACTCATATTTTTCGATGGGGGGAAGGTTTATGACATATTCTCCTATCCAATATCTGAGCATGGCAAAATTCATTTTACAGATAAAAAAGTTGGTCTAAATTTAAGTAAAAGAAAAACCTTTTCTCCAAATCTACTATCAAGCAGGTATAAATTTAAAAGTATTGCTCAATTTAAGAAGGAAGTTGGTGATAGGTTCTTCAATCCTAGCTAAAATAATTTATGCTAGAAAAGAAACAGAAGTGTAACTAATAAGCGCTTGATTGCTCCGACAAAGATCCAAATATCTATCGGCATTACCATTGAAAGTGTGTAGTAATTGCCTACACACTTTCGAGCATGCCCAGCGTTACTTAAAGTAACGCTCAAATGACCAAACCTCATCATTAGTCTCAAAAGCTAGCTTTTGTGAGTTTTAAGTTGAGTTTAGGTTCTCTGGTTATGAGAGCAGACATCCAAAGAAAACCGGTAAGATTTCAAGAGGTTATGTCGCCTGTTTATCGGTGTGTGAGTATTTGTGTGACTAGATTAACAAGATCACAACAAATACTATCTCGGTCTTTAGTTTTCAAAACCAAAGGATTTTTGGAGCAACCATCTAACACTTCGTTGCTCCAAAGTAGTTTAGAGCTACTCATCGTCCTCTTCTTCGTCATATTCATCCATCCAATCATAAGCAACTTTAAAACCTTCCCGATCTGGCTCGCCTTGCCCGGGTAGAGACTCACCCTCTTCTGCCAACTTAATAGCATCTCTTTGATCTACCTCCTCTTTTGCCCATGCTAGCCAATCCTTAAGATCTTCATTCGCCTTACGAATACCTTCATTAGATTGAACCTCTGCAATGAATCTTCTAATCTTTTGCAGTTGATCCCATTCTTGAGAAATAGTACTTAACTGCTCCCACTTCCATTCTTTGACATTAATAGCCCAGGCCCTATCTAGTCTTTTTTGGTTTCGAATTTTCTGCTCAAGTTCACGCTTTTCACGTTCTTCTCTAGCGGCCTTTGCCTCAACAGCCATTTCACTAAAAATAACTAAAGTCTTTCCTAGCTGACTTTCTAAGCTAGCCCTGGATGTATCTTTAATCGTTCTTCTGCCGTAAAGGTCATCATGGGATAGATGAAGTTCTAACTTTCCACCCGATCCATATTCAATAGTTTCATAGTAGTCATGAGTAGTGCCGTTGTGCGACCAAGTTTTCTTCTTTTTAATTGGCTTATCAAGCTTTGTACTTGCTTCATATATAGAGACAGAATACTTCTCACCATCTTTGATAAATCCAGTGATTTCTGGGTTTGAATACCGCTTATATTCAAATGTGTCATAACCGTTCTTCTTGAGCTCAGTCACCAGGGTTTGCAAGACCCTTTTCACCCTTCCCGTACTTTTAGGTGAGATATCTACAGCAAAGCCTTGTTTAGATGTAGTGCGGCCAAATTTAGAAACACTATCAACATCAAAGCTTTCAAATGTTTTTTCTACAGCAGCATCAAATCTATTGTCCTTATAAATCTCCCAAATAGGTGTTTCTAATTTTTCTAAATTAGCCCTTGCAAGTATTTTTGCCTTCTCAATGGCATTTACAGTGAATGATGGTTCATGTTCATTCCACCAGGGTTCTAGAGGTTCCCTTTCAGGAACCTCAACCCCATGCTGTAGCTTTGCCCAATACCCAAGCTTAGGTTTTGGAACTCCATAGGCTTTGCACCATTTACCAAGCCCTACATCCGATATGCCAAGTAGCTGAGCTACTTTAGTAGTAGGCTCAACCCACAGCATTTCGTAAATCTCAGTTCTTGTGTAGCTCTCTTTTTCCATGGAATGTCCTTTTAAGAAGCGCTTAAAGAAGCCGCCAGAAAGCAGCTTCCTCCTATTAGCTAAAGACTTGCATTGTTGGGCACATATTCTTCACAATCATTCCTTGGCTCTGTGCCTGGTCCCGATCGAGAATATCGACTAAAAACCTTGCCATCGGCATACACCCGTATCGATTCAAAGTAGACATAACGCGCTTTTTCATTTGCCACGCAAGCAATCTCAATCCAGCCACTTTCTAATAGCGGGCTAATAGCCTCTGATAGCTCCCTTAAGGTCATCGGGTCTAGCTGCTCAGCAATAATATTATCCCAATCGTCTGAAGTCATTTCAGATGGATCTTTACTAATGCTCTCGCCATCCTCTGTTGATATCACATATGAATTAGCTTTCAACGGGATTGCATTTGGGTATTGCGGTAAATCAAAACCATAGTTATCAATAAAGAGTAAATCACCGTCACAACCCCAGTGCGCCCCAGAATTATCCCAATTAAATGTATTTAATATGCCCTTCATTTTTTGAGGATTGAACACTCCATCCGTCGATTTTACAAAAGTAATCATTCCATATGCATCAGCCATTTTTATTCTCCTTTGTTCGATTGAACTATTACTAAATTCCGAATTTTTTGAATCCTTAACATACCAGCCGCTAGAGCTGGTCTCTTTTTCACAATTGCTTTGAAGGTATTTTGTGATTGTTTCTTTTTAGCTTTCTTATGAAATTTGGTCACCTGCTTGCACACATCTTTTAAGTCATTAGGTAGTTGCCGTACTAACCCATCAAATACTTTTTTCTCAAGACCCGAGTCGATAGGAAGCTTTGCTAGAACATATTGACGCCCCTCAGACTCACTACAGATCAGGATATTAAGATCTGATGAACCCTCTAGATGGATATTACTTTTTGGATTTAATTTGAATGAAGTGAGCGGGAAAACTTTGCGAGAATTTAAATACATCCTAGCAATGCTCATTCTTTTATCAAAATCACCCTCATCTGAGTCGGCACCTTCAGTACGTATCCGCTCTACCCCTCCCGCCTGCTCGACATAACCAGCAAATTTAGAGCTATCAATCTTATTCAGGCGAGCTGTCTCAATTGCGCGAGAATATACGTGAGCAGTCTTACGGTCCGCTTGAGTTATATACCGGACGAGAACCGTAGTATCTGAAGTATTTTCCTGTGTGCGGATACCGTACTTTTCGGATAAAACCTTTCTTAAGATGGCAACTTGGTCTTCTTTATCACTGCAGCCATCTAACTGCTCAGCTAAAGCATAGATTTTTCCAAGCAACTCATATAAAGCTTTGCGACCTGAGACGATATATCTATTATTAAATTCTTCATGCTCACGAGCTAAATCATCAGCCTTACCAATTAAAGTCTTTGTAGCTACAAGAGGGCTGTGATTTTCGACGGCTTCTATTAAATCAATATGCATATTTTTTCCTTTTTCTTTAAATTAGGCGTTACTTTAAGTAACGCCTTTCTTTGGAATTAATGAAAAATCTCAATGCCTTGAATTAAGCTAGGCTTAATATTTAATGGCGGCATTTTAGGATGACTTACATTGTCGATACATGATGGATGCATTAACACTAGCGGATTGCATGTTATTACTTCATCTAGTACGGCAAAGATTACACAGTCGTCCATAAAATCTACCCATCGTTGATTGCTTTGAATGGCATCTTCGATATGTGCTTCAAAATATGCATCCTCCGCCATCAACTCCTTTTTAAGCTTTTGATGCATAAATCTCTTACCCTTACCGCCGCACCAACTCCAATCTGGATCATTCAGAAATGCTTCACGCATATCAATTAATTGTTGATGCTGAGTTAGCACTAATGTTTTAATCCCAAAACGATCCATCGGTATTGCGCTATATGCAATTTCTTTATTCATTTTTTATTCCTTTTTTATTTGAAGTTAAGCAACCATGGTTTTTGATTCTTGATATGCTTTTTGTTCTTGACGTCTTAACTCATACCAAGCCTCAGTGATAAATGACATATCAACATCTATGCCAAAACCATATGTTTCAATCAGGTCTTTTTCCCATCTACCCAAGTCACATCTCCCATTACCGAAATACCACTTAGCGTCATGTCCCAATGCAAGGATTGATTTTTTGCCTGTATGCTTTTCAAATACTGGCCAATCAGGGCTACCCATACTGATTTTGATCAAATCACCTACAGGCCTATTGAATTTATGGCACGCTGCAACTACTCTTTTGAATAAGGTTTTATTCAAAAAGTCATATGCACCATTTTCATTTTTGTTAATGGGTAGGCATATATCAAAAAATTCCTGCGTATCGCCGTAAATCCCTGAATGCTCGAAAGTCAATATGACATCGCCCTTTAGGTAAGCCTTCTTAAACTGGTTGGAAACTGCTTTTTTCTCAATTACTTTCATTTCATATTCCTTAATAAACATAGCGAAATTGCTATATTGTTAGAATCTCATAATTAACACTTTATAAAAATTGCATTTAGAATGTGATGCTTAAGTGTTAATATATTTGTATGTATTTTTAAAGAAATGATTCAAAAATGCTGCCAAACAAGTCAATGAAGGATTGGGCAACAAAAGGTATTCAGGGCTATGTGATGCTGATGCTCGAATACCTGCGACTAAGTCCTAGCTATGAATTAGCTAGAAAGGCAAGAATGGGTAAGCTCACCGCCGCTGAAAAGAAGCATCTACCCGCTGACTTTGACCTGGTACTTAAGACTTACGATGAATATGGTGATGTTGCAACTATTCAATTTGCTGACTGGTGGGCAACTACTGGAATTGGACTTTATGGGTCGGAATACATCAAACCCCAAGTTCGACAGATTGGCAGAATGGAAAAGAATGAAGAATTTGAACCTGGCTTTACTAAATCATTAGAGCAATACTTCAAAACTTTCAGAAAGCATGAAGGTAATGGGCCGGGGCTCATTCTAGCTATCCCACTTGGTATACCCAAAAGAGCAATCCTCAAACAAGTCTCCCTAATGATCAATAAAACTGGTGTGACTGCCCCTCCTAAAGCCCAAAAAGCCAAGCGCTCCCTTACTGCCAAGCGTCTACGCTCACAACCCCTAATTAGAGGTATTAATTTGCTATGGCTTAAAGCCCAAAATCCTGACTGGGCACTATGGAGATTGGGGGTGTTAGCAAAGATCAGCCCAACAAATGCTGAAGGTCTGGATTATCGGAGTACCAAGTCGACTACTAATACAGTTGATCAGAGAACGAATATGGCAGTTCTAACAAGCAGAGCACTTAGTAAAGCGCAATACATTGCAGAAAATGCTGCAAGGGGAAGATTCCCTGATCCCAAAAAAATATCCCTTCCGGAGTTTGATTACGAAGATATCTATAGGCGTATGCAAATCTCTAACCCCAAACTAAAAAAACCTAAATGAGCTCAACTGCCCTGCGCTTCATATCGTCATTCACATCAATATATGCCTGTGTAGTGCCGATATTGCGATGACCCGCTAAGCTCATTAGTACACGCACACCAATTCCTTTGCTAGCAAGATTGGTAATAAAGCTCCTACGACCACTATGACTAGTAGCACCAGCTATTCCAGACTCTTTATAGATGTGCTTAAAGTGCTGCGTTAAGGTATTTGCAGTAAACCCACGCTTAGGAAACTTCTGTGTAGGGAAGAATGCGTAGTTACGGTCTTTAATGGCGATCTCATTGGCAAAAGCTTGAAGCTCTGCCTTTAAGCGTTCATTAAGAAAGACCGTTCTTGGATGGCGTCCTTTGGTTTGCTCTGGCAATAAGCGGATCTCACTTTTCACCTGATTTTCCCCGTCTAAAACATCGCATATACGCAGGGCTGCTACTTCCCCTACTCTGAGCCCACCCCAATGGGTTAATAGCAACATAGCGCGGTTACGCACGCTGTGTTTGGTGGTTTGTACATATGTCAAAACTTGGGTAAGTTCTGCACTACTAAACGATTTTGCTTGTGGCATATAGCTGTCCTTTAAATGTAATAAATACGCAGCTACAGTATGTTTTCTGATGTTTGGTTTGGACAACCGACTATGGCTTAAATGCCACAGAAAAAAGGGCTTTCGATTTCAACGACTTACAAGATAACTACAGGAAAGCGCAATTTCCTGTAGTTTTTTATTTAGCTGGTTTTTACTGGAAAACCATGGCGTAAATGGCTAAAGTTATGGCTTAGATGCCACAAACCTTAAGTTAATTTAATTCCAACGCCACTGGAAAATCTTGATCATTTTCCTGAATCCATCCACGTATTTCATCTAAGAAATTAGCTACGAATTCCGGGTCTTCATCAAGATCATCATATCCCGATAGGTCATCAATAATTTGAAATTCCCTATACATTGCTTCTGAGTGGTCAGATGCCGATGCAAAGTATATTTCAGCATCATCAGTACCAAGCCACCTTAACATTTCATATAACTTATTATGCCGGTCTGAGAATTTAAGAATATGGGCTAATAACGCCTTCTCAAATCCAGTTATATCCTTGTCGTAAACTCTGGCTCCCATTGCATAGTCATCCATTGCGACTAACCATGGAGTTAATAGATTTTCAGGGGCATTGGGATTGTTTGCCATATAGATCCTTATTAATGGATTAAATTCTATCTTAATATAAGGCGAAAGTATTCGCCTGTGATTCGCTTTCGCTCATCACTTTTTTCATCTTTTAATGTTTGAATAATTGATTTATAGAACTTTTGATAGATTCAACCTACACTGAGCCTTAAGCAACAGGCTCAGCTATAGAAAAGTTCTTTTGATGAGTTCTTTGCTACACCACTATAAGCACAACCAAATTGGTAAGGGCGGTTTCGCTGTCTCCTTTTATGTGCGGCTTTAAAACGCAACAATGACAAAAGCAATAAGTGGCTACCTTTGTCTTGCTTGAAAGTTGCTGTGTAAGCAGAGCTTTCTCGTGACTGTCAGAGCTTGAGGCCCTCGTCTTTCAGCTTAAATTGACATCTCCAAGATTCATGCCAGATAGCTAGTCTGTCTGCGTCCTGTTAAGGATAGTGAATACAAGTCTCTGCTACCGCCCAGAATTTCCGTCTCCGTGATCACTAATGTCCAGTTTTCGGATGGCATAACGAATGAGTGCCACAGCTCTTTTTCGGTAGTAATTATTGGCAAACAGAGCTTTCCTCTGAACTGCTTGTCATAGTTATTTAGCAAACCACACAAATTCCTGCTTAATTCTGGATTCTTTAGGTTAGCTTTTTTCAGGTTGCCCAACCACCGAACCCGATCATATTGTTATAGGTGCCCATTCATTTATCAAGGAAACCAATATGAGCACACTAAATTCACTTAAATTAGTAGCCGTTATAAAACCAGCTAAGTTACCACCAGTTGTCCAAAGAAGAAATAAGCTATCCGATAAGATCTGGGAGCAGATCCAATTGGCGGAAGCTAAAAGCAATGGAGGCACATATGCTCCACTAAAATCCAAACGCCTTAAAGATCTAGAGGGTAATATCAAGCTGTTAGAGGTACCCAAGCGTATTAAACCCTGGTGGTTTACTGCCCCAAATGGCAAAGTCTGCTTGATACTGCGATACGGATCCAAAGTGCTTGAAATAGCACAGGGCAAATCTGCTATTGAACTAGATAAGCCCGCAGAACTTATTCCAACATTACAAAAGATTAAGACTGCGGTTGAAGCAGGAGAACTAGATCACTTAATTAATGCTGCAACTGAAGCGGTAAGAATGGGATTTAAACATTAATACTTGAAGTATCAATAAATATAGATATGAACAAATATCTAGCCACTATTACCCTAAAAGGCCAGTCGATTAAAACAGTCGTTTTTGCCGACAGCGCAATTCATGCAAGACTAATACTGGAGTATCAGTTTGGCATGAACTGTATCCTTAGTAGCCCCATCGCAACCACTAAAGAATCATCAGGGGGCATATCGATTGAGGAGGCACTACAAATGATTAAGCCCCTAAAACCCATGACTCCACAGCAACTAACTATTGATACCCTGAAAAAACAAAAGGATCAGGCCAACAATAGACTTAAAGCCGAACGCAATCGTCAAAAGATTGCTAAGGCTCAAAAGAATCTATTCAATCTATCTAGATGATCTTTTCAAAATGCTATAAAACCACCTAAAAAAGTGGCTATTTGGCAAATTTTTGGTCATATTTTTTAGCCGCATTGATAGCGATGACAGGCATAGTACAGATACTCACAAGCGTTACTTTAAGTAACGCTCATAATTATTAAATTGGAGAATCAATAGTTGAATCATCTGCATCATGCAAAGATAGCCACATTGACTCTATCCCACCTATATTTGATGCCTCACACCTTGACTGACAGAATCCCAAAACAGCTCCAGCTTCTAATAAGAGCATTGGGTCATCATCCTCATAAGGCACACTTAGACCAACAACCCCTCGCTGTGACAAATAAAATACCTCATAATCATCAGCATATCCTTCAATTGCCGAATCATTTAGCAAGGCCTGCCATTCATCTGCTTTCATCTCAACATCAGGACTTTCTAAAAGCTGGATATTGAATCGTGCAAATCTAATAGCCATCTGAAACTCCTTATAGAATTATTACCTTAAATATTACACAAACTCATATGTCCAAAACCATTATTTTCGATACCGAAGCTACAGGCATTAAAGAACCCGTATTAATAGAAGCTGCTTGGGTTGAGCTTGAATCTATTGAGCCCTTTACTGTTACCAACCCTTTTGTACAGCGCTATAACCCTGGTAAACCCATTACCCTTGGTGCACTAGCTACTCATCACATCATGGATGAAGAATTGGTTAATTGCCCACCCGCAGCTAGCTTTACATTGCCCGGTCATGTGGACTACATCATTGGGCATAACGTGGACTTTGACTGGGAAGTGATTGGTAAACCCGAAATCAAACGTATCTGCACACTAGCTCTAGCCCGCAAGCTTTGGCCTGATTTAGATAGCCATAATCAAAGTGCTCTCATGTATTACTTGGAACGCGATACAGCACGTGAGCAATTACGTAACGCACATTCGGCTATTGCAGATGTGGGTATTTGCGCTGTGATCCTAGATCACATTTGCCAAGAGCTAGACATCAAAACTATTGAAGATTTATATGCTGAATCCGAGAAAGCTAGAACCCCAACAACGATGCCATTTGGTAAACATAAGGGCATGTTGTTATCAGATGTACCTAGTGACTATAAACAGTGGCTGCTGACTCAAGGGGATATTGATCCATACCTACGGAAGGCTTTGGGTGCTTAATTCATTGAAATCCATCTTTAATAATTTCTATGGATTTAGTTGAAGCAACTACCGAAAGTAAAGTTTTCGCCCTGGAAATGCCAACATAAATTAATTCTGTTTCTTTGCTATCAAAGACTTCATCACCAACCCATAAAATTACTGCGCTGGACTCTAATCCTTTAAACCGATAAACGCTATCTACCAATACCTGATTGGATCGCCTGGCATGATTCCCGAATGACAACTTGACTCCATGCAGACTTGCTTCATGCTCTAATGCCTTATAAGCCATCTCCTTATCTTGCCCAGTAATAAGAATAACTATATCCACAGGTTTAATAGCATCATCAGATGTCCATTTTGCTAATGTATTAAGTATCTCTTTAACCTGTGAATCTTGATCATTTATAGCTAATAATTGCGCATTGGGGCCCTGTAACTCGGGCTCATCCACGACCTCGCCTTTATAAAAGTTATACGCCAACCTATGAATTGGAATAGTATTTCTGCAGTTTGCAGTCAAATGATATGGGGCCTCGGTAACCGGTAAATTCCCATGTCTTTTATATATCTCTTGGTTTTGATCGATAAAAATATAGAGATAACTTTTATTCACATCCTTAAGAAGCTCTTCTATTCCAAACCAATATTCATCACTAAAATCTTGGGCCTCATCAATCACAATTGCATCAAATTTTTCATCTAATAATTCATTAGAGAGGGCTAGTGCGTATGGCATCTGGACACCGTATAAGTGAAAACTTGAGTTTCCTGGGTATGCTTCTGCTGCCTCTTTTAACAAGTCCCGTCCTGTGCTTCCTTTTGCCTGTCTAATTCTTCGGTCACATAATTGATGAAAATCCAATACGGCCAGCAAAGGTTGATCTTGTAATGCAAGAGCCAATGAATCAGCTAAAGGTCGGTTGTAACAAAGTAGAAGTGTTTTTAACCCGTTACTAGCAAAATACTTTGCCTTCTCAACTGCAATTAATGTTTTTCCCGTTCCAGCGCCACCAGAAATAACAGCCCGCGTTCTCCCACCAATAATGCGTAGCACTTTTGCTTGATTATTGGTCAACCGAATTCTTTGTACTTCCGCATCATCAATGGTCGCCACAAATGCCGGCCTCACCTCAATCGGTTTCGTCAAAAATTTCTCAAGAATTTTGACTCCCTGGGAGCCTAATGGGGTTTCTCCGTTCTGACGCCAGAATTTAATTAATCTATCTAACCATGATGTAAGGCTTTTCAAATCTACTGAAATACCAATAAGCTCTCGTGGACGCTCTGGGCCGACAATATTTGCTGAATCGGCAATATCAGGAAAAAATACGCTATGTCCGAGCGAGACGCGCTCACCCTTCCATTGTCTCCATTCGGGACTTCCATTCAATTGATCAAGCAAAGCATGACGCTCACTAGATGCTTGTCTAAATGGGTCCTTTATTTCATGCTGATAGCCATTACGATCTTTCGAGGACCATTTTCCATTGGCGGGGTCAAAAGAAATACCCCCGCCTTTTACCTCCACTACATAAATGCCCGCAGTTGGTGTAAGGATAATGAAATCAGCCTCACCTTCTTTTAATCTTCCTCGTGCGTCTTTATAAAGCCAACCTGCGCTATGAATCACCACAAAGTCTGAAGATAATTGATCGCGGCATGCCTCATAAAATCGCGCCTCAGCACGTGATTTAACTGCCGATAATTGATCGCCAGTAAGGAGCGGAATCATGCGAGCCATTGCTAATCTTTAGACAAAATCATCTTCGAAGGTGCAAATGTTTTTGAAATTTTATTTTGATTTTCATCTAGAAAATATATTTTATAAATTTGACCATATGCTTTAATATCTTCAATCTTAACCTTTCCTACATCAGGAATATTTACATACAACCCAATCTCTGGTTGCAAAATTTCTAAAGAATCTTTTTGCGCAATTGTTTTCCAACCAGAATCAAATCTAAATTGGTTGGTATTTTCAAACGGATTCTTTATTAGATAGCTTCGGCGCCTGTTTTCATCTTGCGCAAATTCGACAACACACAGCCAGTATCTGTCACCAGCTTCAATGGCTTTCTTTAATTCTGTTGGGGTAAGTATTACACCCTCCTCAGTCCAACCATTTGTCTGTCCTTTTACCTCTATATACTCCTCTATACCCTCAAATGAAGTTGCCTTAACATCGAATCCGGGATTGTTATGAGGCATCTCAGTGAATGAAATCCATTTTGCTTTGTGCTCTTCCAGAAAATACTTAACAGCAGCCCTTGCAGTAGCATCGCGAGAGGCAACGACTTCAGCGCTAAGTTCACCAGCCTCCTCACTTGAATCCTTGCCACTATCAGCATAGCTGATTAGCCTGCCTGAAGAAGCGCGCTCTTTGAAGTTATCTTCAGATCGTTTTGAGGAGCTATTTTGAGGAGTGAGATGAGATTCTCCAATATTTACAGAGGATGCCGGCTCGCTAGACTCGCTCAAATTGGGAGATGTTCTGCTGGGGGATGCAAATTTTTCAGCTTTATCAAACAAGGAGGGTATTTTAAATTTTTCGTCGCCAGTAAAGTCACCGCGCTCTAAGGAGCTATTAGTTGTGGATGCGATCGACTGACTTCCATCCTCCTTGAATTCGGTTGGTACATTAGGCGTATTGACCTGTATTGGGTCTGCATCGTCACCGTCTGAATTATTGACATTTGCCCCCTCCTCGCCATTTAAGTCCAGTGGGGTTTCTAAAATTAATCCATCCAATCCCTTAGAAACATCACTTGGTAAATCAGGAACTCCTTTAACTCTAAGGATATTTGCAAGCTCACTGTCATTTTTTGCTAGTAATAATCTTGCGATAAGGTCCGAACTTTTAATACCAAAAAAGTTACATATTTCTTCGGCGATTAAATCCTCTTCAGGACTTGCATCCTCTTGCAAATAGATGCTACCTGAATCATATATGGCATCAATTTTCGAGCGTTTAACTATTTCCGAAAGTTCTATCTCAACATTTAAATCTTTTAGTTTAAAAACTTTTACATTTGCAAGAATGCTAAATTTATGATTTTCCATCGCTTCTTCAAAGGCGCGAGGATTCTTGTGATAAAAAACACGAGCAAAAAAAGGTGTTAACTCCTTAATTTTAGTTGTCATATACTCATCGAGCACACCACGCGAATCAAGCAGTACTCGCTTCTCTATATTTTCAGAAACAAAATCAATTGGAATTTCAGAGAATAAATTTCTTAATCGTGGAATTTCAGCCGATGGGATAGCAAGAAATGAAAGTCTTTCTTCATCAAAAAAAAGTTCTCCATATTCATCAAAATCATTCACATAAAGATTATCTGAATTGGAAACCATCTGACTATGCTGATTTAGGTATACAGCATTACTTCTAATGAAATCGAGCCAATCATCTATATCAAGATTATTTTTAATAGCATCGTCGTACTCTCTCCCTGCCTGCTTATATATCCTTATCGCCTCTTCCTTCTTCTTTTGCTGATCTGGGATTGAATCTAATTCAGTGAGTGCCACAATTTTCTGGGAAATTGATAACTTTTCAGTTACCCCTAGTTTTCCTACAAAAAATCCATGGAAATCTCGATAAGTCTGCTCTAGGGGTGGATATATGGAATCGAGGAATTGTTCATTTGAAGCCCAAGTCACCTCATCTTTTTTTGCCCAAAACACATCGCCTTTTTTCTTTATCCTTATTAGTCCATAGTAACTAAATTGAAAGTCAGTATTTTCATCCCATAGAGTTTCGAGCTTCCTATATATAGCCTTTAGCTGAGCGCCCGTTTCACCGCCTGCCTCCTTAAGCTGCTTAAGCCTTTTAACACAGGCCTCAGAGTCAACTTGATAGGTTATGCCGCAAATATCCAATAACTCTTCATTAAATATTGTTGCCGTTAAATAAGGTGGCGTATCACCAAAAATATCTTCGATATCCTGATTCCGATAATAAGATTGGCTTATTGGAATATTGCCCCGCTTATTTACTGGAGCAAACATTCCTGATAGTGCATTTGCAAAATGACTACTCACCATAGTTGGGGATTTACGACGAGAGCCTAATGATGTCTCGAGCTTGTCCTGGTAATAGTCCCAATTTTTATCAATTATTTCAAGTGTAGCTTTTCTAATTTCTGAATTTTCAGAATCCAGCAATAATTGCAATTCCTCGGACGGCGAAGGGTTTGTGCCATCAACCACACGAGGATAATCAATAATTCCAATTTGCTTAAAAAATAATATCCATGATTTTTTTTCTTCAAAAATATTTGAAGCTGTTTCGTCAATATAACTTGCAGAAACTAGTACTTCCTTACCAATTGATGACTTAAGAAAACGCTCTATTGAGAATGAAGGGTCATATTCATCGCTTATATATAGAGTATCCGGTTTTGCAAAAACCCACTCCTGCTTGTCTTTGGATTTCGAGCCAATATACATTCCATTAGAAATGACTCTAGTAGCCCTATTTACTGCAAAAATGTTTTCATTTTTGGCCTCAGATGCGATGAACGCTTCAAAATTATCCTTTACATATCTTAAATGGCCAATTAATGCCTCGTTCTCAGATGATTTCCGCCCCTCAGAACTGTGCAATGGAAGGATATGAGATTTAATGACTGTATATGAGTCTGGTTGTTTAATATTAATTTTCGCAAAAAATTCATAAGCCTCTTTACATTTCGAGATAGCGAGTTCGCATATATTGTTATCAACAAATGTTAACTCCCCCTCAAATCCATATTTTTTATTTTTACCAAGCGGATAATAAGCATCCCCATCATCTGGAGCAGCAAACCCACCACCAGCAAGAGGAATGCAATTAACGGAAGATATGCCAGCCATTAGTAATGTACTAATATTTCGCGTCGCTAAGAAGGCGTAAAAATTAGACTTCCATTCAACCGATTGGCTATCTAGCCAATCCTGCTGCGCCCTAAAAATATCAACCAAATCTTCATCCGTTAAACTTTTCACACCTAATATCTTCAACATCTCAAATTCTTTTTTACAACGCTTATCAAGATAATAAAAATTAAATAGCTTTTCAGCTATTTGCGGCGGAAAAAGGTTTTGGAATTCTGGTGGTGCTATCCGAATATCTCTTGGCTTTTTCCAGCCGCCCCCTTGAACAGGAAGACTTTCTACATTTGATAGCTTTTCCAAAATTGCCATTGGCAAATCTTTAAAAAAGGGGTCAACGATTCGATCGAAATCTGAAAGAAAACTCAAATACGAATAGGTTAATGGCTCGCTAGCTTTAAATCTTGCCAATACCTCAGTTGAAAAAATATCAGCAATCTGATCCTTGAGATATGTATTCCATGCTGAGCTAGTGTTTATATCTTGTCTACTGGCACTTAAGATAAAGTCTGCCTGTATTATGAATTTGAAGCCAAAATTACGAATTGGTAAATATGCAAAGACATTCTCGTCATTTGTAACTTTTGCCTCTCCATTTTCTTTTAATGAAAATGCAAGAACAATTTCACTTGAACTAATTTCAACTCGACTTTCTTCACTTACACCTGAAACATCAATTAATTTTGATACGCGAAGATAATTATTTTTTTCTTCTTTACTAACACCCCCCAAGAATGTTCTACTAGTTAAAGTAGTGTGCTCATCCCTATCAAGCCTTAGATAAATTAATTTATTTTCTGATTGTTCTATTTTTATTTCTTTAAGCTTTGATAAAAAGAGCAATAACCTTGGATCAAAAGCTTTAAATGTCTCATTATTGAATTGGTAACCAGTCTTAGCGGGCAAAATAATTGTTGTCTCATGCTTACCCACTTCTCCGCTAGGCTCATGCCACTCGGGGACTATATACCCAAGCAAATTTTCTGGGTCTAACCGATTAAAACGAAAATGAAATCCATTCGAATGGATTTCGGGGGCATCTGAAACCGCAAAGACTGATTTAAATCCAATGCCTTTTTCACCAATAAATCCTCGATTCTTAGACTTAGAACTTTTGCCGGTTGTACATAAAGCTGAAACGTTCTCTTCACGAAATCCTAGCTCATTATTTACAAGTCGAAGGCTATTGGGTGTGATATGAAATTCAAGCTTAGGAATTATCTTTGGATCGTATTGGTTATCATCAGCATTTTGAATAACCTCCAATACAAAATGTCCTTGGTCGTTATATAGCCCGGTCGATAGAAGTCGGAGTGCATTGTTATAGCCATCAATCACCCTGTCTTTACCTGGTCTAAAGTTGTTAGTTCCAGCTTCATCAATTCCAAATTCCTTTCGGATTTCAGAAATTATCATGTAAGGCGTTTTGGACATCAGTTTGATCAATCAAAGTTAATGGATTATTAAAATAATAACCATAATGATCATTCTGATGTAACTTAATCCCAATCTCCCGTTTCCTCCATCCCCTCCATGTCCTTGGGGCAAATTGGGGGGCCTAAAATAAGATGCCTTTTCAACATCACCACCTCATATCCGCACTTAGAGCATTTTGCACCTGGTCTTTTGGGGGCTTTTTGCATAGTTCTGACTGGCAAGCTCAATCTACCATGAGGGAAAGTGCCTAACTTATCCACAATCCTAATTAAATCCTGCTTTAGCCAATCACCAGCACCAGCGCTTCTCATCGGCCCCTTTAGCCCAACATCCAGTGCAATTTTTCTAAAATTTTCACCATGTCCACTTTGGCAATCATCTACAGCATGTACTAATTCATGCACCAAGGTATCTAAGAAGTCTAACGGCGTCTGAAGATGTGGTGCTATAAAGATTTGATTAATCCCGTCTACAGCAGATCTTGTAGACCAGCACTGACCTAGGTGCCGTCCTTTTCCGCCAGAACTTGGAAACCCAACCGATACCTTCACTATTGGTATTGAATATCCAGCCTTATCAAATATTGGCACTATATGATCTACAGCGCGCATTAACCATTGCTCTCGATTTATTTCACCCATAGAACCTCCTAATGATTTCGGAAGCTACGGTTTTCGGCCATTCTTATGAACTCTAGATCCAAAGATTTAGATCTTTCATATTCCCAATCCCGTGGGTAGGCAATTTCAGCTCTATCCCAATTCTTGATACGTAATTCCTCCTTCTCATCAAGCTCTTCATAAGTTGCAGCTATCAAAATATTTTCCTTAAGAGGTTCTTTTACACTTGCCTTTCTATTGCCCGCTGTATTGCCGACTCTTGGACGCACTAAGGGTATTAGATCGAGCCACCAAACACGAATACTTGCCCCGAAAACTTGATCGACTAATACTGCATCTGTATTTTGTGTGTTCTCTTCATTTATTAATGCAATTCTCAGCCCCCTATCTGCGAGCATCTGTAGGAGAGCTCTAGCCTCTTCATGATTCTTATATTCGACACAAAGTAGTTGATTCGAGGATATGAAGTTCACGTATCCATTCAAATCAAAAAGAAATTTGCCATAGCCGCCTATATAGCGCTCATGTATTGAACCCTTACGCATTAAGACTGAAACACCCTCTATTAATACAGGCATAAATTCTCCATTTGTTCAATTAACTCTAGGAGGCTTAGATTAGTCAGTTGAAAGCTCAAAAACTGAGCTATTTAAGTTTTATTTTTGATGGCTCATTCTATGGACTTCAACTTATCCATACTAATTAATCTACACACTTCCACCTGAGGTACTTATGACAGCACAGGTTTCAGAAAAACTGATTTATGGCGGCAATGAAATTCGTCTTTATACCAATCCGCTATCGCTATATTTGAAGCAGGCAGGCATTCGCTTTGAATCTCCAGTTACATCTAATTGGCGAGGATATATTGGCACCTGGGAAATTCTGGAGCATGAAGGTGTTGAACGTCTCTATTTGGTAGCCTTGTCTGCACACAAGACTTATGAAGAGATTATTGGGCTATCTGATGTTTTTCCTGGTTGCGATAAAGTCTTTGCACACTGGTTCACAGGCGAATTGCGCTGTCCTCAAGGCGCCCAGCTCAAATACCGTCATATGGGATACGGGAGTATCTATGAATATGACCTCTTGATGGATTTTAAACAAGGTGTGCTGGTTAACAAGCACGCCCGCCATAATCAGGTTCCAGAAGAAGAGCCGATTGATCCAGCAAAGATTCCTTCTTTTCTGAGGAAACAACAATGATTGACTCTCTATTGTCCTGGAGGCCTGAGACCTGGGTTGAGCACCTACTTCTCTATCTCATCCCAGGTACTTTAATGGTTGGCTACTTGCTTGTCTCAACATGGCTTGAAAAGCCCTCTGACTTTGCCAAAGGTCTCATGAAAATCATGGGTAAAGAAGAAACGCTACTGGATAGGCTAAAAGAGGCTGGTGTATATGGCATTGCCTTGGTCTGCGTCTTAGCTGGCTGGCCAGGATTTATGATTTGGTTTATCAAAGAGAAGCGCGATGCTGCTGTTCAACAAAAGTTCTATGATGCACCTGACTTTAATTGCCTACCTGAACACCTAGTAGCAATAGTCAATCCACTTGATGCAGAGATTGCCAGCTACATCATTGACCCTCTAGCAAGCGTTCCTGCTCTACCCTTTGGGCATTTGAATAAAGGCTGGGTAAATTTTCTGACTGATATGACAGATGATCGCGATGAAATGTGGTCTTTTTATGTGCCCAAGGGTAGTAAATGTGGGAAGCACCGCTTTGCTGCCACAACTGATATCAGAGGTTACGCTAGGGTTCGCAATGGGAAGGTATTGGGAGAATTTATTACTGAATCCGATTAGCTCATTATTTGAGCTTTAGCCCTGCTTTAATGAATTCATTAGCTGTTTAATTTGTTTTGGTGATCACCGGGATCAGGTATGAGTGCCCCAAGATCAAAGGACTACCTTTTGTTGATTAGCCCTTCTCATGAGAAAACCATACCAGCATGTGCATTCTGCTATACCCATTTCGTTGGGGCCTCCTTCAGGGTGCGAGCAAGCTGACAGCCGGGAAAGACCGGCTGTTTTTCTATTCGTTAATCACAACTCTACCGATCAAATCCCCCATCACCATACCCCCTTCACGGTAGATAGCGATGTAGCGATTAAGGCGAACTGACTTTACAAGCTCGTCATCATCTTCACATAAGTGAACTTCTTTTTGACAGTCATTACAAAAGTGCACCTTGTCATCATCCGTTGGGGTTAACTCATCCCACTTTGCTGTGCACTTAAATGCAAAGACACAGTTGCGAATCGTGTAATCATCATCTTCTGGCATTCGAATCATTTATTTCTCTCCTTATTTAGAGCTTCTTTTGTTACTCATAAAAAATCTGCCCGCGCATATCTTTAATAAAGACTTGATAGAAGTCTTTCCAGTTCTGCAGCTCTTCTGGCTGGCAGACTGCTCCCGGTCTTTGAATGGCTAGCTTTCTAATAACAAAGATATTGTTCTTTACTTCGTTATAGGTTGCTTCGTATTCAATGCCGGCTTTTTTGTAGCTTACATTAGGTGGAATACGCGTTACCTTGGTGTTGCTTGGAAATCTGATTTGGTAAGCCTCTCCTATCATTCTGGTGGAACAGACATATGGAACTGTAAATTTCTCAGGCGGCCTATCACTGGCAATGGCAGCTAACTCTCCAGGCGCTAAGCCAATAGGCACTGTCATTGCTCCCGGTCCTGGCACATTCGCAATGGCGTCTAAGGTGAACTCAGTGTCGGTTGTAAATGGTTTATCTAGATCATAGACATAACTAGTAGTGATCTTGCCTTCGCCTGTTTGCCTAAATTTAGCTAACTGGTTTTTAACTAGCTTATCTGAGTAGGATGTTTCAGCACCCTCGTACTTATAACGAGCACTGATTGCAGCACTTCCAAAATACATAGTGTGTGCCTTACCGGTAATCCGCCCATCTTTCTCAATCTGCATAGAGATACCAGTAGCCATATCACTATCTTCTTTCTTAGGCTTGGGTGTGCGCCCTACCTTTGCTAATTTAGTGAGTAGTACAGGCTTATCCATCTCATCCGAGGGCAACGTGCCGTAGCTCGCCATCTCATCAGTCGAGTCTAGATATAGATTCCAGGCTGGGATATAGGTGATGACATGATTAAAAGGCCCCAAGACTGGGTATTTAGGGAGTACATAAGCATTGCCTGAGTTAATTAATGCGCTGGTTGCATCGATGCCCTTAGCTGCCAATAAAGTAATTAAGAGTGCGTTGTGATCTTTGCAGTCACCATAGCGATTTTTCAGCACGCTATTGGCATCGTGTGGCACGATCCCACCATCAGCAAGGTAGATAGCTACATAACGAATGTTTCTGGCTACCCAGTGATAGATCGCCTTGGCCTGTTCTTTTTTTAGGTCGAGTTTTGGATTATTTTGAACCTTCTTGTCTAGCCCTTTAGTGATCTCATCAGCTTGTTTCTGAATTTCTGGGGTGATGATGAATTTACCTTTAATGCGCTCTTCATATGCCTTGGCAAAAGCCTCTTGACTTGGGAAGCTGGAAATATAAATATGAGGAGCATAGTCGTTACTAGAGACTTGATATAGCTCTTTTTTCTTCATCTTGAGGTTTTCATATGTGTAGCTCACATGACGTACGCCACCAACCACTTCATCTCTCGTTTGTTTAACGTCTTTAATATCGGTATAGAGCTTTAAGTCTTCCGGATAACTGAGGTTGTACTCATAAGACTTCACCTCCACATTAGGCGAGAAGATCAGCCTGGTATAGAAATAACCTGGCAATAGTGGCTTGTAGGTTGTTAGCCTCGTCTTGTAATAGGTTTTAGAACCCGGCGTTACCTTTGGGAAGATGATGATCTTGTGCTTTTGATCGGAGAACATTGCTGCGCCAGAGCTATTGTCATCCTCTACTGTGCGTATGGCATTGGCGGCTACCGGGATTTTTTCTCCCTTAGGGGTGATTGTGTAGGCATCAAGCACTTCTAGCTTGGATAGCGTGGAGTTATATGGCAAGTCGGCTTGTGACTCAGAGTCAACGACTAACTGCGATTTCACCAAGGTAGTGAGTTCATCAATCTCAACAACCGTACCATCGGCCTGAATAGTTTCTGTGATGATGGCTCTTTCAACAGCAGAAAGTGATTCGAGCTCACCTCTGCCTGCGCTGGTTATGCCAACATTGGCGAGCAATAAGAATCCCAGAAGGACTGCCGCAAGACTACTAATTGATTGAATTGCGAATTTCATAAGATCCTTAGCGCCTTACATACGATTGTATGTAAGCCTTACGTTTATTAACTTCACTTGTAAAAATAATTCCTGCGCTGTCATGGATCATCGCCAACGGTTCTTGCAGAAGTGTTTTTTCTGGCATGTATGGATTACCATTTCCATCCCTGAGCCTGAACTTAGGTAAACCTAAGATCTTTGAGGCATCAACATAGGCAGCAACAGCCAAAGGCCTAGAGAGGGGTACGGCTGACTTTCCAGCTGGAGAAACCTGCAGGGGCATGAAGGTAACGAATACAAGGGTGCTTAGCATGGGCTCTTTATGAAATTTGTTAGGTATTTCATTTTCTTGGGCCACTAGCTCATTGGGTGAGCCTTATTGCTTTTAATCTAACTCCATCAAGACTTATTTGGAGGTAAGCATGAAATATCTAATCACTCTATTTTTAATAGCCCAAGCCGCTCTAATGGCACGGGGAGCATCGGCTCAGGCTATTTATGGACCCACCGGGAATTACCTTGGCTATAGTCAAACAGCGCCAAGCGGTGTCACTAATGTTTACAACGCCACTGGTCAGAACGTTCAGTCTTTTCAAACCGATAACGGGCAGACCAATTTTTATAGCCCTCAGGGTGCATATCAAGGCACTTCAACCACGCCTGTTTATGCAGCGCCAAATACTTCGATCAATACGCCGCGCCAAGCACCTCAGGCGCCTTCTGCGAAAGGTTGGTAAAAAATGAAAAGGCTAGTCATTGCTGCGATGTTAATTAGCATCGCCATTCCTGTTTTTGCACGCACCGATGGCGGCAGCAAGAAGAGCTCGCAAAAATATAACAATCCAAGTGGGCATGAGAATTGCTACTACTGCTGGAAAGATTTGAGCACTAACTACACACCGTCCCGCCACAAATATGCCAAAAAATCTTAGGAGATCTAAATGAAGCGATTACTTGTTACGGGTGCCCTTCTAATTTCTAGCGTCAGTCAAGCCCAAGTAACTAGCTGGGATAACTCACCTTTAAATTACAACAACAGCCCTCTTAACTACAACAACTCACCCTTGAATTACAACAATTCGCCATTGAATTATCAAAACAGCCCCCTTAACTACAACTCAACCAATGGGGTTTATGACAACAATGGAAATCGAATTGGCTATGAAACTCAGTCACCCACTGGCGTCACCAATGTCTTCGATAACAATGGCAACAGGATCGGGTACTCACCTAGCAAAAGACAATGAGTACATACGAATATGAACTAATCAAAATGGAGCCCGTATCATCAGACATTGATACGGTAGAAAATATCCTTAATGAAAAAGGTGGTGAGGGGTTTCGTTTTGTGGCGGTACAAAAGTTTTGGACACAAGATGACTATGGACAACCGATTCAGAGGAATTTCTTAGTGCTTGAGAAAAAAGATGAGGAAGAACTATAAGAGTGCATAAGGAAAAGCTGATTTTTTTAGATTTTGATGGAGTTTTACATCCAACTCACTTTGCGGGTGAATCTCCATTCTCACGCGCAGCTCTTTTAGAAGAATCTTTTAACTTGCTATCACCCAAAATTGTGATTTCATCTAGCTGGCGCTTTACACACAATCTTGAAAAACTACAAAAGACCTTACCTACTTTTATTTCATCACTCATTATTGGTGCCACTGGAGCAGCAGTAATTGGCAAACATCCACGCTTCACGGAAATTCAGAATTACTTACAGAGTTACGGACCAGCAGATTGGAGAGCGCTTGATGATTCTTATTGGGAATTTCCAAATCCTTGTCCTAGACTAATCCGCTGCAACCCTAATACCGGTATTACTGATAGACAAATACTGGAACTAAACCAATGGCTCATTCAGGGTTAGGGCTACAAAGTCATTGGGTCTAAGTCCGGCTCTGGCTCATAGTCTTCAAACTCAAAGCGCATTTGCCCAGATAAAGGAGTTAAGCAGCGCAAGAATCGATCCGGTACTAAGCCCACCCTCTCATGACGTAACTCCCCTTTGTTAGGCAAGTGGTAACAAATCGTATGGCCTTGAGCTAGGACTTTGACGCGCCAAACTGGAATTACTCCCCAATCAATATCTGGCCAGTGCATTAAGCCCATAGGCTCAATCACCTTCACAATGATTCCCTTATTAATTGAAAATTTACTATCAGCAATCATGGCAATGCACCCTAACTCGCAACGCAAATGAATATGCCCATTCCTAGACATTGCTTTCGCTTTCCACAAAATCTAGTTCATGAAAATTCATTTGCAGCTGCTCTGAGTCTATAAACTCATTCATAAGGTATCCGCTAGGCGGAGTTAAGCGTCTAAGATAAGTGTCAGGAACCGGACCAGATGTAAATGGTTTAAATTCTTCGCCTTCATATTGGTAGTACAAGAAGCTACCTTCACTGGCTACCTCTACATTCCAGGTATAGACCAGCTCTTCATGATTTGCCCATTCCTCAAATCCAACAGCTGAAACTATCTTCACGATATTGCCTAGATTTTTTGGATAACTACAATTCACGGTAATTGCTAAGTCACCAACTGAACAATTAAGTTTTCTCATCTTCTTCCCCTATACTGCGCGCGCACCCTCTCACGCTTAACAAAAAATAGGTGCTCAACAAATGGTTTGCCACAAACCATAAAAAGACCCAATAAAAAGATGGCCATCAACTTGGGGGTGAAATAACCTTGCTCAAAGTTGTAACAACTCAAAAATATTAGTAAGAACCCTAAAAGCTTCATTTGGAGCGTCTCCTTATGGTCATATCTACGAAGAATAATGAGCTACTAGCTCATTAAATGAGCTATAAAGTATCTATAGTTATTAAAACTACAAATATTCTTATCCCTGCAATTGGAGAGCTTTATGAGTGATATGGAACGTCTACACCGCATTAAGTACATGATTCAGGATCGAAAATGCGTGCCTATCGAAAGCTTCTTAGATGAGCTTGAAATCTCCAAAGCTACCTTTAAGCGTGATCTTGAATACCTACGCAGTCGACTGAAAGCATCGATCATTTATGACCGCTTTGAAGGAGGCTACAAGTTTGAATTCCCCGATAAAATTAATAAGATTGAAATGCCAGGGCTATGGTTCTCTGAGAAGGAGGCTACTGCCCTAGTCCTGATGCAGCATCTACTATCTTCTCTAGATCAAAGCGGGCTCATTGGTCCCCATATTGAACCTTTGACTGCCATTATTGATGGCATTCTAGGTCAGAGTGAAACTACCGCGAAAGAGCTACGAAAACGTATCAAGGTTTTAGGGATGGGCTCTCGTAAAAATTCAATTGAAAACTTCTCAGAAATTGGCGCTGCACTACTCAAACGTAACCGCCTGGTAATCCAGTATTACGCTAAAGGGAAAGATGAAGTGACTGAGCGGGAAATTTCTCCGCAGCGTCTGATTTTCTATCGCGAGAATTGGTATCTTGATGCGTATTGCCATATGCGAGAAGGCCTACGTAGCTTTGCAGTGGATGGCATTCGCAGCGCAGTACTGACTAACACCAAAGCGCAGGAGATCTCTGATAAAGAATGTCAGGAGCATTTTGCTCAGAGCTATGGAATCTTTTCTGGTAAGGCGACCCAAAGAGCAAAACTGCGTTTTACACCCGAACATGCACGTTGGGTCTCTGGTGAGAACTGGCATGGCCAACAAGTAGGGAGTTTTGATAAAGAGGGTTACTACAACTTGGAGTTTGACTATAACCAAGATCCGGAGCTTGTCATGGATATTATGAAGCATGGATCAGGTGTAGAGGTATTGTCTCCATTGACGCTGAAGAATAAAGTTAAAACAGAGCTCCAAAAAGCATTAAGCAACTACAAGTAACTACAAATATGACCTAAGGAGATATTAGTGACCCCATTAATTCTAGGCGTTACTTTAAGTAACGCTTATTAATGGCAACTAAAAACTAGTGAGGCCCAATAAGGTTTAATATAACCAATCCATCTCGGTCTATATTTTTCTCGAAAAAACTATGCCATCTGATTACAGGAAAAGCAACGCTCTCATCACAAATGAAAGTGAATTTTTACAGGCCCGTCACTTTGTATTGAGTAGCTTAAAAGATTGTAAGATTGTTAAGATCGCAAGCGGATATGTGGGTCTAGGCGCATTTCAGGAAGCCTTAGAGCTGTTCAAAAAAATTCTTGAGAGTGGTGGGCAAGTCACTCTAATATTCGGGCTAGGCTATTGGGAGGGTATATCACCTGCACTAGAGAAGCTACTAAGGGAATTTCATAATCTAGCGATTGGACTTAATGAAAAGTCTGGAGTTTTTTTCTGTCAAAAACAAAGGTTTCATGGAAAGTTTTATATTTTTGAAAATGATGAAGATCATTGGGCTAGTGTAGGATCATCGAACTTTTCTGATACCGGATTCGGTAACTGGCTTGAGTCCAATAAAAAAACTAGTAGCCCTAGTGAAATTCAATTACTTAACGAGTATTTTACGAGGTTAAAAAAATTAAATGCAAAGCCAATAAATCTTCTAACATTCCCAAGTCGTAAAAAAGAATTAAAGAAAAAAGTCTCGAAGAAAAATATTGGAATTCCACAAAATATAAAGTCCTTACCCATCGCCTTCAAGCTTAAGATAAAACCTCAGCCAAGGTCTCATATAAATCTTTTTGCTGGGGTTGGCAGAAAAAATACAAAAGGAATTTATATTCTTCGCCCCTGGTATGAAGTTGAATTAGGCGTAAGTAAACAAGAAATGGCAACACTGACTAGTTTTGTCCCGGCAACTAAGAGCCCATTCACAATCAATTTAGTTGACGATCAAGGTGATGTGATGCCAGCTCTTTTCAAAAGAAAAACAGCAAGCTCAACTTCTAATAACACACTTCGAGATGGCTCTGATTTCATGACAAAAAATCGTATCGAGCTTGGAAGATTTATCAAAGATAAGCTACTAGATACTGGGCTTTTGAAGTATGGCGAATTAATCACTGCAGATACTCTAGATACTCATGGAAATGATTGGCTTGAATTTAGAGCAATCCCAGGGAAAAAAAATTACTATCACATCACTTTCTAGAGTAGCGAATCGATATTTGACTCAACAAAAGGATAATCAATACCTTCCAACGTTTTTATAATTGCCGTGAATAAAACTTTAGCCCCTTCCGGAGGGACTGCCATACCAATCTGCCTACGAATAGCCTCCTTATTGCCCTCAAAAACAAAGCTATCAGGGAATGTTTGAAGTCTTGCGCGCTCTCTATTTGTTAAAGCGCGATCTTCAGACCAGTGATATACATGGGTACCACCTCCACCCGAACCTGTAATTGTGTAGGCCGGCTTTTTTGGGTCCAATCGTTTGTATATCTGACTAATCTGAGCGCCGGTAACATTAAGCTTCAGATGGGCAGGTAATTTAGCTGTCCAAGCGTTCTCGCCAGGTTTAATATGCCTTAGGCGTGCCACTACTCTTGGATGCTGTTTTGTAAGCTCATTATTTTTAGCATCGGGCTTTATTGGAGGCTTCTCAATCGCCTCCTGACAAGTTTTGAATTTTTTCAAATGGGTAGGTGCTGGCGGCTTGAAAGTTAATTTCAAATTCTTCCTAATGCCAACCATAATCACGCGATGTCTCGCTTGGGGTATGCCATATTCCTCAAACTTATATAGATGAGGGGTTATAACGTATCCATACTTACCAGCCTTGGAAAGATCATCAAGAATTTTCAATAAAGTCTTGCCTTCATTTGCGCTTCGAATCCCACCAACATTCTCAGCAATAAAAAACTTTGGATTGAACTCATTAAGAATTGGTACGCCATAACTATACAAAGGTCCAAACTCTCCATCGATCCCCTTGTGCTCTCCCACCAATGAAAAATCATTACAAGGGAATCCATATGCAAATCCGTCAATTGTTTTTGATATCTTTGCCAAATCTTTTGCTGTGATTTTTCTTACATCAGAAACAATGGCTGTTTTTTCAGTTGCACCCTCTACATTACGCCGATAAGTTTCAACTGTTTCGTCGTGATAATCAACTGCCCATCCATGAACAAATCTAGAGTCAGAGATGTCGGCGATAGCTTCATTTGCCATCTCCGCGCCTATTGCGAGCCCACCAGGGCCAGAAAACAATTCACCTAATATTATTTTTTTCATAAAAACAGTATATTTTATTTAATCCAAAAAAGCTGCCAAAATATTTATTCAGCATCTTTCTTGTTGGTTAAAAAGTTGGCCCAAAAGGAGCTAAGTATTTCATGGGTCTGGTCTAGATGTGTGCTTAGCGCAGCTTGCAATGGATTGCCGTAAAAACGAATAATCATACGCATCAAATCTTCCGTAAATAATTCATCTCCAGGCACACTTTGCTCCAAAAGAATGCTTATCAAAACCTCTCTTGTTACATCCTCTTTAGTCTTATGATTCAAAACAACAATAGTATCTCCGTCCATAATTCTTTTTCTTATGCTTGAAAATGGTACGTAATCACTCAATTCAGTGTCGTAAATACGCCTATTAGGATATTTGACATATTTGATGGTTTTAGACATTTCAGATCCGCTTAACTTGTAGTTGAAAAATCAAGAAAATAACGATAGTTATTTTGGTATTTCAAGTCCACTGAAAGACGCCCATATCTATATAGGTGTTCTATAGTTACCATATAGCCGGGCCTTACATTTAACCTATGCCGGAAATAAAGGCCAAGTATTGCATTATTTCCGCAAGTTTCAATCGCTTTGCCGTTTGCCTGCGCCCTTACACACTTCATAATTTCCCCATCGTCGCATTCAATTAGGAACTCTTCTCCACGCTCAGGAAGGAACCCACTACGTTGAATTTCTGCAGGAACCGCTAAGTATGCTTGATTTGGCTCTCGGCCAAGTCTCTGCCCCCAGTTTAATCCTGAACGCTGGGGGACCATATCAACGCCTTTTATTTTTGCAGTTAGTGGTAAAGATATTATTTGAGAACTAGGATGCATTTCTTAAGGAAGATTTTCAAGAAAAGTTGAGCGTGGAATTGATATTTTTGCTGACTCCCATCTTCCATTTTCAACTTGGTCAACAGGTAAAAAACTTGATATCTGCACAAATGATAAGCTACCTAAGATTAAAAGCCCATCAGGCTCTTTAATTACTCCGATGAGACGCCAATTCGCATTTAATGAAGCTACCCTCGCTTCATTTCTGGATATAAAAAAGCTAAATTGCTGTCCAGGTCTTGAAGTTGTCTTAACCTCTAGCAATACATTCGCCGAGGGATCCAATACAGATGGCGACCTGATGTCAAATCCAGCAGAATCATCTACCAATGAAACATGTTGGATTCTATGATGCACACTTTCATGAAGTCTAGAGTGTAATTCCGCTATTACAGCCATTTCACCTTCATATCCAAGCTCTTCATTAAAGAGCCGATCAAACTTATTGCCTAATTTTTGGGTTGGATCAATTACCCCCAAAATATCCCACGCAACATCCAACCCCTGCTTTAGGTCTTCAGTAAGCCAGACTGGAGAATCTTTAACTGCAATTCGCATAAATCCATCATCAAGAAAAATAGTTCCGTCAGAAAGTAATTTATCCGCAACACGCAAACGATCTTGGTATGACTTCCCAATTTCAATTGGGGCAAGCTGACAGCGCACAGTAAAGTCATTAATTGAAAGACCTTCACGCGCAGCCCGTAAAACTTCTAATACGAGCTCTTGCCAGGAATTATTATTAAGCATCCCCCACCTTAAGATGCTCAAATAAATCGTTAAGATCTAAATTATCGATTCCCAATAAACTCTCTGGTGGGTCATCACCGTCTCCATTAGGAAGGCTGGCAAGAGATAATCCATCATCATTCAAATATTCACCTAATTTAGCTATTTTCAATTCCAATCGATTTGCAACTTGTCGGTCGATAGTTCCCTCAGATTGCAAAATAAAAGCTGTAGTTACTTGGTCTGGAGGAAGTCCAAGACGGTGGATACGATCAAGTGATTGAAGGTAAAGGCCAGCGTTATAACTTCTATCTATATAAACCGTTTCATGACAATCATTATGCAAACTAATTCCTTCGCCAAGAGTCTGGGGATTGCTTAACAATACTGAACATGAACGGGAGGTTCTAAACTTAGCCAACTCTATTGCACGCTGCTCAGGAGAGGTGCCACCATATACCAAGGCTGGATTAAAAGGCTCAAGCACCCTTTGAAGAGCCAGTAAATTACCTATGAAAGTGCTCCACACCAAAACCTTGCGACCTTCTAATGCCGCCTTTGTAACAAATCTTGAAATCCATTCGTATTTAGAGGGCATTTCGTGCGACGAGTAGTTTTCTAAAATATTCAGCAATCTCTCTGAACCAGCCAATTCTATTGGAGGCCACTGCAACCCAAGATATGCATCTTCATTAGTAGCACTCATGAGTAGGCCTGGGTTTGTGGCACAGGCTAGAAGACTCATAACCGCCTTTCCTTTATTCCCAAAATAGCTTTGATCGTTCGTATTAAGTCCAAATTGCCCAACATATGAACGTCGTAATGCACTATAAATTTCTGACTGCACAGCACTCATTTCAAGCTTTACCGTTTCAATTCTCATTGGCGGCAACTTAAGCTCTGACTTTGTTGTCCTAACAAATATTCCGCCTCGCTGAAGTGATTTCAGCCTGTCATCAGTTAAAAAAGGTCGAGGTATTTTTTGCCAAGAGATTCCAAAAAGATTTCTTAAGTCTTCCGGGCTTTGTGGCATTGGGGTGCCGGTAAGTAAATCTACACGCTTTGCACCATTTGCAAGTTCCAAACAAGAGCGCCATCTTATGGAGCCACCACCACCCTTAATGCGATGAGCCTCATCCATCACCAACATGGTGGGTTTTTGCTTTACCCATGCCAGCAATCTATTTAATCTGTTTCGATTTTCAAGTTGCTCATAATTTACATAAAGTAATTGGGCTTCAGCAGGAATTGGATCATCTGAAAACTGACTTGTAACTATCTCATCCCTCAAAACATCGAGTGGCTCCTGCTTCCAGGCCTCAAAAGCTGATCTAGGGCATATAACCAATAAGCGAGAGATGGTGCCTGATTTTCTGAAATACTCCCACACAGCAAGAGTTGTAGAAGTTTTTCCAGCACCGGGTACTGAAAAATTTGCTCCATTAGGCATTCTTATTAATGCTCGTAAATTGTCTAGTTGAAAACTAGTTAACTGCCTCTTGATTTGTAAATCAGATAAATCTATTTGCTCGCTAGCACCCTCTTGCTGAGACAGGGAAACAAATTCATCTATATAACTTTCAGTCCGGCTTAATAAAGAGACAATTTCAGGGCCTGGAGGCGCAACAGAATGTCCGAAGCGAGTCCACCCCTCCCGCAACCAGTGTTTGTGTTGAGCAAAAATAGCGGGTGGAATTGATATGGAATATAGACTTTCAGTAACGCCACCAACGCTACACCACCACCTTGTTACCTGATTCCACTCATCGGGGGCAATGTCACCAATTGGCTCTATTAGAACCCGCTCATCTTTATTAACTAATATGCGTAAAGTCGCCATAGTTAAATATTTTTATATTATTAATTAAGAAAATTGACTAATTAGATCTGTCTTTAGCTTGGAACTTTTCGTATTCCTTTGTTAAGTCCTCAAGAGACTTATGTACTTTTTTTAAATGAAATTCAAATCTCTTCGGATCAAATCCTGGCAATTTTGATACTTCAGAAAACTGCATCACAACTTCCTCGAGACTTATTCTTGTCTCAGATAAAATTTCCGATGGAGCCTGGGCGGCCTCCTTACGTTTTCCTTTAATAATTAGCGCATCTGAAGCTACACGTATAGCCTCTCTAACCTTTTGTAATTCTGGAGTTAAATCCTTAGCTATATGCCCGCTTTCATCAACCAATTCAGACATAACTTTTTTAGCAAACAATTGGATATCAATTTTTTCACTATCCGTTTGATCATTTCCCAATATTGAAGATAGTCCATCTTCAACAGGCTCAACCTTTTTATAGTCTTCGAAAAATTTAACGACACTAGGATCGCCATCTAATCTTTTTATAACGTCTTCTTCGTAAAACTCATCGTCAATTGCCCGGGTTTGATCTTTGTTAATACTTAGGAACATGGCGGCAACCCTACCCCACTTCATACGCTCAGCTTCACGGAAATCAGTCAGCGCCATAATTTGGTACTCAGTATTCAAATCCTTTAAGTGCTGACTCATTCTGTCGAAAACACTAAAAGCAATTGGAGGATTGGATTGGTTCCTGATCTCTTTCACCAAATTAAGTAATTGGGTTGCTTCAGCAAGCTTCTTTTCGGATCTTCTAATCCAGCCCATTTTTTTAGCCAATTGCTTATCTGTATGGCCAAACTTTCGATACTTGTCCATCAGCAACAGCTCATTAGTAAAAGTGTAATCTTGATGCGTAAGTCTTCGCATCTGCAATGACATTTCAAGGTCAAGGAAATCAGAGGAAACTGCATCTTCCGGCAAAACCGCAACCTCAACACCCTCTACACCAATCTCTCTAAGAGCTGCAACCCGAGTATTTCCGTTGATTAATAAGCCATCACGAGAGATTAGCCCAGGGTGTAACTGACCCATTGCCTTTAGCTCATCCTTTAGGCGCGAATATTGGTCCGTACTTCTTAGCAATTCCGCCAAGATCTTCTGCGCTTCATCAGACGTTGGCTGTTGTTCAACAATTGACCGCTTTGGATGATCAAATAATTGAGCACTTAATCTACTGTTGTCATGATTCAGCAGAAGGAATTCGGGCTTTATAGTAATTACTTCAAGAGGAGTATCTTTACCCCTATATTCAATGCTTTCCGTTTTTCTTTGATTGCTTTCTTTATAGACTGCTAAAGATTTTGCAATTGCGTCCCGACGATGTTGATTGGTTAAATTAGTCATATTCAATCTTTTTAATTAGTCACTTTGATTATAAGATTTAAAGAGGTTTAGATATCAATTACAGGTCTAGACCTTCAATTTAATTCATTTAATGTTACCTTTTAAAATGACTAGCTCATTCTATGAGCCTTCAGGGCGAATGATGAATGTATTTGGTCGCCAAGAGGTAGGGCCTGAACTTTTAGAACCACTTAATATTGGCTCCAATCAAATGCTAGATCTATAAAAATTGAAGCCTCCTTAGATAGATAGCGAGGCGATGGAAAGATTCCAACCCTACCCAGGTCTAGGCGATCAGCATCCCAGCAAGTTTGAATCGTTTTATCAGACGAAATCTCTCCACTAGAGTGGTGCCTCATGGCGTAGCAAAGTGCATCGAGTTGCTTTGGACATAACTGATAAAAGTCGCCGTGAATCCCATGAGCAAATTCTGCCGCCCTCTCTCCATGCTTAGGATCTCTTCCATCATTAAAGCGGCAGCTATCATGCAAGAACCCAAAGAGCTCAACTACCAATAAATCAGCATTACGGATTTGGCCAATATTTTTTCCATGGTTTAGTACCCGTGCCCAATGATTTGCGCCATGAATTCCATGCCAGTCAAGCTTGAACTCGGTCTTGATGAGAGCAATTAATCCAGATCGATCAAAGTCCATCGAAATTCTCATTATGAAGATGGCGGTCGATTTTCAGGTGTAGCTTTAGAGCAGTAGAAAAATAATACAACTTTGGATTTGCCTTTATATAGTGATATTCCTGTTCGGTAATTCGTAGGCTAACTCCTCTAGCCCAATAATAATGAGCCCCCTGATCTTCTATGGCAATCCCAACATATTCGTACTCGGATGATTTTTGAGGTCTTAGCACCCTTGGAAAACCATTTTTTTGTAGTTGCTCTACATGTATTAACTGAATATTCATGCATTTCTCCTCTTTAGCCAATTCGACGAATGTCAGGGCTTGGCAAGTCGGTCTAAATCTGCCCCCACTCCTTACTCTAGTGCACTACTGCCTCAGACGATTCAGGCCTTCCTTCTGGATCTTTTTTTTGGCTGGTTATCAGATATTGTTTAGTGGCCAATGCAACCTTTAGATAGGCATCGATTGCTGCTCGAAAGGCTTCAAAGCCATCTTGCTTGTTAAATACATAGGCCAAACTAAAGACTAAGTTATCTGCATCTTCGCCATCAAGGGTTACTGTAGTCGACTCATCGTTATCAACAATACGAAGGCCTCTAGTAAATTCAGGCTTTTGATCTTCGGACCAACTCAAATCGAGCCTATCAACATCAAAGCGTAAGCTGCGAAAAATATTGTTAATCGTGAAACGGGCACCGCCTAAGTATGTATAGTCACGCATGATTTCTCCTTTGTGGGTGTTAACTATTGAGTATAAAAACCTACAGGCTCAAATAATGAGCTCCCACCCTGGATATGAATTCCCTACACCGTTACTTAAAGTAACGCTTGTCCTGACCTAAGCTGCCCGTAGCTCTCGTTCAGTCTGCTTCTTACTTGGATAGTTATCCGCCGCCCTACTATCTGCCTCAATCAGCTTTCTAGTATTGGCTCCCCGCAATTGCTCAATAGCCTGTATTACCTGTAAGTGGCTATAGTGCCGCTCAATCATTAAAACACTAGTACCCATTTGTTTGGCTAACGTATGTATTGGCACCAGATCGTGGGTAAGTGCTAACGTGGCATAGGTATGGCGTAGGCTATAGAACACCCGCTTTTGATTAGTTTTAGGATCAATCAATAAACCATGGTCTGCTAAGAAGCCGTCAAACATATGGTTTAAGACATCACTTAAATCCCTACCTTCTTTGGTTCTAAAGATGTAATCGTCATTAGTAGGCTTAATCAGCTCAGCCAATGGATCTTTAATTGAGCTAGCCACTCCATAGTTTCGCAAGGCTATTCTCTCTAAAACTCTAATACTAGGTAAGCGTCCAATGATCTGTCTTTGCCCTGTTTTCCCTTTGACAGTCATCTCGCAGCTACGATTTAGGCTGTGCACTTCAATGACTTCACCATCTTCGTCCAATTGATCAGTGACTGTACTAATAGGATTCATCATGAAACGGATTTGCTTCCATTTCATATCGAGTAACTCAATGCCTGGTCTAGCGCCTGTATCAACCAGCATCTCTACATAGTCTCTAAGGATTTCCCTGCGCTCACGCACATCCTTGGTTCTGCCTGATTCTATGTAGGGGCCCAGTAGCTTTAGTAATGCTCTGAGTTCATGCAATTCAAACGCTGGGCGACGAACACTCTCTTTGGTCTTGCCATCTAGCTTAGGACGATTACTCTCAGTTAAGTAACCCCGCACAATAGCTTCATCAAAGACTCTATTAAATGCGGCATTTTGGGTTTTACGATTGCTGTTGGAAATCGCCAACCCATACCTGGCTTCACGGTCATCGTAATACTGTTGCAAGGCATCGTAGTCAATATTGGTAATAAGCCTTTGCCCAAGACTGGGTATGAAATGCTCGTTAATGATCCGGATGTAGTCTTTGTAGATTGATTTACCTAAGCCGCCCTTTAAATCTCGCTCCATCCGATCAATAGCCAACATAGCGATATCTTTAAAGCGTTTAGTAACCACTGGGATGCCAGAGCGCTTACGAATCTCTGCTTCCACCAAAAGCTCTTTGGCTTTATTGACTGCTAAGTCAAGCTGGGTCTCTTTGGTAGTTGCCCGTATCCACTTGTTGTCTACCTTATAACGACATTGCCATACTGCACTATGCTCGCGTTGATAGAGGGTTAGGTTACGGTGTATGAGTTGATGTGTACTTTCTTTTTTAGTTGCCATACATATACTTTAGCTTCTGAGCACAAGCTAGGACAACCTGATTGGAGGAATTACAGGGGTCAATTTAGCCAAAAGAAAGTATGGCTAGTTGTGGAGGTTTATGGTGGTTTTATTAAAGAATGATGCTACACACTACTCATCTATCAAGAACATCCTCTGGCTTCTTTTTCTCTATGAATTCGGAGTATTTTTTATCTAAATCTTCTAAGAAATTTAAAACTGATGATGAACCTGTGAGCTCAACCAACTTTAAGACTTCCTTTGCAAGCTCGAGACCATTAACAGTAATCAGTGGGTAACTATCCTCACTAATTTCTTGCTGACTTTTTTCCGAGAAATATGATGTGGTTACATAAGCACCAATCCAGCCTCGCTTTAATCTAGCTACCGTTCTAGCTAAGTCAACCCCATTCGTTGGTTTCGAATAGGCTTCACATTTTGCTTGGCCCAGAACAACGACTTCAACCTTAGAGAAGCCCGTCCCCAAATCAATGCGGCCTACAAAATCTATACCCCCATCGCCTGAGCCCTGGGTAATCCACCCTTCCTTGTAACCACTACCGCTTTGTCTAATTATGTTTGCAACGACTTTGGATGATAGGAGCTCGAAGTGGTGTTTTCGGCCATCATAAAACTTATATATTTCTCCTAGGCATTTATCTTCGCGAGATCCTGGGGTAGGCAATTGATCTTGCTTACCGACGGCTGTAATTTTATGAACCCGTCTTTTTAATTTATCTCTAGAAATTTCCCCTTCGGCAACCCAGACTTGCCAGCTCTTTGGAGCAAGTTTTAATGTTTCTAAATTTGTTAGCTTTGGATTGCGGCGAGCTGATACCCAGTCCCAAGAAAAAATCTCAAAATCTTTTCTCATATCCAGTACGTCAAATTCAAAGACGTAGTTTGTAAAGTAACCAATGTCTTTTTGATATTGAGTAACCAGCTCAGCAGAATTTAGCAGCCCAATGCCTTGAAATACTCTATTGCCTTTAACGCGCTCGCCAACCTTAATACTCTTGAAAAAGATAAATGGCACCGCCTTCAATCGGCTTTGGTAATCATTACTTCTATGCAGGACGAACTGCTCCAATATGTATGCGTTACCAGGCGCCTTAGATGGGTCTGAAATTGACTTGTTATCACCGAAATATTTTATGTACCCATTGTCGACATCAAACTCATCCTGCCAAGGCGTCTCCTTTGATCCTTGCTTATGAGTGCTGCTTGAAATTAAAATGGCCGGTGTTCTTGGCCCATCGGCAGTTTTAACTGCTCTTATTGCATTAATACCTGCCTCCAATAAAGCCTTATTTTCACCTGGAGTATTGGTATGAAAAAGTAGGTTTGGCAACCCATCGATGGACGGGATATCTACAGGGTTTGAACTGGAGTATCTATATATTGTCCCTATGGTCAGCGCACTCATTTAAAACCTTTTAATAAATTTTGCTCTTTGGAAGCATATTGAATGAAAAGGATACCCTTTTTTAACCCCCAAGACTATCCATCGTCTTCTATCCTCCGCAAGCGGACTCCTAAGAGTTACCTTTAGTAATACTCAAAATAGGGTAATAGCCCCGGATTCGGCTTATATTTTTTGCAAGATGGAATTAGAATTAATCATGCCTAGCCATATAGATATTACCTTTGACTTTAGGTCAGATACTCCGCTAGGGAAGGATCCTGATAGCTTTAGTCCTACGCTACGTTCGTATCATAAATTCCTTTGGAGTAAGTCACTGCCAAATGGCAAATTATTTGAGCTAGTAGACACTAAAGACAAAGTCTATTTGTATCACCAATCAGAGTTGGGCGAGTTTTACTTGTCTAGTGACTCTGCCATACATACCTTTAGTCGTTGGGCAAGCATGGCACGCATCATTAGCCAAGTTAGCAGTGAAGATATTGAAGTATTTAGAAGGCTTGCTTATACGATGGGTAGCATGATGATTTTTCCAGGAAACCGCATAGACGGTAAAGCAACCATCAATGGCGCTAGAGGCTTTCATCCCCTAATTAAAGATCGAATTGACCTAACGCTGGAATGCATAAGGCGTCATTACAACAACGAAACAAGCCCTCTTGATGCGGCGCTATCAAGGTATAGTGATTTTTTTGCCTTGTTTGATAACTTCAAGGGTTATGTTGAGTTTTTCCTACTGCAAGATTTAGTAACTAAGGATTGCTCGGCAATTAAATTTTTTATGCCGTTTGATAACTTCAAATCGCCTGTAGTTCCAAAGGCTCTAGACTCTTACTGTGCGTATAAGGATCTAGTTATGCAATTCGTAAACAAACGAAATCAGCGAATTCTCCTGGTTAATTAGTTCTTATGGGCTCATTTAGTGAGCTAGTGGTCGGCGATGATTAGAGTTATATAGGGGGAAATTCTATGAAAGCTGCTATTTTCATTCTTTGCATAATCACACTACCTGCGTTTGCACAATCTGATTACTACGCCAATCGCTACTCAGGTCGAGCAACAGAAATAACTCCAAGCAACCAAGCTGGCTTTAATACAGTGAATGGTTATTACTACAACTCAACAACCAAAACCTACTACAAAGGTAAAAACATCAATCGTGATGCAGGGGCTCAGCCTACGCCACAAGGAAGCTTGTCTTTTACATACGATAGAAACCAATACGCCCCTACAAATTTAAGCATTAGTCGGTAAGATATCTTTTATTTAGACAAGTTCTATATGGGGTTTTAACCGTTACTTAAAGTAACGCTCAAAAAAATACCAACCCGAAGGTTGGTATTTTCATTTCTGGTGGGCCCACCAGGACTTGAACCTGGGACCAAAGGATTATGAGTCCTCTGCTCTAACCAACTGAGCTATAGGCCCGTTAATCTTTACATGCTAATTTTGCACTTTTTAACTACTGCAAAACCACATTAAAACCGCATTTACTACACACCTCGGTTTTTGCTCCGGTGTGTAGTCGATGTGTAGTGAATTTATACCGCCTAATCGACCACTAACCTCTTGAATCTATTGAGGTCTTAACTACAAGACCCCTAGGGCTTCTTTCTTATGAGTCCTCTGCTCTAACCAACTGAGCTATAGGCCCGTTAGTCTTTGGTTCAATCTTCCTCGAGGAAGGTCTTGAGTTTGTCGCTGCGGCTTGGATGACGCATTTTTCTCAGAGCTTTCGCTTCAATCTGACGAATACGCTCACGAGTAACGTCAAACTGTTTACCTACCTCTTCGAGCGTGTGGTCTGTGCTCATCTCCACACCAAAGCGCATGCGTAATACTTTTGCTTCGCGTGGTGTTAACGAATCGAGAACATCTTTCACTACATCACGCATAGAGTCATGCAATGCAGCTTCTGCAGGCGCCAAGGTATTGCCATCCTCAATAAAGTCGCCCAAATGAGAATCTTCGTCGTCACCAATTGGTGTTTCCATAGAGATTGGCTCTTTAGCAATCTTCATGATCTTACGAATCTTGTCTTCAGGAATCTCCATCTTCAGCGCCAAGGTTGCAGCATCTGGCTCATGACCAGTTTCTTGCAAGATTTGACGGCTGATACGGTTCATCTTATTGATCGTCTCAATCATATGAACTGGGATGCGGATCGTGCGCGCTTGGTCGGCAATAGAACGGGTGATTGCCTGACGAATCCACCAGGTTGCATAAGTAGAGAACTTATAACCGCGACGGTATTCAAACTTATCTACCGCCTTCATCAAACCGATATTGCCTTCTTGAATCAAGTCTAGGAATTGCAAACCACGGTTGGTGTACTTTTTAGCAATGGAGATCACCAAACGTAAGTTGGCTACTGTCATCTCACGTTTTGCTTCACGAGCACGCTTCTCACCCGCAATCATTTGCTTGTTCACTTCTTTCAATTCAGGAAGTGGAATAACCACATTCTTCTGAATATCAATTAACTTCTGCTGGAGTTCTTGAATTGCTGGAACGTTACGTTGCAAGAGTGCGCTGTAAGGTTTGTTCTCTTTGAGTAACTTGTCTGTCCAAGTCAGATTCATTGACATCTTTGGGAAGTCTTTTAATACTTCGCCACGATTCACGCCAACCTTATCCACTAATAAACTTACGATACCGCGCTCAAGCTTCCATACTTGGTCTACTTGTGAACGCATGGTGTCACATAGCTTCTCAACACTCTTCGCAGTCAAACGAAAACCGAGTAATTCAGCACGAATCGCATCTTGCGCCTTAATATAAGCTGGGCAGTTGTATCCGTCTTTATCAAATGCACGACGCATCTTGTCAGCTTGTGTACGCACAATTGCAAACTTTTCCAAGGAAATTTGCTTCAACTCTTCGAGTTGCTTCGCGTTTGCTGTAGCCGCGCCACCGCCACCGCCACCGCCACCTTCATCTTCGCCATCATCTTCACCCTCTTCAGCATCAGGATCAATCTCAGGCTCATCTGGTCCAAGCTTGATGTCTTCTGCATTTGGATCTACGAGACCATCAACAAATTGATCAATCTCCATTTCACCAGAGGCAATCTTGTCAACGTTACTGAGGATTTCACTAATGGTGACTGGGCAGGCTGCTAAGGCCATCACCATGTCTTTGAGGCCAGCCTCAATCTTCTTGGCAATGACGATCTCGCCTTCGCGAGTCAACAAATCAACTGTACCCATCTCACGCATATACATGCGGACAGGGTCAGTAGTACGACCGAACTCTGAATCCACTGTAGAGAGGGCTGCTTCAGCCTCTTCTTCAGCCTCTTCTTCGGAAGCTGCCGCTGCAGTGTTGTCGGACAGAATTAATGTCTCTGCGTCTGGGGCTTGCTCGTAAACAGTAATACCAATGTCGTTTAACAAGCTAATTAATGTTTCTAATGCATCCGCATCAGATAACTCATCAGACATTACGTCATTCATTTCACCATGGGTTAAGTAACCCTTGGACATACCCATCTTGATCAAAGTCTTCAAGCGAGCACGACGTAGCTCTTGTTGCTCTTCAGTACCAAGTTGTTGTGCTGCGAATTCTTTTAAGAGGGCTTTTTCTTTTGCCTTGCGTTCACGTGCCTTTTGACGATCCGTCAAAACTGGCTCGGCGCCCTCTGCAGGGCTATCAGCCTTAGCTTTACGGCCACGTTTTTTCTCTTCTTCAACTACCGGAGCGACTTCAACTGCTTTGCCTTTTTTACCTTTGAGATCTTTTACATCTTCAGCTTTAGCTGCGAGTGCCTTACCTTTTTTAGCTGGCTCTACTTTGACTTCTGCTTTCGCTGGTTTTGCAGGCGCCTTAACAGGAGCAGCGGACTTAACTGATTTAGCAGGTGCTTTGACAGGTTTTGCGGCAGCCTTTACTGGCTTGGTAGGGGCCTTAGCAAGCACTTTCCCCTTTGTGGCTGGTTTAGCAACAACCTTTGCCTTAGGGGCAGGTTTAGCTGGAGCCTTCGCTTTTGGTGCTGGTTTAGCAACAACCTTTCCCTTAGGGGCAGGTTTAGCCGGCGCCTTTGATTTTGGCGCTGGTTTGGCTGGAGCTTTCGCTTTAGGAGCTGGTTTGGCTACAGCCTTCGCTTTAGGGGCAGGTTTAGCCGGTGCCTTTGATTTTGGCGCTGGTTTGGCTGGAGCTTTCGCTACAGTTTTCGCTTTTGGAGCTGGTTTAGCTGGTTTTTTTGTCTTGGTATTAGGCATTTATTAGCACTTACTCACATTACTACTGTTGTTGATCTCGACTGATTAAGCACAGCCCCGTAACTCACTTGTTCACTTACCCCAAAGTTCATGAAAATAAAGCGCAAGTGGCTGAATTAATTCGTTTTTTTCTTGGGAACAGAGGATTATAGTCGATTGCGACTTTTTTAGCCCCCAACTACCTAAAAATATGGAGTATTTTTCGGGGATTTCTAGCGGTGTTTCAGTAAATTCTTAGGAGAATTTCAGCTTTTCGCCCAATTCCCGATATCTGGCTTTGTCTTGGTCGGTTGCAGTATTTCCAGCAATCTTTTGGGCAATTTCGGTCATTTCTTGTTTTAAGTGGCTCAACTCTAGTTTTTTAAAAGCGCCCTCTAAATCTGCAATCGCCCCATCAAGCTCAAGATCTGAGCCCATCACCCGTTTTCTCAGCACTTCATACATGGGTGCCAGTTCACTGCAGGATAGTTGATCTTGGAACATGGCAAAAGCGCCAGCACCTACGCTTCCTGGTTTTCCATTCTCACCAAGAATCAACTCCACTTGATCGCATTGAGAAAGAAGGTCTTTCATTAATGCGAGTGCATTTGCGGATCTTTGTTCGGCTGCCTTTAGTGCCAAAGCTCGTCTATTACTATCAAGCACTTTTCCCAAATGCGGAAACTGAATCAGCACTCGCAACATTTGCTCTGTCAAATCGGTTGGCGCTTTTGGTGGTTCAATATTTTGCGTTGCTACCCGTTTAGCAGATCCCTTAAAAGCTTGCCATGGGGCACCTTGCCTGTTTCCATTACTGCCGAAGTTGGTTTGAGTATTTGGAATACTCTGTTGTCTCACTTGATTTGAGCTGTATGCCGACTTCTGTGCGGGCACTACCGTTAATCCACAGAATGCTTCAAGTTCAGCAGGGGTAGAGTTCGTGCGAATAGCAAGCTCACGCAAGATTTGGGTTCGCAAGGCAATGGGAGGCATCGATAGCAACAGAGGCTTCGCTGCATGATGCGTATGGGCTCTACCTTCTGGAGTAGTTAAGTCATGACCTTCGCTTGAGACCTTAAAGAAGAAGCTGGAGATCGACATAGCCTCTTTAATCACCTTCTCAAATGCCGGCGCGCCATATGCTCTGACATAACTATCGGGATCATGCTCAGTTGGTAAGAATAAAAAACGAATTTCTTTATCGTCTGACATGAGTGGCAAGCAAGCTTCAAGCGCACGTTGTGCTGCACGCTGACCAGCAGAGTCACCATCAAATGAGAAAACGACTTTATCTGTCTGGCGTAGCAATATCCGCACATGGTTTGCTGTACATGCTGTACCCAATGTAGCCACTGCATTAGGAAAACCCAATTGCGCAAGTGCCACCACATCCATATAACCTTCGCATACGAGAACATATTCTTGCGCGCGAATGGCTTGTCTTGCCTCAAATAAACCGTAGAGCGTATTACCCTTAGAAAAGAGCGGTGTCTCTGGAGAATTTAAATACTTTGGCTCACCTTGATCGAGAATGCGTCCACCAAAACCAATTGTTTGACCTTTTGGGTTTCTGATCGGGAACATCACACGATCACGGAAACGGTCATAACGTTTTACGGGGGCACCCTCAGATTGCTCACCCTGAATAAGCAGGCCACCCTCGACTAAGGTCTTGGCCACCTCATCGTTGCTATAGGGACCAAATACCGCTTCAAGTCCTTGCCAACCATCGGGGGCATAACCCAGTCCATAACGCTTTGCGATTTCACCGGTCAGCCCACGACCCTTTAAATAATCAACAGCACGCGTACTATTTTTAAGTTGCTGGCGATACCAATCTGCGGCAGCACTCATCACTTCACTAACTGCCATTGCTTGCTGCTGCCTAGCAACGTCATTTGCCGTGCGCTCTTCACGGGGCACATCAAGTCCTGCAGAACGTGCAAGCTCCTCAATGGCATCTACGTAACCCAAACCTGAGTACTCCATCATGAAACTAATCGCAGAGCCATGCGCTCCACAACCAAAGCAGTGATAAAACTGTTTTGTTGGAGATACAGAAAAGGAAGGGGACTTCTCTGAATGAAAGGGGCACAAACCTTGATAGTTTGCGCCTGCTTTTTTTAACTTTACGTGCTGCCCAACCACATCAACGATGTCGACCCGATTCAGAAGATCGGCAATGAAGGATTGTGGAATGAGCGCCATAAGGCTAGGAGTATGAGCTGAGTTCTCTTATTTTGCGAGTGCAGCTTTTGCCAAGCCAGAGACTTTACCCATATCAGCCTTTCCAGCCAATTGACCCTTCAGCACACCGATGACCTTGCCCATATCCTGCGGACCCGCAGCGCCAGTCGAAGCAACTGCGGCGGCGACTGCAGCCTCAACTTCTGCATCAGACATCTGTGCTGGCAAGTAAGCTTGCAAAATAACCATCTCGGCAGATTCAACGGCGACCAAATCATCGCGCCCCGCTTTTTCAAATTGAGAGATGGAGTCCTTGCGCTGCTTGATCATTTTTTCAATCGTAGAAATGATGGCTGCATTATCGAGTACGATGCGGTCATCCACTTCACGCTGCTTAATAGCGGCTAACAAAAGACGGATGGTGCCAAGGCGTGCAGTCTCTTTGGCACGCATAGCGTTTTTCATATCTTCGGTAATTTGATCTTTCAGACTCATGGTGCGATCCTAGTTTTCTGATGTTGAATTTATCTAGCAATAATTGGCGATTCAAAAAGCAAAAACCCGCTGCGTTTCACCGTCAGCGGGTTTCAAAGCTTCTCGGTGAAGAGAGCTTTTAAATTCTATTAGTAAAGCTTCTTAGGCAACATTTGGCTGCGAATACGCTTGTAATGGCGTTTAGCAGCAGCAGCCTTTTTACGCTTACGCTCAGCCGTTGGCTTCTCGTAAAACTCGCGGGCACGCAAGTCTGTCAAAAGACCATTTTTTTCAATGGTGCGCTTGAAACGGCGCAATGCCACTTCAAATGGTTCGTTTTCGCGGAGGCGGACTGTAGTCATACTTATTTAACTCGTATATGCTCGATAAATATCGAAAAATTAACTGAATTGCGATTCTAGCACGGCTAAGCCAAAAAATGATTGTTTTAGGAATAGAAACTTCTTGTGACGAAACCGGGGTGGCTTTATACAACACAGCCCCCTGGGAAGAGGGAAAACCGGCATTCCAGGGCATTCTGGGCCAGGGTTTGCACTCCCAAATCGCCATGCACCGAGATTATGGGGGTGTAGTCCCAGAACTGGCATCTAGAGACCATATTCGCCGTGTTTTACCCCTTTTAGAGCAATCTTTGACCCAATCTGGACTCAAATTAGCCGATATTGATGCTGTGGCCTTTACCCAGGGACCCGGTTTAGCGGGCGCCCTTCTAGTGGGCAGCGCTTTTGCTAAATCCCTAGCTCAGGGTCTCAATTTGCCCTCAATCGGCGTCCATCACCTCGAAGGGCACCTACTTTCTCCACTTTTAGGCCAAACCGCACCCCAATTTCCCTTTATTGCCCTCCTTGTTTCAGGGGGACATACCCAGCTAATGAAGGTTTCAGGCATTGGTCAATATGAACTTTTAGGTGAATCTTTGGATGACGCTGCAGGCGAAGCGTTCGATAAAACAGCCAAATTATTAGGCTTAGATTACCCAGGTGGCGCAGCAATTTCTAAACTGGCAGAACAGGGTCGAGCCGGAGTGTTTGATCTACCAAAGCCGATGCTCCATTCGGGAGATTTAGATTTCTCATTCTCAGGATTAAAGACAGCGGTTCTCAATCAAGTCAAAAAGTTTGATGAGAGAAAAATTTCTGATCCTACTGAGGTGGCGCAATTTCATGCAGATCTTGCGAGAAGTTTTGTGGATGCCATCGTTGCAGTCTTGGTAAGTAAGTCTGAAAAAGCGCTGAAGCAAACTGCTTGCAAACACTTAGTACTTGCTGGTGGCGTAGGTGCGAATTTGCAATTACGTAATGCGCTAAATGACAAAGCAAAAAAGAATGGTTTTGAAGTGCACTACCCACCTCTAGAGTTATGCACTGACAATGGCGTAATGATTGCGTTTGCGGGTGCACTTCGCCTACTCGCCAACAATAATGGCTCCACAACTTCTGGAGCCTTTGATGTCAAACCCCGCTGGGATTTGCAAAGCAATAATTTGATTTAATTTGCTTAAGCTGATTATTTCTTATGGCTAATTCTGGCAAAGGCGCTGTGATTATGAATGGATTCAAAGTTCTCGGCCTCAACCACAAAGGATTGGATACGCTGATCAGCCTTAAGATTGCCAGCCACATCACGCACTAAGTCTTCAACGAATTTAGGATTGCTATAAGAGTGCTCGGTAACCCACTTTTCATCAGGACGCTTGAGTAATCCCCAAAGCTCACTAGAGGCTTCACTTTCAGCAGCAGTAACCAAATCTTCCACAGTCATCTGCGTATTTGAGTCCAATGTCACTGTCATCGTGACATGTGAGCGTTGATTGTGTGCCCCAAATTCAGAAATCTCTTTTGAGCATGGGCATAAACTCATCACTGGCACCTGTGCACGTAAACCCAACTCAACATCAGCAGTGCCTGTTGCATTTTGCTTGGCATTAGCCATCCAAGTCACTTCGTAATCCATCAAGCTTTCAACACCAGACACCGGCGCTGCTTTTTTCACAAAGTGGGTGTAAGTAAATTGCACATGACCTTGTTTGGCATCGAGCAAAGGCAGCATCTCTTTTACAAGCGCTACAACCGTAGCGCTATCGATGGCTTGATCTTGCTTTTGCAAGAGCGCCATGAAACGAGACATATGGGTGCCCTTCACATGAGCGGGTAAAGCCACATCCATCTCAAAAGTACCTACCGATGGAAAGTTCCCAGTCTTGCTTCGAATTGTTAGCGGATGACGCACACCACGGATACCAACTTGCTCAATTGGCAGCGCGCGCTCATCCAAGGTAGATTGCACGTCAGGCATTGCGCTGGCTTTGAGAAAGGCGGGATTCATGTCATTCATGGCTCTATTTTCAAGCAAAACGATCTTATTTGCCTGAAATCGCCGAATTTGCCATTAATACAGCAGGAAAACGCTTCTTGATAGAGTTTGTAATCCCCTCTACATCCAAGCCACACTTCGTCATCAGCAGTTGATAGTCTCCATGCTCGATAAATTCATCCGGAAGACCTAACTGCAATAAGGGTTTGTGAATACCAAGATTTGAGAGCGCTTCAAGACATGCGCTACCAGCTCCACCAGCAATCGCCCCATCTTCAATGGTGACAAAATAATCATGATTCTCCGCCAAGGATTGAATCAAATCAATGTCGAGTGGTTTTACGAAACGCATATTAGCTACCGTTGCATCAAGACTTTCAGCAGCTTCCAATGCGGAATACAACAAAGTACCGAATGCCAAAATCGCTACGCGCTGGCCAACAGGTGCATTCGATTCACGACGAATCTCACCTTTACCCAGCGGTAATGTTCGTAACTCGGTTGAAGGAGTGGCTCCAACACCAGAACCGCGCGGATAGCGCACAGCGGTTGGGTGTGGCTGATGAAATGCAGTGGTTAGTAAATCGCGACACTCAGCCTCGTCTGCGGGTGTCATGACCAACATATTGGGAATACAGCGTAAGAATGGAATGTCATACGCACCAGCATGGGTTGCACCATCTGCACCAACTAAGCCTGCACGATCAAGTGCAAATAGCACTGGCAAATCTTGTAGAGCAACGTCATGAATGAGTTGATCGTAGGCACGCTGTAAGAAAGTGGAATAAATCGCGACAACAGGCTTCATACCCTCGCATGCCATACCCGCTGCAAAGGTCACAGCATGTTGTTCAGCAATGCCGACATCGTAATAGCGCTTCGGAAAATTCTTTTCAAACTCGACCAAACCAGAGCCTTCGCGCATAGCTGGAGTAATGCCAACCAACAAAGGATCGACATGCGCCATATCACAGAGCCACTCGCCAAATACTTGAGTGAAGGTTTTCTTGCTGGCAGCTGCTTTTTTAACACCCTCTTCTGGATTGAATTTACTTGGTCCGTGATAGAGAACTGGATCAGCTTCTGCCAACTCATAGCCTTGACCTTTTTTGGTCACCACATGCAAGAACTGTGGACCGCGTCCCTCGAGCGCCAAACGCTTCACGTTCTGCAACATCGGAATCAAGGCATCTAAATCGTGGCCATCAATCGGACCAAAGTAGTTAAAACCAAATTCTTGAAAGATGGTTGAAGGCGAAACCATGCCTTTGGCATGATCTTCTAAGCGTTTAGCAAACTCACGCAGCGGTGGGGCAATAGATAAAACGCTATCAATCCCTTTTTTGGTTGCAGAGTAAATGTTGCCGCTCAATAATCTTGCTAGATGCCGATTGAGTGCGCCCACTGCAGGCGAGATCGACATATCGTTGTCATTCAGAATGACTAAAAGCGGTAAGTCGTCATAGACCCCGGCATTATTCATGGCTTCGAATGCCATGCCACCTGTCATCGCGCTATCACCAATCACTGCAACGGCAACTTGACGCTCACCCTTGGTTTGAAAGGCTCGTGCCATCCCCATCGCTGCAGAAATACTGGTTGATGAGTGGCCAGTACCGAAAGCATCGAACTCGCTTTCAGCACGATGCGGAAATCCGGACAAACCTCTGAACTGACGCAGGGTACTCATGCGCTCACGACGACCAGTCAAAATTTTATGGGGATAGCTTTGGTGACCCACATCCCAGACAATGCGATCGCGCGGTGTATCAAATACATAATGCAATGCAATCGACAACTCTACAGTGCCCAAGTTGGAGGATAAATGTCCACCCGTCTTCGAGACAGACTCCAAAACAAACTGACGCAACTCATCAGCAAGAGCAGGTAGCTCTTCGCGAGAAAGTTTTTTTAAATCATCAGGAGAGTTAATAGAATTTAAGGTCATTGCGTCTAATTTTTGTCATTTACCTCTACTCACAACCAACAGAGCTAAATGTTTTAAGGCTTGGGCTTTTTCACCAAAACTATCTAGGCTACTGATAGCGGTTTCTTGCAATTCTTTAGCCTGTTTCTGTGCATAGTCTAAACCCATCAAGGTGACATAGGTTGGCTTGTCATTAGCAGCGTCTTTGCCAGCTGTTTTTCCAAGGGTTTGACTATCTGCCGTGGCATCGAGCACATCATCCACAATCTGAAATGCCAGGCCTAAGGCGATTGAGTATTTTTGCAATTGTGCCAATTGATTTGCATTGAGATTGACAGCAATTCCACCCAACTCAACAGCACATGCCAACAAAGCGCCAGTTTTCATCGCGTGCATTTGTTGTAAACCCGCAAGATCCAATTTTTTACCAACACTCTCTAGATCAATCGCTTGGCCACCAGCCATGCCACGTGAGCCAGAGGCAGCTGCTAATGTACTAATCATCCGCAAACGATTACTGGCATCACCGTTGGCATTTGCCAAAATCTCAAAGGCGCGCGTTTGCAAGGCATCGCCCACCAATAATGCAGTAGCTTCATCAAAGGCTTTATGAACAGTTGGTCTGCCGCGACGTAAATCATCATTGTCCATACATGGCAAGTCATCATGCACTAATGAATAAGCATGTATACATTCAATTGCGACTGTAGCCGCATCCAATACCTCAGCATTGTCTTTGCTATCACCTAGTTGACCGGCTGCATAAACTAACAAGGGGCGAATGCGTTTACCACCACCTTGCGCAGCGTAGCGCATCGCTTCATGCAAACGATGCGGCGTTGTTTGCGCAGAATCAAGCAAACGGTCTAAAGCAGATTCGGTACGCTCAGAGTGAGCAGCAATCCAATCTTGAAAATGAAATTCAGCGCTCAATTAAGCCTCGAAAACGCGCACTTGCTGTTCCACTTGCGCAAGCACTCCCTGACAATGTTTGAGTAAAGCGGCACCTCGTTGATAGGCCAACAAGGTCTCTTCTAAGGAAAATTTGCCAGACTCCATATCAGAAATGAGCTTTTCGAGCTCCTTGACTGCTTGCTCATAGCGCAGATCTGGGTCGATTTGGACCTCAAGGCCTGGTTTTTGACTCTCTGACTTCTTGGCTGGCATAAGCTGGTTTTCCTTCTTGATTCCCATACGGATAGCCCTACATATTAAAGCGAGAAACCCCTTGGATGGGTATAATCCATCCCTTCCTTTCCAATATCGATCCGTCGATGGTTGGATTGGTTATTCCGCTTAGCTTCGGCTGACGTTTTCGGGGGTGGGGAGAATGACTAATCTGGCTACCGCGCAGAAGCTTGCGCCGTCCAATCTGCAACTGCCGGTTTCGGCATATTTTGACGCTGACTTGTATCAGCGGGAAATTGAACTGCTTTTTAAGCAGGGTCCTGGCTATGTTGGCCACGAACTCATGGTGCCTGAAATTGGCTCCTACCAAACTTTATCCGCAGAAAACGAAGGTCGTATCCTCGTGCGCAATAACGATGGTGTTGAGCTCCTATCTAACGTCTGCCGTCATCGCCAAGCACTCATGCTCAATGGCAAAGGCAAGGCCGACAATATTGTTTGCCCATTACATCGCTGGACTTACGACTTGGGTGGTAATTTATTGGGTGCACCACACTTTGAAGATAAACCTTGTTTAAATCTTGGTAAGTCACCTCTGCAAAATTGGCAAGGCCTCTTGTTCGAAGGCCCTCGCGATGTCCGCAACGATCTCGCCAACCTGGGTGTTGCTGAAGATCTCAAATTTGATGGTTATGTACTTGATCATGTTGAAGTGCATGAATGCAATTACAACTGGAAAACCTTTATCGAGGTTTACCTTGAGGATTACCACGTGGTGCCGTTTCATCCGGGCTTAGGGAAGTTTGTTTCTTGCGAAGATCTGCAGTGGGAATTTGGTGATTGGCACAGCGTTCAAACTGTTGGCATTCATAAGGATCTTCGGACCCCAGGATCCCCAACCTACAAGAACTGGCATGAGGCAGTGCTGCGCCAATATGGCGGTAAAGCACCACGCCATGGAGCGATCTGGCTCACTTACTATCCCAACGTGATGGTGGAGTGGTACCCAGGCGTGCTCTGTGTATCGACCTTGCACCCAATGGGCGTGAATAAAACTCGCAATATTGTTGAGTTTTATTACCCAGAAGAAATTGCCCTATTCGAACGTGAGTTTGTGGAAGCCGAACGTGCCGCCTATATGGAAACCTGCATTGAAGATGATGAAATCGCTGAACGCATGGACCAAGGTAGAGCAGCACTTCTTGCCCGGGGCGTCAACGAAGTTGGTCCTTATCAAAGCCCAATGGAAGATGGCATGCAACATTTTCATGAATGGTATCGTCGCGTCATGAATTTTCAGGGCGCATAATCTAGACAGTCGCATTACATCACTCTCGCCACTTAAAAATAGGAAGCATCATGACTCCTCTAATTACCGCAAACCAGTTAGAAGAAATCATTAATAGTGGCGAAGATGTTTTACTCTGCGATTGCCGCTTTGATTTAGCAGATCCACTTGCTGGCAAAAAAGCGTACGAAGAAAGTCATATTCCTGGTGCGATTTACGTGGACCTTGACCAAGATATGTCGGGTAACAAAACCGGCAAGAATGGCAGACATCCCTTACCCACTCCAGAAGCTTGGGCACAGACCAAAACGCGCCTTGGCATTAGCCCCAATACATTGGTTGTTGCCTATGACAAACAAGGCTCAGTCTATGCAAGTCGCCTCTGGTGGATGCTCAAGGCCACTGGACATGCCAATGTTCGAGTCTTCGATGGCGGACTCGATGCATGGAATGGCCCGATGGGCACAGTGCCACGCCAACCTACTGCAACCCCACAGGCAATTGAGCCTAGGCCTTATGTGGGATTAGTTTTGGTTGATGAAGTCGTGAGCAATCTACAAAGCAAGAAAAATACTGTTCTTGATGCCCGTTCTAACGATCGCTTTCAGGGTCAGAATGAAACCTTAGATCCGATTGGTGGACATATCCCTGGAGCCATCAACCGATTCTTTAAAGGTAACTTATCTGCCACAGCATTCAAACCTGCCGAACAACTCTTTAAAGATTTTGTCGAATTACTCGGTCCCATCAAACCAGCTGATGTGATTCATCAATGCGGATCCGGTGTTACCGCTTGTCACAACTTACTCGCAATGGAAATTGCTGGGCTAAAAGGCTCTCGCTTATATGCAGGCAGTTGGAGCGAATGGTGCGCCGACTCTAGCAGACCTATCGAAACTTAAATCTAAGTTTGTAATTAATGCAGTAGGGATAGCAGGATCACGAAGCCTACGCCACAAGCAATCAATACTGTTTGACGGAGCGACTCAGCCCAGTGTGGACGACGATGCATTTGTGGAATCAAATCACTAACCGCAATATAAATGAAACTACTTGAAGCAATGACAAGTAAGTAAGGCATTGCAGCATGTGCGCGCTCTAAGAAGAAATACGCCAGCACACCGCCAAGTACGGCAGATAGGCCGCAGATGAAGTTATAGAGCAATGCGCGTGTACGGGAGAAGCCGGCATTAAGCAGAACAATAAAGTCACCGATCTCCTGTGGAATCTCGTGCGCAATGATGGCAATCGCTGTAAAGATGCCTACTTGGTAGTCCGCCATAAAAGCAGCAGCAATCAGAATGCCATCGACAAAATTATGAATACCATCACCTACCAAAATCATCCAACCGCTACGACCAGCATTTTCTGCATCATGCCCGTGATGATGGTGATGCCCATCACCTTCATGGTGATGATCGTGACGTAACAGGGCAATTTTCTCTAACAAGAAAAATCCCAACAAGCCAGCTAGTAAGGTTGCAAACAAGAGCTGGGGATTAGTGCCAGAAATATTGAATGCTTCGGGCAGCGAATGCAACAAAGCTGTAGCCAGCAGTATGCCCACTGACAAACTTACCATGTTGTTGACCATCTTAGATAACAACGCCAATGAACAGCTGGCTGCAACCAGTACGCTAGCAGTGCCTGCTAACGCTGTAACTAAGAGGATGCTTTGTAGAACCGTCATGGAGAATTACGCTACGCCCATTTTCTTAAACCAAGCGATGCACTTCTCCCAACCATCTTTAGCGGGGCCTTCACGATATGTTGCGCGATAGTCGGCATGAAACGCGTGAGGCGCATCCGGATATACCTCAATCAACGATGCTTTAGCTGCTGGATTTTTTGGTGCTGCTTGAGCTAGTGCTGCACGCATTTGATCCACGCTCTCCAAAGAGATACCTGTATCAGCACCGCCATATAAGCCAAGTACCGGCGCCTTCAAATCGGCCGCTAGATCCACTGGGTGACGCGGACTATTTTCTGTTTTCTCACCGATGACTCTTCCATACCAAGCCACACCAGCTTTGACTTGTGGCAGGGTAGCGGACAACCAGGTAATACGACCGCCCCAACAGAAGCCTGTAACGCCTACACGCTTGAGATCGCCACCATTCTTGCCAGCCCAAACCAATGCTCCCTGCAGATCATTTAAGACTTGAGCATCAGGGGTTTTGGCCACAATGTTCGACTGAATTTCAGCAATCGTGCCGTAAGTATTGGGATCACCAGCGCGAGTAAAGAACTCTGGGGCAATCGCAAGATAACCTAATTTCGCAAAACGTCGTGTGACATCAGCGATGTATTCATGTACACCGAAAATTTCACTCACAACAATAATGACTGGCAAATTCCCTTTAGTCTTTTCTGGGCGAGATACATAGGCTGGCAACTGGAAGCCGCCAATCGGAATCATTTGCTCGCCCGCTTGAATGCCCTTGAAATCAGTCTCAATGGCTGCGGCCAATACCGGATCAGAGGCTGTAACAAATCCAACACCCATGGTTGTTACTGCTGTCGCACTGGCGACTGAAGTCTTCATAAAATTTCTTCTACTGTTTTGTATCTTATCAGTCATGATGCGTGCCTCCAGGCTATTTACTAGTGCGCTTCTTCCCAATTATCGCCAATCCCAATACTGACGACCAAGGGAACCTTCAATTGAGCTACATTGCACATTAAATCAGGTAACTTCGCTTGCAATAGGTCAATTTCATCAAAAGGAACATCCAAGACCAATTCGTCATGCACTTGCAATAGGAGCTTGGTCTTGAGTTGCTCTTTTTCCAGCCAATCCTCAACAGCAATCATTGCCAACTTAATCAGGTCGGCAGCAGTTCCTTGCATTGGCGCGTTAATGGCAGCACGCTCAGCACCTTGGCGACGAGGTCCATTCGAACCCTTAATTTCTGGCAACCAAAGACGTCTGCCAAAGACTGTTTCCACATAACCATTTTCCCTGGCTTCCAAACGTGTGTGCTCCATGTACTGAGCAACGCCTGGATAACGATCAAAATATTTCGCAATATAGTTTTGCGCAGCAGAACGCTCAATGCCCAAGTTGCCCGCTAAACCAAACGCACTCATGCCATAAATGAGGCCAAAGTTAATGACCTTGGCATAACGACGTTGCTCTGAATTGACATCCTCTAAAGGAATGCCAAAAATCTCTGCAGCGGTTGCTTGGTGCACATCCTTGCCATCTCTAAATGCAGCGAGAAGATTTTCATCTTCGGCAATGTGCGCCATGATACGAAGCTCAATCTGCGAATAGTCAGCAGATAACAATTTGCATCCATCGGCAGGAACAAATGCTTCCCGAATACGACGGCCCTCTTCGGTGCGCACTGGAATGTTTTGTAGGTTAGGATCGCTCGACGCCAAACGTCCAGTGACGGCAGTCGCTTGTGAGAAGTTGGTATGTACACGGCCTGTTTTAGGATCAGCCATCCGAGGGAGCTTCTCGATGTAGGTTGACATCAACTTAGCCAAACTACGATAGTCCAGAATGCGCGCCGGCAAGGGATAGTCTTCAGCCAACTTTTGCAGGACTTCTTCATCAGTCGATGGTGCGCCCGATGGAGTCTTCTTAATTACCGGTAATTCGAGCTGCCCAAAAAGAATTTCAGCAATTTGTTTAGGTGATTGAATGTTGAAAGGCTGGCCTGCGAGCTGATGAATTTCGCCCTCAAGCTCTAAGAGCCGCTTGCCAACCTGCTGCCCTTGCTGACCTAACAGCGCTGAATCAATTCGAATGCCATTGCGTTCCATGATTCCCAATACACGCATTGCCGGCATTTCGATCTTTTCATAAACATAGAGCAGGCCTGGGCTCTGCTGGATCTGCGGCCAAAGCTCAAGGTGCAGGCGCAAAGTAATGTCAGCATCCTCAGCCGCATAGTCTGTGGCGATCTTAAGATCCACCTGATCAAAACCAATTTGGTGAACACCTTTGCCACACACCTCTTCATAGCGAATGGTTTTCATACCCAGATGGCGCTCGGCCAAACTGTCCATATTGTGTGGAAGATGTGACTCCAACACATAGGACTCTAGCAAGGTATCGAATGCAACACCGCCTAGAGTAATTCCGTAGTTGGCAAAAATATGCGCATCGTACTTTAAGTTTTGACCAACCTTTAAATTACTTGTACTTTCTAACCATGGCTTTAACTTGGTAAGCACAGCATCACGATTAAGTTGCACCTCACCATTGCGATGTGCCACCGGAATGTAGCAAGCTTCGCCTGGCTTTACTGATAGCGAGATCCCAACCAGTTCGGCAGCCAATGCATCTAAGCTGGTCGTTTCTGTATCAACGGCAGTTAATGGGGCACTCTCAATCTTTTTTAACCACTTCTCTAGAGCAACTTCATCCGTCACGCATTCATAGTTACGCTCAATTGCGCCTTGCAAATCCGTTGTATCTTGCGATAACACCTTAGTCGGAGTGCTTGCAACGACACGTGATTTTTTGGAGCCAGTTTCTTCAGAAGCGCTGGCGATTGGACTGCCAGCAAGATCAAAGGTGGGCGCCTCAGAGGCTATATTCTCTGGGCTTGTCAGTTGTTTTTCAACGTCGCGCAACCAAGTCTTAAATGCATAGCGCTCAAATAACTCTCGTAACAATGCAGCGTCTTCAGACTTGGCATGTAAATCATCCAAGCCAGGTAAATGTGGTGATAAATCACAATCCGTTTTGACGGTGATGAGTTGGCGCGCCTGTGGCAACCAATCTAAAGTGGCGCGAAGGTTTTCTCCAACGACACCTTTCACTTGATCTGCATTGGCCATCAAGTTATCAAGATTACCAAACTCTGCTAACCACTTGTTGGCAGTTTTAGGGCCCGCTTTAGGAACACCAGGTACATTATCTACGGCGTCGCCAATAATCGATAAGTAGTCCACAATTAACTCTGGCGGTACACCAAACTTTTCTTTTACGCCTTCGATATCTAACTTTTCATTCGTCATCGTATTGATGAGCGTGACAGAAGAATTTACTAACTGCGCTAAATCTTTATCGCCAGTCGAGATAATCGTTTCCCAACCGGCTTGCGTGGCTTGACACGCTAAAGTGCCAATCACATCATCGGCCTCAACACCAGAAACCATCAACACTGGCCAACCCAGGGCTTTGACCATTGCATGGATTGGTTCAATTTGTTTGACCAGATCCTCCGGCATGGGCGACCGATGAGCCTTGTACTCGGCGTACATCTCGTCACGGAAAGTTTTACCCTTAGCGTCAAAGACGCAGGCGATATGGTCAGCCTTGAGCTCCGATCTAGCCCGGCGCATCATATTGACCATGCCATATATGGCGCCAGTAGGCTCCCCAGCCCCATTTCGGAGGTCTGGCATGGCGTGAAAGGCACGATAGAGGTAGCTAGAGCCGTCTACCAACAAGAGTCTATGTTTAGTCATACCGCAATCGTACAATCTAGTTATAAGTTGCCTACAGGTCTGGTTAAAGAACCATCCGAGAGTAGGCCAAAAAAGGTGAAAAATGATGCATGCTCTAACAAACTTAATTAGCCATACCTTCAGGCAAAGCCTTGCTCTAATGAGCTTTTTGGTGGTTTTTAGCCTCTTTGGAGTGGGATCAGCACAAGCTCAGAATACCAGCCAAGCTCTGAGCCAATCCGAGCTCAACCGAATCAACAATCAGCCACTGGCCCCAATGGTGAGTCCAGCAGGTGTCATGAGCAGTCCTGAGTCACGTAAACCCAGTTTTCAGCACAAAGAGGCTACCGGCACTGAAATTACCGAATACAAAGATGCCAACAGCCCAACTCAAGTACAAGTCAAAACTAAGTACACCACCTATGAGATGTCGCCCCCAGACTCCGTGATGCCTGGACCTCCATCAGGTGAAGGTGCACTCTTGAGCGTACCGAGCATCAGCATTCCGATCCAGTAAAAAAGTCAAAAAGAATAGTTGCTGCTTTATGGCTGTATTTACCCCCATTGAACTGAGCGATATCTCCGCATGGATTTCGCAAAATTTCAGGATCGGTGAAGCTACTGATATTCGCGGCATTCATGGTGGAATTGAAAATTCTAATTTCTTTTTAGATGCCGTCAAAGATGGTGAGAAACAAGAATACGTTTTGACCATCTTTGAGCGCTTATCTGCAGAGCAACTCCCTTACTACCTCGAATTGATGCGCCATTTGGCGAACAAGGGCATACCAGTTCCCAAACCGATTGAGAACCAGCAGGGTGAGATCCTGTTTTCCCTCAAAGGTAAGCCAGCAGCGATTGTTACTAAACTTCCGGGTCTATCTCGCATGCAGCCTGAGGCAAAACATTGCGCTATGGTTGGTGAGATGTTGGCTAAGATGCATTTAGCTGGAAAAGACTTTTCAAAGTTACAAGAAAATCTTCGGAGCCTAGCTTGGTGGCAACAAACCATTCCCCTAGTTTTGCCTCACTTAAATTCATCTCAAAAAGATTTGCTCACGCATGAGCTTGCGACTCAAGAAGCATTTTTTGCTTCGAGCAATTACGACTTATTGCCGCAAGGCTCAAGTCATTGCGATCTATTCCGAGATAACGTGCTCTTTGACCCCAAAGGTGGCGCTGACTCCAGTAATGATCAACTTGGCGGCTTCTTCGATTTTTATTTCGCTGGTACAGACAAGTGGTTGTTTGATCTCGCGGTCACTGTGAATGATTGGTGCCTGGCGGAGAATAAACAAGATCTTGATCCAACTCGCTTTGACGCCCTCATGCAGGCCTACCAATCTGTACGCCCCTTAACCAAAGAAGAGCAAGCAAGTTGGCCGCTTATAGTGCGTGCTGCTGCCCTACGTTTTTGGGTATCCCGTCTGTGGGATTTTTACTTACCACGCGATGCGCAGATGTTGACCCCACACGATCCAACTCACTTTGAGCGTATTTTGCTGAGTCGTCGAACCTCATGAAACTCAATTCTGTCCCACCTAAAGAGGGTTATACCTGGATAAGACAAGGTATTTGGCTCTTCAAACAAAACCCACTCGGTTTTCTGATGCTTGTTTTCATGTATGTGTTTGCCGCTCAACTCGCTGTCATCATTCCGGTAATCGGTGTCTTTGCAGTACTACTCTTAACGCCAACCTTGTCTGTTGGCTTCATGACAGCCTGTCGTCAAGCGATTCAAAAAGAACGCATCCGTCCTATGGTGTATTTGATTGCATTGCAATCCGGTGTATTTATTCGTAAGCGTATGTTGCAACTAGGTCTAGTTTATGCAGCACTCATTCTTTTGCTCAGTTTTATCCTGAGTCTCTTAGTAGATTTTGAGCTGCTACTCCCTCTGATGACTAGCGATAAAGCAATCACACCAGAAGCCTTGCGTCAGATCTATTTAATCCTTTTCTTTGGTGCGATCCTCTACATCCCAGTAGCAATGCTGATGTGGTTCTCACCTATTTTGGTGGCTTGGGCTGATATGTCAGTTCCTCAGGCGCTCTTCTCCAGCTGGCTGGCGTGCTGGACCAATAAAGCAGCATTCTTTTTTTATTTAGCGGTTTGGAGTGCGGTTCTAATTGCTTTCCCACTGACTATTGGAATGCTATTCGATGCACTCGATTTTGAGCAAGCCGCTTCATTTATTGTCGCACCCATCTCCATGGCGGGCTTAACAATCATGCACTGCTCTTTCTATGCAACTTGGAAAGCATGCTTTGTAGAAGACGAAATCGTCATTTAGTTTTTACTACTTAATCAATCGCAGCAAGCTTCGCGATACTCAGTTGCAACCACTTCACACCGTGACGCTTAAAGTTCACTTGTGCTCGAGCATCCGCATCAACACCTTCTAAGCCAGTCACGCGACCTTCGCCAAACTTGGTATGGAAAACATTCTGGCCAATTCTGAATGGATAATCTCCACGGGGAGGTGATGCCAAGCGCTTCACCTCCATGGAAGCGGATCCGACCCGCTTTGCTGGCCTTGGGCGTTCGCTGCCAGAGTCAAAGAAATCATTGGACTCATATTCACGTTGGCGGGTATAGCCATCTTGCCAAGTTGAACCCGATCTGGTGCCGCCGCCCCAGCGCGCATCTTTGGCTTTTGGTGTGAGCCATTTCAAAGAATCGGATGGCAACTCTTCCAAGAAGCGAGAAGGCATGTTGTAACGTACTTGACCATGCAACATGCGTGACTGGGTGTGCGAGAGATACAAGCGCTCTTTAGCGCGAGTGATTGCCACATACATGAGGCGACGCTCTTCCTCGAGACCATTCTGCTCATTGATGCTGTTCTCATGAGGAAATAATCCTTCCTCAAGCCCAGTAATAAAGACAGAGGTGAACTCTAGGCCTTTAGCAGAGTGAACGGTCATTAACTGCACAGCATCTTGGCCAGCCTGAGCTTGGTTATCGCCCGCTTCCAAGGAAGCATGTGACAAGAAAGCGGCTAATGGAGAGACTTCAACGACTCCAGGTGCATTCTCACCAGGTAGCATCGCAGCCGCAGCGTCTTGCCCATAACCCTCTTCCGCAATAAATGCGGTAGCAGCATTAATTAATTCTTGTAAGTTTTCTACGCGGTCTTGCCCTTCGCGCTCAGAAAGATAATGCTGAATCAAGCCACTGTGCTGAATCACAAACTCCACTGTTTCAGGCAAGGTATTGTGACGCGTTGCTTCGCGCATATGATCAACCAAGCGAATAAAACCACTTAAGGTAGCGCCAGCCTTACCATCAAGAGAAGATGCTGCTGAATATAAGGAACATTGTTGTTCTCTAGCTGCATCTTGTAAGGCTTCAATTGATCTCGCGCCAATACCTCTAGTTGGGAAATTCACGACACGAGAAAATGAAGTGTCGTCATTAGGATTTTCTAGCAAGCGCAAATAAGCCAAAGCATGTTTAATTTCAGCGCGCTCAAAGAATCGTAAGCCGCCATAGACACGATATGGAATACCAGCAGAAAACAGCGCATGTTCGATAATGCGTGACTGCGCGTTGCTGCGATAGAGCAAAGCTACTTCCGTACGCTGGATACCACTGTTGATTAAGGCCTTGATTTCATCGACCAGCCAAGCGGCTTCAGCATGGTCACTTGGTGCCTCATAGATTCGGACCGGCTCTCCATGACCAGCATCAGTTCTTAGGTTTTTACCAAGGCGCTCTGAGTTATTTGCAATCAGATGATTAGCCGTATCCAGAATATGGCCGTGCGAGCGATAGTTTTGCTCAAGCTTGACTAAAAGTGGATGAAATTGTTTTTCATAAAGGCGCATGTTCTCCACATCTGCGCCACGAAAAGCGTAAATACTTTGGTCATCATCACCAACCGCAAATACAGAGCTACTCCCCATACCACTGACGTTGACGCGACTAGCATCATGGCCGGAAAGCAATTTGAGCCAAGCGTATTGCAAAGCATTGGTGTCTTGGAACTCATCGATCAGTATGTGACGGAAACGCTCTTGATAATGCGTACGAATCGGTTCGCTGTGCTTGAGCAACTCATAACTACGAAGGAGTAGTTCAGCAAAATCGACAACGCCCTCGCGCTGGCACTGTTCATCGTAGGCAGCATAGAGTTGCGCCATCTTTGCCTGAAAGTCATCTCCCACCGATAAATCTTTGGCGCGTTGGCCACGCTCTTTGGCATGGGCAATAAAGTATTGCAATTGCTTAGGCGGATACTTCTCATCATCAACTTTCAGACCCTTCAAAAGACGCTTGATAGCTGACAATTGATCTTGGGTATCCAAAATTTGGAAAGTGGAAGGTAAGCCCGCTTCTTTATGGTGAGCACGCAATAAACGATTACAAAGTCCATGAAAGGTGCCAATCCACATTCCTCGTGTATTGATCGGCAACATGGCGCTCAAACGCACCATCATCTCTTTCGCAGCCTTATTCGTAAAGGTCACTGCTAGGACGCCAATAGGCGATACCTGACCCGTTTGGATCAGCCAGGCTATACGAGTAGTCAATACGCGCGTCTTACCGCTACCAGCGCCAGCCAAAATCAGGGCTGACTGGGCTTGGCCATTAGAGTTAACAGGCGGGAGGGTTACTGCCTCGCGCTGTTCAGGATTGAGGTTCGCGAGCAAGTCTGAGTACATCAGCCCAATTATAATTTGCCTCTTATGCCAAATGCCTCAAATACCCCTAATTCACCAGCGGCCGGTTCAGTAGATGAACTAGCAAAATCCTATGAACCTGCCCCGATTGAAGCCTATTGGGGTCCAGAGTGGGAGCGCAGAGGCATTGCTGATGCCAGCATGGATGAAGGTAAAGCTGATTTTTCAATTCAACTACCACCACCAAATGTGACAGGGACCCTGCACATGGGTCACGCTTTTAACCAAACCATCATGGATGGCTTGGTACGCCATGCCCGCATGTCCGGTAAAAATACTTTGTGGGTGCCAGGCACAGACCATGCAGGCATTGCCACTCAAATTGTTGTTGAGCGCCAACTCGATGCACAGAAAGTTTCTCGTCACGATTTAGGTCGTGAGAAATTCCTCGAAAAAGTTTGGGAATGGAAAGAAACTTCTGGTAACACGATCACCCGTCAAATTCGTCGCTTGGGTGCTTCAATTGATTGGGGTAAAGAATATTTCACGATGGACAGCAAAATGTCCAAGGCAGTGGTGGAAGTATTTGTTCGTCTTCATGAACAAGGCTTAATCTATCGTGGCAAACGATTGGTGAACTGGGATCCCGTACTAGGCACAGCAGTCTCTGATTTAGAAGTGGTGAGCGAAGAAGAGGATGGCTCGATGTGGCACATTCGCTATCCACTAGCTGATGGCTCAGGTCACCTCACTGTTGCAACTACCCGCCCAGAAACCTTACTGGGTGACGTTGCAGTGATGATCAACCCAGAAGATGACCGCTACAAACACCTCATTGGTAAGTCAGTCAATCTCCCACTATGTGATCGCCAAATCCCCATCATTGCAGATGACTACGTTGATCTGAACTTTGGAACTGGCGTAGTGAAGGTTACTCCTGCACATGACTTTAATGACTATGCAGTGGGTCAACGTCACCAACTGCCATTGATTAGTATTCTCACTCTAGATGCCAAGATTAATGACAATGCTCCCGCTGCCTATCGAGGAATGGAGCGTTTTGTAGCTCGCAAACAAATCGTTTCCGATTTAGATGCAGCTGGTTTATTAGAGAAAGTGCAGCCCCATAAATTGATGGTGCCGCGTGGCGATCGCACCCAGACCATCATTGAGCCAATGCTCACTGATCAATGGTTTGTGGCAATGTCTAAGCCAAGCCCTGATAACAAATATCAACCTGGCTCATCGATCGCAGGCGCCGCTCTAGATGCGGTCACCAAGGGCGATATCAAGCTTGTTCCAGAAAACTGGATCAATACTTACACCCAATGGCTTGAAAACATTCAAGACTGGTGCATCTCACGTCAACTCTGGTGGGGCCATCAAATACCTGCTTGGTATGGTGATGACGGCCAGATCTTTGTGGCTCGGTCAGAGGAAGAGGCTAAAGCTAAAGCTGCTACAGCTGGCTACACCGGCAAGCTCAATCGTGATCCAGATGTTTTGGACACCTGGTTTAGCTCGGCTCTCGTGCCATTTAGCTCATTGGGCTGGCCTGATGAGACTCCTGCGCTGAACCATTTCCTACCGTCATCCGTTTTGGTCACTGGTTTTGACATCATCTTCTTCTGGGTAGCGCGCATGGTGATGATGACTTGCCACTTCACTGGAAAGGTGCCGTTCCATACTGTCTATGTGCATGGGTTGGTACGCGATGCAGAAGGTCAGAAGATGAGTAAATCCAAGGGCAATACTTTGGATCCGATTGATTTGATTGATGGCATCAAGATTGAAGAGCTGGTTGGCAAACGCACTACCGGTCTCATGAATCCAAAACAAGCTGAGAGCATCAGCAAGAAAACCAAAAAAGAATTTCCGGACGGTATCCCAGCATTCGGCACAGATGCATTGCGCTTCACTTTTGCATCACTCGCTTCACTGGGCCGCAATATCAACTTTGATCAGAAACGCTGTGAAGGCTATCGCAACTTCTGTAACAAGCTTTGGAATGCGACCCGCTTTGTTCTCATGAACTGTCCTGGTAACGACGAGGAAAATGGTTTAGCACCGTGTGACAATCAGTGCGGACCTGAAGGTTATTTAGATTTCTCACCTGCGGACCGCTGGATTGTGTCGCAGCTCCAAAGAACGGAAGCTGAAGTTGCAAAAGGCTTCCAGAACTATCGCTTTGACAATATCGCAAGCAGCATCTATCAGTTTGTTTGGGATGAGTATTGCGACTGGTATTTGGAACTTGCTAAGGTGCAGTTACAAACTGGCACACCTGCTCAGCAGCGCGCAACGCGTCGTACATTATTGCGGGTTCTAGAAACTATCTTGCGCATAGCTCACCCACTCATTCCGTTTATCACTGAAACCCTTTGGCAAACAGTTGGTCCAAAGTCTGGTAAAGAATTGGCAAAACAAGCCAAGCAAACGATTGCATTACAACCCTATCCTGTTGCTCAACCCGAGAAAATTGATGAGCAAAGCGAAGCTTGGGTTGCGCAAGTCAAAGCAATTGTGGATGCCTGCAGGAACTTGCGCGGCGAAATGCAAGTACCGCCAGGTCAAAAAGTGCCTTTGTGGATTTATGGCCCGGATGCCTTCTTGCAAAAAGCTACACCTTACTTACTTGCTTTAGCCAAGCTCACCGAAGTCAAAATCTACAGCGATGAATCTGCTCTTGAAAAAGATGCTCCCGGCGCGCCGATTGCATTAGTTGGCGATATCAAGCTTCTTCTCAAAATCGAGGTAGATGTAGCTGCAGAACGCATTCGTCTAGGCAAAGAAATCGAGCGCTTAGCCAATGAAATTACCAAGGCCCGCAGTAAATTGGGTAACGAGAGCTTTGTGGCTCGCGCCCCGGCCGAGGTGGTTGCCCAAGAAAAACAACGTCTTACAGGGTTTGAGCAAAACCATGAGAAGCTTGTTGCACAATTAGAGCGTCTCAAATAAAGATCGGATCTTCAATGCCATTAACTACTAAAGCCGTTACTAAAGCCGTCTTTCCTGTTGCAGGTCTTGGCACTCGCTTTTTGCCAGCTACTAAGGCAAGTCCAAAAGAGATGCTCAACGTAGTTGATAAGCCATTGATCCAATACGCAGTAGAAGAAGCAATTGCTGCCGGCATTACGGAAATGATTTTCGTTACCGGTCGCAGTAAACGTGCTATTGAAGATCACTTTGATAAAGCATATGAGCTTGAGGCTGAACTCGAAGCAAAAAATAAACAAGCATTACTCGATATTGTGCGCAGCGTGAAACCAAGCCATGTCGATTGTGTCTACGTTCGTCAGCCCGAAGCCCTAGGTTTAGGTCACGCAGTCTTATGTGCAGAAAAATTAGTCCGTGATGAACCGTTCGCCATCATCTTGGCTGATGACTTATTGGATGGACAGCCTCCGGTACTTAAGCAAATGCTTAATGTCTTTAATGAGCAAAATGGTTCGGTTATTGCAGTAGAAAAAATTGATCCAGCTAAAAGTAGCTCTTATGGCATCGTCTCTGGCTCGGAAGTAACCAAGGGCATTTATCACTTAAACGGCATCATTGAAAAGCCGCAACCTAAAGACGCACCATCCAATCTAGCGGTAGTTGGTCGCTATGTCCTATCTTCAGATATCTTCAAACATATTCGCAATCTCAAACCCGGTGCTGGTGGCGAAATTCAATTAACTGATGCAATTGCAACTCTGCTCAAAGAAGAGCCTGTATTTGCCTATGAATATGATGGTGTTCGTTATGACTGCGGAAGCAAACTCGGATACCTTAAGGCTTCTGTGGAATTTGCATTACGCCACCCAGAGGTTTCTGCTGATTTTGCTGCTTACCTAAAGAGCCGCTCCTTAACTTAAGCAACTCTAATTTGGAAAACAAAAAAGGCAGGAATATCCTGCCTTTTTCCTTGGAGAACTTTGCAATCCTATTTCTTCTTACCTTCTCTTCAAGAAGAACACCAAGACATCGCCTTCAGTAGCACTTCCAATAAGTTCATTACCAGTTTGCTTAGCAAATGCGGGAAAATCTCTCGCAGCCCCTGAATCCGTTGCCTTAATTTTTAAAACTTCGCCAGACTGCATCGTTGCCAAAGCTTTCTTAGTGCGCAAGATGGGCAATGGGCAGTTCATGCCGATGGCGTCTACTTCCGCATTGAAAGCAATATTCATATCACTCATTTGCTAGCCACCCAATCTTTTACGCCAGCCAACGCAGCACCCAATTTGCTTGGATCATTGCCACCAGCCATTGCCATCTCTGGTTTACCGCCACCTTTACCGCCCACTTGTTGAGCAACAAAGTTCACGAGATCACCCGCCTTCACTCTGCCAATCGAGTCTGCGGTCACGCCAGCAATCAAACTAACCTTATCGCCCTGAACAGACGCCAAAACAATGGCAGCAGTTTTAAGATTCGCCTTGAGTGCATCCATCGTCTCTCGCAGCACACCTGCGTCCGCGCCATCTAAGCGTGCAGCCAATACTTTTAAGCCGTTGACATCAATTGCTTGCCCAGCTAATTCATCACCCTGGCTAGCGGCTAATTTGGAATTGACTTTTTCAAGCTCACGCTCTGCTTGACGCAAGCTTTCTTGAAGTTGTGCAACACGATTAACTAAATCCCCTGGATGGGTTTTAAGGATTGCTGCGGCCTCATTAATTTTATCTTCGAGACCTTGCAAGAATTGCAGTGCGTTACTACCGGTAACTGCCTCGACACGACGGATACCCGCCGCAACACCGCCCTCAGAAACAATCTTCAAGCTGCCAATATCACCAGTACGAGATACGTGAGTGCCACCGCACAATTCTTTGGAGCTGCCGATTTCAAGAACGCGCACTTCATCGCCATACTTTTCACCAAAGAGCATCATGGCGCCAGTCTTTTGAGCATCATCTAAAGACATTACTTTTCCAGAGGTGGCTGTATTGGCCAATATCTCAGCATTCACAATATCTTCTATACGACGAATTTGCTCTGCCGTAATGGGAGCGTTATGGGTAAAGTCAAAACGGGTTTTAGTAGCATCCACCAAAGAGCCCTTTTGCTGCACATGATCACCCAACACTTCGCGTAAGGCTTTGTGCAAGATATGCGTAGCGCTGTGGTTGCGCATCGTATCGGTTCTTTGTTGAACATCAACCAAGGCATTTAAGGTGTCGCCGACTTTAAGCTCACCCTCAAGCAACTCACCCTGATGACCAAATACATCCGCCTGGATCTTAAAGGTGTCATCTACTGAAAAACGAACAGTTTCATTGCGAAGCTCGCCCTTATCGCCGACCTGACCACCAGATTCAGCATAGAAAGGGGTGTTATCTAGAACGATTACAGCAGCATCTCCCGCCTTTACTAAGGCAACTTCCGAGCCATCAACGTAGAGCGCTGTAACTTTGGCGCCCTCATGCTTAAGGGTGTCATAGCCATGGAACTGGGTGGGTTTGCCTTTGTAATCCAAGCCCTGGGCTACTTTGAACTTACCTGCAGCCCTAGCTTGGTCACGTTGCTTTTGCATGGCAAGCTCAAAACCTTCAGCATCTACAGTCACGCCACGTTCACGACAAACGTCAGCAGTCAAATCCAATGGGAAGCCAAAAGTGTCATGCAGGCGGAAAGCAGTTTCGCCATCAACTACCTTTGCACCACCCGATAGTGCACCATCTAAAATTTCCATGCCATTGGCAATTGTTTGGAAGAAGCGCTCTTCTTCTTGCTTGAGCACTTCACCAACTTTGTCTTGTGCGGCACGCAACTCTGGGTAAGCATCGCCCATTTCTTTTACGAGGGCAGGAACCAATTGATAGAAGAATGGTTTGCGCGCACCCAATTTATAACCATGGCGAATCGCGCGACGTGCAATACGACGCAATACATATCCGCGCCCTGCATTACCCGGTATGACTCCATCAACCACAATAAAGCTGCAAGCACGAATATGATCAGCAATCACCTTAAGTGATGGGCTAGTAGCGTCGCAATTCTCACCACCAGCAGCATCTACGGCATCCTTAGAAGCCTTAAGCAGATTGACAAAGAGGTCAATTTCGTAATTAGAGTGTACATGTTGCAATACCGCAGCAATACGCTCAAGACCCATCCCAGTATCAACACTGGGCTTTGGTAGTGGATGCATCACGCCCGCTTCATCACGGTTGAATTGCATGAACACGTTATTCCAGATTTCAATAAAACGATCGCCATCTTCTTCTGGGCTACCAGGGGGACCGCCAGGAATATGCTCGCCGTGATCGTAGAAGATTTCTGTGCAAGGGCCGCATGGACCCGTGTCACCCATCATCCAGAAATTATCTGAAGCATAACGCGCGCCCTTGTTGTCGCCAATTCGAATGATGCGCTCAGCAGGCACGCCGATCTGATCCTTCCAGATGGCATAAGCTTCATCATCTTCCGCATAGACGGTGACCAACAACTTTTCTTTAGGTAACTGAAATACCTGGGTCAATAAATCCCAAGCAAATTGAATGGCATCTATCTTGAAATAATCCCCAAAGGAGAAATTGCCCAACATCTCAAAAAAGGTATGGTGACGGGCGGTATAGCCCACGTTATCCAGGTCATTGTGTTTTCCACCGGCACGGATGCACTTTTGAGCGGTCGTGGCGCGGCTATAAGGACGCTTATCGAAACCCAAAAATACGTCTTTGAACTGGTTCATACCCGCATTAGTAAACAGCAGGGTTGGGTCATCCCCAGGCACTACTGGGCTGGATGGGACGATTTGGTGGCCTTTTTGGGCAAAGAAATCCAGGTAAGCCTGGCGGATTTGGGAGACTTTCATGGCAATAATTATCGCATTGGCACTAGCCTAGGGCAAACGCTTGGCAAGAGGACCTAAACCTGCCTTACAATCGCTCAACATCAATAAAAATCGGCACTTAAGTCGACATACAAGGAGAGCAACTTGAAAATTCGCAATCAACGGGATTTTGGGGCGGGGATCATGTATATGGTCATTGGCCTCTTCTTCACCATTGTGGCTACCCAGTATCCAATGGGCACAGCCGCAAAAATGGGTCCTGGATATTTCCCATTTTTCCTCGGCATCATCATGACGCTGTTGGGCTTATTTGTTTTGATTAGATCTCTGAGCGCAAAAGCTGCGATCGAATCCATCCCCAAGTTCAACTGGAGAATCATTGCCCAAATTACTGGGTCAGTGGTTCTGTACGGTTTGCTATTACCAAGAATGGGATTCTTGGTTGCCGTAGTTGTGTTGGTTTTAGTTTCTGCCAGCGCTAGCAAAGAATTTACTTGGAAGGGTTCACTGATTAATGCAGGCTTCCTTGTAGCCTTTACTTACTCCGTGTTTGTGCTGGGCCTGAAACTTCAGTTCCCACTACTACCTGTCTTCCTACAACAATAACGAAACGGGACTCTGAAAATGGATTTATTTGCTAACTTAGCTCTCGGTTTCGATACCGCGTTCACACTCCAAAATCTCTTGTACTGCTTGATTGGCTGTATCTTGGGAACCTTGATTGGCGTTTTGCCTGGTCTTGGTCCGATCGCAACGATCGCGATGCTTTTGCCAGCAACTTATGCTCTGCCCCCAATCGCTGCACTGATTATGCTGGCTGGTATTTACTACGGCTCACAGTACGGCGGTTCAACTACTGCGATTTTGCTCAACATTCCGGGTGAGACGTCCTCGGTAGTGACGGCGATCGATGGGTACCAAATGGCCCGCAATGGTCGAGCTGGCGTTGCCTTATTTACTGCTGGTATGGGCTCATTCTTTGCAGGTTGCGTTGCAACTTTAGTGTTAGCCGCTTTTGCTGCACCACTTTCACAGCTAGCGTTTAAGTTTGGTCCTGCAGAATATTTCTCCCTCATGGTCTTAGGTTTGATTGGTGCTGTGGTGTTGGCATCCGGATCTTTGATCAAAGCGATTGGCATGATCGTTTTAGGTCTGTTGATGGGCTTAATCGGTACCGACGTGAACTCTGGAGTGTCACGCTATGCGTTTGACATTCCTGAATTGAGTGACGGTATCGGCTTCGTGGCTGTTGCCATGGGCGTGTTTGGCTTCGCAGAAATCATGGGCAACCTAGAGAAGACTGGTGAGGACGAGGGTTTCTTAAACAAGATGACCACCATGATCCCAACCAAACAAGATGTGAAACGTATGATTCCCTCCATCTTGCGCGGCACAACGATCGGCTCCATCTTGGGTATTCTGCCTGGCGGCGGTGCTGCACTTGCTGCTTTCGGCGCTTACTCAGTTGAGAAGAAGTCTTCCAAATTTAGTCACGAGTTTGGCAAAGGTGCTATTGAGGGTGTTGCCGGTCCTGAGTCTGCAAATAATGCTGCCGCTCAAACCTCATTCATTCCATTGCTTACACTCGGCATCCCACCAAACGCCGTGATGGCTTTGATGGTTGGCGCGATGACGATTCACAACATTCAACCAGGCCCACAAGTGATGACCAGCAACCCAGCTTTGTTCTGGGGTCTGATCGCTTCTATGTGGATTGGTAACGTGATGTTGATTCTCTTGAACTTACCTTTGATTGGTATCTGGGTAAAACTCTTGAAGATTCCATACCGCTTCCTCTACCCAGCAATCTTGGTGTTCTGCTGCATTGGTGTGTATACCGTGAATAACACTGTGTTTGATGTTTATGTGACTGCAGGCTTTGGCTTGATTGGTTACCTCTTCTTCAAACTCGGATGCGAACCTCCTCCATTGCTCTTGGGCTTCGTGCTCGGACCAATGATGGAAGAGAACTTCCGTCGTGCACTATTGCTGTCTCGTGGCGACTTCACCACCTTCGTAACCCGCCCACTTTCCTTAGGATTGCTGATTGCTGCAGCCCTTTTGGTGGTGATCGTGGCTTTGCCAGCAGTGAAGAAGACTCGCGAAGAGGCCTTCGTCGAAGACTGATAGGCCTAGACCTAACAGAAACGAGCCCGCAGAAGTTTGCGGGCTTTTTCTTTATGGGGCACAGGGTTTTCTCTACAATGTGGCTATGTCCCAAGATAGCAAACCCACTAAAGCAGCCATTGGCGCGATCGCCGAGCCCTCTAACTTCTTGCGTCAGATTATCGATCATGACCTAGCGAGTGGCGCCTTTGCACAGCGTACGAATTTAGCTGGTGAACCTATCCCATCCATCATTACTCGATTTCCGCCTGAACCAAATGGCTATTTGCATATTGGTCACGCAAAAAGCATTTGTCTCAATTTTGGTTTAGCGGCCGATTACAACAATCAAGCTGGTGGTGCGCGCTGCAATATGCGACTGGATGACACCAATCCAGTAAAAGAAGATATTGAATACGCCGACAGTATTTTGGATGCGGTTAAATGGCTCGGGTTTGATTGGGGCACACATCTTTATCACGCCAGCGATTACTTTGATCGCCTCTATGAATTTGCAGAAATTCTGATTCAGAATGGCAAAGCGTATGTAGATAGCCAGAGCGCTGACGATATACACACTAATCGCGGCAACTTTGGTCAAGCTGGGAAAAATAGTCCTTATCGCGATCGCAGCTCTGAAGAAAACTTATCCCTTTTTCGCGAGATGCGTGATGGCAAATTCAAAGACGGCGAGCATGTTCTGCGCCTAAAAATTGATATGGCGCATCCCAATATTGTGATGCGTGATCCCGTGGTTTACCGTATTCGCCATACCGATCATCATCGTACTGGTAGCAAGTGGTGTATTTATCCACTGTATGACTTCACCCATTGCATCTCAGATGCATTGGAGAGCGTATCTCACTCGATCTGTACGCTGGAGTTTGAGAACAACCGCCCCTTATATGACTGGATTGTGAACTCCCTCAAAGAGCTAGGCGTCTTCAAAGACCCCGTGCCACATCAATATGAATTTGCGCGCCTTAATTTAACGTACACCATCACCAGTAAACGTAAGTTACTACAACTCGTTGAAGAGAAGCATGTTGAAGGCTGGGATGACCCCCGCATGCCAACCATTGTCGGTATTCGTCGTCGCGGCTACACGCCGGAGAGTATTCGCCTCTTCTGCGAGCGTATTGGGGTTTCTAAAGCCGATAGTTGGATTGATATGAGCACTCTTGATCAAGCTTTGCGTGATGATCTTGAAGCCAGAGCGCCACGTGCGACTGCAGTCTTAAAGCCGCTCAAACTCGTTGTAGAAAATTTTGATGCCGTGGCAAAAGAAGCATGCTCAGCGCCACGCCATCCAAATCATCCCGAATGGGGCAATCGTGAATTTCATTTCACACGGGAACTGTGGATTGAAGCCGATGACTTTATGAAAGAGCCGATTAAAGGCTTCTTCAGACTCTACCCACCGATTGGTGGTCAGCCGGGTAGTCGAGTTCGCTTGCGTCACGGCTTTGTAGTGGAGTGCACTGGCTTTGAAACAGATGCTGATGGTAATGTCACGCAAGTCAACGTGACGCATTTCTCAGACAGTAAGAGCGGTACGCCTGGCTCAAACAATTACAAAGTGAAAGGCAATATTCATTGGATTAGTGCTGCTGAAGCCATTCCAGCGGAGGTCCGCCTATACGATCATCTCTTTACCGACCCCCACCCAGACAGCGGTGATAAGAATTTCTTGGATGCCATCAATTCAAATTCCAAAGAGACGATTACCGCTTACCTGGAGCCCTGTATGAAGGATGCCAAAGCTGAAGATCGCTTTCAGTTTGAACGTCATGGCTACTTTGTTGCCGATAAGGTGGACTCCAAACCTGGCAAGCTTGTATTTAATCGTACGGTTGGTCTTAAGGATTCTTGGAAGTAGTCTTCAGAAAATCCGCTACGCTGGGATAACGTAGCGGCATTTTTAGTTCATGCAATCGAGTGTTGGTGACTCTTCTTGATTCCCGCATAAACGACCATAGCATCGGGCTCACCATATTTTGCAGCTCACTCGCTGGCTTACGCGGAGGTCTCTCTAGGCCAAATGCATCTGCTACCTCATCAAAATAATCGCCCATCTTGGTTTCACCGCCATCACAAGTATTGATGATTCTTTGTGGTTTGCCGTAATACACCGCCGCACACACCAAACGTGCTAAATCATCGCTATGAATATGATTTGAATACGCATCCTCTTCTGGCAGTAGGGCTGGTGTTTGGGACTGTAGGCGCTCAATCGGCAAACGATCTGCAGCATAGATTCCGGGAACACGCAAAATGGTCACTGCGACTCCATGCGCAGGACCCCATAAACGCAAAACCCGCTCGGCGTCTACCCGCCTCTGGGCTCGCTCGCTCTTCGGATTCACTGGGGTTGCCTCACTGACCTTGGCTCCTCGATGATCCCCATAGACGCCCGTAGTACTGATGTAGATCAGGCGCCTGACGGTATTGGAGCCTTGGGCTAAAATTCTCAATAGGTTGCGGGTTCGGCAATCACGATTTCCTTGATTTTGGGGCGGCGCTAAATGAATGACAGTTTGAGCTAAACCGGCCAAACGCCACAAGCTCTCTGGATAATCCAGATTACCTAAAATCGGAGTCGTGCCAACCTCCCTCAACTCCTGAAAACGATTTTGCGAAGATGTAAGCGCAAATACTCGATGACTACGGGATAACTGTTTTGCCACCCGAAGACCAATGTCACCGCAGCCAATAATCAGGATTGAAGGTTTACCAAAAGATTGCATAAGTGACATCGTAACGATTTATTGAAAGGAACGAGAGTGTCTTATCAGGTCACGCTCAAAACGAGCGGCAAACAATTTACCGTAAGCCAGGATGAAACCGTCCTGGAGGCCGCTCTTCGTCAAGGTATCAACCTTCCCTATGGCTGTAAAAATGGAGCTTGTGGCTCTTGTAAAGGGAAGGTATTAGAAGGTCACATTAGCCATGGTCAACACAGTGAGAATGCGCTGAGCAGGGCTGATGAAACTACAGGTGGCATCTTATTTTGCTGCTCCCACCCAAAGTCAGACCTCTTGATTGAGGCACGCGAAGTTCAGGGCGCTGGCGATATTGCCATTCGCAAGGTGCCATGTCGTATAAACACCATCAGCAAACCCAGTAGCGATGTAGCAATTCTGAAATTGCAACTTCCTGCTGCTGAGCGTTTTCAGTTTTTAGCAGGGCAGTATCTCGAGTTTCTTCTAAAAGACGGACAACGTCGCGCCTACTCCATTGCGACTCCTCCGGACCAAGAGGGGCCACTTGAACTTCATATCCGTCACATGCCTGGCGGTCTATTTACCGACTTTGTCTTTGGTGTGAGCACACCCGCACTCAAAGAAAAAGATATTTTGCGCTTCGAGGGACCTCTGGGCAGCTTCTTCCTGAGAGAAGACTCCAAAAAGCCCATCATCTTTTTGGCTGCGGGAACAGGCTTTGCGCCGATCAAATCCATCATCGAGCAAATGCAAGCCAAGAAGGTTGATAGGCCTATTGAGCTCTATTGGGGTGGACGTCGTCCCAACGATTTGTACCTTGATGAACTATGCAAAACCTGGGCACAGGAAATTCCAAACTTCAAATACATCCCAGTGATTTCGGATGGAATCCCTGAGGATGCGTGGCAGGGTCGCACCGGCTTTGTGCATCAGGCCGTCATTGATGACCACCCAGACCTTAAGGGCTTTCAGGTCTATGCCTGCGGAGCTCCCGTCATGGTGAATGCCGCTAAAACTGACTTCTCATCCAAGTGCCATCTGCCCGAGGAAGAGTTCTTTGCAGATTCCTTCACCAGTGCAGCAGATTTAGTCACAAACTCGTCTTCATAAAGTTAGATAATAGAACCCTTATTAGAGTCAAATAACCCCAATACAGCATGAACACACCAGCACCCATTGATACCCATTCAGTCATGTTTATTACTCAACGCCCAGATGTGGTGATGGTTGAGGGTAATGGCTCATGGTTAACTGATAACAATGGCAAGCGCTATTTAGACTTCTTGCAAGGTTGGGCTGTCAATTGCTTGGGTCACGGCAATCCAGGAATGATTGCTGCTCTCAATGCGCAGGCGAAGAAACTCATCAACCCAAGCCCAGCGTTTTACAACGAGCCCATGATTGGACTCTCCAATTTATTAACATCCAATAGCTGCTTTAACAAAGTCTTTTTTGCGAACAGTGGTGCTGAAGCAAATGAAGGCGCTATTAAGTTGGCACGCAAATGGGGTCAGCTCAATAAAAACGGTGCTTTTGAAATCATCACGTTCGATCACAGCTTTCATGGTCGCACTTTGGCAACAATGAGTGCATCTGGTAAACCAAACTGGGACACTATGTTTGCGCCCCAAGTTCCAGGTTTTCCAAAAGCGGATTTGAATGATCTGGACTCTGTTAAAAAACTGGTAACTGATAAAACCGTTGCTGTCATGCTCGAGCCAGTTCAGGGCGAAGGTGGTGTTATCCCAACCACCAAAGAATTTATGCGTCAGCTGCGCCAATTCACCAAAGAAAACAATATTCTGCTCATCGCCGATGAAGTGCAGGCTGGCTGTGGTCGTACTGGTACTCTGTTTGCTTATCAGCAATATGGCATTGAGCCTGACATCATGACCTTAGGCAAAGGCATTGGTGGTGGCGTTCCTTTGGCCGCCTTGCTGGCAACTGATGCAGTAGCTTGCTTTGTACCTGGAGATCAGGGTGGCACCTATAACGGCAACCCACTCATGACTGCAGTTGGCATCAGTGTTATTGAGCAATTATTAGCACCTGGATTTTTGGAGAGCGTTAAGGCTAAAGGCGAGTTGCTCAAATCAGAACTCCTCAAGCTTTGTACTGAATTTCATCTTGAAGGTGAGCGTGGTGAGGGTCTGTTGCGCGCTCTCATGCTTGGCAAAGATATTGGCGGAAAGTTGGTTGAATTGGCGCGTGACCGTAATCCCGAAGGCCTACTGATTAACTCACCAAGACCAAATTTATTGCGCTTTATGCCAGCATTAAATGTCAGCGATGATGAAATTCGTCAGATGTGCAATATGCTGCGCGAATTACTAAAAGAGATAGCTTAAGAATTGACCCGCTTATTCACTTACTCACCTAGGTAAGCAGTACGCACTCGCGGGTCTTGAAGCAATTCTTGTCCTTGACCCGTCAGAGTGATCAAACCACTCTCCATCACATAAGCACGATCTGCCATCTCCAAGGCTAAGCGAGCGTTTTGTTCGACCAAGAGAATGGTCATGCCACTTGTAGAAAGATTGCGGATCACATCAAAAATAGTTTCTACCATGATGGGGGATAGGCCCATCGACGGCTCATCCAATAGTAAAAGCTTGGGCTCGGCCATCATCGCTCTACCCATCGCCACCATTTGTTGCTCGCCACCCGATAGGGTGCCCGCCAATTGTGAGAGTCGCTCTTTAAGTCTTGGAAAATACGTAAACACTTCCTCTAACTTTTGATTGACAGCTTTAGCATCCGTTTTTAGAAAAGCGCCCATCTGTAAATTTTCTAGGATGCTCATGCGTTTAAATACGCCACGACCTTCAGGCACAAGACCTAAACCAATTTCGACTAATTCATAAGCGGGCAATTGATTGGTTTTGTGGTGAAGAAATTCAATTTCACCTGAGGCAGGTTTTAGGAGGCCTGCAATTGCTTTCAAGCTTGAACTCTTACCAGCGCCATTCGCGCCAATCAGGGCAACCAATTCACCTTGATTGACGTGTAGATCTATTCCTTTGACAGCATTAATGCCACCATAAGCAACCTTGAGATCCTGCACCTGAAGTAAGGCACTCATTAGACTGCCCCCTGACCTAGATAGGCTTTAATCACTTCAGGATGCATGCGCACATCAGCTGGCTTCCCTGCGGCAATCACCTTGCCGTAATCAAGTACCGTCAGGCTATCGCAAATACCCATCACTAAACTGACATCGTGCTCAATCAGTAGGATCGTTTTACCATCACCACGAATGCGAAGTAATAGCTCACGTAATGCTAGTTTCTCAGTAGCATTCATACCTGCAGCAGGTTCGTCTAAGGCCAGCAGCTTCGGCTCTGTTGCTAGTGCTCGGGCAATCTCAAGACGCCGTTGGTGCCCATAAGACAGATTACGGGCCTGTATATGTGAATAGTCACTTAGGCCAACATAGGCAAGCAAGGCTTGTGATTTTTCACGGATAGATTGTTCTTCACGCTTGGTCGATGGGAAACGGAAGATCGCGCCGAGTAATCCTGCTTGAGAGCGGCAATGGCAACCCACCATCACATTCTCCAAGACCGACATTTCTCCAAAAAGACGAATATTCTGAAACGTTCTTGCTAAACCTGACTTAGTCACTTCAGAAACTGATTCTGGAAAATAAGATTTGCTATCAAACAAAAAGATTCCAGAGTCTGCTGGATACAGTCCTGTAATCACATTAAAGAATGTTGTCTTTCCTGCGCCATTCGGACCAATCAAACCAACAATCGATCCGTAAGCAACTTGTAGACCTACAGAATCTAGAGCCTGGACACCACCAAAGCGTTTAGAAACATCTGCAACATCAAGCAATAAATGAGAGGGCATTATTGATCCCCTCTCTTTTGCCAAATACCGCCTGGGCGATACAACATGATCAAAATCAAGGCTAAGCCGTAGATCAATTGTCGAATCACTTCCACATCGACAATCACATGACCAAAGAGTGCCTTTTGAACTGGTTCAGCAACACCGCGCAAAATTTCTGGGAAAACCGCTAAAACAATTGCACCCAAGATCACTCCAGGAATATGCCCTATGCCACCCAGCACTACCATCGCTAGGACAACAATTGATTCCCACAAGGTAAATGACTCGGGAGATACAAAACCTTGAAACGCCGAAAAGAGTACGCCAGCAACGCCCGCAAACGATGCGCCAATAGCAAAAGCCAAAAGCTTCATATTTCGAGTATTGATTCCCATTGCTTTGGCAGCAATCTCATCTTCACGAATAGCCACCCAAGCCCGACCAATGCGAGAGTGTTGTAAATGAAGGCACACAATTGTCACTGTAATAGCCAGTGCCAGGAAAAGATAAAACACCAAATACAAGGCAGGGATCTGAATAAATCCCAAATCTAATGATTTGGTAAATGACAGACCAAACATCTGAATGGGATCGATCGCAGTAATGCCTTTAGGGCCATTTGTTAAATTCAAAGGGCGATCGAGGTTATTCATAAAAATACGAATAATTTCTCCAAAACCTAAAGTCACGATCGCCAGATAATCACCGCGCAACTGCAAGGTGGGTAAACCCAAAATAATGCCAAACAAGGCTGCCAAGATGATAGAGAAGACTGCCACCATCCAAGGCGAGAAGTGCATACCTTGCGGGAAAGTAGCGGCAATCATTTCAAAATGTTGCGGTAAGTGTGGTGAGGCTAATAGGGCGTAACTGTAGGCACCTAGTGCATAAAAAGCGATGTAGCCTAGATCCAAAAGACCCGCAAAACCGACAACCACGTTAAGGCCCAGGGCAAGAACGATATAAAGCAATGCAAAATCCAGCACGCGCACCCAATAGTTTCCGCCACTGGCACTGACTACCCAAGGTAATAGCACTAAGGCAAGCGCGCCCAGCCAAAGATAACTTGATTGATTCAAATGATTTAAGGTAAGTCGCTTAAGCACGATCAGAAACCTTCTCACCCAATAAACCAGTCGGACGCAAGACGAGAACCAAGATCAACACCAAGAAAGCAAAAATATCCTGATAGTTCGAACCAAAGACGCCGCCAGTGAGTTCACCTATGTAACCGGCGCCTAAGGACTCAATCAGACCCAGAAGTAAGCCACCAAGCATTGCCCCCTGCAAATTACCAATACCGCCCAACACCGCTGCAGTAAAGGCTTTGAGGCCAGGAATAAATCCCATATAAAAATGCACATTGCCATAATTGCTGGCAATCATCACGCCCGCTAAGCCGGCTAAAGCTCCGCCCAGCATAAATGTGATGGAGATCACACGATTGGGATTGACACCCATCAGCGCCGCAATTTGAGTTTGCTCAGCAGTCGCACGCATTGCTCTACCGAGCTTTGTTTTTTCAACCAAGAACAACAAACCACACATCACAGCCAATGCCACCGCGATGATCACGATCTCTTTGCCGGTAATTGTTGCGCCTGTAGTGCCTAGCTCGATCGGATTTGAGGGAAGTAACTGCGGATAGGTCATGGGGTTTCTAGACCAAATCAGCATGGCAATGGTTTGCAACAAAATCGACATGCCAATTGCAGAGATCAGTGGGGCTAAACGTGGCGCATTACGCAAGGGGCGATAAGCGATACGCTCAATCCAATAACTCAAAACTGCGCAGACAGCCATCGTTACCGGCAAAACAATCAGAAGTGTCAACCAACCCGGTAAATCGCTCGTCAGACTCAAAATCAAACGCAGCAACGAGAGCGAGACCATTGCACCGATCATCAGCACCTCGCCATGGGCGAAGTTGATTATCCCCAGCACGCCATAGACCATGGTGTAGCCCAAGGCGATTAACGCATAAATGCTACCAAGCACTAAGCCATTAATAATTTGCTGAAGAAAAATATCCATGAGGGGTTTGAAGAAGCAGTACAAAAAAAGAGCACCGCATTTGCGGCGCCCTTTTAATGTTTCTTACATATTGATAACGTCAAGAACCGTTTTCTTTTTATCCTTGAAGTCGTACAAAGTAATAACGCCTTCTTTCATATCGCCTTTGTCATCAAAAGCAATATTGCCTACTAGACCATTCATCTTGGTATCGGGCATCACCACCAAAATCTTTGCTGGATCAGTAGAATTGGCACGCTTCATTGCATCAACCAATACGTAGACCGCATCATAGGTAAAGGGTGCGTAAATTTGTACATCAGTGTTGAAGCGCTCTTTGTAACGTTTCTGGAAATCAGCGCCTTGAGCCATTTTTGAAAGCGCCTTACCAGCTTCAGAACACGTTACGTTCACCACTGCATCGCCAGCCAATTCAGCAAGCTTCTCGGTGCACATGCCGTCACCACCCACAATCTTCGCTTTGATACCTAACTCGGCAGCTTGCTTTGTTAAAGGACCACCAGTAGCATCCATACCGCCGTACATGATCACATCCGGCTTGCTGCCCTTAATTTTGGTGAGAATGGCCTTGAAGTCAGTCGCTTTGTTATTGCTGGCTTCACGAGTAACCACCTTGACACCAGAAGCTTTCACAGTTTTTTCAAACTCGTCAGCCAAACCTTTGCCGTATTGTGTTGAATCATCAATGATCGCTACTGTCTTAGCGTTCAAGGTTTTTGAAACATAATTCGCTAAGGCTGGGCCTTGCTGCGCATCGGTTGCTACAAGACGATACGTGGTTTTGAAGCCTTGTTTGGTGTAATCAGGATTAGTAGCGGATGGAGAAATCTGTGTGATGCCTGCATCGCTATAAATCTTAGAAGCTGGGATACTAGTGCCGGAGTTCAAGTGACCAACGACACCAACCACTTTTGCATCAACGAGTTTTTGGGCAACTTGAGTCGCTGTTTTTGGATCTTCAGCGTCATCTTCCGGCACCAAAGTCAGAACGACTTTTTTACCGTCAATCGTCAAGCCTGCTTTATTAATTTCTTCAAGCGCTAAGCGTGCGCCATTTTCATTATCTTTACCTAAGTGGGCAATTGGTCCGGTCAATGGAGCCACGTGTCCAATTTTGACTTCAACGCCATCTACAGGCGCAGCCGCAGATTTATCGCCGCCCTTTCCGCAAGCGGCTAGAAGCATGGCAGTTGCTGACAAAGCAATGGCCGTTTTTAAGAAAGTAATTTTTGACACTTTTGAATTAATCATCTACAGCTCCTCTGTTATGAATCAATACTTCAGTCAACTAAATTCTTGGGTAGTGAAAACGTAACATCCTCCACCACACCAGATAAGGCACGCACACTGCGAGGCCCAAACTCTTGAATTCGGGCAACAATAGATTGCGCCAAGCTCTCAGGAGCAGAAGCACCAGCAGTTAGGCCTATACGCTTCTTGCCCACAAACCATTCTGGTTTGAGTTGGTCTGGAGCATCCACCATGTAAGACGGTACACCTAATTTTTCTGAGAGTTCACGCAAACGATTGGAGTTTGAGCTTGTCGCGCTACCCACCACAATGACTAACTCTACTTGTGGCGCCATAAATTTCACAGCATCTTGACGATTCTGAGTGGCATAACAAATATCTTGCTTACGCGGCTGAACAATATTCGGGAATTTTTTTGTGAGCGCATCAACAATTTCCTTAGTCTCATCTACCGATAAAGTAGTTTGCGTCACAAAAGCAATTTTTTCATCACTTGGAAAAGAGAGATTGGCTACATCGGCTACTTTTTCAATCAAGAAGACGCCTTCCTTAACTTGCCCCATAGTTCCCTCAACTTCAGGATGGCCCGCATGGCCAATCATCAATACCGTAAACCCATCTTTGCACATCTTGATGACTTCGAGATGTACTTTGGTTACCAATGGACAAGTGGCGTCATATACCTGTAAGCCACGCTGCTCGGCATCTTTACGCACCTCCTGAGAAACACCATGCGCACTAAACACCACAATGCCGCCCTTTGGAACCTCATGCAACTCTTCCACAAAGACCGCACCCTTATCGCGCAACTCATTGACTACGTAAACATTGTGCACAATTTCATGACGCACATAGATCGGTGCACCAAAGCGAGTCAGAGCCTCATTCACAATATTGATGGCACGATCAACACCCGCGCAAAAACCGCGGGGCTGTGCCATCAAAATTTCAGCGGTATCGGGCGTGCTCATGCTTTAGAGAATCGCAACAATCTGGGCTTCAAAGGTTACTTCACGGCCTGCAAGCGGATGATTGAAATCAAACCAAGCGCCTTCTTCATTAATCGATTGCAAAACACCGGCATATTGAGCACCACCCGACGCATTAAATTCAATCACATCACCAGGATTAAATTCCACGTCGTCATCCCGACCTTCTTTGAGCGCTTTCAAAGACACCCACTGCACTAAGTCTTCTTTGCGCTCACCAAAACTTTCATCTGGTGATAACAACGCGCTTTTTTTATCACCAACACCCAAACCCAACAACACTTTTTCAAAACAAGGTGCAAATTGTCCAGAACCCATCAAAACCGTCGCAGGCCGATCAACAAAAGTATTGATGTAATCCTCCCCGCCAGGCAGAGTGAGTCGATAGTTGAGGGTCAAATAGGAATTGGGCAAAACGATAAGCTTAGTCATAAGGTAATTGTAGCTAGCCCTGCATTAGCCGTGGATTCCCCCATCCCCCATTGGCCTAAAAATGAGCAACCCAGAGAAAAACTTCGTTTGCATGGGGCCCACTGCCTCACAGATGCCGAATTACTGGCAATCTTTCTAAGGGTTGGAGTCCAAGGCAAAAGCGCGGTAACTTTGGCCAAGGATTTACTCCATCACTTTGGTAGCCTGTCTCGCCTTCTGGCCTGTGGCGCCAAAGAATTCACCCGTATTCATGGCATGGGACTCTCAAAGTGGTCGCAAATACAGGCTGCTTATGAGCTTGTGAAGCGCAGTCTTGAGGATAACCTTGCCCAGGGCTCCATTTTTTCATCTCCAGGACATGTAAAGGAGTTTTTACAGGCAAAAATTGGTAGTCTCCCTCATGAGGTATTTTTATGCCTTCACCTTGATTCAAACCTCCATCTCATTGAATGCCAAGAGCTTTTTCGGGGGTCTATTACTCAGACGGCCGTCTACCCTCGCGAAATCCTTAAAGAAGCCTTATCCAGGAACGCCAGCGCCATGATTGTTGCCCACAACCATCCCAGCGGTAACCCGCTTCCTAGTAATGCTGATCAGGAGCTCACCGTTACCCTAGTCAAAGCTTTGCAGCTAGTTGATATTCCCCTTTTAGACCACTGCATTGTGAGTAACAGGGGATTTTTCTCATTTTCTGAATCAGGGCTTATGAATATTGAATCTTAATGAAAGTAATTACTAACTTATATGAACGATTAGGGCCTCTAATGAGGATTCCACCACAATTCTTGCTGAAACTCCAACGGCAAACCCAATAAGGGCTAGCCCAAAATAGGCTTTGACTGATACAATCTTCTTTTTTCGCAATTAATGGAGTTATGTCATGGCAAAAGTTTGCCAAGTCACTGGGAAGAAGCCGATGGTTGGCAACAATGTATCCCATGCAAACAATAAAACGAAGCGTCGCTTTTTGCCGAATTTGCAAAACCGCCGTTTCTGGGTTGAATCTGAAAACCGTTGGATTAGCTTGCGCTTAACCAATGCTGGTTTGCGCGTTATCGATAAAAACGGCATCGATGCTGTTTTGTCTGATCTTCGTGCACGCGGCGAAATTTAAGGAGCGCACAAATGGCTAAAGGCGGCAGAGAAAAAATCAAATTAGAGTCATCAGCTGGTACTGGTCACTTTTACACTACCTCAAAAAACAAGCGTACTAAGCCTGAGAAAATGGAGATCATGAAATTTGATCCGACCATTCGCAAGCATGTTGCTTACAAAGAAACAAAGCTGAAGTAATTTACTTCTAGCAAATAAAAAACCCGCTACTAAGCGGGTTTTTTATTGTCTACTGCTTTAATTAAGCGTAACGACGCAATCTTAAAGAGAACTCACGCAAGCTAGCTAGACCACTGTCTTCAGCGCGTTGGCACCAAGCATGCAACTGCGCAACTAATTGCTCTCTAGTGGCAGTAGAGCGACCCCAGATTGCCTGCAAATCACGACGCATCTCAATCATCTTGCGTAACTGCGCATTACTGGCCATCAGCTCATCTAGCTTGCTCTTCTCTTCATCAGTCAAGCGAGCCTCATCCTTGGATAACCAAGTGCGTGCGTCACTTAAATGCGAAGCAAGAACTTGCATATGCTGTACTTCATTGCTGAAAAAGCTGCGCAAGGTTTTGCTATAACGCGCCATGATTTCATAACGATTGGCAATGATGGCCTCTAATGTATTTTGGTCCGCAGGCCGTAAGTCGCTCAGCATTGGCTTAGGCGAAGTCTTCTTCACGGTTGCTAGGCCTACAGCACTCATCATCCGAATATAGAGCCAGCCAATATCAAACTCATACCACTTGTTTGATAGCTTAGCGCTTGTCGCAAAAGTATGGTGATTGTTGTGCAACTCTTCGCCACCAATCAAAATACCCCAAGGGAAAATATTAGTGGAGGCATCTTCGCAGTCAAAGTTGCGATAGCCCCAAAAGTGACCAATACCATTAATCACGCCGGCCGCTGTGATGGGGATCCACAACATTTGCACAGCCCAGACTGTTAAGCCAATTCCACCAAACAAAAACACATCAATGATGAGCATGATGGCAACACCCTGCCAAGAAAACTTCGAATAGATATTGCGCTCGAGCCAATCATCAGGGGTACCATGACCAAACTTTTGCATCGTTTCTAGATTTTTGGCTTCATTTTTATAAAGCTCAGCACCGCGCGAAAGAACCATGCCGATACCTAAAACTTGAGGGCTATGGGGGTCATCTACGGTTTCGCATTTTGCGTGATGCTTGCGGTGAATAGAGGCCCACTCTTTCGTCACCATGCCAGTAGTGAGCCAAAGCCAAAAGCGGAAGAAATGGGAAACGATTGGATGCAGATCTAGGGCGCGGTGCGCTTGGCAGCGGTGCAAAAAGATCGTAACCGCCGCGATAGTGATGTGGGTGACAGCTAAGGTGAATAGGGTGATCTGCCACCAAGACCAATCCAAATATCCATTGGCAAGCCAATTGAGGAATAAATCAAAACCTGAGCTTGAAACTGTATTCAAAAGAGAGTCCTATTTAAGTATTAGTTCTTATTTTAGAGCTTTTTAGGTCTTTTTTGGCTTATCTTTCGTTAACTCTGGGGTTTTTGGCTTTTCAGCCTTCCCAGGTTTAACTCCTTTTTTCTGAAAAACCGCCCCAAAAAAGCCATCTGTTCCATGAACATGGGGCCATAACTGCCACCAAGGGTTATCTGGTGAGCATCCTAAGGGCAGTTTATCCTTTGGAAACAATGGTTTAAGTGCTTCAGCGGCTGGGACGGACTCAAACTCTGGGTGTTTTGCCAGGAAATCTTCTGCAATTGCCTGATTTTCTTGAGGCAAAAGACTGCAAGTGGCATAGACCAAGCGACCGCCCGGCTTTAACAGGCGAGCTGCTGAGGTCAAAATATTTATCTGCTTCTGATTAAGCTCTAAAACGCCTTCAGGGGTTTGGCGCCACTTAAGATCAGGATTGCGACGCAATGTACCCATCCCACTACAAGGGGCATCAACCAAGACTCGATCAATCTTTCCAGCTAAGCGTTTGATCTTGGCATCATTCTCACTATCAATCCAGACGGGATGAACGTTAGAGAGGCCGCTACGCGCCTGTCTTGGCTTCAAGTTAGCCAAACGACGCTCGGATGTGTCGAAAGCATAGAGGCGTCCAGTGGAGCGCATCAAGGCACCGATAGCTAAAGTCTTGCCGCCAGCACCCGCGCAGAAGTCAACGACCATCTCACCACGCTTTGGCGCAAGCAAATATGCCAAGAGTTGACTGCCTTCATCTTGCACTTCAAACATACCCGCTTTAAAGCCAGCAGTATTTTGTAGTGCGGGCTTACCCATAATGCGAACACCATCAGGTGCGTATGGTGTTGGAATAGCTTGGTAGCGACCGCCTAATGCATTCATCTGCGCAAGCAATTCTTCGCGATTGGTTTTCATGGTGTTAGCACGCAAATCCAATAGCGCAGGATGCATCAATGATTTTGCAAGCTCTTCGCGAACCTCTTCACCAGGGTATTTTCCAAACGCAGCCCATAACCACTCTGGCAAATTGTTACGCACAAGAGGATTTAATGCGGCAGGATCTACAGTGGCAAAACGTTGTAACCATTCATATTCACCAGGCTTGAGCACGTGCGCTAAATCCGCTATGGCACTCTCTGCGCGATTCGCAGAGCCCAGACCACCTTCAGATAAAGCGGACAGCAAACCCAATAGGGATAAGCGTCTAGCCTGGGAGCCCTCACCGCTAACGGCAAATTGAGAGAACTCATTTTTACGACGCAAAATAGCAAATGCACTCTCCGCAATCAGAGCGCGATCACGATTACCAAGCTGAGGCTCGGCCCGGAAATAGCGACTGACCACACGATCTGCTGGTTGCTCAAAACTTAATAACTCAGGAAGCAAACGCTCCAAGTGAATCGCATGCTGAGGCAAAGCCTTTGCATTCGAAAAATTCTTTTGGCCTTCTGGCGCAATAAGATTGCCTTTTGCATTCCGTCGCTCTGGTCGACGCAATGGATCTTTAGATTTTGTGGCGTAACTTTTTTCTGGTCCTAAGCGCTTGCCAGATTTTCGGGGTGGACGATCTGCGCTCATAATTTAAAAAATTGCGACTCTGGGGGTTGTAACTTCACTTGATTACCTTCTATTCGCAATCGTCCATCAAGGAACCATTTTACGGCCCGCGGGTAAATTTCATGCTCAGCAGTTAAAACACGCGCCGCTAAAGTGTCAGCATTGTCACCCGCAAGCACTGGAACGGAGGCTTGGCAAATAATAGGTCCCTCATCGACACCCTCATTAACGAAGTGCACTGTGGCGCCATGTTCCTTAACACCCGCCTCTAAGGCACGCTCATGGGTATGCAGGCCAGGGAAGGCGGGAAGGAGCGCCGGATGAATATTGATCAGACGCCCCTCAAAATGGCGAATAAATCCTGGGGTCAGAATTCTCATAAAACCAGCCAAGACCACTAAATTGGCCCCTAGCTCATCGATTTTCTGGATAAGGGCAGTGTCGAAGGACTCGCGGCTTGGGTATTCCTTATGCTCAATAGCATAGGCCGGAATACCTTGCGAGCGAGCAAAATCAAGGCCCTTAGCCGCAGAGTGGTTCGCTATGACCCCGGCAAATTTAACTGGCCAATGCTCTTTTTGAGCCGTTTTGACGATGGCCTCAAAATTGGATCCGCGGCCTGAGATTAAGGTAACGATAGAAAGCATGCCCACAATATAATTGATGGCTACCCTGAAAGCGATTTTGTGAACGTATTCCGTGGCCCGACCCAGTTTTCTGCAGGACCTGCTTGTGCCCTAACCATCGGTAATTTCGATGGCGTGCACAGGGGTCATCGCGCCCTACTCAATCAGCTGGTGGATGGCGCCCAGGAACGAGGGTTGGTTAGCTGTGTGATGACCTTTGAACCCCATCCCAAAGAATTCTTCTCTCCAGATCAAGCGCCCCCTCGCATTCTGAATCTCAGAGATAAATTAGCCGCTCTATCTGATCTCGGCATTGATCGTGTGGTGGTTGAGCATTTCAACGCTGCATTTGCACGTTTGTCGCCAGAAGAATTTGTCACCGAAATTATTGTCAAACGTTTGAATGCCAAATGGATTTTAATTGGTGATGATTTTTGCTATGGTGCAAAACGGGCGGGTAATTTTGCAAGCCTTAAGTCAGCCGGTGAAAAATACGGCTTTGAAGTTTCCAGCATTCAAACCATTTTGGAAGATGGAGAGCGTATTTCGAGCTCCGCTTTACGCACTGCACTCGCAAGTGGTGATATGAAGCAAGCAGAAAAATTATTAGGTCGTCCATACGGCATCTCTGGTCATGTAATTCACGGGCAACAACTTGGACGCAAGCTAGGATTCCCCACGCTGAACTTAGCAGTTGCCAATCACTTACATCATCGCAAACCAGCCACTACTGGCATTTTTACTGCACAGGTACTTGGCCTCTCTGAAAAGCCATTGCCAGCCGTAGCCAGTCTGGGCGTTAGGCCCACAGTAGAAGATGAAGGACGCGTTCTGCTCGAAACGCATATCTTCGATTACCAACAAGATGTCTACGGAAAAATTATTACTGTTGAACTCTTAGAAAAAATTCGTGACGAGGCAAAGTACGATGGTCTCGACGCCCTAACAAAAGCAATTGCAGCCGATGCAATGCATGCCAGAAATTATTTCCAGAAAAAAACTTATGTCTGAAAAAGAAAACTCTTATCCCGTTAATCTTCTTGATACCGCATTCCCAATGCGAGGAGATCTTGCTAAACGTGAACCGCAATGGGTTTCTCAATGGCAAAAGAATAAGCTTTACGAAAAGATTCGCGCAGCACATGCAAATCAACCGAAGTTTATTTTGCATGATGGCCCGCCTTATGCGAATGGCGATATTCATATCGGTCATGCAGTTAATAAGATTCTGAAGGATATGATTGTCAAATCTCGCTGGCTTATGGGTTATGACTCTGCATACGTACCAGGTTGGGATTGCCACGGCATGCCGATTGAAATTCAAATCGAGAAGCAGTTTGGCAAAAATCTGCCAACAGCAGAGGTTCAATCTAAAGCCCGTGCCTATGCTCAAGTTCAAGTAGACAAACAGAAGAAAGACTTTGAGCGTCTTGGTGTCTTGGGTGACTGGAATAACCCCTATCTCACTATGAACTATCGCAATGAGGCCGATGAAATCCGCGCCTTAGGTAGGATTTGGGAAAAAGGTTACGTCTTCCGCGGCTTAAAGCCAGTGAACTGGTGTTTTGACTGCGGCTCCGCACTTGCTGAAGCTGAGGTCGAATACCAAGACAAAACAGATCCTACGGTTGATGTTGGTTTTTCATTTGATGATGCTCAGCGTCCACAGCTTGCAAAAGTATTTGGCCTGCCTGAGTTGCCAAATAAACCAGGGCAAATTGTGATCTGGACAACAACGCCTTGGACTATCCCTGCTAACCAAGCAATGAACGTTCATCCAGAATTAACTTACGCATTAGTTGATGTTGGCGATAAGTTATTGATTCTCGCAAAGGATCGTGTCGAAACTTGCTTGCAAGACTACGGCCTCGAAGGCAAGGTGATTGCGACTTGTCAAGGCGCCCAGTTGGCAAATATTTCTTTCTGGCATCCGCTGGCCTCACTGCATGAAGGTTATAAGCGACTGTCTCCAATCTACCCGGCTGAATACGTCACACTTGATACCGGCACCGGTATTGTTCACTCTGCACCAGCTTACGGTGAAGAGGACTTTAAATCCTGCAAGGCAAATCAGTTGGCTGATAAGGATATTCTTAATCCAGTCATGGGTAATGGGGTTTATGCATCTTGGTTGCCGCTCTTTGCAAACGAATACATCTGGAAAGCCAATCCCAAGATTGTCGAGGCCATGCGTGAAGCAGGCAGCCTATTGCGCGACAAGACCTACACCCACTCCTACATGCATTGCTGGCGCCATAAGTCACCCATTATTTATCGCGCCACTTCACAGTGGTTTGCCAGCATGGATAAAAAACCATCTGATGGCAAAGCAAGTTTGCGCGAGACTGCGTTAGCAGGCATTGATAGCACTGAATTCTTTCCAGCTTGGGGTAAGCAACGTCTTCACAGCATGATCGCCAATCGCCCCGATTGGACTTTGTCACGCCAACGCCAATGGGGTGTGCCGATGGCTTTCTTTGTTCATAAAGAGACAGGTGACCCCCATCCTCGTACAGTCGAACTACTCGAAGAGGTTGCGAAGCGTGTAGAAAAAGGTGGCATTGAAGCCTGGCAACAATTGGAAGTTTCTGAATTACTTGGTGCTGAAGCCGCTCAATATGAAAAGAATCGCGACACATTGGATGTATGGTTTGATTCAGGCACTACTCATTGGCATGTAATTCGCGGATCGCATCGTGATGAGTTGCTTACTTCTGATGCAGAAACACATAATGGTCGCTTGGCCGACTTGTATCTTGAGGGTTCAGACCAACATCGTGGCTGGTTCCATTCTTCATTACTCACTGGTGCCATGCTCGATGGCAAACCACCCTATAAAGCACTCCTTACTCATGGCTTCACTGTGGATGGTCAAGGTCGCAAGATGAGTAAGTCCGTAGGCAATGTGATCGCACCACAACAAGTAGCCGACAAACTCGGCGCTGAAATTATTCGCCTTTGGGTAGCTTCTACTGATTACTCTGGTGAGATGACCATCTCAGATGAGATTCTCAAACGGGTTACCGAGAGCTATCGTCGCATTCGCAATACTCTGCGCTTTTTGCTTGCTAACCTCTCTGATTTTGATTCAAGCAAACATGTAATGCCTGCTGAGCAATGGCTTGAGATCGATCGCTATGCGGTTGCCCTAGCCAATCAAATCCAGAATGATGTTGAGGCGCACTACAAGGCCTATGAGTTTCACCCTGCTGTAGCTCGCATACTGTCATTTTGCTCGGAAGATTTAGGTGGTTTCTATTTAGACATTCTGAAAGATCGCCTCTATACCAGCGCACCTGATTCGCCGGATCGTCGTGCTGCACAAAATGCGCTATTCCATATCACCCGCAACCTCTTGAAATGGTTGGCTCCCTTTCTCTCGTTTACGGCAGAAGAGGCATGGCAAGATTTTCCCCATAGCGCGGACAATAATGCTGAGTCGATCTTCATGGAGGAGTTTGCTAACTTCCCTGCAATTACCAATTCAGATGAGCTACTTGCCAAGTGGAATCGCATTCGTGAGATCCGTTCTGAAGTGACCAAAGCAATTGAAGTTGAGCGCGAAGCTGGAAATGTTGGCTCCTCATTACAAGCCGAACTCACTATTAAAGTGGGTGATGTCGACTTTGCCATCCTACATTCACTTGAAGATGATTTACGCTTTGTCACCATTACTTCTAGTGCCAATATTGAACTTAGCAATGCTGGCTTAGAGGTTTTAGTACGCGGCAGTCAATACAAGAAATGTGGTCGTTGCTGGCATCACACTGAAGATGTAGGCGCTAATGCTCAGCATCCAGAGCTTTGTGGCCGCTGTATTAGCAATCTTTTTGGCGATGGCGATCATCGTCTATTTGCTTAAGCCCCATCAGATGACTTTGACATTTTTGCGCTGCCTAGCGGTTGCCACCGTTACCCTACTACTAGATCAAGCCAGTAAATGGCTTGCACTGAGCAACTTGCAGATGGGAGTTCCGGAGCAAGTGCTACCTTTTTTAAATTGGCTACTACTTTTTAATCCAGGTGCAGCATTCTCATTCTTAGCTCAAAGTTCTGGCTGGCAACGTTGGTTTTTTACTTTTCTCGGATTATTTGCCTGCATCTATATCGTTTTTATTTTGCGCAAGCACCAAGAAGATCGGCTACTCTGCCTGGCCCTCAGTTTGATTTTAGGTGGGGCGCTCGGCAATATATTAGATCGCCTGATGTATGGCGCTGTAGTGGACTTCATTGATGTGCACTATGCAAACTGGCACTGGCCAGCTTTTAACATCGCCGATAGCGCCATCTGCATAGGTGCAGTACTCATTATTTTTGGCGAACTTCACAAGTCATTTGGCAAATCCCCACAATCCCATTAATCTGGCGCCATGCAATCACTTTTAAATAAGAAAATCGTTCTCGGCATCTCTGGCGGCATTGCCGCCTATAAAACGCCAGAGCTTGCACGCCTTCTCATGCAGGAAGGTGCTTCTGTACAAGTGGTCATGACTGAAGCTGCTCAGCAATTTGTTACCCCTGTTACTATGCAGGCGCTTACCGGCAATCCAGTCTATACCAGCCAATGGGATAGCAGTATTGCAAATAACATGGCTCACATTGAGCTTTCACGCTCTGCTGATGTCATCTTGATTGCACCAACTAGCGCTGATCTTATGGCAAAACTATCGCTTGGTCTGGCAGATGATTTACTCAGTACGCTCTGCCTTGCAAGAGACTGTCCGCTTTTACTAGCACCGGCAATGAATAAGCAAATGTGGGAACACGCAGCTACTCAACGCAGCGCAGAACGCCTTGAAAAAGATGGTGTAACTCTGCTTGGTCCAGCGAGTGGCTTTCAGGCATGCGGCGAAGTTGGTATGGGTAGAATGCTCGAACCGACAGAAATTGCGGAACAAGTCATTGCCTTCTTTCAAAAGAAAACTCTACTTGGCAAAAAGGTATTGATTACTGCTGGACCGACTTTTGAGGCGATTGATCCAGTGCGTGGCATTACAAACCATAGCTCAGGAAAGATGGGATTTGCGATTGCTAGAGCAGCCCTAGAAGCTGGTGCGCAGGTTCATTTGATTGCAGGTCCATGTGAGCTACCAACACCGCTTGAAACTACTGGGAAAATTACTCGTACCAACGTAGTAAGCGCCAAAGAAATGCATGCAACGGCCTTGGCAAATGTCGATTACGATCTGTTCTTTGCGGTAGCTGCAGTAGCGGATTGGGGCATCGCCAAACCCGCCAAAGAAAAGATGAAGCGCCAAGGTGCCTCAACACCAACTATTGAATTTGTAGCAAATCCTGACATTCTTTTGGATGTTGCCAAATTAGTCAAAACTAAAGGTGGCAAACCTTACCCCTATTGCGTAGGCTTTGCTGCAGAATCAACTGATCTTGAAAAGCATGCCGACGAGAAGCGGAAGCGCAAAGGCATTCCGATGATTGTTGGCAATATTGGTCCAGAAACTTTTGGTAGCGATCTCAATCAACTCGTCATCATTGATGCAAGTGGTAGCAAGAAAACCGCTAAGGCAGAAAAACTCCACTTAGCCCGCCAACTCATTGGGCTAGTTGCCAAGAAAATTTAAGCATTCTCTTTCATTACATTCTCCGTTTTAGGAAATTTTATGCAATCTTTACAAGTCAAAATTCTCGATGAACGTATGCGCGATCAGTTGCCTACTTATGGCACTCCCGGAAGTGCTGGATTAGATTTGCGCGCTTGCATCGATGAAGCGATTGAGATTGCTCCAGGCCAGACAGTACTGGTACCAACTGGTTTAGCGATCTACGTTGAAGATCCACGTTATGCGGCATTCATTCTTCCTCGTTCAGGTCTTGGACATAAGCATGGCATCGTATTAGGTAACCTGGTTGGCTTGATTGATTCAGACTATCAAGGTCAATTAATGGTGAGCACCTGGAACCGTGGATCCGCTCCGTTCAAGCTTGAACCAATGGATCGTCTTGCACAGCTAGTGGTAATGCCTGTAATGCAAGTAGAGCTTAAGGTTGTTGAAGAGTTCACTGAAAGTAGTCGCGGTGCCGGTGGCTTTGGCAGTACTGGTCGTAGTTAATCGATCCATAATCACCCAATAAAAAAGCCACCCAAGGGTGGCTTTTTTATTTCGGATACTAAATTTACTTACGAATATGTGCTTTGCGTGCGGCATCTTGCGACATGCCGGCGCCAGCGCCTTCACGAGATTCTTTCTCGGCAGTAATTTCTTTACGTCGCTCTTTGCATGAACCAGCAATCTCTTGCAAAGCCTTACGAGCGCGAGCCGCTGAAGCCTTAATCCCTTTTCCTTGAAACTTTTCATTTTCAGCTTTATATGTTTCAAAAGCTTCAAGTAATTTATCGTGGTGGTGAGACATATTTTCCCTTTGTTGGTAAATCGGTAATTAAATTTCTTCTGCAGGTGCGACATCAACCTTGGCTGCCTTACCGGGCAACTTAGGAGCTTCAAAGTTCAACTGCACTTTGCCTTCTTCATCGATATCAACATCCACATGTCCGCCTTGCGCTAACTTACCAAAGAGCAGTTCATCAGCAAGCGCTTTACGGACAGTGTCCTGAATAATGCGCTGCATAGGACGTGCACCCATTAATGGATCGAAGCCATGCTTAGCTAAATGCGCACGCAACGCGGGACTGAAAGTGGCATCGACCTTCTTCTCATGTAACTGTTCTTCCAACTGCATTAGGAATTTGTCGACAACACGCATGATGATGGTTTCATCGAGAGCTTTGAAGGAAACAATGGCATCCAGGCGATTGCGGAACTCAGGCGTAAAGAACTTTTTAATATCAGCCATCTCATCGCCAGATTCACGCGCATTGGTAAAGCCAATCGTCGACTTCTGCATTGCTTCGGCACCAGCATTGGTAGTCATGATAATGATCACATTACGGAAATCTGTCTTGCGACCGTTGTTATCCGTTAAGGTGCCATGATCCATCACCTGCAAGAGGATATTGAAAATATCAGGATGGGCTTTTTCAATTTCATCAAGCAAGAGTACGCAATGTGGCTTCTTATTTACAGCCTCAGTCAGCAAGCCACCCTGATCAAAGCCAACATAACCTGGAGGCGCACCAATTAGGCGACTAACCGCATGACGCTCCATGTACTCAGACATATCAAAGCGTAAGAGCTCAATACCTAAAATATAAGCAAGCTGTTTTGCAACCTCTGTCTTGCCAACGCCTGTTGGACCCGAGAACAAGAATGAACCAATTGGCCTATCAATCTTACCAAGACCAGCACGCGTCATCTTGATCGCGCTAGCTAAGGATTCTACTGCGGGGTCTTGACCAAATACCACGCTCTTAATATCGCGATCCAAAGTTTGCAACTTACTACGGTCGTCCACGGTGACTGACTGAGGCGGTATGCGTGCAATCTTTGCCACAATCTCTTCAATCTCTGGTCGGCCGATCGTTTTCTTCTGCTTTGACTTTGGCAGAATACGTTGCGCAGCACCGGCCTCATCAATCACATCGATTGCTTTATCTGGCAAATGGCGATCATTAATATAGCGAGCCGATAACTCTGCAGCAGCGACTAAAGCACCAGCCGCGTACTTCACACTGTGATGCTCTTCAAAACGCGATTTCAAGCCACGCAAAATTTGCACAGTCTGATCTACAGTTGGTTCAACGACATCCACCTTTTGGAAGCGACGTGACAAAGCAGCATCTTTTTCAAAAATGCCACGGTACTCAGTGAAGGTGGTGGCACCAATACATTTGAGCTGACCATTTGATAAAGCCGGCTTCAAGAGATTGCTTGCATCTAAGGTTCCGCCAGATGCAGCACCGGCACCAATTAAGGTATGAATTTCATCTATGAATAACACGCCATGCGCATGATCTTTTAATGACTTGAGAACGCTCTTGAGTCGCTGCTCAAAGTCGCCACGGTATTTGGTGCCAGCCAACAAGGCGCCCATATCCAATGAATAGACAGTAGCATCGGCCAAAATATCTGGGACATCGCCCTTCACAATTCTCCAAGCCAGGCCCTCTGCAATCGCAGTTTTACCAACGCCAGCTTCACCAACCAATAATGGATTGTTCTTGCGGCGACGGCAAAGCACTTGAATGACGCGCTCTACCTCACTCTCACGACCGATCAATGGATCGATCTTTCCCTGACGGGCCATAGCATTGAGATTCTGGGTGTACTGATCTAATGGGCTCTCTTTGCCTGAAGAGGCTGCTTCTTCAGTCTCTTGAGTGGTATCAGCTGGCTTTACATGCTCAGCTTGATCTTTACGGACACCATGGCTAATAAAGTTCACAACGTCCAAACGTGTCACACCCTGCTGCTGCAAGAAGTACACCGCATGCGAATCTTTTTCCCCAAAAATGGCGACTAGAACATTGGCACCAGTCACTTCTTTCTTGCCATTGGATGTCGATTGAACATGCATGATGGCGCGTTGAATCACGCGCTGAAATCCAAGCGTTGGTTGTGTATCAACTTCATCATTGCCTGGTACTACAGGCGTGTTGTCGTTAATAAAGTTTTTGAGTTGAGCACGCAACTCTGCGATATTGACCGCGCAAGCCTTTAGCACCTCAACCGCGGTAGCGTTATCTAGCAAGGCTGCTAGCAAATGCTCTACGGTAATGAATTCATGTCTTGATGCCCTTGCGTCAACAAACGCCATGTGCAAACTTACTTCTAGTTCTTGGGCAATCATGCTTCCTCCATAGTGCACTGTAGTGGGTGGCCCGCTTCACGGGATAATTCAATAACTTGATGCACCTTAGTTGCCGCAACATCGCGAGTAAAGATTCCGCAAACGCCTTTGCCAACCAAATGAACCTGCAACATGATGCGCGTTGCTGTTTCGTGATCCTTATTAAAATACTCCTGAATGACCATCACCACAAATTCCATTGGGGTGTAATCATCATTCAGTAATAAAACTTTGTACATTGATGGAGCCTTAACTTGCTCGACCTGTTTTTCGAGAAGAAGGGTGTCCTCAACATAGGGATTGGCGGGAACGCCAGTAGTGGGGTTTTTAGGTGTGCGACTCATGAGAAACATTCTAAACACAGATATCCAAACTTGATTTGAGCAGGGTCTTGTTGTGAAAACCCCTCAAAAACCCCTCTTTAACCCATATTGGGGCATTTTTTGATAAAAAAAGGGGTAATTACTGGGGGGTATGTATAGATAACTCCTTGACACCCCTACAAAAAGGGCAAACAATCGGGGGGTAGGCTTCAAAAGAGGTTCTATTTAGGCGTGTTGTGGATTGAGACTGATTAAAAAGTATTTACCCTCATCACGGTTGTTTTAAGTTTATGTAATGGAGTTCGCATGGCGACCGGAATTGTTAAGTGGTTCAATGATGCAAAAGGTTTTGGCTTTATCAAACCTGATGATGGTGAAGAAGAGTTGTTCGCGCATTTCAGCGCAATTACTATGCCTGGGTTCAAAACCCTCAAGGAAAACCAAAAGGTAACGTTTGACATTACCCAAGGTCCTAAAGGCAAACAAGCTACCAATATCCAAGCGGCTTAATAGTCCTTAGATCATTATGGAAAACCCAGGATTCGTTCCTGGGTTTTTTTTCGTCCGCAATTTGCCTGACTTAAAATCCTCACATGCAAAAATTTAAAAAAATAATTTCCAAGCTATTTGCGACCACCCTTCTACTTAGCCCCGTTATTGCATGGGCTCAAGTGAACGTCGGATTACCCACCATTGAACTAAAAACAGGAATTTACCGCATACAAGCAGAGCTAGCTGATACGCCTAAGGCCAGAGAAGTTGGTCTGATGAACCGCGCAAGCATGCCAACAAATTTAGGAATGCTGTTTGTCTTTGATCAAAAAGCAGGCCATTGCTTCTGGATGAATAACACGAAGATTCCGCTTTCAATTGCATTCATCGCAGATGACGGCAAGATTGTGAATATCGAAGAGATGCAAGCAGAGACAACCAATAATCATTGCCCCAAAGCAGCCGTACGTTACGCCCTAGAGATGAACAAGCAATGGTTCTCAGAAAGAGTAATTGTGCCGGGGAGTGTAATTACGGGGTTGCCGAGGCGTTAGAAAGTTAGCTCAGCGAAATAGGAAATAAAAAAGCAGACCTAGGTCTGCTTTTTCTTTAGCAATTAAGCTCTTTACTCAAAGTGGCAGACATAATGCACTGGTTGCTCAGCGCGAATAATAAAATAACCGCCTTTTTCTACTTCCCAGCTCTGACCGGCTTTGAACTCTTGCTCTGGAGCACCGTTGATACTGACAAATGCATTGCCATCGACTACTTCCATGACTTCTTTAGTGCTAAGGTCAAAACGCAAAGTGCTTGGTAATACAACCCCAACAGACTTGCGAACGCCATTAGGCAGAGTCACGGTGTGTGAAACACACTTCCCATCAAAAAATACATTGGCTTTTTTGCCGACTGAGACTTGATCAAATTGCATCTATTTCTTTCTATTTCATTTGGTTCTAAATATTACTTCTGATTATTTCTTGGCGCGCTTACGCTTTGCTATTTCAGCAATCCGCATACGCAATGCATTGAGCTTGATGAAGCCGCCAGCATCCGCCTGGTTATAGGCGCCACCATCATCATCAAAGGTTGCAATGTTTTGATCAAACAAGGTATTGGCTGAGTCACGTGAAATCACGGATACAGAACCTTTATAAAGCTTGAGGCGCACTACACCATTAACCATTTGTTGGGTGTGATCGATCAAGGTTTGCAACGCAAGACGCTCTGGAGACCACCATAAGCCGTTGTAGATCAAGCTAGCGTAGCGTGGCATCAGATCATCCTTCAAGTGAGCCACTTCACGATCAAGCGTAATACTTTCAATACCGCGATGCGCCTTTAGAAGGATTGTGCCGCCAGGAGTCTCATAACAGCCGCGACTCTTCATACCAACGAAGCGGTTTTCAACCAAATCAAGACGGCCAATACCATGCTGACCGCCAACGCGATTGAGCTCTGCTAATAATTCATGAGGCTTGTATGCCTTGCCGTTAATCGCAACCGGATCTCCAGCTTTAAATTCAATCTCAATGATTTCTGGAGCGTCAGAGGCTTTCTCGGGAGAGACTGTCCAACGCCACATTGACTCTTCAGCCTCGGCATTTGGATTCTCAAGATGGCGACCTTCATAGCTGATGTGCAAAAGGTTGGCATCCATTGAATAGGGTGAACCGCCTTGCTTATGCTTCATCTCTACAGGAATTCCATGCTTTTCAGCGTAAGCCATTAACTTCTCGCGTGAAAGAAGGTCCCACTCACGCCATGGAGCAATCACTTTAATTCCCGGCTCAAGTGCGTAGTAACCCAACTCAAAGCGAACCTGGTCATTACCTTTGCCAGTAGCGCCGTGAGATACAGAGTCGGCACCAGTTAAGCGGGCAATCTCAATTTGACGTTTAGCGATCAATGGGCGCGCAATGGAAGTGCCCAAGAGATATTCGCCCTCATAAATCGTATTGGCGCGGAACATTGGGAACACAAAGTCACGTACAAATTCTTCGCGCAAGTCATCAATAAAAATGTTCTCTGGTTTGATACCAAACTGAAGAGCCTTAGCACGCGCTGGCTCAAGCTCTTCACCCTGACCCAAGTCAGCAGTAAAAGTAACAATTTCGCAACCGTAGGTATCTTGAAGCCACTTCAAGATCACGCTAGTGTCGAGTCCACCAGAATAGGCTAGTACCGCTTTTTTAATATCAGACATGATTTCTTATTCAATCAAAATTAATAAATGAATTTCTTAAATTTTATTGCTTGCGTTTTATAACTTAATCCAAACGGCCACAGAGCAAATACTCCATCAAAGCCTTTTGAACATGCAAACGATTTTCAGCCTCTTCCCACACAATGCTCTGCGGACCATCAATCACGCCCGCAGAAACTTCTTCACCTCGATGTGCTGGCAAGCAATGCATAAATAAGGCATCTGGTTTTGCTACCGCCATCAACTCTTCATCAACCATCCAGTCCTGAAAGGCATTCATGCGCGAATTGTTTTCAGCCTCAAAGCCCATGCTGGTCCATACGTCAGTAGTTACCAAGCCAGCATCTTTACAAGCATCCTTTGGATCAGCGCAAACGGTTAAATATTTTGCAGCATTCTTAGTCAAGCGCGCAGGATCTAGCTGATAACCCTGGGGGGCAGAGAAACGTAATTGGAAATCCAAACATTCAGCCGCCTGTATCCAGGTATAGGCCATATTGTTGGCATCACCTACCCAAGCAACCGTTTTACCCTGAATCGGTCCGCGCGCTTCAACGAAAGTAAAGATATCAGCCAAAACTTGGCAAGGATGGTATTCGTTGGTCAAGCCATTAATTACAGGTACACGGGAATTAGCAGCAAAACGCTCGATGATCTCCTGACCGAAGGTGCGGATCATGATGATGTCAGTCATCCTTGAGATAACCTGTGCAGCGTCCTCTACAGGCTCGCCACGACCCAACTGAGTGTCACGAGTGTTTAGGTATACAGCATGGCCACCAAGCTGATGGATGCCCGCCTCGAAAGAAAGACGAGTCCGTGTGGAGTGCTTTTCAAAAATCATTGCCAAAGTACGGTCATGCAAAGGATGCCAAGTCTCATAACTCTTAAACTTTGCTTTTAACCAAGCTGATCTTTTGAGCAAATAGTCATATTCCTCGCGAGTGAGGTCAGCAAACTGCAGATAATGCTTTACCTGACCAGGCACTTGAGGCTTTGCCAGAGATGTCATAGTTGAGCTTTCTACTAAAGTTTTGGCTTGCATTTTTTTCTTAAAACTTTCAACTGCACGAAAATAGAACATAAAGCCATCTTACGGTCACCTCAGGCTGTTAAGCTAGAGGACTTAGTAATACTGATTCTTACGAACTTCCTTACGCCAACTTGAACCACAAAAAGCTTTTCATTCAAGGCATTACCACTTCTGGCAAACCATTTCGACCCAGTGATTGGGCGGAACGTCTCTGCGGGGTGATGGCTACTTTTCGCCCTCCAGGAGATTCCGGAGACCCACGCTTCACTTATTCACCCTATGTCATTCCGGTCGTGATTGCTACAGTGAAATGCGTTGTTATCGATACCAGGCTTGGTGACCTCGATCCAAGAGCGCTCGACTTTGTCATGAACTTTGCCAAAGACAATAGCCTACCGATTGAAGAGGCCTGCGAGTTTGAACCCAAACCCCAATCCTAGCCCTAAAAACAAAAACCCGCTCTGATAAGGAGCGGGCTTAGGTCGAAACCTGATTCGACCAGCCTAAAACTATTACAAAATTACGCTGCCATCGCCTTGATAGCTGCAGACAAACGTGACTTTTGACGTGCTGCAGTATTTTTGTGAGCGATCTTTTTATCAGCAATCTTGTCGATTGTTGCTTGAGTTGCTGCGAAAACCTTCGCTGCAGCAGCTTTGTCACCAGTTTCGATAGCTTTGCGAACTGCCTTAATGGAAGTGCGAAGCTTTGAGCGCAAGCTGGAGTTATGCTCGTTTTGTTTTACTGCCTGGCGTGCGCGCTTACGCGCTTGTGCTGTATTGGCCATCTTTAAACCTTGCCTCTATAAATTGCAAAATGCGATTAGTTAAAAATCTCGCGGACCTGCCAGATTCATAAGCAAGCTCGCCAAAACCCAAGATTTTACCTTAAAGGGGCAAAAAAGCCCAGTCCACCCATAAATAGGTGAAAATCGGCTCATGAACCTGCTTTCTGCCGCCGCTAAGGTTAGCTCCCTGACCATGCTGTCCCGTATTACTGGGCTGCTGCGGGAGACCTTAATTGCCCGCAGTTTCGGGGCTTCGGAGTGGACAGACGCCTTCAATGTGGCTTTTAGACTACCCAATCTGCTCCGCCGCCTGTTTGCTGAAGGGGCTTTTTCCCAGGCTTTTGTGCCTATTTTGGGTGAAATTTCCACAAATGAGGACCAAAACAAGGCCAAAATCCTTATTAATGCGGTTGCCACACTCTTATTTTGGGCTCTCCTGCTAACGGTACTGCTTGGGGTTATTGGCGCGCCCCTGCTCATTCTGGTGATTGCTACAGGCTTTAGCGGTGGCCCAGCTTATGAGGCTAGTGTTGTGATGACCCGAATCATGTTCCCCTACATCGGACTGATTTCGATGGTTTCCCTCTCAGCGGGGATTCTGAACACTTATCACCGCTTTGCAATTCCAGCGTTCACACCAGTACTCCTCAATTTCGCTTTAATTGGAAGCGCTATCTTTTTAGCACCACATTTAGAGCAACCAATTTATGCATTGAGTATTGGCGTCCTTTTGGGCGGCGTGCTCCAGCTAGCCATTCAAGTGCCAGCACTTTCTCGCTTGGGTCTTTTGCCTCGAATCGGTTTGCTACCTGGAGCAATCAAGGCTGCTATCACAAACCCTGATGCAAGACGCGTCATGAAACTGATGGGGCCTGCAGTATTTGCAGTTTCCGTTGCGCAAATTTCTTTGATCATCAACACCAACATTGCATCGCACTTACAAGCAGGTAGCGTTTCTTGGCTCTCTTATGCCGATCGTTTAATGGAATTTCCAACCGCACTGCTTGGTGTTGCGCTGGGCACAGTGCTTCTGCCAAGCTTAAGCAAGGCCAATGCAAAAAATGATTTAGTGCATGCCGGTGAACTACTCGTTTGGGGATTGCAACTCACCTTCTTGCTTGCTGCACCGTCTGCTATTGCGCTCTTTATTTTTGGTGAGCCTTTGGCAGCAGTTCTGTATCACTATGGAAAATTTAATGCGCTTGATGTCCTCATGACACAGCGTGCTTTAGCAGCCTATGGAGTGGGACTCATTGGATTAATTCTTGTCAAGATTTTGGCGCCTGGGTTTTATTCTCGCCAAGATATTCGCACCCCAGTCAAAATCGGCTTATTCGTGCTCGTTGCTACACAAATGGCCAACTTGGTCTTTGTGCCTTGGTTAGGGCATGCCGGATTGGCCTTATCGGTTGGCACTGGTGCTTGTTTGAACGCCGCCCTACTATGGGTTGGCCTACATAAACGAGGCGCTCTCCCAAGCGCAGCCTGGATAAAGTATTTGGGGCAGCTCTTATTGGCTTTAATCCCGTTTGCAGCCGTCCTTTTTTATGCGGCCAATGCTCATAACTGGATTGCCCTACAGGCCGAGCCTTGGACTCGTATTGGCTTATTGACGCTATGGTTGACTATCGCAGCCTTGATTTACTTTGGTGCCCTAGCCTTGGTTGGAATTCGCTGGCAAAAATTCTTGCGTCATGCAAAATAGGATGTATGCCAACACAACAACTCGACTATTTCACTTCACTAGTTACTGAGGACGAGCACTTCCCTTTAACAGAAGCAGCAATCGCTGTAGCACAACACGCCTATCCTGATCTAGATGTTCAAGGTGTTCTCGATCATCTTGACGAGCTGGGCAATAAATTAAAAGCGCGTATCACCCCTGACACCTCACCGATTCAGCGCTTACAAATTCTCAAGCATTTCTTTTATACCGAGTTAGGCTTTGGCCCAAACCCGAATGATTTTTATGCGCCTGAAAATTCTTACTTACACTATGTGCTCGAGAATCGCAGAGGCATTCCGATCTCATTAGCCATCTTAATGATGGAATTAGGTCAGCAAATTGGCTTAAAGATTCGGGGTGTTTCATTCCCCAATCACTTTATGATGCGCATCTCTTTGCAACAAGGTGAAGTGATCATGGATCCATTGACCGGTGATTCTCTCTCCAAGAATCAACTACAAGAGATGCTTGATCCCTATCTTGATGCTAAAGGCTATCGAGGTGAACTCAGTCTGCCTCTGAATGTATTTCTGCGGGCTTCCAGCGCCAGAGAGATCCTGTCGCGCTTTCTGCGGAATCTTAAAATGATCTACTCGGAACATGAGCGCTGGGAGCGCTTACTTGGCATCCAAGAGCGACTGGTAATTTTGCTGCCTGACTCAATTGAAGAGGTCAGAGACCGTGGTTTGATCTTTGCCCAATTAGAATATTTGCGTCCTGCACTAGCTGATATGCATCGCTATCTTAGCGAGGTTCCAGAAGCTGAAGATGCAAGTGATATTCGGGAACACATCGCAACACTAGAAAGTCAAACCAAACTACATTAACCAAATGTGGTGATTTAACTTTTCTTACGTTGGAAGAGTTTGTAGATTGCAGCAAGGGCAACGGGCACTGCTGCTGCGCCTATACCTACCAAAACAATCACATTAAGGTTTTGACGAATAACGGGGATATTGCCAAAAAAGTATCCCGCAATCACTAATCCAAAAACCCACAAGACTGCGCCAGTAATGTTGAATAACTGAAAGCGCGAGAAATTCATTTCGGAAATGCCTGCAACAAAAGGAGCAAAGGTTCGGATAATCGGCAGAAACCGAGCGACGATTATGGTCTTACCGCCATGCTTTTCATAAAAGGCGTGGGTCTTGAGCAAAGCGCCTTGATCAATCCAACGTGAATTACTACTAAACACTCTTTTGCCAATCCAACGACCAATAAAGTAATTCACGGTATTACCGGATATGGCCGCAATCAATAAACCAATACACAAAGTCCAAATATTAAAGTGCTCAGTTGCACAGTAGGCACCCGCAATAAATAAAAGGGAGTCGCCAGGCAAGAATGGGGCAACCACCAGCCCTGTTTCAGCAAACACAATCGCAAATAACAAACCATATGCCCAAGGACCATATTGTGAGATCACAACATCCAAATGCCGATCAATATGTAGCAGTAAATCGCTCAATTGCAAAAGGGTATCAATCAACTTGCGCTCCTAGGATAGGTTTGATGCGCATATTAACAGGCTCTTATAATGAAGCATGCAAACTGAACCCTACATTCAGCCTATGCAGTCACCGAAAGTAAATCCCATACTGTGTATTGTGGGACCTACCGGTGCAGGCAAAACCCATCTCGCCATGTCTTTAGCTGAACATGCCAAATCTCTCGGCATGACTATTGAAGTGATCAGCATGGATTCTGCTCTGGTCTATCGTGGCCTTGATATTGGCAGTGCTAAGCCGACTAAAGCAGAACAAGCTGCAGTCATTCATCACTTGATCGACATCCTTGAACCTACCGAGGTGTACTCAGCAGCACGATTTGCCAAAGATGCAAAACGACTCTGTGATGAAATCCGAAGCCGTGGAAATATTCCTGTTGTGGTTGGTGGAACCATGTTGTATTGGAGGGCGTGGGTGCATGGTCTTTCTTCATTGCCAACTGCCAACCCTGATATACGCGCCCGCCTTGATGAAGAAGGCAAAACACTGGGGTGGCCAGCCATGCATGCCAAGCTCGCAGAAGTAGATCCAGAAACTGCTGCACGATTACAGCCCAATGATTCACAAAGAGTACAACGCGCGCTCGAGGTTTTTGAAATTACTGGCAAACCCATGTCTACATTACTCGCAGATTCTCCTAGCGAGGACGGTAGAGAAGGTTCTACTATTCCAGATTGGATTAAGTTGGTATCACTAGAACCAAGCGATCGCAAACGTCTTCATCAAAATCTCGAAAAACGATTTGACGAAATGCTGCTAGCAGGCTTTTTGGATGAAGTGAAAACGCTCCGCACCAATCCTGACTTACATGCAGATCTACCAGCCATACGTTCGGTAGGCTATCGTCAGGCTTGGGAATATCTCAACGGGGAAATTGATGCCGAGCAAATGCGCTACAAAGCATTAGCCGCCACCAGGCAGCTTGGGAAGCGCCAACTCACTTGGCTAAGAGCAATCTCGGGAAGAAATACTTATGACCCCTTTAACCCCGAAGAGCTGAAGGCGGCCTTAGATTACTGCAAACAAAATCTAAAAAATAGTTCTCTAGCTAAGTCCAGTAGCTATTGCCTTAGATGACGATGGTTTGTGGCGCATCTTTTGGACGCTCAACCACTTCACCAACAGTCCAGGCCTTTAAGCCTTGAGCGGTTAATGATTTGATTGCCGTATCAGCTTGTGCAGGGGTAACAATTACCACCATGCCAATACCGCAGTTAAATACCCGCACCATTTCAGCATCTGCAACACCACCCTTCATCTGTAACCAGCGGAAGAGTTCTGGCATTTGCCAACTACTACGATGTAAAACTGCTTGCGTATTTTCTGGCAATACACGTGGCACGTTATCCACTAAGCCCCCACCAGTAATGTGCGCCATTCCTTTGACATCAATCTCAGAGATCAATTTGAGTAGTGGCTTTACATAAATCTCCGTTGGCGCCATCACCACATCACCCAAGGGGCGACCACCCAAATCATCACTTGGCTTTGCACCAGCACGCTCAATAATTTTTCGCACCAAAGAATAACCATTGGAGTGAGCGCCACTTGAACCAATTGCTAGTACTACATCACCAGGAACAATAGTGTTACCAGTAATAATTTTGGATTTCTCAACTGCGCCAACTGCAAAACCAGCCAAGTCATACTCACCAGGAGGATACATACCAGGCATCTCCGCGGTCTCCCCACCAATCAGGGCGCAACCAGATAATTCGCAACCTTTCGCAATTCCACCAACAACCGTGGCTGCAGTATCAACAGTCAATTTGCCGCAAGCAAAGTAATCCAAGAAGAACAATGGCTCGGCACCTTGTACCAAAATATCGTTCACACTCATCGCTACTAGGTCTTGGCCGATAGTCTCGTGACGGTTCCACTCAAAAGCCAAACGTAGCTTTGTTCCAACACCGTCCGTACCAGAAACCAAAACCGGCTCTTTATAGCGCTTAGGTACCTCGAAAAGAGCCCCAAAACCACCAATTCCAGCCAATACACCCTCACGCATGGTCTTTTTAGCCAAAGGCTTAATACGGTCAACCAAGTCATCCCCAGCGTCAATATCAACGCCAGCGTCACGGTAGGAAAGGCCTTTTGAGGAAGAATTGGTAGATGAAGTCATGTTTACGCTGGAATATTGGTGAAAAATGCTACTGGGTCAGTAGAATCATTGAATTCTAGAGGATTACTCGTCATGGCTGAAATTTTTACCCCTTTTCTGGCTGCATTTATCTTGGCCTACATCCTAAGGCCTGCTTTTCTGTGGCTGGAAGGACGTCGCTTGCCCGCGGCTACTGCGGCAGGGCTGACGGTTATTTTTGGATTAGGGGTAGTTATAGCGATTTTGAGTCTCTTTATTGGACTACTCAAAACCGAGATTCCTCTCATCAAGGCGCAATTACCTGATTGGATCGCCAATACTCAGGCTTGGCTTGGACCTAGGCTAGCCGACCTCCATCTCAATGTCGATTGGGGAGCATTAAAAGCTGCGGCATCTCAAAAAATATCGGAGCACATCAGCGATAACGCAGACAGCCTAATGAGCTCGACGATCGAAACCGTACTTATGTCAGGTAGCTCAGTCATTGCAGGATTTGTAAATGCTGTTTTGATTGTGTTTGTCATGTTCTACCTACTTTTGGATTGGGATCACTTCTTTGGATTAGTTAAAAAAATTGTTCCTGTACGTGCGCAGGAGACAGTGCATCACTTGGCAATGCATACAGATGGTCTACTCTCCCAATATCTCAATGGCATGATCATTGTGATTTCGATCATGTCTGTTTTTTATAGCGCCGGTCTAAGCATCATTGGTATCAAAGGTGCTGTTGCATTAGGCATCTTTACTGCCCTCATGATTGTGATTCCATACATTGGCATCGCCTTAGGATTTGGTCTTGCAATCCTCTCAGCACTCCTTCAATTTGGTCCGGAACGAGAGCTGGTTGGTGTTTTAGCCCTATATGGTCTCGGGCAATTTTTAGAAGGCTTTGTGTTGACACCCCGCCTAGTAGGCGAGCGCATTGGCTTACATCCAGTAGCAGTCTTGTTTGCCTTGCTATTGTTTGGAAAGCTTTTTGGTTTCTTTGGTGTCTTATTGGCTTTACCAATTAGTGCGGTTAGCCTAGTCCTAGTTCAATACCTCTGGTCCGTTTATACGCAAAGCTCTTGGTATCAAAAATAATTTAGTGTTAATGAATACACCTTCGCTTCCAAGACAATTTGCCCTAGACATTAGTCATACACCAAAAGCCAGTCTTGAAAACTACCTACCCGGCAAAGATCTTGCATTGGTATCAACGCTGCAATCACTTTCCAGCACTTGGACTCGTGCACCCAAAGAGGCGGTAAATAATCCACTCAATCATCGCTGGATATATTGGTGGGGACCGGAAGGATCTGGACGATCTCACTTACTGAACGCAATGAATCATGTTGCAGAAAATACCGGACTTGAGAATTTTTCTCTCAACCCAAGTGAACCGATCTCTTGGGTACGCCTTGAGGAAAAGCTACCAAGTCTCACTCCAAGCAATGCCCCATCAGTCATTACCGTTGATGATGTTGATCGCCTAGATGAACGTCTGGTTGGGGCACTTTTTCGGATTCTGAATGAAGTCCAAGCCAGCAAAAATATTCATATTTTTATGGCTGGGAACGCAGCGCCAGCCTCACTTTCCCTCCGTGAAGACCTGCGGACCCGCTTGGGCTGGGGCTTGATCTTCCAGACCCAACTTTTGGATGATGATGAGAAAATACAAGCCTTAGAGCAAGCAGCGAAGGCCAGAGGATTGGTCCTCTCACCCGATGTTTTGCCGTGGCTGTTAAACCGCTTTTATCGCGATATGCCAAATTTAATGGCTTTAATTGATGCTTTGGATGCTTACTCATTAGAAACAAAACGCGCTGTAACCTTGCCACTAGTTCGCGAGCTCTTGCAGCCTAAATAATTTACTCAATATTCAATTTGTGACTCAGTTAGCCCTTTTCGATTTAGATCACACCCTACTACCTTGCGATAGCGACTACGAGTGGGGTCAATTTTTAGCACGCATTGGTGTTGTTGATAGCGAATATTATGCGCGTCAAAATGAGCGCTTTTATCAAGACTACAAAGAAGGTAGGCTTGATATTAATGAATTTTTACGGTTTGCCCTAAAACCTCTTTCCGAACATTCACGGGCCCAATTAAAAGAATGGCACGATCAATTTATGGAAGAGGTCATTAAGGGTCATATTCGCCAGAAAGCAATCGATTTAGTTATGCAACATCAAGATGCGGGTGATCTGTGTTGCGTAGTGACGGCAACCAATAGCTTTGTTACACGTCCAATCGTAGAAATTTTTGGGATCGAACATCTCATTGCTACCGAGCCGGCAACGAGCACCAATGAGCCTTCGTCAACGTTCACTGGTGACGTTCAAGGTATTCCGAACTTTCGGGAAGGCAAGATTCAAAATCTGCAAAACTGGTTAAGTCAGCGAAATTTGAGCTTGGGCACTTTGCCACGCAGTTATTTCTACTCTGATTCAATGAATGATTTACCACTACTCGAGCAAGTAAGTCATCCGGTTGCCACCAACCCCGATGACCGTCTTCGTAATGAGGCTCAAAAACGTCAATGGCCGATTCTTGAGTTGTTTGCATGATTGCTAAATTTATTAAACGTATTTTGCGTCGCGACCCAATGGTCAAGCATACGCAAGCAAATAATACTGGGGTGCCAAAACGCATCCCCAAGAAATTGCATCGCATTGATCCACACCTACTCTCGAAGAATGCCGTCAAAGTCACCCAAACTTTGCAGCAAGCAGGTTATGAGGCATTTATTGTTGGTGGAGCAGTACGCGATCTCGTTTTAGGCATTGGACCCAAAGACTTTGACGTTGCTACGAATGCAACACCCGATCAAGTGCAAAGACTGTTCCGCAAGGCCCGCCTCATTGGTCGTCGCTTTCAGATTGTGCATGTCACTTTTTTTGGCAAAGGCCATCCAGAAATTATTGAAGTCTCTACCTTTAGAGCGCTACTAGATAACGCTGGTGACCACGTCGCTGAGAGTGGTCGAATTTTGCGCGACAACGTTTGGGGTTCACAAGGCGAGGATGCTGCTCGTCGCGATTTCACGATCAACGCAATGTATTACGACCCGTCAACTGAAACCGTCTTGGACTATCACGGTGGCATGGCTGACATGCAGAAGAAAACTTTGCGCATGATCGGCGATCCCACCAAACGCTATCGTGAAGACCCTGTTCGTATGCTCAGAGCAATACGCTTTGCTGCTAAAACAGGATTTACCTTAGAAGCCAACACTCGCGCCCCAATCGCCAAGCTGGGAAAACTCTTGCAGGATGTACCCTCAGCGAGACTGTTTGATGAAATCCTGAAGCTCTTAATGTCCGGTTACTCTTGGGCCGCTATTCAAGGCCTCAGCAACGCCGGTTTACACCACGGACTACTGCCGCTTCTCGATCACATTCTTGATAGCAGCGAAGCGTCTAAAGGGGCAAATGATTTTGTAAAGTTGGCATTAGCAAATACTGATCAGCGCATCCAATCCGGCAAAAGTGTTTCTGCAGGATTCTTATTTGCCACCCTACTTTGGCCAGACCTTCTAAAGAACTGGAAAGCCAATATCGCTAAAGGTATGGCCAATATTCCCGCACTAAATGAAGCAATGGATGACACTATCGCCACTCAAAGCAGTGGCATGACGATACAACGTCGGTTTGAGAGCGATATGCGGGAAATCTGGTCTATGCAGCCACGCTTTGAAAGACGGGTTGGACGCTACCCTTATCGACTCATCGAATCGCCCCGTTTTAGGGCAGGCTATGACTTTATGCTCCTAAGATGTGCAACCGGTGAACAAAGCCCGACCTTAGGAGAATGGTGGACTAACTTCATTGCTGCCGATCCAGCAGGACAAGATGAATTAATGGCTAGCGCCAAAAATGATTTAGGTTCCGTTGCCAACGCGCCAGCTAAAAGGCGCCGGCGCAGAAAACCCAAATCAGCCACTCCATCAGAACCCGCGGCAGGTTAAGCAGACTTAGAGATTTTTCGGTAAAGTAGTTTCATCTCAAGTTTGGAATCCTATGGCACGAGCATTTATCGGATTTGGCGGCAATATCGGCGATACCCGTCAACTTATCACTGACGCAATCGTCTGCTTAGCACAGCGCTCAGAATTGCAGATTCTGGCCAAGAGCTGTTTTTACCAAAGCGCACCCGTTGATGCCCTTGGTGGTGATTACATCAATGCAGTGATTGAAATCGAAACTCAACTTACTCCTTACGGACTTTTGCATGTCTGCCAAGCAATTGAACAAGAGTTTGGCAGAGAACGGCCTTATGCCAACGCGCCACGCACTCTAGATTTAGACATTTTGTCTTTTGAGGGTGTCACTCAAAACGAAACTGAGCTCATGCTCCCCCATCCAAGAATCATTGAACGATCATTCGTTTTGCTTCCCCTACTAGAAATAGCTCCTGATTTTTTCCTACCCAATTTTGGCGAATTAAAAGCCTACTTACCAAAAGTAGCTCACCAGAGAATTGAAAAACTCCCCTGCCGTAACTGCAATTGTGGGGAAAAAGAGGTTTATAGCCAAACGGCGCATTAATTCATTAAACTCTCGCCATGGGTTACTTACAGGGCGATAAGCCAATCTCGATTACTAAGCTCTTGGCGATGCATGCCGAGCAAGAAAAAATTACTATGCTCACGGCATATGATTCAACAATGTCCGCATTATTGAATCGCTGCGGAGTTGAGGTCATCTTGATCGGTGACTCATTGGGCAACGTTATTCAGGGACACTCCAGCACGACGCCTGTGACTGTTGAGCAAATGGCTTATCACACTGAATGTGTAGCCCGCGCAAACACCCATGCTTTTCTAATTACTGACTTGCCATTTGCTAGCTATGGCGATCCAGTACAAGCATTAGATTCTGCGGCGGAACTTATGCGTGCCGGCGCAGACATGGTCAAGCTAGAGGGTGGTGATTGGCAAGTCGACATCATCCAATATTTAGTTGAACGCAGCGTACCAGTTTGCGCTCACCTTGGATTGCTACCTCAATCAGTTCATGTCTTGGGCGGCTACAAAGTTCAAGGTAAATCAAAAGATGCTGCCAGCCATATGCTCGAGCAAGCACTTGCATGCCAGCAAGCTGGGGCACAAATGGTAGTGCTTGAAGCAATCCCTTCATCGCTTGGCAAAAAAATTACAGCTGAGTTGCACATTCCAACTATTGGAATTGGTGCAGGCCCAGAATGCTCTGGTCAGGTTTTAGTTCTGCAAGATATGCTGGGAATCAGCCCAGGCAAAGCTCCCAAGTTCGTGAAGAATTTCATGGAAGGTCACCACTCAGTTGAGGCTGCAGTTAAGGCCTACGTCCGTGAGGTGAAGTCCGGAAAGTTTCCCGGACCCGAGCATGGCTTTGCCGGTTAACTAGCTAAAGAAACTCTTTACGCCATCAAACCAGCCCTTTTGTTGCGGGCTATGTTTATCGCCACCCGACTTGAGACTGTCGTCAAACTTTTGTAGCAATTGCTTTTGCTCATCAGTCAATTTCACAGGTGTTTCAACTAAAACGTGAACAAAGAGATCACCAACTAAAGTTGAGCGCAGACCTTTAATGCCTTTGTTACGCAGGCGGAAAGTTTTGCCAGTCTGAGTTCCCTCTGGAATTGGAAACTCAACTCGACCAGATAGCGTTGGCACTTCAATCTCACCACCGATAGTTGCTGTTGCAAAAGAGATGGGCATTTGAACATGTAAATCACTACCGTCTCGTTGAAAGACTTTATGTGGTTTGACACGTACTTCTACATAGAGGTCGCCAGAGGGGCCTCCATTAATTCCAGGCTCACCATTACCAACTGAACGAACACGCATGCCATCATCAATACCTGCAGGTATTTTGATTTCCAGCGTTTTTTGTTCTTTAAGTTTGCCTGTGCCCTGACAAGTCTTGCATGGCTTGGGAATGTACTCACCCGTACCGCGGCACTTAGGGCAAGTTTGCTGCATAGAAAAGAAGCCTTGCTGAACGCGGACTTGGCCGTGACCATTGCAGGTAGTACATGTCTCAGCTTTGGAGCCCGGCTCCGCACCAGTGCCATGACATGGCTTGCAATTACTCCAACTAGGAACACGGATTTGAGTGGAATACCCTTCGGCAGCTTGCTCAAGAGTGATGTCCATGTTGTAGCGCAGGTCGGCCCCTTTATAAACCTGGGGACCCGACTGACGACCACCACCTTGACCAAAAATATCACCGAAGATATCTCCAAAAGCATCGGCAAATCCACCACCTCCGAAGCCGCCCCCACCAAATCCCCCGCCCATTGAAGGGTCAACACCAGCATGACCGTATTGATCATAAGCAGCGCGCTTATTAGGATCAGTTAGCGTTTCGTACGCTTCTTTTACCTCTTTAAATTGGGCTTCAGCTGTTTTGCTATCAGGGTTGCGATCAGGGTGATACTTCATTGCCATTTTGCGATAAGCCTTTTTGAGCTCTTCATTGCTAGCACCTTTTGCTACACCAAGCACTTCATAAAAATCGCGTTTACTTTTAGGCACGGCCTATCCTCTCAACAACCTCAATGGCACAAGTCGGCACGAGGCCGACTTGTTATTTAGAAACATCAAAACTACGTTAATGAATGTCTAATTCCAGAATTACTTCTTATCATTAACCTCTTTAAAATCTGCATCTACGACATCAGCATCAGGGGCTGCTTTTTGCTCGCCACCTGGGGCTGCGCCTGCAGCTGCACCAGCTTTAGCTTGTTCAGCGGCCATGACTTTTTCGCCTAGCTTTTGACTTGCCTTACCCAAAGCTTCGGTCTTGGCTTCAATAGCCTCTTTATCACTACCTTTGATAGCCTCATCCAACTCTTTGAGAGCTACTTCGATCACTTCTTTTTCGGAAGCTTCTAAGCTGGCACCATGCTCTTCCAGAGCTTTCTTAGTAGAGTGAGCTAAGGCATCAGCTGTATTGCGTGCAGTGACCAACTCAAGGGCTTTCTTATCCTCAGCAGCATTGGCTTCAGCATCTTTCACCATGCGTTGAATTTCCTCTTCAGTCAAACCAGAGTTTGCCTTGATGGTGATCTTGTTCTCTTTACCTGTAGTTTTGTCTTTTGCTGTTACATGCAAAATACCGTTGGCATCGATATCAAAGGTCACTTCAATTTGTGGCATGCCACGCTGTGCTGGCGCAATACCCTCAAGGTTAAATTCACCTAACAATTTATTTGCAGCCGCCATTTCGCGCTCACCTTGGTAGCACTTGATAGTTACCGCAGGCTGGTTATCTTCCGCAGTTGAGTAAACCTGTGAATGCTTGGTAGGAATCGTGGTGTTCTTTGGAATCATCTTGGTCATCACGCCACCAAGAGTTTCGATACCCAATGACAATGGGGTAACGTCCAAGAGCAATACGTCCTTACGATCGCCAGACAATACAGAACCTTGAATTGCAGCACCAACAGCCACCGCTTCATCAGGGTTAACGTCTTTACGTGGCTCTTTACCAAAGATTTCTTTTACTTTGTCTTGCACCGCAGGCATACGAGTCTGACCACCGACCAAAATCACATCGTCGATATCAGCTACGTTTACACCAGCGTCTTTGATTGCAGTTAAGCAAGGACCGGCTGTACGGCTAATTAATTCTTCTACCAAAGATTCCAACTTAGCGCGGGTCAATTTCAAATTCAAATGCTTAGGACCGCTTGCATCAGCCGTTACATATGGCAAATTGATTTCAGTTTGCTGCGCAGATGACAATTCAATCTTGGCTTTTTCAGCAGCATCTTTCAAGCGTTGTAATGCCAGCACGTCTTTACTCAAATCAACGCCTTGTTCTTTTTTGAACTCAGCAATAATCCAATCAATAATGCGTTGGTCAAAGTCCTCACCACCAAGGAAGGTGTCACCGTTGGTTGAGAGCACTTCAAACTGCTTCTCACCGTCCACGTTAGCAATCTCAATGATGGAAACGTCGAATGTACCGCCGCCCAAGTCATATACAGCGATCTTGCGATCTACTTTATCTTGCTTATCCAGACCAAATGCTAAAGCAGCGGCTGTTGGCTCGTTAATGATGCGTTTCACATCCAAACCAGCGATACGGCCAGCATCTTTAGTTGCTTGACGTTGACTGTCGTTAAAGTAAGCAGGCACAGTAATGACCGCTTCAGTTACTTCTTCGCCAAGATAATCTTCGGCAGTCTTTTTCATCTTGCGCAAGATCTCAGCAGAAACTTGTTGTGGCGCCATTTTCTTATCGCGTGCTTCAACCCAAGCATCACCATTGTCTGCTTGAATAATGGCGTAAGGCATCAGGCCAATATCTTTTTGTACTTCAGGATCAGTAAATTTACGACCCATCAAACGCTTCACTGCGTAGATGGTATTTTTAGGATTAGTTACTGACTGACGTTTTGCTGGCGCACCAACCAATACTTCGCCATCCTCAACGTAGGCGATGATGGATGGCGTTGTGCGAGCACCTTCTGCATTCTCGACAACCTTAGGTGCATTGTTTTCAACGACTGAAACGCACGAGTTAGTGGTTCCTAAGTCGATTCCGATAATCTTTCCCATAATTGCTCCAAATAATTAAGTTACTTTGTTGTACTTCTAGGTTGTTTTAGGCAACTCATCTGAGCTGCCGTGAATATTCCAATACTCAACAAATGGGGTCTAAAAAGAGGAATTCAAGGGGCGAAATAGCAAAAAAGGCAGAAATCTGCCTTTTTTGCTGCCTTTTTAAGGCCTTAACCCTGTTTTTAGCTTATTTTGGAGCGCTAACAGTCACTAAAGCTGGTCTGAGGACTCTATCTGCAACGGTATACCCCCTTTGAAGCACTGAAACCACTGTATTAGCCTCTTGCTCGGACGGGACCGAAGCAATTGCTTGATGGTGGTGAGGATCAAATTTATCCCCAACTGCAGGGTTGATTTCAGTCATGCGACCTTTTTCAAAGGCAGACAAGAGCTGCTTCAAGGTTATTTCGAGACCCTCTTTGAATGCTTTCGCATCGCCAGCATCGGTACTTAATGCGGCATACAGACTATCGGTCACTGGAACCAAGTGTTCAGCAAAACTCTCAATCGCAAACTTGTGAGCTTTTGCAATATCTTCCACAGCGCGACGTCGAATATTTTCACCTTCTGCTTTTGCACGCAAAAAGTTATCCTGCAAATCAGAAACCTTTTGAATGAGCTCAGCGATCTCTTGCTCGGGCGTTTTTACCACTGGAGTTTCTGCTGGAGCTGCATTTGCCTCAGGCTCAACCGCAAGATTTTCCTGCTCTGATGATGGGTTTTGGTTTTCTTGTGTCATGGACGCGAATTCACTTTTCTGTAATTAAGTCTATTGCCTTGCTATGTGGGGTCAGTTTATTCAATTTCAAGCTTATGAAGTGATTACTTCTTAGCAAACTCAGCTCTTTCATTGCGCTTAGCAAGTTCATCATGGGATTCGGTACCCAGCGACCAACCCAATAGGTGCTGATAGGCAATATCGCTCAAAGCCTGAATCCACTTAGGATTGCTGTTCAAACAAGGAATGTAACGATAGTCCTTGCCGCCATGAGCCAAGAAATCTTCCCTAGCCTCCATCGCAATCTCTTCCAACGTTTCAAGGCAATCTGCTGGGAATCCTGGGCAAAAAATATCAATGCGCTGACAGCCTTCTTTTGCCAGCTTTTCTATAGTTGGTGCGGTATAAGGCTTTAACCATTCAGCCTTACCAAAACGGGATTGGAAGGTAACGAGATATTGACCTGGCTCCAAACCTAAGGATTCCCCAAGCAAACGACCCGTCTTTAAACATTCGCAGTGATATGGATCACCCTTCATGAGATTGCGTTTAGGCAATCCATGAAAAGACATTACAAAGCGGTCGCCCTTAGCAAAGTCAGGACGACCATCTTTATCCCAACTCATTAATACTTGATCGCGCAATGCTGCGATATAAGCTGGATTATCGTGATAGTGCTTTACCAAGCGTAACTCAGGTTGATCACGCCAGGTACCGAGTACACGAAATACCTCATCAAAGCTTGAGGCGGTTGTGGTGGCTGAGTATTGAGGATACAGAGGCAATAGCAATAAACGTTCCATTCCTTCCGCTTTTAAGCCCTCGAGAACCTCTTGGGTTGAGGGTTTGCCATAGCGCATTGCTAAATCTACCAAAACAGTATGTCCGGCGTTTGCAAATGCTTCACCAAGCTCTTTTGCCTGCAAGCGTGAGTAGTGCATGAGTGGTGAACCTAATTGAGGCAACCATATCGATGCATATTTTTTTGCTGAAGCGCTACTTCGAATTGGCAGAATGATGCCATTCAAAATGAACCACCAAATGAAACGCGGAATCTCTACAACGCGTGGATCAGAAAGAAACTCTTTCAAATATGCTCTTACCGCTTTTGATGTCGGCGCAGAAGGTGTGCCCAAATTTAATAACAGCACCGCAGTTTTGGAAGCGCGTAAGTGTGGGTTTTGATTCAAAGTTATTGTCTCTAGTAAATGTAATTTTAGATTTCTAAATCTCTCAGGAGCTCAACGCACCTGACAATAATTTAGAGGTGATGTCGACAATCGGTATTACTCGGTCATAAGCCATACGGGTTGGACCGATAACTCCCAACGTTCCAACAATTTGCCCATCAACGCTATATGGGGCGCTGATTACGGCTAGGTCTTCATAAGGCAAGAGATCACTCTCACCGCCAATAAATATCTGGATACCATCAGCATGGCTAGATACATCAAGTAACTGCATTAAGACCGATTTTTGCTCCAACATATCAAACATCTTGCGCAACTTATCAAGGTTAGAACTTAAATCACCAACGTTGAGCAAGCGACGCTCGCCAGATAACACCATGTCACCACGACTCATGTCGTAATCAGCAACACCGCTTTGCAATGCCAAGGCCATTAAGCCAGAAATATCGGCACGCAAATTGTCTAAATCTGACTTGAGGTGTAAGCGCACCTGCTCAAAACTTTTTCCTGCAAATTGCGCATTGATGTAATTGCCCGCTTCGATCAGCTGACTTGGTGTGTAGTCTTGATTTGTTGGCAGGATACGATTTTGCACATCTCCTTCTGGGGTCACCATAATCAGCAAAATCTTGCCCTCACCCAAGCGAAGAAATTCAATATGCTTAAAAACTTGGGCACGCTTTGGGGTCATCACCACGCCAGCAAAGTGGGTGAGATTGGACAAAATTTGGGCCGCTGAGTTCAGCACTCTTTGCGGTGAGTCTGGCAAAAGCCCTTTTTCAACCTCCCGAGCAGCAATTTCCTCCAAGGGGCGCACTGTCACCATCGTGTCGACAAAGAGGCGATAGCCCCTAGGAGTTGGGACACGGCCTGCAGAGGTATGTGGGCTGGTCACCAGACCCATGTCCTCTAGGTCAGCCATCACATTCCTAATAGTGGCCGCAGAGAGGTCCAAACCCGAGAATCTCGATAGGGTACGCGAGCCAATAGGCTGGCCCTCCTCGATATAGCGCTCGATGAGGGTTTTTAGTAAGGCGCGGGAACGATCGTCCATGGTGGAAGGGATTTTATGCCTATGGTTTAATCGTTATATGTTAAGCCCATCCCCAAATTCCTCCAAGAAGGCCTTTAGCCGGGTGGCGCTTGTCGGTAAATTTCATGCGGATGGCATTGAAGGGCACCTCAAAGACCTGGCTAAGCTGGTCACAGGGCTAGGTTGTGAAGTATTTATTGAAGCAGAAACAGCCGTTCACCTCGGTTTAAGTGGCTACCCCACAAAAACCCCTCAGGACTTCGCTGGAGCGATTGACCTAGTAGTCGTTTTAGGCGGTGATGGCACGATGCTAGGAATTGCTCGCCAATTGGCAGGCAGCCATGTCCCGCTAGTGGGAATTAATATGGGGCGTCTTGGCTATATGACGGATATTCCCTTTCAATCCGTTCAAGACACCTTACCCAAAATCATTGCAGGCGAATATGAAGCGGATACAAGAACCTTACTTGATGCCGTAGTGCTGCGTGATAACAAAGAAATTAATCGCGCCCTAGCGCTCAATGATGTCGTCGTCAATCGCTCTGGAATTTCTGGAATGGTTGAGCTCGCTGTTCGCGTCAATGGCTCCTTTATGTATAACCAGCGCTCCGATGGTTTGATTGTCTCTACACCAACCGGCTCAACTGCCTATGCCTTATCAGCTGGTGGCCCCATCCTGCATCCACATGTTGCAGGAATCTTATTGGCTCCGATTGCTCCCCACTCGCTATCAAATAGACCTATTGTTTTGCCCCAAGATAGCGTGACCGTGATTGAGGTAGTTGATGGCCGCGAAGTAATCGTCAACTTTGACATGCAATCACAAACCAATTTACAGAGCGGTGACAAAATTGAAGTACGCCAATCTGATAAAACAATCGCCCTATTACATCCTAGCAATCACAGCGACTACAAAACTTTGCGTGAAAAATTGCATTGGAATGAATACCCATCGACTTTTTGATGTCGAGTTTCTTGCTACGCTAATACATGCTTCAAACCATCTCCCTTCGTGACTTTGTCATTGTTGATCAGCTTGAACTCGACTTTGCAAGTGGCTTTACAGTCCTCACTGGCGAAACAGGTGCAGGCAAATCTATTCTGCTTGACGCCTTAAGCCTAGTGCTTGGTGAGCGCGCGGACAGTAGTCAAATTCGAGAAGGGTGTCATCGCGCTGAGATCTCAGCTCTGTTTCGTATTGATTCAGAACTTATTCAATCATTTAACAAATGGCTAGATGAGCAAGGCTTTCCAGTAGAAGATGAAGGTCAAAGCCTTCTACTGAAAAGAACTGTTGAAAATAATGGTCGCAGTCGTGCCTTTATTAATGGCAGTGTAGCCACCTTAGCGCAGCTTCGAGAAGCGGGTGATCAGTTAGTGGATATTCACGGTCAACATGCGCACCAACTCCTTCTGAAGGGTGGTGCACAACGCGAACTTTTAGATCGCCACGCTGGATTACTTCCACTAGCATCCGAAGTTGCGCAAGCCTTTAAAACTCTGAACGATTCCCGTCGCCGCTTGGAGCAAGCTGAAAATGCTGGCCAAGATATTGAACGCGAACGTGAACGACTCGAATGGCAACTTGAGGAGCTTACCGAACTTTCTCCACAAGAAGGTGAGTGGGCCAATATCCAAAGTGAGCATGCTAGATTAGCTAACGGCGCTAAGTTAATTGGGGGCTGCCAAGAAGCTATTGAAGTTTTGAGTGACGCAGATAATTCTCTTGAGTCTTCCTTATCTAAAGTCTGCGGCAATATCGGCGCTCTCGCTGAACATGATCCTGCTTTGAGCAGTATTAGCGAATCATTACAAAGCGCTCAAATTCAACTAGATGAAGCGATTCATGGACTCAATCGCTATCTGCAAAAACTCGATTTAGATCCTGCACGCCTTGAGCAAGTTGAAGAACGAATGCAAGCCTTACATGGCGCCTCTAGAAAATATCGTACTGAGGTAGATGAGCTCCCCAAACTCCTCCTAGAGACAACGGAACGCTTAGAAGCATTAACTGCTTCACAAAATATTGACGCCCTTCGCGAAAAAGTAATGCAGGAAGAAGCAAGTTATCTTAAATTCGCCAAGCAACTCTCACAAAAACGCAGTAAGGCCGCTGCAGAGCTTGGCCAGTTGGTGACAGATGCAATGCAAGATTTATCAATGGCGGGTGGACGCTTAGAAATTACACTCTCACCATTGCAAGAGGGCGGTTCTCATGGTCTTGAGCAAATTGAGTTTTTAGTGGCAGGTCATGCTGGTAGCACCCCTCGATCTTTAGCCAAGGTAGCTTCTGGTGGTGAGCTCGCGCGTATTAGTTTGGCTATCAGCGTAATTACTAGCAAGGCTTCGTTTACCCCAACATTAATTTTTGATGAAGTCGATGCCGGTATAGGCGGCGCTGTTGCTGAAACTGTTGGAAAACTATTACATCAGTTAGGACAATCGCACCAAATCTTGTGCGTCACCCATCTTCCTCAGGTGGCAGCACAGGGTAACCATCACCTCAAAGTAAGCAAGTCCCAAAATGGCGATAAAACTGTGTCACAAGTTCAGCCCTTAGGTAGATCAGAGCGGGTTGAAGAAGTTGCCAGAATGTTAGGTGGCGCAACGATTACCGATACCACTCGTCGCCATGCACGCGAACTTCTAGAGCAACAATAAATCGCTTTAAGCGCTTGAGGGCGCTTTAAAGATTTCTTGCCAAAGTGCTAACACGCAATCTCTAGCTGCAACTAACTCGGGCTCAGCTACCAACTGAATACGAGTCTTTTCTGCGCCATCCAATCGTAAGCGATGTTGACGTGCTCTTAACAAACGATATGCATCTCCGACTTGCTGAGCGGCATTGACTGAAATTAAACCCATTTCACCCGCGATTCTTAAAAGCGCAATATTGCCTAAGTTACCTATCAAGCTTGGACATTGATATGAATAAGCCAGCACTAAAAATTGAACTATAAATTCAATATCCACCATACCGCCAGCATCATGCTTGAGATCAAAATCCCCACTAGCATTTGGATGTCCTTCATGCACCTTATGACGCATATTTAAAATCTCTGAGCGCAACTCATCAATGTTGCGTTTTTGACTTAAGACTTCAGAACGCACTGCATCAAACTCAATGCCTACCAAGGGATTGCCCGCAGCAAAGCGGGCTCGAGTTAAAGCCTGATGCTCCCAAACCCATGCAGCGTTATCGCCTTCACGCTTTTGATATTTTTTAAATGCTTCAACATTGGTTACCAAAAAACCTGCCGATCCATTCGGACGTAAACGAGTATCAATTTCAAACAAACTACCCGTAGCGGTATAGGTCGTTAACCAATGAATCATGCGTTTAGCCAAAAGGGCATAAATTTCTTGTGCGGCGTAATCACCCTCTGATGACTGGTATAAAAATACTAAATCTAAATCTGAGGCGTAACCAAGCTCCTTACCGCCCAACTTGCCATACGCAATTACCGCAAATAGAGGAGGATCATCTAGTGCTAAATCAAACTTCTTAGCAACGGCAGGCCAAACCCGCTCAAAAGTAGCTTGCAATATCAAATCCGCTAATGCAGATAAATGATCGCTTACTTTCTCTACGGGTAGAGCATGCTCTACCCCAATACCCAAATCCGCCAACAGAGTAATGAATGTTTCTGTGTGATGGGTAACACGCAAAATATTCATTGCCTGTTCTGAACCATCGCCATCCGCCATCACATCATCAAGGCGCATATTTAAATTCGCCTTAACTTCTTGCCAATAGTCTTCGGGGTGCTCAATCAGAGCCCTCTCAGTTCGAGAGTTAAGTAAGTAATCCAGAAGATGCGGATGCGAAGTAAGGTATTGAGCGCCCCATTGAGATGCTTTCAATAACGCCAATACATTGACTAAAGCCTTTGGATATTCTGCCAATATAGATAAATAGGCGCTGCGCCTTGCAATTGCCTCAAGTAAATCAAAGAAGCGCAATAGTGTTTGATCTTGACTAAGTGCGCTTTGATTATCAGGGCTCAATAATTCTGTAGCGCTGCGCATCAAACTATCGAAGATTAAATGGCTTTTTTCTGGCAACAGTTTGGCTTTAGGACCCGCAAGCCATGCCTGCCAGCGAGCCAAGGTTTGAGGAAATAGACTCCCGTCTGGCTCCCAGCTTCTATCTGAGGGAGCAATATTAAGACGAGCCCCATCATTCAATGAGAAAGCTTTTTCAAAGAAAATCGCTACGTTATTTTGATGGCGCTCCAATCCCGCTAAGAAACTCTTCTCATTTTCGAAGCCCATACTGATTGCTAAGCGAGCGCGCGAGTCCTGATCATCGGGCAGATAGTGTGTCTGCTGATCATCCCAAACCTGTATGCGATGCTCAAGCTTCCTTAAAAAAATATAAGCAGCTTGTAATTCATCAATCTCTTGAGCTAACAAAAGGCCATACTGTTTAATGAGGTCAAGCACCTTTAAAGTTGGACGAGCCCTAAACCGAGGGTCAGTACCCCCACGCATCAGTTGAAACATTTGTGCCAAAAACTCTATTTCCCGAATCCCCCCGCGCCCCAACTTGATGTCATGAGATCGGCCTTGATGGCCGGCAGAACGTTTCTCGGCTTCTTGCTGAATTTGGGCGTGTAAATCTCGAATGGCTCCTATGACGCCATAATCCAAATGCCTGCGATACACAAACGGACGAATGAGTTGCTCCAAAGCCCTTTCGCAATGTTGATAGTCTTGCGAATCTGGCAAAGGTGCAACTAATCTGCCTTTAATCCACGCATAGCGCTCCCACTCTCGACCTTGAACTAGCAAATACTCTTCTAGCATATCGAGACTACACACCAAGGGACCCGAGTCTCCATTAGGTCGCAAGCGCATATCTACACGAAATACAAATCCATTTGCCTCATGCTCTGACAAAAGCTTTATGAGACGCTTGCCCATACGGGCGAACCACTCATGATTGGATAAACTCTTGGGACCTCCTTGAGTATCACCCTCATGCTCGTACAAGAAAATCAAATCGATATCAGAGGATAAGTTCAGCTCGTAGCCACCGAGCTTACCCATACCAACGACCATGAGCGGCATCTCTGAATGAGTTGACTGACTCCATGGCAGCCCAAAGTACTCCTGCAAGTCTCTGCGAATAAATGCAATGCAATCAGAAACTGCTAATTGGGCAAAATGGCTCAGGCTATGGGTAACCTCGTCTAGAGCCGCCATACCATTGAGGTCGCGATAAGCCAGCCATAACATCAGTTTTTGACGAGCCAGGCGCAAATCAGCCATAAATTGCGCTTCATCATGCGTCGCAGTTAAACCATCAATCTTGCAAGTCTTAAGAAGATCCTGAATACCCTGCAGATCAATTTTTTGATGCCCATGAGCCCTCAGCCACTCATGCCACTCAGGTTTAGCATGGAGCCAACGCCGAGCGTAATTAGAGTGTCGCTCTAAAAACTCAATTTGACTTGAAAAATCATCCATTCCCCCATCTTAATGCCGACTCAAAGTCTAGCTACAGAAGCTTGGCGGTCATGTAGTGCCTGACGGATAATAGAGGCCATGCTGCAAAAAATCATTCCGCCACAGCTCAAGAGTATGTTGACAAAACGTCCTCCAGTTTTTGGTACTGGCTGGCGCAAACGCCTGCTGATTTTGACTGGCATTACTGTGGCACTTTTTTTATTGGTTCATTTCGGCGTTCGCTACATTCTTTGGCCTCAAATTGAAAAATCTAAAGCTTCTGTTGAAAAACTGATCAGTGTCCGCGCTGGCGTCAATGTATCAATAGAAGATCTCAGAGTTTCTTGGACGGGAATCAGGCCAGCCTTTGAAATGGATGGATTACGCTTTAGCAACTCCGATCAAACCCAATCACTATTGAAGATTAAAAAGATTTATGGCGAACTGAGCTGGAAATCTTTTTATCACTTAGCGCCATATTTTCATGACATTCATTTAGAAGACGCAGAAATTTTTGCCCAGAGAAATTCCAAGGGAGTAATTACGATCGCTGGAATGGCAATTGACAGCAGTAGTAGCGACTACTCAGCTGAGAACTGGTTGTTCACTCAAGACATGATTGATGTAAATCGGGTCAAGCTTTACTGGGATGATCAACTCAATAAAAAAGCGTCCAACTCACTTGAAATACTAAATCTATCACTTATTAATGGCATCCGTAGCCATCAAGGCTATGTCACTACGACCACACCCTGGACTAAAGGCGTTACTAAAGTTGAAGTAGACTTTGCGCATCGCCTTGGCGGTCAAGCTGGTAACTGGCGTGACTGGATTGGCAAGATCAACTGGAACTTAACGGATTTAGACTTAAGACAAGTTGCTAAAGACTTCAATTTTGGTATCAACGCTCTAGAAGGAAAACTCAGCTCCAAAGGAAACTTAAAAATTGATAACGCCAAGCCTGATGGTGGTGAATTCTTTGTGGCAGTTGATGACCTTGTAGTTCAGTTATCAAAAAGCGAGGATGCTATTGCCCTAGGAAGGCTAGAGGCTAACCTTCTACAAGCAACTGATGATGGCTTAATTGCAATATCCACCACAACATTTGCTTGGCGCGATATGGATAGCCCTAAATCTACGCCATTGGAAAAACTGAGTCCAATGACTTTTCGTTGGCGCCCTCCTGGTGATGACGGTGAAATTAAAGAATTTGGATTTTCATCACCAAAAATTTCGGTTGATGATATCGCCCTATTTGCACTGAACTTACCGCTCTCTACAAAAGTACACAATTGGATTAAAAATTCTCAAGCAGAAGGGGATTTAGAGGATGTTGATATTCACTGGTCCGAAAGCAAGTCTCCCTTGTCAGCACTCAATATTCCTGGAGGCTGGTTTAAGTCGAACAAGCTGGACTTCACTGTTAGCGCTAGGCTGATCAACTTGAGTTTCACTGGAATGAATAAGTCCATTCCTTCCGTCTCTAATCTATCTGGCTACATCACCACTAGTCAAAAGGAAGGTAGCTTTTCTTTGAACTCCAGTGATCTTGGCCTAGAGATTCATGACTTACTAGAAGATCCCAAAATTCAACTTGATCGGGCAAACGGACAAATCACTTGGGTAAAACAAAGAGGGCACTGGGTCATCAATACCAAGCAACTAGCATTGAGTAACCCTGAAATTACTAGCAAACTCAGTCTCAATTACATCATTGGGAACGCCAAAGAATCTGACTTTATGGCTTTAGACATGGACTTTCAAAAAGCCAATCTCAAAACTGCCTATCGTTATCTCCCCGTAGGAATGGGCAAAGATGCCAGAGTGTACTTAAGCAAAGCATTTGACTCAGGAGTCATTCAGAATGGCAGCTTACATATCAAAGGCGACCCCAACCAAGTCCCTTTCCCCGATAAACAGCAAGGCGAGTTCAGCTTAAACCTGCCCATATCTGGTGCAGCTTTTAGCCCTGTTCCAACCCTACCAAGTAATCAAGGAACCTGGTCAACCTTCACCAATGTCAATGGCAATATTAGGATGACTAATGCCAAGCTTACGGTGGATATTAATAAAGCGAATTACAAACAAATCGCCTTAAATACTTTTCATGCTGATATTCTGAATGTCAGCGCAAAACAGTTAATACTCTCCGTTAATGGCAAGGCAAGTGGCGAGGCATCACAAATGCTCGAGTATTTTTATGCATCTCCCGCTGGTAAGAAAGAAGGTAAGCTTGCAGAGAATCTTCGCATTAGCGGCCCGCTCAATCTAGATCTTGGGCTTAAAGTTCCTTTAACCGGCTCTGCAGATACGAGTGTTGATCTGAAAATAGCTCTACCCGGTAATCGAGCAGAGTGGGCAGGCATTCCACCCTTTGAAAATCTCAAAGGAAATATTCGTATCACTGAATCTAATCCTGAATTTGAAGATGTTTCTGCTAATTTTCTAGGTGGCACTATTAATGTAGTCAGCACCGACGACAATAGTAATAAGCAAAACTTCAAAATTACCGGTGACATGCAAGCTAATTTTGTTAAAGACTATTTTGCCAATACCTCGCGCCCAGAACTTCGCCCCATACTCAATGCGATGAATGGCTCTATCAAGTATGACGGCAATATTAGCTTTGGTAAGCTTGGCAGTGACTCTAATATTCGCTTTGATCTTAAAAATTGGTCTCTTAATGCGCCCGTCCCTGCAAAAAAAAACGCTGGCTCTCCATTAATGGGTGATCTCAATATTAAAACCTTTAATGGAGATAGGAACAATCCTAATCGCATCAGTTGGTCTGGAGAAGTTGGAGATCTATATTCAATACAAGGGGTGTTAGGCCGGGACTATGAAGTTCGCCAAGGTCTGGGTGTAGGAACTTCACCCAACATACCGCAACAAGGTTTTCAAGTGAACCTGGTGAGCAATGAACTCAATCTTGACGCTTGGCAAGAATTTTTAGGCACTAATAAATCTGCCCAAGTACAAGAAAGCGAAATCAATACAAGCAACGTTCAGGTCATGGCCCAAGTCAAAAAGCTGACCGCAATAAATCGTCTTTGGCAAGATATTAATGTCACTGCAAATAATAAAAAGAATGTCTGGGACATGCGACTAAACTCACCCCAGATTACAGGTCAGCTTCAATATCAGGCGGCCGGCAAATCTTATAGCAGTGGTCTAGTAAGCGGACGTCTAATAAAGCTCAAACTTCCGGACCCTATTCCAGCAAGCACGTCAAAGGTAAATGCGAGCACTAGAAAATCGCTTAGCCCTGAAGCCATTCCAAGCTTAGATTTAACGATTGACGATTTTTCTTGGTCAAAAGCACAGCTTGGTCAGCTCAAAATTAAAACGAATACCAAGGACAATGTTTTAAAAATTGATTCGATTCAAGCAAATAATCCCCAGGGTGCTACATCAGTCAGCGGTCAATGGCGTGGCGGTACAAAAAATTCTGTTGAGCATAGCGTCCTAAATATCAGCATGGATGTAAAGGATGCTGGGCAGATCATTGCTCATTGGACTCCTCAGAAGTCAATTGAAGGCGGCCAAGGTAAAGTCAGCGCTAACGTGGAATGGGATGGCTCGCCTTACAACCCCCAATACCAAACCCTAAATGGAAAAGCTAGCTTAAATCTTGAAAAAGGTCGCTTAATGGAAGTCAATACGAGCGGCGCAAAAATTCTAGATGTGCTTAGCCTTCAGAGCTTGTTTAGATTTGCAACGCTTGACCTTAAAGGCAGTCTTGGCAATATCGTTACCAAAGGGACGCCATTTAATTCCATTACAAGTAACTTTGAGATTAGTAATGGGGTTGCTCAAACTCAGCAATTCAATATGAATCTTGACCAAGCGCGCGTTGCCATGAATGGTCAAATTAATATTCCAAAGCAAACACAAGATTTGCGGATCACTATTTTCCCAACGATTGATGCGACTGCAGGATCTCTGGCTGCCTTTGCAATCAACCCTATCGTCGGATTAGGGGCCTTAGTTGGCCAATACTTATTGACTAGCCAAATTAATCGCAGCCTCCAGTCAGACTACTTGGTACAAGGATCGTGGGAAGATCCCGAAGTGATTCCTTTAAATCAACAAGGCCAACCGATTGACTCAAAAATCCTAGAATCTATTAGAAGCAAAGAATTACTCAAAGAACAGAGTAAGCCTAGCTTGAACAATGCACCTAGCCCTGCACCGCAGAATAATTCAGGCAGCATCCCAAAAACTCCCAACTAGATTCTTATGAGCGCCACTGCAAACTCGGCATTACTGAAAATTGCTTCGATACAAATGATCTCTACTCCAGACCTTCAAGAGAATCTGGGGACGGCTGGCAGACTCATTCGCACTGCTGCGCAAGATGGAGCACAGTTAGTCGTGCTACCAGAATACTTTTGCATGATGGGCCTCAAAGATACTGACAAGGTAGGAGTGCGAGAGGCTTTTGGTAGCGGACCAATTCAAGACCAGCTTGCAAGCTTCGCAAAAGACAATGCAATTCATTTAGTAGCAGGCACCATCCCTTTGGCAGCTAAAGACCCTGGGAAGGTGCTTAATACTATGCTTACCTTTAATCCTAGTGGCCAGCAGATTGGACGTTACGACAAAATTCATCTATTTGGCTTTCAGACATCGACAGAGCGTTACCAAGAATCTGAAACGATTGAGGCTGGCGATAAACCGGGGTTACTCAAAATCACCCACGATAAGCAAGAGTGGATTTTTGGTCTAAGCATATGTTACGACCTACGTTTTCCAGAACTGTATCGTGCCATGGGTGCAGTAGACTGCCACATCATTCCAGCGGCATTTACATACACCACCGGCAAGGATCACTGGGAAATTCTGTTGCGCGCTCGCGCAATTGAAAATCAATCTTATGTCCTATCTTCTGCACAAGGTGGTGTGCATCGTAATCAAAGACGCACCTGGGGCCACAGCATGCTAATCGATCCTTGGGGCACGATATTGGCCGATCTACCCGAAGGTGAAGGCTTTATCTCGGGCGTTTTAAGCAAAGAAAAATTAAACAAGGTACGCTCTCAGTTACCAGCACTTGCGCACCGCAAGCTTTAATCAAGGATCTGCCGAATCACATGAACGCACCCGAAGCACTATTTCCAGCCAATTGGACAAAGACCAAAAAGCAGGCAGACCTTATTAAATTAGCCAAATCGATATTGCTCGAGCCCACAGGCTTATCCGAGCGAGACCTCCACCATACCTTTAGAAATATGTTTTCACATCGCCTTGACGATGCAGATCTCTATTTTCAACATACACGCAGCGAGAGTTGGAGTCTTGAAGAAGGCATTGTCAAATCCGGTAGCTTCAACATTGATCAAGGTGTTGGCGTACGTGCTATCTACGGAGATAAAACGGCGTTTGCATACTCAGATGAAATTAATATCGAAGCGCTCAGTAAAGCTGCTAAGGCTACACGTGTGATTGGTCCACAAGGTGGCAAGCAAGCAGTGGCTAAAAAGTTGTTCAACCCTGCATCAAATAAACTTTATTCAGATTTAAACCCGCTTGACTCCCTTCAGCCGAAAGAAAAAATTGCTTTACTTGAAGGTATTGAGCGTCGCGCTAAAGCGCGTGATCCCCGCATCATTCAAGTAATGGCAAGTCTTGCTGGTGAGTTTGATGTAGTTCTTGTCGCCAGGGCAGATGGATTATTGGCAGCTGATATTCGTCCACTGGTACGAGTCTCTGTGCACGTCATTGCAGAGCAAAATGGTCGCCGCGAGTCGGGCTCATCAGGTGGCGGAGCGCGCCATGACTACCTATATTTTGATGCTGACCTCATTAATCGCTATGTTGATGAGGCAGTGGATGGCGCATTGGTAAATCTTGAGTCTCGCCCTGCACCTGCTGGGCCAATGACGGTTGTCATGGGCCCCGGTTGGCCAGGCGTACTTTTACATGAAGCAGTAGGCCATGGTCTTGAGGGTGACTTTAATCGTAAGGGCTCCTCCGCATTTGCAGGACGAATTGGTCAACGCGTTGCTGCTAAGGGCGTCACTGTAGTTGACGATGGCACATTATCAGGTCGTAGAGGTTCACTGAATATTGATGATGAAGGCACACCCACTCAATGCACTACCTTGATTGAGGATGGCATTTTGAAGGGTTACATTCAAGATAGTTTGAATGCGAGACTCATGAAAATGCCACTGACGGGTAATGGACGTCGCGAAAGTTTTGCGTCCCTACCAATGCCGCGCATGACCAATACTTATATGTTGGCCGGTAAAGATGATCCGGAAGAAATTGTGGCAAGTATTAAACGGGGTCTTTATGCGGTGAATTTCGGTGGAGGTCAGGTTGACATCACTAGTGGCAAATTTGTCTTCTCCGCTTCCGAGGCTTATTGGGTAGAAAACGGAAAAATCCAATATCCCGTAAAAGGCGCCACTATCATCGGTAGTGGCCCAGAATCCCTGAAACAGGTTTCCATGATCGGCAACGACCTCAAATTAGACGGTGGGGTTGGGGTTTGTGGCAAAGAAGGTCAAAGCGTGCCAGTCGGGGTTGGACAGCCCACTTTAAGGATCGACAGCCTGACGGTTGGCGGCACCGCCTGATATTGGCAAATTACGGCTTAAAATAGTCGTATGAGCCAACAAAATACGAATCCCGCTAACTGGTACTCCGCCGTTGACAAAACGTCGGATACTGACGATCAACGCATAGATAACATTTCTGTTCTGCCTCCGCCAGAACATCTGATTCGCTTCTTTCCAATCTCTGGAACACCCACAGAAGCATTAATTAGCAAAACACGTAAAAAGATCCGCGACATCATTCACGGCAAAGATGATCGCTTACTCGTGATCATTGGCCCATGCTCAATTCATGATCCAAGAGCAGCGCTGGAATATTGCCAAAGACTGTTAGCTGAGCGCGATCGTTTTGCAGGTGAACTCGAAATCGTGATGCGTGTGTATTTTGAAAAACCACGCACTACTGTTGGCTGGAAAGGTTTGATTAACGACCCTTACCTCGACGAGTCTTATCGCATCGAAGAAGGTTTACGCCTTGCGCGCCAAGTTTTGATGGAAATCAACCGTCTCGGCATGCCTGCTGGTAGTGAATTCTTAGACGTCATTTCTCCGCAATATATTGCCGACCTTATTTCTTGGGGCGCCATTGGTGCACGTACAACCGAGAGTCAAGTGCACCGTGAACTTGCTTCAGGCTTATCTGCGCCAATCGGATTTAAGAATGGTACTGATGGCAATATCAAAATTGCTACTGATGCAATTCAAGCGGCAGGACGTCCTCACCACTTTTTATCCGTTCATAAAAATGGTCAAGTATCCGTAGTCGAAACTAAAGGTAATAAAGATTGCCACGTTATCTTGCGCGGAGGCAAGGAGCCTAACTATGAGGCTAAATTTGTTGAGGCAGCATGCTCTGAGCTTGAAGCTGGCAAGCTTCGTGGTAGTTTGATGGTTGATCTATCACATGCTAATTCGAGCAAAAAACATGAACGTCAAATCGTTGTAGCCGATGATATTGGTAAGCAAATTGAATCTGGCTCACATCAAATTTTTGGTGTCATGGTGGAGAGTCACCTCAATGAGGGTGCACAGAAATTTACACCAGGCAAGGATGACCCAAGCAAATTAGAGTACGGCAAGAGTATTACTGATGCTTGTATTAATTGGGATGATTCAGTTCAGGTACTCGAGCGGCTTGCGGCTGCAGTGAAAAAACGTCGCAGCAAAAAGAAGTAATACTGCATTCATTTAGCAAATACTAAAAGAGACTGATTTATTTAGTCTCTTTTTTTTCGTGCTTCCACAACACATCCGTTCCACCTGCTGCGCGATTAAGAATGCGAGCGATAACAAACAATAAATCAGATAAACGGTTCACATATTGACGTGGGGAGTCATATAACGGCTCTTCCCATCCTAGACGCACAATCGAGCGCTCTGCTCTTCTGCAAACTGTACGACACACATGAGCTTGTGCTGCAGCACGAGTTCCGCCTGGCAAAATAAATTCAGTGAGCGGAGGAAGTTGTTGATTGTATTTTTCTAGCCAGATATCTAATTGAGCCACATGATCTGGATTAAGCAGTTTGTAATTTGGAATGCAGAGCTCGCCGCCCAGATCAAACAAGTCATGCTGAATTTGCAAAAAGAGGGTTTTTAGCTCATCAGCAATACTGGCTGGGATCTCTTCGGTCATCAAAACACCGATTTCTGAATTAAGCTCATCGACATCACCCATGGCGCAAATACGCAAATGATCCTTCTCAACGCGACTTCCGTCTCCAAGGCCAGTCATGCCAGCATCACCCGTTCTAGTGGCGATTTTTGATAGTCGATTTCCCATGAGCTTAATTATAGGTAAATGGCTAAAATGATTGTCATGAATATGGTGACCCCGCCCCCCGATCTGGCCGCTATTAGCGCCCTTCAGTCCAAACTGGTTTCGGCCCTGCGCCCAATTCTCCCAGAGCATGCCCTGCTTTGGGAGCCAGAAGACACGATTCCCTACGAATGCGATGGTTTAGCGGCCTACCGCAGGATGCCTTTGGCTGTTGCCCTTCCAGAAACAGAGGAGCAGGTAGCCCAAATTCTGAAGATCTGCTTTGAGATGCAAATCCCGGTGGTGCCTCGGGGATCTGGAACAGGTTTATCAGGTGGAGCGATGCCGCTTTCACAAGGCCTTGTTCTTTCTCTTGCCAAGCTCAAGAAGATCATCAGCATCGACCCATTTACTCGAACTGCAGTGGTCCAACCTGGCGTTCGCAATCTGGCAATCTCAGAAGCTGTAGCTCATTTGGGTCTGTATTACGCACCAGATCCCTCATCCCAAATTGCTTGCTCCATTGGTGGCAATGTCAATGAGAACTCTGGTGGCGTGCACTGCCTTAAATATGGATTGACCTTACATAACGTCTTGCGTGTACGCGGTGTTCTTATGAGTGGCGAGATTGTGGAGTTTGGTAGCTTAGCTCCTGACTCACCAGGATTGGATTTGCTAGCAATCATGATGGGTAGTGAAGGTATGTTGGCAGTAGTCACTGAAGTCACTGTAAAGCTGGTTGCCAAACCGAAGTTAGCGCGCGTGATCATGGCTAGCTTTGACGATATTGAAAAAGGCGGCAATGCGGTTGCTGCCATTATTGCTGCAGGTATTATTCCTGCCGGCTTAGAAATGATGGACAAAGCCACTACTCGTGCCGTTGAAGAGTTTGTGCATGCAGGCTATGACTTAGATGCTGCAGCTATTTTGCTTTGCGAATCTGATGGCACTCCAGAAGAAGTGGCGGAAGAAATTGAACGCATGACCAAAGTTTTGGAGCATGCTGGTGCTACTGGTATTCAGATCTCTAGAGACGAAGCTGAACGCTTAAAGTTTTGGAGCGGTCGAAAGAATGCCTTCCCTGCTGCTGGTCGTTTAGCAGCAGATTACTACTGTATGGACGGCACCATTCCACGCCGCCATATTGCAACCTTACTCAAACGTATTCAGGGTATGGAAGTGAAATATGGTCTTGGCTGCCTGAATGTATTCCATGCAGGTGATGGCAATATGCATCCACTCATTTTATTTAATGGTGCCGATCAAGAAGAATGGCACCGCGCTGAAGAATTCGGTACAGAAATCTTGGAAGCCTGTGTTGAACTTGGCGGAACCATTACTGGTGAACATGGTGTTGGTATAGAAAAAATTAATTCAATGTGTGTTCAGTTTGGCGAGGGTGAACGCGAATCTTTCTGGGGTGTCAAAGCAGCTTTTGATCCAGAAAAGCTCCTCAATCCTGATAAGGCAATTCCAACCTTAAATCGCTGCGCTGAGTACGGGCGTATGCGTATTAGCGGCGGCAATCTGCCACATCCGGAATTGGAGCGCTTCTAATGACGGCTACCAACCCTAGGATTAGCAGTTTTCGCGAACAGATTCTGAATGCAGCAAAGAACCAAACTCCGCTCTCTATAGAAGGTGGTGGTACAAAAGCTTGGTATGGCAATCCCAATCAGCTCACCAAGTTAGATACACGTTCTTATTCCGGTATTTTGGAATATCAACCTGAAGAACTTGTCATTACCGCCTGTGCCGGTACACCCTTAAAAGAGATTGAAGCAGCGCTCAAAGAGAAGAATCAAGTTCTCGCATTTGAACCTCCCCACTTTGGCGAGCATGCCACTTTTGGTGGCGCCATTGCTGCTGGACTCGCAGGACCAGGGCGCATTAGCGTTGGTAATTTCCGCGATTTTGTTTTGGGTGCTCGTATTCTTGATGGCAAAGGTCAGGATCTTTTCTTTGGCGGTAAGGTGATGAAGAACGTTGCAGGTTATGACGTATCTCGTCTGCTGCCAGGATCCATGGGAACTCTTTCCTTATTGCTAGAAGCATCCGTTAAGGTCTTGCCTAAGCCTGCTGCTACTACCACATTGCGTTGCCAGGTTTCTCAAGAAAAAGCCTTAAGGATTCTCAATGAATGGGCTGGTCAACCTTTGCCACTATCAGCCAGTTGCTGGATTGGCAATCAAGATAGTGATGGCGAGCTCACTATTCGCTTATCAGGCGCAGTAGCTGCAGTAAAAGCAGCTATTCCCTTGATGAGCTCTTTAGTCAACACATATGAAATCACTCCTGAAGAAGCAGCAATCTTTTGGAATGATGTCCGCGAGCAAAAACTATCGGCGTTTACTAGTCTTACAGGAAATCAAACCTTATACCGTTTAGCACTGCCTGCAGCATGCGGCCCATTGGTCTTCCCAAACTCTAACAAGGATGAAGTTCTCGAGTGGCACGGGCAGCAACGCTGGGTTAAAGCCCCTGGTGATGAAGCTACTTTTACAGCAATCAAAAAAATTGTCAGTAGTCATGGTGGTCATGTAACCCGCTTTAAACAAGGTTCAGATGTTGACCCATCCTTACAGCGTTTTACTCTGCTTAGCGAACAAGCGCACTCCACAGCTCTCGAAACAGTACAAGCACGCCTAAGATCGGCATTTGATCCGGCCGGTGTATTTGCCACTAAACGTCTTCCATAAGTATTTCTATGCAAACTCAACTCGCCCCTCAATTTGCCAATACTCCTGAAGGTATAGAGGCAGCCCGCATCTTGGGTAAATGTGTTCACTGCGGTTTTTGTACTGCTACATGCCCTACCTATCAACTACTAGGTGATGAGCTGGATGGGCCACGTGGTCGTATTTATCTCATCAAGCAAATTGCGGAAGGTCAAGCGCCAACTGAAAAAACCCGTTTGCATTTAGATCGCTGCCTCACGTGTCGTAATTGCGAAAGTACCTGCCCTAGCGGCGTGCAATATGGCAACTTGGTTGATATTGGTCGCAAATGGGCAGAAGAAAATACGCCCGAGCGCCCACTAGGTCAGCGCCTTACTCGCTGGGCCCTCAAGGAAGGCTTGACCAAACCCGCATTATTTAATTCTGCAATGACTTTGGGACGCTTAGTGCGCCCACTCATGCCCAGTGGAATTCAGCGCAAGATTCCTTTAGCAAAAAATAAAGCTTTAGCCCCAACAACTAATCCTTATGCTCGACCTAAAGCAGTACACGCACGCAAGATGCTCATCCTAGAGGGTTGTGTTCAGCCTGGTATGTTGCCTAACATCAACTCAGCAACAGCAAGAGTATTAGATGCACTGAAGATTCAACTCGTCAGCGCATCTAATGCTACTTGCTGTGGTGCATTGCGTTATCACCTAAATGACCAGGCAGGCGGTCTTGAGAATGCCAAGCTAAATATTGATGCATGGTGGCCGTTGGTTGAGCAAGGTATTGAAGCGATTGTGATGACCGCGTCTGGATGTGGTGTCATGGTCAAAGACTATGGACATCTCTTTGCAAATAATCCTGCGTATGCCGCGAAAGCGAAAAAGATTTCAGAATTAACCAAAGACATTGCAGAGATTTTGCCCTCACTTCAAAATGAACTAGTACAAATCATTGGCTCTGATCAAAAGCCAGGCGTGGTATATCACCCACCCTGCACTTTGCAGCATGGTCAACAGATTCGGGGAAAAGTCGAAGGGCTGCTTTCTAGCTTAGGTATTGGCGTACGTCTTTGCAATGACAGCCATCTTTGCTGCGGCTCTGCCGGCACTTACTCTGTGACACAACCAGAGCTCTCAGAACAATTACGTAAAAATAAGTTAACCCATTTAAATGCGGCTTGCGAAGAGTCTGGCGCCGAGGTCATTGTCTCTGGGAATATTGGCTGTATTACCCATCTCCAACAGGAAGATACGCCAGTACTTCATTGGATTGAAATCGTTGATCAACTCATTCATCAGCAAGCCAAGGCTTAATGAACTCGATTGTCGTTAATCTTATTCAGGTTAGAAATCGTATAGAGTTGGCTGCTCTAGCCGCAAAGCGGGAGCCTGAAGAAATTGAGTTGCTCGCTGTTAGCAAAACCTTTCCTGCGTCCGCTGTTGAAGAAGCAATGCATGCCGGTCAATCTGCATTTGGCGAAAACTACGTGCAAGAGGGTGTTGAAAAAATTATTCAATTAGCAAAACTCAGGCCTTGGCTCATCTGGCACTTTATTGGACCCCTGCAAAGCAATAAAACAAGAGACGTTGCCGAGCATTTTGATTGGGTTCATAGTGTGGATAGGCTCAAAATTGCAGAGCGACTATCGACCCAGAGAGGCGAATTTCCGAACTTACCTGAATTACAACTTTGCGTTCAAGTAAACGTTAGCGAGGAAGACAGTAAGAGTGGTGTGGCACTCACGGAAGCGGAGGCTCTTTGCGATGCCATCAGCCAGCTCCCAAACGTCACCTTACGTGGCCTCATGGCTATTCCCGCTCCCAATCCAGACGCTAAGATCCAGAGAGAGGCATTTGCTGCAGTACAAGATTGCTTTCGGAAGATTCAAACTAGCCGAGCCTTGGACCCAGGCTATCAATTCTTTGACACGCTCTCAATGGGTATGTCCGATGATTTAGAGGCCGCTATCGCAGAGGGCAGCACCATGGTGCGGGTTGGAACGGCTATTTTTGGGAAGCGCGATAAGATTACTAAATGAGTCAACAAAAGAACATGCAAAACAGTAATGCACACATCACTTTTATTGGTGGTGGCAATATGGGTCGCGCTTTAATTAGCGGTCTTCTGGCCAATGGATTTGAACCCAATCAAATTTCAGTGGTTGAAGCAAATGCCGTGACAGCTCTAAAGCTACATGAAGACTTTGGTGTACAAGGTATTGGCGCTCTAGAGCAGATTGCTTTTGACTTCTCAAAAAACAATGTGGTGGTGATGGCCATCAAACCTCAAGACTTTAATGTGGTTGCTAAGGGTCTAGCATCAAAACTGAAACATGCAACAGCACCAGGTCCGCTGATCTTATCTATTGCCGCAGGCATTCGACTTCAAGATATGAGTCGTTGGTTAGATCATGCTCGCTGTGTCCGTGCTATGCCCAATACACCCGCTCTCATTGGAAAGGGTATTACTGGTCTATTTGCTGATGCTGCGGTAAATCCATCAGATCGCGCTTTAGCAGAGACTATTTGCAACGCCGTTGGTCAAGCTGTTTGGGTGTCTGATGAAAAATTAATGGATGCCGTTACAGCCGTTTCTGGTAGCGGCCCAGCTTATGTTTTTGCATTCCTAGAGGCAATGCAATCTGCAGGAGAAAAACTAGGCCTTGATGCACAGACTGCACGCAAATTAGCCTACGCCACTCTTGAAGGTGCTACTCAGTTAGCGCACAACTCAGATGAGCATGCCGGCATCTTGCGTGAACGTGTTACCTCCAAGGGTGGCACGACTGCTGCGGCCTTGGATGTCATGAGCCGACATGGTTGGCATGAGATCTTGGAAAAAGCAATTGATGCTGCCAGTCAGCGTGGCAAAACAATGGGCGACGAGCTGGGTAAAAACTGAGTTGGTTCTCAATTAGTTAATACTTAGACCCAACACGATTCCTAAGAATAAAAATCCACCCAACCAATTATTGTGACGGAATGCTAAAAAGCACTCGTCTCGCCCCCTAGTGGAAATAAGTTTGAGGTGATAAATTGCGCACCCTAAAGCCATAATCCAGCCCACCAAAAAGTAGTTACTGAGGTCCGCGAGTTGCGCAACCCAAAGTTGGCTCACAAGCAAAATGGTGTAACTGATGCCGATAGCTAGTACATCATGTTTTCCGAAAGTAATTGCCGAGGTTCGTAAACCTAAACGTAAATCATCCTCTCGATCGACCATGGCATACGCTGTGTCATAAGCAATGGCCCAAAAAACATTGCCTATAAATAGGATCCAAGCTTCGAGTGGAATGAAATCCAGAATGGCGGCATAAGCCATTGGAATGCCAAAGCCAAAAGCAATTCCTAGCACCGCTTGTGGCATGGCAAAGAAACGTTTGGTAAATGGGTAAATAAAAGCGACCAATAAAGCGAGAACTGAAAGTTGCTTAGTAAAGGTATTGAGGGGCTGAATTAACAGAAAAGCAATGAGCGCTAGACTTGTAGCAATAGCGACTGCTTCTTTTCCAGAAATTTTTCCGCTAGTCACTGGGCGACCTTGGGTTCTTTGTACATGACGGTCAAAGTCACGGTCCGCATAATCATTAATTGCACACCCCGCACTTCGCATCAAGATGGTGCCAGCTACAAAGATGAACAAAATACTGAAGTCAGGGATGCCTGAGCTTGCTAGCCACAAGGCCCATAAAGTCGGCCATAAAAGCAGCAAAGTACCAATCGGCTTATCTAAACGTATAAGATAAGCATAGGCTTTAAGGCGATCAACAAAAGACATGCCTAAATTATGCCTTCAGAAACTCGGCTCTAGAGCCCAGCCAACGCTCTAAGTGACGCTCAACGATATTAGTATGCTTAGCTAATAATCGCTCCGCAGCCTGCTGAGCTAACTCAATCAACCAGGCATCTCGCTGCAAATCAACGAAACGTAGCATGGCATCACCTGATTGTTTTGCACCCAGAAGCTCTCCTGGCCCACGTAAAGATAGATCGCGCTCAGCAATCACAAAACCATCAGATGTCTCACGCAAGGTTTGTAAACGCTCTTTAGCTGCCATAGACAAAGGTTCTGCATACATCAAAATACATACTGAATCTGCAGAGCCGCGACCCACGCGCCCTCGCAATTGGTGAATCTGCGCATAACCAAAACGCTCTGCGTGCTCAATCACCATCAGAGCAGCATTAGGTACATCAACTCCAACCTCAATCACGGTAGTAGCTACCAGCAATTGAATTTCATTGGCTTTGAATGCCGCCATAACTGCCGCTTTTTCTTCTGCTTTTAAGCGTCCATGTACTAGACCCACTTTGAATTCTGGTAGTGCTTGAGTTAATTGCTCAAAACTTTCTACGGCGGTTTGGAGTTGCAATGCCTCTGACTCCTCAATCAGAGGACATACCCAATAAGCCTGTAATCCTTTGGACAACCAACTTTGCAAACCGCTAATCACTTCATCGCGTCGGCTAGCTTTGACTACCTTAGTGGCGATAGGCTTGCGCCCCGGTGGCAACTCATCAATTACAGACACGTCAAGATCGGCGTAATAGGTCATTGCCAGAGTACGGGGAATTGGTGTGGCCGACATCATTAACTGATGGCAATAAAATAATTCCGAGCCAACGCGTTGCTGAATTTCTAGACGCTGACGGACACCAAAACGGTGTTGCTCATCAATTACCGCTAAACCTAATTTTGCAAAGCTTACATTTTCCTGAATGAGAGCATGAGTACCAATGATGAGTTGAGCGTAACCACTCTCAATCATTTCTTGAGCAGATCTTTTCTCTTTAGCTTTCAAGCTTCCAGACAGCCAAGCGGCCTGAATTCCTAAAGGCTCAAACCACTCCTTCATCTTTAAATAATGCTGCTCAGCTAATATTTCGGTCGGCGCCATCACTGCTGCTTGATAACCATGATTCATAACACGCGCTGCCGCCAAGGCAGCTACGACAGTCTTACCGCTGCCAACGTCTCCTTGGAGCAGACGATTCATCGGAAATGGCTTCGATAGGTCGGAGCTAATCTCATCCCAAACGCGTGCTTGGGCTTTTGTTAATTGAAACGGTAAAACTCTCAGAAGACGAGTTTCTAAAGAACCAACATTCTCATTTGAATCGACAAAACTCGGAGCATGCCGCTCTCTACGAATAGCGTGCGCACGCTTTAAGGATATTTGTTGAGCAAGCAACTCTTCGAATTGAACACGACGCCATGCTGGATGGGTGCGCTCTAACAAGGCCTGTGTATCGGCATCTGCTGGAGGTTGATGCAGATAAGTTATTGCTGACTGCAAATTCGGCCAGTCATTGCTTGGCAGTAACTCCATCATTAATTGCTTGGGTAAAAACTCAGACAAACTTTCTTGCAAGCTGGGATCACGTAAAGCCTGGGTGACTGCCTTGCGTATGACTGCTTGCGATACGCCTGCACTAGCGGGATAAACCGGCGTCAAACTTGAAGGTAACGGTGCATCTGGGGCAACCGCCTTGACGGTAGGATGAACCATCTCGGGCCCCTGAAAACCTTCGCGCACCTCTCCCCGAACTCGAACATGCGCACCCACTGCCATTTGCTTTTGTTGACTTGGGTAGAAATTGAGAAAGCGCAGCTGTAATGTTGCTGTGTCGTCCTCTATCGTGACAATCATTTGCCTTCTGGGTCGAAACAGGACCTGGTTTTTGATCACCACGCCTTGAGTTTGCAGCGAGCTAAAGCGCCCCTGTATCAAGCCCTCTTCAATCGTACATAACTCGGTTTCATCCTCATAGCGGGATGGCAGGTGCAAAGCAAGGGCCATTGGGCTGTCTAAACCCATTTTTTGCAGTGTGTTTGGCGCTTGCTTAGTAGTCATCGTTAAAATCTAATACCTGATGGTAATGCTATGCAACTCTCCGACTTTAATTACGAACTCCCAGCCGAACTAATCGCCCAACACCCCTTGGCGAATAGAACCGATAGCCGCCTCCTGGAGGTCAAGGCTGAGCGGGATGATTGCGTTCAGCTTGTAGATAGTCAGTTTAAGGACATTCTTAACCTGATGCATCCTGGGGACTTGGTAGTCTTTAATGACACTAAGGTCATACCCGCGAGACTTCATGGCAAAAAAGAGACTGGGGGCAATGTCGAACTCCTCATTGAGCGCATTAGCGGCGATAAGCAGGCTTGGGTCCAAATCAGGGCATCTAAAGTTCCCAAGACGGGTTCTATTGTTCATATTCACAATCAAGCCGGCGAAACCTTTCCTGTCGAGATGATTGGGTATGACGGTCGCTTTTATGAAGTCCGCTTTCCAGAAAATGTTTTTGCTTTGCTTGAGCGTTTTGGTGAACTACCTCTTCCTCCATACATCGAGCATCAACCTGATGGTGAAGATGCGCAACGCTATCAAACTGTTGTTGCGAAAAATCCAGGCGCCGTTGCTGCACCAACCGCAGGTCTACATTTTGACGAGTCCATTCTGCAGCAATTAAATAACTTGGGAGTTGAGCAGGCTACAGTGACTTTACATGTTGGTGCAGGCACATTTACCCCCGTTCGCGAGGAAGATCTGTCCAAGCACAAGATGCACTATGAGTGGTTTTCTATTCCGGACGCTACTTTGCAAGCAATTACAAAAACTCAGAAGAATGGCGGGAGAGTCATTGCTGTTGGCACTACTAGCCTACGCGCCCTAGAAAGCCAAGCAGCAACTGGACAAAGCAGTGGTGAAACGAACCTCTTTATTACACCGGGTTTTCAATTTAAAACGGTAGATTGCTTACTAACCAACTTTCATCTGCCAAAATCTACTCTATTGATGTTGGTAAGCGCCTTTGCGGGGATGGAAAATATTCGTGCCGCATACCAACATGCAATTCACCAGAAATATCGCTTCTTCAGTTATGGAGATGCCATGTTTCTTTGCCGACTTGAGAAAACAGAAATATGACCAAACCCGTTCACTTCAATATTTTGGCGCGCGACTCCCAAAGTCCTGCACGTCTTGGTCAGCTTGATCTTCCGCACGGCAGCGTGCAAACCCCCATCTTTATGCCTGTGGGCACGTATGGCACCGTAAAAGCGATGACGCCACGTGATCTCAACGAAGCTAAAGCTCAAATCATTTTAGGAAATACTTTTCATCTTTGGCTGAGGCCAGGTCTAGATGTCATTAAAAAGCATGGTGGGTTACATCGCTTTATGGGTTGGGATAAACCGCTCCTGACAGACTCTGGCGGCTTTCAGGTATTTAGCTTAGGTGCGTTGCGTAAGATCTCTGAAGAAGGCGTCACCTTTGCATCACCAATCAACGGTGACAAACTTTTTATGTCACCCGAAGTGTCGATGGAAATTCAGGCGGTTTTAAATAGTGACATTGCCATGCAATTTGATGAGTGCACTCCTTATGAAATTAAGGGGCAACCTACCTCAGAGAAAATAGCACGGGCATCACTTGAAATGTCATTACGCTGGGGCGATCGCTCACTCAAACGTTTTCGCGAACTTGACACTGGTAACGGTCTTTTTGGCATCGTGCAAGGTGGCATGTTTGAAAATCTGCGCGAGTTTTCTTTGGATGCCGTCAGTCACCAAGGTTTTGATGGTATTGCCATTGGCGGCTTATCGGTTGGTGAGCCAAAGCCTGAGTTTGAAAGAATTCTCAATTTCACCGCACCAAAGTTACCTGAACATATGCCTCACTACCTTATGGGTGTAGGCACTCCAGAAGACCTAATTTTGGGCGTCAGTTTAGGCATCGATATGTTTGATTGCGTAATGCCTACTCGTAATGCGCGGAACGGCTGGTTATTTACCCGGTTTGGGGACCTGAAATTACGCAATTCTGGGTATAAAGATGATGATCGTCCGCTAGACCCTACATGCGCTTGCTATACCTGCCAAAACTTCACTAGGTCCTACTTAAATCACCTCCAAAAAGCCAATGAGATTCTGGGGTCCCAACTCAACACAATTCACAACCTCTCGTATTACCTTCAGTTAATGACTGAAGTACGAGAGGCCTTAAGTAAGGATCGTTTTAGCGCCTATCGCGAGGAATTCCACACTAATCGCCAGCGTGGCGTGGAACCTGGGCAGGATTAATAGCCCCAGAGGGGGGAATAACCCCCTCAAACCACCTCTAAAGCCCCATAGCGTTTAGAATTGCGGGTTTACGGCTTTCTATTTAAAGCCTAAAAATGATGCAGTTTCCATTTGGTTATTAACGGAGGTTTTGTATGTGGATTAGTAATGCTTTTGCTCAGGCTCCAGCCGCGGGCGCAGATGCAGGTGGCTTGATGAGCTTCCTCCCCTTAATTTTGATGTTTGCAGTTTTGTACTTCATCATGATTCGCCCACAAATGAAGCGTCAAAAAGAAACTAAAGCGATGCTCTCAGCCTTGGCTGTTGGCGATGAAGTAGTCACTATTGGCGGCATCTTCGGAAAAGTAAGCGCCTTAAAAGATGATGTAGTCACTGTTGAAATTGCTGCCGGTACACAAGTGCAATTACAAAAAGGTGCAATCACCACTGTTTTGCCAAAAGGCACTCTGAAGTCTGCTTAATACGATTGTTTAAAAGTATCTCGATATGAATCGCTACCCTCTCTGGAAATATATTGTCATAGCCGTTGCATTACTTATTGGCGGACTTTACTCATTACCTAATTTCTACGGTGAGGCTCCAGCAGTTCAAGTCTCGTCCGCCAAACCAACCATCAAGGTTGATTTGGCGACTCAATCTCGTGTCGAAAAGATTTTGTCTGACGCCGACCTCAATAGCACCGGCATCTTTTTTGAGAGTGCTGGCAATGTAGGCTCCATCAAAATTCGCCTTAACAATACCGACATTCAATTGCGTGCACGCGATCTCCTGCAGCAAAAATTAAATGTTGATCAGAACGATCCTAATTTCACAGTTGCACTAAATCTTTTGTCCAATACACCGGGCTGGTTAAATGCGATTAACGCTTTACCAATGCCACTAGGTCTAGACTTACGTGGTGGCGTCTACTTCCTCTTGCAAGTTGATATGAAGGGTGCTGTTCAGAAGAAAGTCACCTCCTTGGCAACTGATATACGCAGTCAACTGCGTGATAAGAATATTCGCCATCAAGGCATTGATCGCAACCCAGAATCCATCTCTATTAATTTTGGCAGCAGCGATGAAGCTGAAGCGGCTCGCACACTTCTAAATACATCACAACCTGACCTTATTTGGCTAGTCAAAACTAGCGGTGGCTCAGCAAAACTATTTGGTGAGTTCAAACCAAAAGCCCTGAAAGACATTCAGGACAATGCAGTAAAACAAAACATCATTACCCTAAATAAGCGCGTGAATGAATTGGCAGTAAAAGAACCCGTCATTCAACAACAAGGTGCCGAGCGCATCGTTGTGCAATTGCCAGGCGTTCAAGATACAGCTCGTGCTAAAGACATTATTGGTCGCACCGCCACTCTAGAATCACGCCTTGCTGATCCACTGGTATCTACGATTGGTATTGGTGAAACACCTCCACCAGGCATGGACACATTCCGCTTTGGAGAGAATCGTTTAGGCGTATTCAAAAAGTCTGTGATTTTTAGTGGCGATCGCATTACTGATGCCAGCGCAGGCTTTGATCAAAACCAACGTCCTGCAGTCAACATCTCCTTAGACGCTGCTGGTGGACGTGTGATGCAAGAAGTAACCCGCGAAAACATTGGCAAGCCCATGGGTATGATTTTGTTTGAAAAGGGTAAGGGCGAGGTTCTCACAATTGCCACCATTCAAGGCGAGTTTGGCTCCAAGTTCCAAATTACTGGGCAGCCTACCACTGAGAGCGCAAACGACTTAGCCCTTCTCCTGCGCGCTGGATCTTTGGCAGCTCCAATGGAAATCATTGAAGAGCGCACGATTGGGCCAAGCTTAGGCGCGGAGAATATTGAGAAAGGCTTTAAATCTTTATTAATTGGATTTGCAGCAATCTCTATTTTTATGGTTGCCTACTATCTTCTATTTGGCACCTTCTCTGTAGTCGCATTGGCAGTCAACTTGCTATTGCTGATATCGGTGTTATCGATGCTGCAGGCAACACTCACATTACCAGGCATTGCTGCGATGGCACTTGCACTGGGTATGGCAATTGACTCAAACGTTCTGATTAACGAGCGTATTCGCGAGGAACTTCGCAATGGTTCCTCTCCGCAAACTGCGATTGCGGTTGGCTTTGATAAGGCTTGGGCAACCATCCTAGACTCAAACGTAACCACCTTGATTGCTGGTCTTGCCCTTTTGGCATTTGGCTCTGGCCCTATTAAGGGTTTTGCGGTAGTTCACTGTTTGGGTATTTTGACTTCAATGTTCTCGGCTGTATTCTTCTCTCGCGGTCTCGTCAACCTTTGGTATGGCAGACATAAGAAGATTCAAAAACTCGCGATCGGCCAAGTTTGGCGTCCACAGGAGAAATAAGTCATGGAATTTTTTAGAATCAAAAAAGATATTCCGTTTATGCGCCACGCATTGGCGCTCAATGCGATTTCTTTAATTACTTTCTTGGCGGCAGTCTTCTTTCTTTGGCATAACGGCCTACACCTATCTATTGAATTTACTGGTGGTACGGTAATGGAGGTTACTTATCCCCAAACCGCCCCTCTAGAATCCATTCGCTCTAAAGTTGAAAAGCTGGGTTATGCGGATACTCAAATTCAAAACTTTGGTAGCTCACGTGATGTGATGATTCGTTTGCCGTTACAAAAAGATGTAGAAGGCAAACTCATCTCTTCAGCGGATCAAAGCAATGCAGTCATGCAGGCACTTGATCCCGCAACTTCTGGGGTCAAACTACAGCGCGTTGAATTCGTTGGTCCACAAGTTGGTCAAGAGCTAGCGATTGACGGACTAAAGGCACTGGTATTTGTCATCATCGGTATTGTGCTTTATCTCTCCTTCCGCTTTGAGTGGAAGTTTGCACTTGCCGGCATCATCGCTAACTTGCATGACGTGGTAATCATTCTGGGCTTCTTTGCTTTCTTTCACTGGGAGTTTTCACTCTCTGTTCTGGCGGCAGTCCTAGCAGTCTTGGGTTACTCCGTAAATGAATCAGTGGTGATCTTTGACCGTATTCGTGAAAACTTCCGCAAATATCGCAAGATGAACACCCGAGAGATCATTGATAATGCGATTACTAGCACTATCAGTCGCACTGTGATTACCCACGGTAGTACTGAAATGATGGTGCTTGCAATGCTGATCTTTGGTGGCCCAACACTGTTCTACTTCGCCCTGGCTCTGACCATCGGTATTTTGTTCGGTATTTACTCGTCCGTTTTCGTTGCAGCCGCACTCGCCATGTGGCTTGGAGTAACACGAGAAGATTTAATTAAGGGTGATAAAAAACCCGATGACAATGCTCGCAATGATGACCCGAACTACGGGGCACGAGTTTAAGCAGACTTAGCTCAGAGAAAAGTTTTGTTGATCAAGGGCAGCCAAGATTTTTTTGGTTGCGCCTTGATGTTCAGTTGAGTAGCTCTTGGCAGCCTGACTCATCCTAGATAACTCAGCAGTATTTAAGAGCAAGGCTTTCAAAGACTCTGTGAGCGCAATTGTTTCGTCAAGTGAGAGATCGCCTTTAATTCGCTTAGCAGCGCCAATTGAAATGGCATCTACTGCAGCCTGCTGGAAATTGTAGGTATGTTCACCAAGTAATACTGGACATCCTGCGGCACAAGCTTCAATCAAGTTCTGGCCGCCAAAAGGCAATAAGCTTCCACCCATGACAACTACATCAGATGCACTGTAATACATGGGCATCTCACCCATGGAGTCGCCTAAGATGACATCTAAGCTAGCACTATCTTTCGGCAAACCGGGCCACTCAGAGCGTCGGCGGAAACTTAAACCTGAGGCCTGTATTTGATTGGCGACTTCACCAAAGCGCTCAGGGTGACGCGGTACCAAGCAAAGCAAAGGTTGAATCTCAAAGGCATTGCTAAGCACTAAATCTTTCCAAGCCTTGAGAATGATTTCTTCTTCACCATCGCGTGTACTAGCAGCACACACCATGAGTCGATTACTTGCATGGAAATCTTGATGCCATGCTTTGCCTTGGGCAACCAGTTGTGGATCAAGAGGCACATCAAACTTCATATTGCCGGTTATGGCTACATTTTTTACACCCAAGCTGCGATAACGATCCGCATCAAATTCAGTCTGCGCCAAGATGCCTGCAAAGGCCTGAAATAATGCACGTCCTGCCTTACCAAAACGATTCACGCGACGCGCACTTCTCTCAGAAAGGCGGGCATTGACCAAAAATAAAGGTAAATTGATTTCGGCACAACGAAACACGACTGTTGGCCAAGCCTCTGTTTCCATGAAGAGGCCAAATTTTGGCTTAAACGTTTTCAGAAAATGCTCCACGCACCAGCAAAGGTCGTAAGGCAAATACACCTGACGAATTTGGCCAGCACTAATGGCTTTGTTAAAAAGTTGTTTTCCTGTACGACGACCATTGAGGGTCATATGCGTGAGCAAAATTGATTCGCCACGGGCAAGATAGGCTTCAATTAAAGGCTGAGCCGCGCGGGTCTCACCCACAGAAACTGCATGTATCCAAATGGAGCCTTTAATAATCGGTTTCTCATACCCAAATCCAAGGCGCTCTGGAATGTGATGTAAATAAGCAAATGAATATCGTGCGCGCCAAGCTAGGCGCACAAACGCTAATGGCAACAGCAGGTGCCATAGCAATTGGTACGCAGCAAACCAGAGACGAGGATGAGCCCCGTATCCTGAATTGGAGGTCACACTCACTTTTTGAGACGTTCGGTCAATTCGACCGCCTTACCGAGATAAGAGGATGGTGTCATTTCAAGCAAACGTGCTTTTGCATCATCTGGAATCTTCAAACCACGAATGAAGTTTTGTAAATCTGCTTGGTTGATACCTTTGCCACGCGTCAATTCTTTTAATTGCTCGTAGGGATTCTCAATACCATAACGACGCATCACAGTTTGTACCGGCTCAGCCAATACTTCCCAGCATTCATCTAGATCCGCAGCAATAGCTGCGTGATTCACCTCTAACTTACCTAGACCGCGCAATGCACTGTCATAGGCTAGAACACTATGGCCAAACGCGGGGCCCAGATTACGCAAAACAGTAGAGTCTGTAAGGTCACGCTGCCAACGAGAGATTGGTAATTTTTCTGCGAGGTGCCGTAAGAGGGCATTCGCTACGCCTAAGTTACCTTCAGAGTTTTCAAAATCTATAGGATTGACTTTATGCGGCATAGTTGAAGAACCAATCTCGCCTGCCTTGGTACGTTGCTTAAAGTATCCAACAGAAATATAAGCCCAGAAGTCACGATCCATATCTAGCAAAATCGTATTGGCGCGCGCAATCGCATCAAACAACTGGGCCATACCATCATGCGGCTCAATCTGAATGGTGTATGGATTAAAAGTTAATCCCAGACGCTTTTCAACAACACCCTTGGAGAAGTTTTCCCAATCAAAATCAGGGTAGGCAGATAAATGTGCGTTGTAGTTGCCAACAGCACCATTCATTTTGCCAAGCAATGGCGCTGCAGCGATAGATTCAATTGCGCGCTCTAAGCGTTTAGCAATATTGGCAATCTCTTTGCCTAAAGTACTTGGCGAAGCAGGTTGTCCATGTGTACGAGAAAGCAAAGGCACTTTTGCGTTCTCAATAGCCAAATCAGTCAATACAGAGAGTACCTTGCGCAGCTGTGGTAACAACACTTCATCACGCGCACCACGCAACATCAAACCATGTGAGGTGTTGTTAATGTCTTCGGAGGTACAAGCAAAATGAATAAACTCACTTGCTTTTAATAAATCAGGGCGGCCAGCAACTTTCTCTTTCAAGAAGTATTCAACTGCTTTGACATCATGATTGGTTACCGCTTCAATATCTTTAATGCGCTGTGCGTCGGCATCAGAAAAGTTTTCTGGCAGGGAAAGCAAAAAAGCTTCGTCAGCTGCGCTGATCTTAGGAACATCTGGCAGGCCTGCAGACGCCAAAGCCAATAACCAGTGAATCTCCACAAAAACCCGCTGACGCATAAAAGCAGCCTCGGATAACCAAGGACGCAAAGCGTCTAGTTTTCCGGCATAGCGACCGTCTAAAGGGGAAAGGGCGTTAAGGGTAGAAAGCGGCTGACTCACGAATATTGCCTTTACATTGAAGAAATCAATAAAACCTGATTTTAATGCGTTCTGAGCCTGGGCAAACCTGAGTTTGGGTGGCTATACTGTGCCCTATGAAACTGATCGGATCCCTTACCAGCCCCTATGTACGTAAAGTACGCATTGTTTTCTTGGAAAAGAAGCTTGATGTCGACCTTGAATTAGACAATGTATGGTCTGCAGACACCAAAATCGCTAGTTCCAACCCTTTAGGGAAGGTTCCATGCCTCATTCCGGATGATGACGAGGCAATCTACGACTCTAGAGTGATTGCAGAATATGCTGACGCCTTGAGTCCAGTCAGCAAGCTTATCCCTACCGACAATCGTGAGCGTGCTGCAGTGAAGACCTGGGAGGCCTTGGCTGACGGCATTATGGATGCCGGCATCTTGGCTCGCCTTGAGCGTACATGGCGCCCTGCAAATGAGCAATGCACAGCATGGGTAGATCGTCAAAACGGCAAGATCAATAAAGCACTTGAGCAAATGTCTGAGAAGCTTGGTGAAAATGCCTGGTGTCATGGCAACCAAATGACTTTGGCAGATGTTGCCCTTGGATGTGCAGTTGGCTATCTTTTATTTCGCTTTCCAGAAATTAAATGGCAGGCGCAATATCCAAACTTAGATCGCTTGTATCAAAAGCTATTGCAACGTGCTTCGTTTGTTGAAACCGAACCGCCAGCTGCATAGTTAATATTTTAGGGATTAGGCGGAAATAATTCCGCCACCCAAACAAATATCACCGTCATACAAGACGGCTGATTGTCCAGGGGTCACAGCCCATTGCGCATCTGGAAAACTTAAACTGAAATTCAAAGAATCATTGTTGCTTAATGTGCAAGCAGAGTCTGCTTGACGATAACGTGTCTTAGCAGAGTAATTTCCAGCAGTAGGCGTAATGCCAGCAACCCAACTCGCATCGATAGCATCGAGCTTACCGGCCAATAGCCACGGGTGCTCATGACCTTGCACTACGTATAAGGTGTTATTGGTAACATCCTTGCGAGCAACATACCAAGCATCGCCATTGCCGTCCTGACTGCCACCTAAACCGATTCCCTTGCGCTGACCTAGGGTGAAAAATGCTAAGCCCATATGCTCGCCGACAATTTTTCCTTCAGGTGTTTTAATGGGGCCAGGTGCACGCGGTAAGTAGCGATTTAAAAATTCTCGAAATGGCCTCTCACCAATAAAACAAATTCCAGTAGAGTCTTTTTTCTTGGCGTTATGCAAACCAATTTTTTCAGCAATTTCGCGCACTTCAGTTTTAGGAATTTCTCCCAAAGGAAATAAAACATTCGCTAACTGTTGCTGAGTTAAGCGATGCAAGAAATAACTTTGGTCTTTACTGGCATCGAGCGCTTTCAATAATTGCACTTTGCCGCCCTCGTGACGGACACGCGCATAGTGGCCAGTAGCAATGGCATCGGCCCCAAGACTCATTGCATGATCTAAGAAGGCCTTAAATTTAATTTCAGCATTGCAAAGTACATCAGGATTAGGGGTTCGCCCTGCGGAATACTCGCGCAAAAATTCAGCAAAAACCCGCTCGCGATATTCGGCGGCAAAATTGACTGCTTCAACATCAATGCCAATCAAATCAGCAACCGAGACGACATCTAGCCAATCTTGGCGGGCAGAACAATATTCATCGCTATCGTCATCCTCCCAATTTTTCATAAAAAGGCCTACAACCTCATAGCCCTGCTCCTTGAGCATCCAAGCTGCAACCGACGAATCTACGCCCCCAGACATGCCAATAACGACTTTCTTGGGTTTTGAAGGTGGGATTGCTGAAGAATTGAGCTGGATCATCAAAAAATGCGAGAATTCAATATAAGCTGACAAACCACATTGTAGAAGTCTTAGCCCGATTTAACAGAAATTTAGGCAAAAGCCATGCGGGTGGTTTTAGGGGTAAGTAGATGGGCATTTTTTGACCCATTTCACTAAAATAGACATTTAAATTTTGCTTTTGGAGACATGCCATGCGCATAGGAGTGCCGCTGGAAACTAGGTCTGGGGAAACTCGGGTTGCTGCAACACCAGAAACCGTTAAAAAACTGATTGGCCAAGGCCACACTGTCGTCATCCAAAAAGGTGCTGGCGTGCAGGCGAGCCAACCAGACTCTGCTTATGAGGCTGTAGGCGCTTCTATTGGTAGTGCGGCTGACGCCTTTAGCGCAGAAATTGTTCTCAAGGTACGCGCTCCTGAGGCTGCAGAACTGAAACAAATTCAATCTGGCAGTGTGCTGATTGGTATGCTCGATCCATTTGATAGTGACAACATTGCTGCTATGGCTGCTCAAGGGATTACTGGCTTCTCCTTAGAAGCTGCCCCACGCACTACTAGAGCACAAAGCATGGACGTATTGTCATCTCAAGCAAATATTGCTGGATATAAAGCAGTTATGGTTGCCGCAAGTGAGTATCAACGTTTCATGCCAATGTTGATGACTGCAGCGGGAACCGTAAAAGCAGCACGCGTTCTCATCTTAGGTGCTGGCGTTGCTGGTCTACAAGCGATTGCTACTGCAAAACGTCTTGGCGCTGTGATTGAAGCATCTGATGTGCGCCCTGCCGCTAAGGAGCAGATCGAATCTTTAGGTGCAAAGTTTGTTGATGTGCCTTACGAAACAGATGAAGAGCGTGAAATTGCTCAGGGTGTTGGTGGCTATGCCCGTCCAATGCCAGAGGCTTGGATGAGACGTCAAGCAGCCTTGGTTGCAGAACGTGCCCAACAAGCAGACATTGTCATTACTACTGCATTGATTCCTGGTCGCAAGCCACCAGTTCTGCTGCATAGCAACACTGTTGCCAATATGAAGCCAGGTTCTATTGTGATTGATTTGGCAGCTGGCAAAGGCGACAACGGATCTGGCAACTGTCCTTTGACTCAGGCAGATAAAGTGGTTGATGTGAATGGCGTAAAGATTGTGGGTTACACCAATCTAGCCAGCATGGTCGCTGCCGATGCTTCCGCACTTTATGCGCGCAACTTACTCGACTTTATGAAACTGATCGTCGATAAAGAAGCGAAGTTAGTTATCCCGAGTGATGACGACATCGTTACTGCTTGCTTAATGTGTCGTGACGGCCAAGCTGTTCGCAAAAACTAATAGAACATTCATACTAAGGAAACATCATGGATCTCGCTGCTTTTCAAAGTATCCTCACAGTCCAAAGCATCACTGTATTTGTCTTGGCTATTTTTGTGGGCTATCACGTTGTTTGGAACGTAACCCCAGCACTACACACCCCTTTGATGGCGGTTACTAATGCTATTTCTGGAATCATCATTGTTGGCGCGCTCTTGCAGACCGAAGTGATTGGTGGCGATGAAATCACCCTCACCAGTGTGATTGGTGCGGTTGCGGTTTTCTTAGCCTCCATCAATATTTTTGGGGGCTTTATGGTTACCCGCCGCATGCTAGAGATGTTTAAGAAAAAAGCTCCCAAGGCTGACGCAGCTGCTAAATAAATAGAACAAGATCTACAGAGACCAAAACAATGTCAAACATAACCGCTATTTCTTATCTCATTTCATCGGTGCTGTTCATCCTCGCGTTGCGTGGCTTGTCTTCACCTACCACCTCACGCCAAGGCAATACCTTTGGCATGATCGGTATGTTGTTAGCCGTAATCACCACCTTCTTTGTTCCCGACTTCAAACCTGCAGTTTCATTGATTGCTGCAGCAGTTGTAGGTGGCGCAATCATCGGCACCTTGGCTGCGAAGCGCGTTCAGATGACTAAAATGCCTGAGCTCGTTGCTTTGATGCACTCATTCGTTGGCTTATCTGCCGTATTAATTGCAATTGCAGCTGTATTTAATACTGCACATGACCATACTGGTGCCCAAAAGATTGAACTCTTTATCGGAGCATTTATTGGTGCAATCACTTTTACTGCGTCTGTAATTGCCTTCGGAAAACTCTCAGGCAAAGTGAGCGGTAAACCAGTAAGTTTTTCTGGACAACATTTACTAAACCTGGTTTTAGCAGTCTCGATGATTGGTGCAGGTATTGCGTATTACATGGTTGATAGTCATGCTGCGTTCTTGGCAATGTGTGCAATTGCATTGGTATTGGGCGTGACATTAATCATCCCAATTGGTGGCGCAGATATGCCAGTGGTTGTATCTATGCTCAACAGCTACTCTGGTTGGGCGGCGGCAGGCATTGGCTTCACATTAAACAATCCAGTATTGATCATCGCCGGTGCATGCGTAGGCTCTTCTGGTGCGATTCTGTCTTACATTATGTGTAAGGCAATGAATCGCTCTATCCTTGCAGTATTGCTCGGCGGCTTTGGTGCTGAAGCGGCAGCTGGCGGTGGCGATGATGGTGGCCCTAAGAACTACAAAACAGGCTCACCAGAAGATGCTGCCTTCCTGATGGAAAATGCAGATAAAGTGATCATTGTTCCGGGTTATGGCCTTGCAGTTGCCCGCGCTCAACACGCCCTTAAAGAATTGACTGAAAAGTTAACTCATCATGGTGTAACAGTGAAGTATGCGATCCATCCAGTAGCAGGTCGGATGCCTGGTCATATGAATGTTCTTTTGGCTGAAGCTGAAGTTCCATACGATCAAGTATTTGAGATGGAAGATATCAATAGCGACTTTGGTCAGGCTGATGTGGTGTTGATCTTAGGCGCTAACGACGTGGTGAACCCTGCTGCTCGCACACCCGGCAGCCCAATTTTTGGCATGCCAATCTTGGAAGCATTCAAAGCAAAAACCATCATCGTTAACAAGCGCTCCATGGCTGCTGGTTATGCTGGTTTGGACAATGAACTCTTTTACATGGATAAAACTATGATGGTCTTCGGTGATGCCAAGAAGGTTGTAGAAGACATGGTTAAGTCTATTGAATAAAATCAAAGATTTAATCGCCTCATTAAACCGCCTACGGGCGGTTTTTTATTGCGCTAAGATATGACACAAGCATCGACAGAATGCTGAACCATTCAACATCGAGACAATATGCAAATCAAACCACTATTACCCCATATTCTGATTTCTATCTGCACAATCTTTTGGGCTGGATCAATCAGCGCACAGAACAGTTACCCCAATCGCACTATACAAACGATCATGCCTCTCCAAGCTGGTAGTGGGGTTGATATACTGATGCGGCCAATTGCTCAAAGAATGAGTGAAAGTCTAGGGCAAGCAATCACTATTGAAAATATTCCTGGAGGCGCAGGACTGATTGGCGCAGCCAAGATCGCGCAGAGCCCTGCTGATGGTTATGTCTTAGGCGCCTTCAATGACAGCATTCTGACAATGCTGCCTAATCTGTATAAAAAGATTGATTACGATCCGGTGCAAAGTTTTTCTCCAATTTCTGAAGTTGCAGCGATTACTTTTGTTTTGGTGGCTAACCCATCATTCCCAGGAAATACCGCGGCAGACTTGGTACGCATCGCAAAAGAAAAGCCCGGAAAGATTGATTACGCATCAGGCGGCAATGGCTCGCCTCAACACATCGGTATGGAAATTTTCCGCCAATACACAGGCGCCCCTATCGTGCATATCCCCTATCGCGGCGCTGCTGCAGCAGTAACTGACGTGATGGCCGGACAAGTGCCTGTCATGATCAGCGCATTGTCTGTTGTGCTTCCACACATTCGAGCTGGGAAATTAAAAGTATTAGGGGTTGCAAGTAAAACGCGGTCCCCCCTTTTGCCCAACATCCCCACCATTAATGAAAGCGTGAAGGGTTATGAATTTTCTACCTGGGGAGCTCTACTAGCACCCAAAGGCACTCCATCAGCGGTTATTGAAAAACTAAATGAATCTTTAGCATTAGTTCTCAAAGATACAAAACTCCGCGAACAACTTATACAGCAAGGTTTTGAGTTTGTACCACTCGGTCCAGATCATTTAAAAGATATGATCGCCCAAGGATTGGCGAGGATGAAAAAAGTGATTAAAGATGGCGGTATTCAGCCTGATTAATGGACAAAGTCCTCAAAACAAAAGGCTGCTATTTGGCAGCCTTTTGTTATTACTTAAAACCACTCCGTCTAAATCATGCAGCTCTGGATTTCATGTAATTAGCACGCATTGGGCGCAGCACAAAAAATGCCAACAGGGCTGCTGTCGCGTCTAAGGCAATCATGATGCCAAACACTGGTATCCAGCTATCTGCTACACCATGGATATACGCGGCAATTGGACCACCAATAATGGAGCCTACACCTTGAGCCATATACAGGAAACCATAATTGGTAGTCGCATGCTTTTGCCCAAATGTGTCTGTCAAGGTTGATGGGAATAAAGAGAAAATCTCACCCCAACCAAAGAACACCACACCAGACATCAATACAAACATCAGCGGATCGGAGCGTGTCGAGATCCAAATAAACATGGCAATTGCTTCGAGACCAAATGCGATAGTCATCGTGTATTCACGGCCAAGTTTGTCAGAAACCCAACCAAAGAACGGACGAGTAAGTCCGTTGGTAACGCGATCAATTGTGAGCGCTAATGGAAGCGCTGCCATGCCAAATACAGTTGCGGTAGTAATGCCAAAATCTTTTGCAAATGCGCCCATTTGAGAAATAACCATCAGACCAGATGTTGACATCATGGACATCATCAAAAACATGAGCCAAAAGACCGGGGTCTTCAACATCGTTTTTGGCGCAACGCCAGCAGCTGCAGCTTCAATCTGACCTGCTGTTTGCACACGATCAGCATGTGGCACACGAATACCCTGCGCAGCCAGCAAACCCACTGCACCAATGATGTAGCCAAAGAATGTCAAAGTGCTTTGTAAACCGGATTCAGTCAGGCTTGTAGATATTGGGAAGGTCGTCAAAAGAGCGCCGATACCGTATCCCGCAGCAACCATCCCTACTGCAAAGCCACGGTTATTTGGGAACCAACGAACCATTAGACCAACAACACCAATGTAAACAATGCCGGTACCGAGACCGCCCAATACACCATAGGTAATGTAGAGATTCGAGACGGTAGTCAGATTGGCTGAGAGCACCCAACTCAGACCAGTAAGTACGGTGCCTACTGAGAGCAGTAAGCGAGGGCCAAACTTATCAACCAACCATCCCTGAAATGGGGAAAAGAAAGTTTGCAACACAATCAAAAGAGAAAACGTTACTTGAAGCTCAGTCAATGTAACGCCCAACTGACCCATAATGGGTTTAGTAAACAAAGCCCAAACATATTGCGGGCTTGAGATGGACATCATGCAGATCACACCTAAAGCTAGCTGGACCCACTTCGACTTTAAAGGGTTCGTGCTTTCACTCATTGCTTATCTCCTCATTATTAAAATCAACTTCAATTTGGTTAATTCATTTTTATAGATTTACTACGGGTTTCTACTGTCAATTGCGCTAACTTGGTGCAACATGCTTCTTTTTGAATCATAGGCGCATTCAATAAAAAAATGGATAAAAAAACGCCTAGTCTTTTGAACTAGGCGTTTTAACTTCTACGGCTAAGTTGCCGATGAAAGGAGTGGCTATTACATCATGCCGCCCATTCCACCCATACCACCCATGCCGCCCATATCAGGCATTCCGCCGCCAGCAGATTCTTCTTTTGGCGCCTCGGAGATTGCACAATCAGTAGTCAACAACAAGCCAGCAACAGATGCTGCATTTACTAATGCGGTTTTAGTGACTTTAGTTGGGTCGATCACGCCTTGTGCAACAAGATCACCGTACTCACCAGTAGCAGCGTTGTAGCCATTGTTGCCCTTGCTTTCCTGTACAGCATTAACGACTACACCAGCATCTTCACCAGCATTGCTAACGATAGTACGAAGAGGCTCTTGCATAGCGCGCAATACGATACTGATACCAGCGTCTTGATCAGCATTATCACCTTTCAAGCCCTTGATGCCTTGCATTGCACGAATCAATGCTACGCCACCACCAGGCACAATACCTTCTTCGACGGCAGCACGAGTTGCATGCAATGCATCATCAACACGAGCTTTCTTCTCTTTCATTTCTACTTCAGTAGCTGCACCAACACGAATCACCGCAACACCGCCTGCCAATTTAGCAACACGCTCTTGCAATTTTTCTTTGTCATAGTCGCTTGTAGCTTCGTCGATCTGAACACGAATGTTCTTCACTCGCGCTTCAATCGCTTTAGCATCGCCAGCGCCATCAATGATGATGGTGTTTTCTTTGCCGACTTCGATACGCTTCGCTTGACCTAAGTGCTCGAGAGTTGTTTTCTCGAGTGTGAGGCCAATTTCTTCAGCGATAACAGTGCCACCAGTCAAAATTGCAATGTCTTCCAACATTGCTTTACGACGATCACCAAAACCAGGAGCTTTAACTGCACAGGTTTTGATAATGCCGCGAATATTGTTTACAACCAAAGTTGCCAAGGCTTCGCCCTCAACATCTTCAGCAATGATCAACAATGGACGACCAGACTTCGCTACTTGCTCAAGGACTGGGAGCAAATCACGGATATTGGCAATCTTCTTGTCGAACAAGAGAACAAATGGGTTCTCTAATACGGCAACTTGTTTTTCAGGCTGATTAATGAAATATGGAGAGAGGTAGCCACGATCAAACTGCATACCCTCAACTACTTCAAGCTCGTCCTCTAAAGACTTGCCATCTTCAACAGTAATAACACCCTCTTTACCTACTTTTTCCATTGCTTCTGCAATACGCTGACCAATACTGTGGTCGCTGTTTGCAGAAATAGAGCCTACTTGAGCGATTTCTTTAGTAGTGGTGCAAGGCTTGCTGATTTTTGCGAGCTCTTCGATTGCAGCTGTAACAGCCTTATCAATTCCGCGCTTCAAGTCCATTGGATTATGGCCTGAAACAACATATTTCATACCCTCGCGAACGATGGATTGCGCCAAAACAGTTGCGGTAGTTGTACCGTCACCAGCGATATCAGCAGTTTTGGAAGCAACTTCCTTAACCATTTGAGCGCCCATATTCTGAAGCTTATCTTTGAGTTCGATTTCTTTCGCAACGGATACACCGTCTTTAGTGATTGTTGGGCCACCGAATGAACGCTCGATCACTACGTTACGACCTTTTGGCCCCAAAGTAGTTTTAACTGCGTTTGCAAGAATATTTACGCCTTCTACCATCTTGGTACGGGCGCCATCTCCAAATACAACGTCTTTTGCTGCCATGATTAAATTCCTCTCTTAAGTACCAAAATTACTTCTGAACAACAGCCATGATGTCGTCTTCACGCATCACGATGAGCTCTTCGTTGTCTACTTTGACTGTTTGGCCAGCATATTTGCCAAACAACACGCGATCGCCAACTTTGACGTCGAGTGGGTTTAACTTGCCGGTTTCATCGCGCTTACCTGGACCAACTGCTAATACTTCACCTTGATCAGGCTTTTCTGCAGCAGCGTCAGGAATAATGATTCCAGATGCAGTTTTTGATTCTTGATCCAAACGCTTGATGATTACGCGATCATGTAAAGGACGCAAATTCATCTCTTCTCCTATGTTAGTAAGTGTTAACTAATTAAAAATCTAAATAAATCAAAGCTTTATAGTCTCTCACACGCAAATTTAGACTGATTTATCAAAAAACAGCCTTTTTAGCACTCACGTGTAGGGAGTGCTGATTATATAGGTCTGCTTCTCGAGATTTCAAGGGCTGATCCCCATAAATTCTTTAAGGATTTAGCCTCTCCCTATACTTTGGACAGGCAAGTAGGAGAATTCCTACAGATAAATAAGCCTTAAGCCCTTACCGCTCCAATCCGTCCTGCCTAGACTGAACAGTCACCGATTGGAGAATGCTGATGAGCCCGAAATCCCGGCTGTACACGCTTGTAAAGGCATGGAAGAACAAACCCTTCCAAGAAGTACGCGACGCCTGTGGCGCACCCTGGCTTGGCCTGAGTAGTCAAGCCCTCGAAGAACACCAATCCTGGTCCAAGCGACAGGCGATTAGTCATGAACCTATTTTTAACTGCAAAGGGACAAAACTGACCGGCTCTTTATTTAGACCACTACTGGCAGCCACTGATATGCAATTACTGCGTTTATTCATGGAGGGCTTGGATACGATCTCCTACTGGTACCAAGGTGGTCGATTCATTCCCGGCATTTTGCCAATTCCGACACATGCTCTTGCTTCTGCTGAGTATGTCGATGCCTTTAGCGACCTCATTTTGAATTCACGCTTACCTGTTGGTTTAGTTGCATTAGGCATGCAGTCCCTGCCAGAAAAAGATCTCGCAGATTCTTGCAAGGAAGGTTTACTACGCATGCGACGACTAGGCGTCTTGTTGCACCTGATCAATTTCACCGGAGAACCAGAGCAACTTCAATGGGCTCAAGAAATGCAAATGGAAGGAATTCATTTAGACATGAATCAACTTCGTGATCAGGAGATTTCGCATGATGTTCTGGCAAAAATTAGGCGCTCGCCATATTCACCAACACAAATATATGCAAGCAATGTAGCACTAGTGAAGGACCTGGAAAATGCCTCGAATTGGCAAATAGATCATTGTTATGGGGGTCTCATGATGGCACCCATTAGTCGACATCAAATGCTTCAGATTAACGATAGCCGAATCGCTAAAGCCATTTTTTCGCTGCACCCTCATCAACACCTAAACCCAAATGGAGACAAGTAATGAGAAAACGCGTGATGTTGGTAGATGACCATCCAGCAATGCTGATGGCTCTTAAAAGTATGTTGCAAGACCAACTGATGTTCGAGGTAGTGGGCCAAGCTCAGAACGGTGAAGAGTGCCTTCGGTCTATAAAAGAGGTAAATCCGAACATGGTCATTCTAGATTTGGATATGCCCAAGACGGATGGCTTTGATGTCATTAGACGCATCGGTCTCATGTATCCAGATATTCGTATGCTCATTTTATCGAGCATGGATGAAGCGGTCTACGGCGGTAGAGTGAGATCCCTTGGCGGTCACGGCTTTGTCAATAAAACAGCTGGGGCTGACGTTATCCTGGCAGCTTGCGTTGCCATATCTCAAGGCTATAACTTCTTTACCCATGGAAAAAATGGTAATAGCTCACTAACAGACAACGATAAGCTCGCCTTAATCTCTGACCGTGAATTGCAGGTGATGAAATATCTAGGCAAGGGAAATACAAATCAACAAATTTCTGACATGCTGCATATTAGTAATAAAACAGTTGCTACCTATAAGACCCGTGTCTTTGACAAACTCGGCATCAACAATATTGCGGACTTAATTCTGTTTTGCCGAATGAATAATATTATCGAAAGCTAATCAACATGCATCGATTCATTATTCGCATAGTTCTGATATGTGGCATCTTATGGAATGGGGCATCATATGCCCACCCGATAAGTTCAGCAGAACAACGGTGGATCGATGCCCATCCCATAGTGCATTTCAGTATTCATGAAAAATATGCACCCTATCTTCAAAATCAAGATGAAGCAGGGATATTTAACCTGCTTCTAAAAAAACTGAGCAATCATACCCAACAAGAGTTTCGTCCGAAATGGAGAAAAACAGAACAAGAGGGATTGGAACAACTATCCAACGGTGAAGTTGACTTCATCATTGATCCGCCGAGCATAAATGACAACTACCTTCGCTTCGGATCTTTATCGGAAGCTATCTTTTGGGGGCACGATGCAGTTATCACCAAGCGAAATAAGTTAAGTACTACTGCAATTGATCCAACCAATGTTGCTTACTTTGATCGCGGCTATGAGAATCCTCCCGCAAGTACTCACCTAGAACCACAGTTCTTCAATAATTCCGATAAGTTACTGACTGCTCTAATTAAGAATGATGTGGAAGCTTTAATCCTACCCATACGCTTAGCTCAGCAACTTATTCAAAAAGTAAACGATCCACAAATCCAACTAGATGGGATATATAACCGAGAGCCCTTTGCTTATCGCTGGTTGATTTCACATGAAGATGCACCACTTCATAGAGTTCTTAGTCACTTCCTCAATAATCTGGATCCTATAGAGTCGCGGGAACTCTTTGCGCTAGATTTCACTCAACCTGAAATCAGGAGTAGTCATTTAAAAGTTCTGCCCTGGCTAAGTACTTTTTTAATCTTGATTGGTGGCTGCACGCTCTTCTGGCGGATGCACAAAAGACGACAACTACAAGACCAAGAGGTAGCAGAACTACTCTCTTCAAAGGAGCTTGCAGAAAGAGCAAATGCTGCTAAGTCCTCTTTCCTCGCCACAATGAGCCATGAGATTCGTACCCCCATGAATGCAATTCTTGGGGTTCAGGAAATACTCTTGAAGAGTCAAGAATTTCCAGCGCAGGCAAAGTCCTTACTCAAAAGCGCTAACACCTCAGCCAACTCTCTTTTGGGAATTCTGAATCAAGTTTTAGATCTCTCTAAGATAGAAGCAGGTAAGCTCACCTTAAATTTAGAGCCTTGCTGCTTAAATTCTTTAATTAATGATATTGACTCTGCGTATTCAGCGATAGCTTATAAGCAAAACTTAATCCTACATACCTCGAAAGATCCACGCATAGCAGAAGCTCTCATGGTCGATGCTTTGCGCTTGCGTCAGATTTTGCAAAACCTTATTAGTAATGCCATTAAATTTACTCGACAGGGAGAAATTTACTTCTCTATCAGCGTTCTAGCAGACGATCATGCTGGACAGTTAATAGAATTTCGGATCATTGATACTGGGGTTGGTATGGGTGCAGACGAGATTGAGCTAGCACTACAAGCATTTGAACAGGTGCCCGGCAAAGGAATTCAAGAGCATGGCACCGGTCTTGGCTTAACGATCACCAATCACCTAGTCACCTCCATGAATAGCCAACTTTACTTTGAAAGTGCCCCTGGTTTTGGCAGCAATATTCATTTCTGCGTGGCATTTCCTCGAACAAGCATGGCCCCATCTAAAAATGAATACTCTTCATCCATAGGTCATAGCTCAGTCAAGTTCACTGCAAAAAATCCTCAGAATAGAGATAAAGCCTTAAATGCTCTGGTAGTTGAGGATCATCCCGCAAGTAGGCAAATTATTTCTCTCCAATTGGAATCCCTAGGTATCAATGTCTTGGTTTGCGATAACGCCCAAACAGCCCTACAAATGATTTCTGAGAATCATTTTGATCTATTAATGACCGATCAATCGATACCAGGTATGCAAGGTTCGGAATTAGCTAAACAAATTCGAGCTTCTGGAAATCGAGATCTTGTCATCATTGGGGTAACGGCCGATATTTATGCCCTAGAGTCGCGCCATCAGTTTTTAGCAGCGGGCATGAACGGTGTTCTCATTAAACCCCTAAGCCTGATGAGTCTTGAAAATGAATTAGTGCGGTATTTTCAAGCTGTTGAAGAAATAGAAAAGGCATGCTTCCCTAAAGAAGAATACTCATTTGATGCTTTTGCTAACTTGCTGAGGAATGAGCCAGAAAAGATATCAATTATTTTAAGTGAGATTAAGAAAGTTCATGATGAAGCTCTGCAGGCCATTGAAACAGAACTTCTCAGTGAACCCACCCTAGACAGCCTGATTCATAAGATCAAGGGCGGCGCTCAACTTCTAAGTGCAGGGCAATTTATTCATTCCTGCGAATCTTTAGAAAAAGAGGAAGATTTTCATGGCAAGCTTGCTTCTTTTAGAGTGTTACTTATCCAGCAAAACCAAGTGATTGCCCGCTATCAAGCAAAGTTTTCTAAGTCATCAATTTGAGGCTTGCCTTCTATCGCCGTGGGTTTATTCTATGGTGAATGAAAAAACGTATTTACCGGCTAACCCATCTGCTTTTAGCAATTTTATGGATTGGGCTCTCATGCACACCAATTACTACAAAAGCTCGGGATCTTTCAATCCCCGCTGCCATTACGAATAGTCTAGAGCGCAACCAAATTCCATTAGACGCAGTGAGCATCTCCGTAGTTGAGATTGAGCCTAACAAACTTGGGAAACATACAGCCAAAAGTGTTCTGGAGTGGCGTGCGCAAAATGCGATGAATCCTGCCTCGACTATGAAGATTCTCACAACACTAGCAGGCTTAGATGTTCTCGGTCCACAGTATCGCTGGCAGACGAAAATATTTACCGATGGCTTTATTCGTCAGGACACACTCAAAGGGAATCTCTATTTACAGGGCAGCGGCGATCCAAAACTTATCCCCGAAGAACTTGCTAAGCTCATGAAAGACTTGCAAGCTCTCGGTATTCAAAAAATCGATGGGAATTTATTTTTTGACCGAAGTGCTTACGCTCCTAGCGTGATGGAACACAGCACAATTGACGGGGAATCACTTCGCGCCTATAACGTGCCGCCTGATCCCCTGCTTTATGCATTTAGAACGTTATCTTTTCAAATTGGAAAGTCACGTACTGGTAACTCCATTGACATTAGTTACACTCCCGCACTTTCTCAGCTGAAGGTAAATAATCAAATGAAATTGGTTGATCGGCCTTGTGATAACTGGAAAAGTAATACTCACTTCAAACTTGATCCCGAATCTGTAACCAATACAGATCAAGCACTCACCGCTCAGTTCTCCGGCATCTTTCCAAGCTCTTGCGGGGAAGTTAATTACAACGTTGCAGCCCTAGATGCGAATACCTTCTTAACTCAGGGATTTGCGGCGGCTTGGGAATTGTCTGGAGGCACTTGGGTGAACCCACCAATTGGGAAAGATGCTGCCGTACCACTTGCAGCAAAACTACTCCTGCAATTTGAAGGTATCAGTCTTGCTGATGATGTGCAGGATATAAATAAGTACTCCAATAATGTCATGGCACGTCAGCTATTGCTAACACTAGCGCTGGAGAAAATGGGTAAACCAGCAACGACTGCAAACGGTGAGCACGTTATTCAGAGTTGGCTAAAACAGAACGGTTTGAATTTCTCAGGACTGATCATTGAGAATGGCTCAGGACTCTCACGCAATGAAGCTATATCTGCCGGACAAATGAATCAATTGTTACTCACTGCACGCAATCTACCAATTGGGGAGATTTTTTATAGTAGCCTTCCCATTGCTGGTGTTGATGGAACGATGCGTCATCGACTCATGACTCAACTGCGTAAATTTTTACATCCCAAGAAAAAGCCTGAAGCTAGAATTAAAACAGGATCGCTTTCTGATGTACGTGCGATTTCAGGATACGTCCTGAGTAAATCTGGAAAACTATATGCTGTGAGTTCGTTTATTAATCATCCCAACGCCTGGAGAGGCTTGGATGCTCACGATCAATTACTATCGTGGTTACTTGAGGATGGCCCTGAACCAAAACAGGCGCGCTGAAGTCGATCTCTTACCCCATCCCACTCCTCGCCTACTGGCGGCTCAGGAAATAAAATGAGGTCCCAACCTTGTTGATCTAAGTCTCTCAAAGAACGATAAAGGCGACTAGCAAAAGTTCCGCTATCACTAGGCACTTCAACTTCCTCGAAGTGAACAGATGGATGACCATCATCACCTAAAGAAGATTCAAAATCCCAAACTGCTACAGCAACCCTAGACTTTGTATCCGGGAACTCACTAAGTGCATCCAAGACTCTTCCAGGTGCATATAGACGTAAAGGGGTTGTTGGTGCGTAATGCGCTTTTAGACTTCCCGATACTCTAGGCAGGCTATCTCCAGTCTTAAATTGTTCGCCTGCTTGATAAACTTTAATTCCTGTTTTAGCCAAAATCTCTTTGGGAGTAATTAATCCTGGGCGAAGCAATACTGGGTGATCGCTACTGGATAAATCAATGATGGTCGACTCAATACCCACCTCGCAGTCACCACCATCTAAAACCATTAATCCAAGCTCACCTTCAAACTCATGACGAACATCTGCTGCGCTAGTAGGAGATACTTTGCCAAAACGATTGGCCGAAGGCGCAACTACTCCACTCCTAAATTTTCTTAATAACTCCTGAGCCATTGGGTGTGCTGGAGCACGAATCGCGACAGTATCTTGGCCGCCAGTAATCTCACTTAAGACACTCTTGTCTTTTTTGAAAACCAAGGTTAAAGGGCCAGGCCAAAATGCATTGATTAGCTTTAAAGCATCCTCAGAGAGATCTCTGACCCATGGCACCAGCACTGGAGCCCAATCCACCTGAGTTTGATCAAATCTATCCGGTGCTGCTAAGTGCACAATCAAAGGATGGTTAGATGGTCTACCTTTGGTAGCGAAGACCTTCTTAATAGCCTCAGGATTTTTTGCATCGGCACCTAAGCCGTAGACCGTCTCCGTTGGGAAAGCAACTAAGCCACCATCGCGCAAGGTTTGCACTGCTTCATCGATCACTGCCGATGATTGCAGTGGCGTACTATCGCTGGACATTTTCTAGGGCTCGATACCTAATTCAGTGGCGACAGCTGCGCAGTTCTGACGCGCTTCATTGAGAGCCTCACCCAAGCAATTAATATGGCCCATCTTTCTGCCAATACGAGGGGCTGACTTGCCGTAGAGATGCAATTTCGCATCAGGATGAGCGAGCACTTTATTCCAAGCGGGCTCTTTAACTTGATCTTCACTACCCTCATACCAAAGATCACCCAATAAGTTCAACATAGACACGGGAGCTAACTGACGGGTATCTCCCAGAGGCAAACGTGCCATCGCTCTTACTTGCTGCTCAAACTGGCTACTGACACAGGCGTCCATCGTATAGTGTCCAGAGTTATGAGGACGAGGGGCAATTTCATTTGCAACAATATCGCCATTCTTTAGAACAAAGAATTCAACACAAAGCACACCTACATAATCAATTTTTCGAATGAGTGCCTTCGCAGCATCAATAATCTTTTTCTCTTGGGCAGGCTTGAGTGATGGTGCAGGAACTGTAGAGGTATGCAAAATACCATCACGATGAATGTTTTGAGAAACAGGGTAGGCAACCACAGCATCATCGTAGCCGCGCACTACCAAAGCAGATACTTCAAAGTCCAACTCCATGCGCTTTTCCAGCACACAGGGTACCTTGCCTAACTCCACCCAAGCGGCAGGAAGGTCTTCAGCCGTAGGCACAGTAATCTGACCCTTACCGTCATAACCCATGCGGGCCGTCTTCAGAATTCCAGGAAAAAGATCTGCTGGGGTATGCGCAATATCAGCATCATGCTCAATTACGAAATTAGGAGCCGGGCCAATATTAGTTTCAGATTTCCAGGTTGCTAAGAAATTTTTCTCAGCGATACGATTTTGCGCCAAAGAAACACAACTACTCCGGGGGGCAACAAACACTCCCAATGACTCAAGCTCATCCAAAGCTTGCGCTGGAACATTTTCAAACTCAGTGCTCACTGATGCACAGAGTGAGGCCATCTCTTTTAAGGCAGCAGAATCTGTGTAATCAGCTTGAATAAACTTTTCAGCAATTGAGCCCGCGGGACTATCGGACCCTGGATCTAACACACAAACTTTGTAGCCCATGGCTTGGGCCGCCTGAGTAAACATCCGCCCTAATTGACCACCGCCCAAAATTCCCAAATACGAACCCGGTAAGATGGGTTCCATATGATCTGCCATGTAATTAATATCCCGGCAGATTCATTGAGCGTGCAGTATCAGACTGCTTCGCACGAAACTCTTCTAAACGCTTAGCTAAATCAGCATCATGCAAAGCTAAGCCTGCAATCACATGTAATGCGGCATTTGCTGCGCCCGCCTCACCAATTGCAAAAGTAGCGACGGGGATACCTTTAGGCATCTGTACGATGGAATATAAAGAATCTTCTCCACGCAAATATTTACTTGCAACTGGAACACCGTAAACCGGAACAATAGTTTTGGAAGCTAGCATGCCCGGCAAGTGAGCAGCGCCGCCTGCACCAGCAATAATTGCTTGCAAGCCATTTTTCTGAGCATTTTCAGCATACTGAAACATATCATCAGGCATGCGGTGCGCAGAGAGGACTTTCGCTTCGTGAGCAATACCAAATTGCTCGAGCATCTGAGCAGCGTGCTGCATAGTGTCCCAATCTGAATTGGAACCCATCACTATTCCGACTATTGGCTTCTTGCTCATTTACCTCTCCAAATGCCCTAAATATCAACTAAGGATCTATTATCCCTGAGTTAAGCGAGTTAGGGCCTCACGGTACTTTTGGGCGGTCTTTTCAATAACGTCAGCAGGCAACTCGGGTGCAGGGGCTGTCTTAGGCCATAACTTACCGTTCACTTGAGCGGTTTCTAGCCAATCACGGACAAATTGCTTATCGTAAGACGGTGGATTTGAGCCAACATAATAGGTTTCTGCAGGCCAGAAACGGGAAGAATCAGCCGTCAGGATCTCATCCATTAAGACCAATTGACCAGCATCATCCAAGCCGAACTCAAACTTGGTATCCGCAATAATGATTCCGCGAGTAGCTGCATATTCAGAAGCTTCTTTATAAAGACGAATACTCACTTCACGAATTTGATTTGCGAGCTTCTCACCAATAAGCTCAATCACTTTTTCAAACGAGATATTTTCATCGTGCTCGCCAACTTCCGCTTTAGCAGCTGGAGTAAAAATCGGCTCTGGTAACTTTTGCGCATTCTCTAGTCCCGCAGGTAATGCGATACCACATACCTTGCCAGTTTCTTGATAGTCTTTCCAACCGCTGCCAGCCAAATAGCCGCGCACAACTGCTTCAACCAGAATTGGCTTTAACCGCTTTGCCACTACTGCGCGTCCTTTAACCTGCTCCACTTCATCGATAGGAACAACAGTGGCTGGATCAATTCCAGTCAAATGGTTTGGGATTACCTTGCCCAATTTATCGAACCAGAAGTTCGCCATTTGATTGAGAACAATACCTTTTTCTGGAATAGGCTCACCCATCACAACGTCAAATGCAGATAAGCGATCCGTTGTAATCATCAAAAGCTTGTCATCACCTAATGCATACACATCACGTACCTTACCTTTAGAGAGCAAAGGCAGTGACTTAATAGAAGTTGCGTAGAGAGCTGGCATGTTTTAGATCACTTCACAATCTGAGCTAACTTGCCGCTCTTGTATAGCTCTGCCATTTTTTCTAATGGGATAGGCTTAATTTTGGAAGCTTGACCGGCAGAACCAAATGCTTGGAAGCGTGCAATGCAGACTTTCTTAGCGGCTTCACGAGCCGGCTTCAAATAATCTCGTGGGTCAAATTTACTTGGATTCTCGAACATATAACGGCGGATGGCGCCTGTCATTGCCAAGCGAATATCAGTATCAATATTGATTTTGCGAACGCCATTCTTGATGCCCTCTTGAATTTCTTCAACAGGAACACCATAAGTCTCTTTCATGTCGCCACCGAACTCACGAATCTCTGCAAGCAGTTCTTGTGGAACACTAGAGGAACCATGCATTACGAGATGTGTATTCGGAATACGCGCATGAATTTCTTTAATGCGATCGATTGCCAAAATATCGCCAGTTGGCTTTTTGGTGAACTTATATGCGCCATGACTAGTGCCAATTGCAATTGCCAAAGCATCACACTGAGTCGCTTTTACAAAATCAGCGGCTTGCTCTACATCAGTCAGTAACTGTTCACGGGTCATCGTGCCATCTGCACCATGACCATCTTCTTTATCACCTTTCATCGTTTCTAATGAACCCAATACGCCAAGCTCTGCCTCTACTGTCACTCCGATGGAATGAGAGAACTTCACTACCTCTCTCGATACATCTACGTTGTACTCGTAACTGGCAACAGACTTTCCATCGGCCTCCAATGAACCGTCCATCATGACGCTAGTAAAACCGCTCTTGATTGCAGCCATGCAAACCGCCGGGCTTTGACCATGGTCTTGGTGCATCACGACTGGGATATGAGGGTAGGCCTCAACTGCAGCAGAAATTAAATGACGTAAGAATGCTTCTCCAGCATATTTACGTGCGCCAGCAGATGCTTGCATGATCACTGGGGAATCAGCCTCATTAGCCGCCTCCATGATCGCAGTCACTTGCTCCAAGTTGTTGACGTTAAAAGCCGGTAAACCATAGCCATTTTCGGCCGCATGATCCAAGAGTTGTCGTAAAGATACTAAAGCCATGATGTTCTCTTTATTTGTATGAAGTTAATAATTGAAATGGAATGAATGTGTTTATTTCACATGAATAATCTTGAGGGTATTGGTGCCACCAGGCTCACCCATAGGCTCACCAGAAGTCAACACGACGGTATCGCCCTTTTTAACTGCGCCCAATTTCTTTAGACATGCCTCTACCTCTTGTAGAGCAGTGTCACGATCCTTGGTGTAATCCAAACCAATAGGTGTGACATTACGGTAAGTACTTAATGCGCGCTGTGTAGCAATCTTTGAAGTTAAGGCAAAGATCGGCACATGAATGTTATGACGGCTCATCCAGATTGCAGTCGAACCTGAATCTGTCAATGCTGCAATCGCATCTGCATTTAAGTGATGAGCGGTAAATAAAGCGCCCAACGCTATGGTTTGATCAATGCGAGTAAAGGTTTGATCTAAGAAGTCTGTATCTAACTTCACGCGATCTGATTTCTCCGCTTCAACGCAAATCTCAGCCATTGCTTTAATGGTTTGCACTGGATACATTCCAGCTGCAGACTCAGCAGAAAGCATCACAGCATCGGTGCCATCTAAAACTGCATTAGCCACGTCACTAACTTCGGCACGGGTTGGAACTGGAGCGCTAATCATTGACTCCATCATTTGTGTTGCCGTGATTGTGAATTTATCCGCCTCACGCGCCCATGTAATCATCCGTTTTTGTAACGCAGGCACCGCAGCATTACCAACTTCAATGGCAAGATCACCACGGGCGACCATAATGCCGTCACTCTCAGCAATAATACTTTTGAGAGCCTCTGGCTCAATAGCCTCAGCGCGCTCTACCTTAGCAATCGTTCTAACCCTGCCTACACCATACTTGGCGCTAGCGGCATCCGCTAGCTTGCGCGCATAAGCCATATCTGCGCCATCTTTTGGAAAACTGATTGCCAGGAAATCAACCCCCATGGCGATTGCCGCATCTAAGTCTGTGATATCTTTTTCAGTCAATGCAGGTGCAGTCAAACCCCCGCCTGCACGATTAATACCTTTGTTATTGGAGAGTGGCCCGCCTTGCTCAACAAGAGTAAAAATTTCTCCGCCTTTAACGCTTTCAACACGGAGTACTACTAAGCCATCATTCAACAGAAGGCGATCGCCTGGCTTTACATCATTAGGAAGTTCTTTGTAATCAAGCCCTACACGATCTTGATTACCCATTTCACACGCTACATCCAGAATAAATTTTTCACCTTCTTTTAGAAGGATCTTGCTATCAGCAAACTTTCCGACCCGTATCTTTGGGCCCTGAAGATCGGCCATGATGCCAACTTCCTTGCCAGCTTCAGCAGAAATGCTTCGCACCAAATCATGACGCGCTTTGTGATCTGCAACTGTGCCGTGTGAAAAGTTCATCCGCACGACATCAACTCCAGCACGAATCATGTCGCGTAAGACTTCAGGCTTTTCGGATGCTGGCCCTAATGTTGCAATGATTTTGGTTGCTCTAAGCATGTTTAGTCTTTCGCCCTTTCGGCAAGTACTGCAAAGGCCGGCAACGTTTTACCTTCAAGGAACTCCAAGAAAGCGCCACCGCCAGTTGAGATGTAATCCACTTGATTTTCAATGCCGTACTTAGCAATAGCTGCCAAAGTATCGCCACCCCCTGCAATTGAGAAGGCTGGTGAGTGTGCAATCGCTGCCGCAAGCATCTTGGTGCCACCGCCAAACTGATCGATTTCAAAAACGCCAAGGGGGCCGTTCCAAACAATCGTACCTGCATGCGCCAACATGATTGATAAACGCGCCGCTGTCTTGGGGCCAATATCCAAAATCATGTCGTCTTCGGCAACTTGATCAGCAGGCACGCGGTTTGCACGAGCTAGTGGTGAGAGTTCATTCGCAACCACAACATCCTCTGGAATAGGTACATGTGCCCCACGCTTTTCCATCAGATGCATAATCTCTCGCGCTTCCTGCACCAAGTCAGGCTCAGCAAGAGATTTGCCGATTGGCAAACCTTTGGCCAACATAAAGGTATTGGCAATACCACCACCAACAATTAGCTCATCTACTTTTTCAGAGAGGGCTTTCAGAATAGTTAACTTCGAGGAAACCTTGGAGCCAGCAACAATCGCTACTAGCGGGCGTTTTGGACTTGCCAATGCGCGACTTAAGGCATCTAATTCGGCAGCCATTAAAGGACCGGCACAAGCAATTGGCGCAAACTTCGCAACGCCATTAGTGGTCGCCTCAGCACGATGCGCCGTGCCAAATGCATCGTTGACGTAAACATCGCAAAGAGCTGCAATCTTTTTTGCTAGCTCATCATTGTTCTTTTTCTCGCCAATATTTAAACGGCAATTTTCCAAAAGAACTACTTCGCCTGGATTGACTTCAAAACCACCATCTACCCAATCACTAATAAGAGGGACCTTACGATTAAGAAAAGTAGCAATCCGATCCGCTACAGGCGCCAAGCTATCCTCGGGTTTAAATTCACCCTCGGTTGGGCGCCCCAAGTGAGAGGTCACCATTACTGCTGCGCCAGCATCTAAGCACATTTGCACTGCAGGCATGGATGCGCGGATTCGGGTGTCTTCCGTAATGTTGCCAGCTTCGTCTTGAGGGACATTGAGGTCAGCACGGATAAAAACCCGTTTTCCCTTTAATTGGCCCAATTGGGCTAATTCGCTTAAACGCTTAACTTTAAATAAGGATTCCGGCATGAGAGTAGCTAAATTAGGTGGTTTATAGGGAATACTCCATTCTAAATCGTCTAGCCCCATCACCCCGAAGGACTGGACTATCGGACTGCTCAGCCTGCTCTACAATAGAGGTTTGGACGCATTGCATGTCAAAAGGCCCAAAACCGATTGAATCTGCGCCCTCATTAATCCGCTATTAAACATAGCCTATAGACACAAAAGGTAGAGAAAATGTCGATGTCCGACCGCGATGGCTTTATTTGGTCCGATGGGAAGCTGATTCCTTGGCGTGAGGCCAATGTTCACGTACTAACCCATAGCCTGCACTACGGTATGGGTGTATTTGAAGGTATCCGCGCTTATAAAACCCCCCAGGGTACCGCCATTTTCCGCCTGCCAGAGCACGTCAAACGCCTCTTTAATGGCACCAAGATCTTTCAGATGAACATGCCTTACAGCTCAGATGAGATTACTAAAGGCATTATTGATGTGGTCAATAGCAATAAGCTAGAGTCTTGCTACATCCGCCCCATCATCTTTATTGGCTCCCAAAAGCTTGGCATCTCCCCTAAAGGCAACAGCATCCACACTGCCATCGCAGCATGGGAGTGGGGCGCCTATTTAGGAGAAGACGGTCTCAATAAAGGGATTCGCGTTAAGACCTCATCGTTTACTCGCCACTTTGTAAACTCCTCATTAGTTCGCGCCAAAGCCTCAGGCTATTACATCAACTCTATTTTGGCTAACCAAGAAGTCACTGCTAATGGGTACGACGAAGCGTTGTTACTCGATACCGAAGGTTATGTTTCTGAAGGCTCTGGAGAGAATCTTTTTATGGTTCGCAATGGGGTTGTTTACACACCAGACTTGGCTTCTTGCTTAGACGGTATTACACGTGATTCAGTGATTCAAATCGCTAAAGATCTTGGCTATGAAGTTCGCGAAAAACGTTTAACTCGTGATGAAGTCTATTCTGCTGATGAAGCATTCTTTACTGGTACCGCTGCCGAAGTAACACCCATTCGCGAGCTCGATGATCGCACGATCGGTGATGGTAAGCGTGGTCCAATTACTGAAAAAATTCAGAAGACCTATTTCGATGCAGTGTATGGCCGCAGCGATCAATATAAGTCTTGGCTCACTTACGTTAAATAATATTTAGCAACCGGGAAGCAAAATATGACTCAAGCTCAAGTGACAATGATTGATGGCAAAGATCTGCCATTGCATTGCCCAACCAATAAAACTCCTGCATGGAATTCTCATCCAAGAGTTTTTTTAGACATCACCAAAACTGGCGAAGCGAAGTGTCCTTATTGTGGCGCTGAGTACAAGCTCATACCTGGCACAGAGCCACACGGGCACTAGGCCATATCAGCACCTCCCCGTGGGGTGCTGAGTCGGGATACAACACATGCAAGGTATTCTGATCATCGCCCCCAACTGGATTGGGGATGCCGTCATGACTCAGCCCCTACTGGCTAATCTCAAGGCGCAATATCCAAACTCAACAATTGATGTTCTAGCTAGCACCTGGGTTGCACCCATTTATCGTGCGTGCACTGAAGTCAATGAAGTCATTGAAGCAAAGTTTGAACATCAGCAACTGCAATGGGGATTACGCAAACAACTAGCCAAAGACATTGAGGCTAATAATTACCAAGCATGCCTTGTACTTCCGAATAGTTTCAAATCCGCACTCATCCCTTGGTTAGCCAATATTCCATTCCGAATTGGTTATCGTGGAGAGTTGCGATATGGCTTAATCAACGTATCGCTTGATAATCCAAGCAAAGTTAATCGCCCACCAATGGTGGAGCACTACCTCGCGCTGAGCCAATTACTGAAAGACGATGAAGTCAATCCGCCAAACGAATTAACACCAAAGCTCAATGTCTCATCTGTTGCTCAGCACTCTGTAGAACAAAAATTAGCTGCAGCAAACATCAATCCAAATGCTCTTTTGGTGTTTTGTCCAGGAGCCGAGTTTGGCCCAACAAAACGTTGGCCAGCTGAACATTTTGCGGAGCTCGCCAGGAATCTTATTGAGCAAAATGCAGATCTTCAGATTGTGCTGTTAGGTGGAAGTAGTGATCACGAACTTGCCCAGAATATCGTGTTGCAATCTGGAAACAACCCTCATCTACATAACTGGTGTGGCATCACCTCCTTAGACGAGGCGATTGCTTTAATTGATACAGCAATGGCTGTAGTAAGCAATGATTCGGGCTTGATGCATATCGCTGCGGCACTCAAAACCCCTCAAGTGGCTATTTTTGGGTCCAGCGACCCTGCTCATACACCTCCACTTTCAGAGAAGGCGAAAGTGATTTGGCTCAATCTTCCCTGTAGCCCTTGTCATAAAAAGATCTGTCCCTTGGGCCACTTAAAGTGTCTAAATGACATCCTGCCCCAGCAAGTATTCGCTACACTGAATACCTTGAATTAAATATCTAGGAAACGTTAGCCATGACCAAACTAGCCAGACTCTTTCACAACGCTGATGAAGTGGTTGATGCCTGGCGTGATGCACTAAGACACCGTGACGTCAAAGGCGCCCTAGATATTTGGCTAGATGATGATTCGATTACTTGCGTACTTCCTGAGGGCCATCGTCTAAGCGGTCATACAGAAATTCGTGAGGGCCTAGAAAGGCTTTTATCAAAACAAGCGTTATTTCTTGAGCCAATTGCTTGTATCAGTCACTCCATTTTGGGCGCGGCAGTGTATGACACCACTGAAGCAGTTCATCTAAGAGCGGATCAAATTGAGGCAGAGTTTTTTCTCAATATCACTTTGGTACTCTTACAAGATAGTCAAGGTTGGCGCATTGCTCACCTACACGCCAGTCGCTCAACTGACGATACTTTTGACGCACCATCTACCCCACACGGTTTGCATTAAAAATGTATGGATGAGCAAGTACTTCGCTCACTCATCAAATGGCCTAATGTGCCAGATTGCTATGGCTGGCTAGCTCTTGATCGCCGTGGTCAATGGCGCATGGTTAATGAATTTGCACAGCAAAGCAAACTTCCTGGACAAGTCATTACTCATGCAATGCTCAATGAGTTCATTTCCAGAAATTACGCTAGCGATTCATTGGGAAAATTCTTTTTTCAAAATGGTCCACAACGGGTATTTATCAATCTAGCTGCAACACCCTGGATAACTCGCATCATTCCAAGTGATCAAGGCTTAAAACTGATTACACAATGTCAAACAGAAATTTCACCAAATGCGGCACTAAGTGATGAGCATGGGAATATTTATATTGTTGGTCTAGTTAGCCAAACGAAATATCAAGATTTAGCTTCGCAACAATTCACAAAAGAATTGCACCCATGCGTCGCGTTGTTACATGATCACGACCTAGATCAATTTTCTGAGTTAGCTAAACTACGCGAAGAGGCCTGTAGCTTTGGGGGATCTTGGAGTTGGCAGGGCAAGCAGTTACCTTTAGACCCAATATATTCTGAAGAATTAAGCAAAAGATTTGGGTATATCAGTCAACCGCAACCAAGTTCAATCTAGCTTGGTAGTTGCTTCTTCTCTTTCAACTCGTCGTTATATTGTCTTTGCATCTCTCTAAGACGAGCATCAATAGATGAGCCTTGATAAAAGTCTGAACCTGCTGCGGATCTAGCAATTCTCATCTGCTCCAAGGCTGATGGCCAAGCGCCCTCTAGTGCATATTTTTCACCAAGAGCGTAATGACGCATTGGAATATTGTTAGCCTGATCATAGGCTTTCGAAAGCAGGCCCCACCAGATCACCTCATTCGACTGCACCTTTGTACGAGCCTTGAGCCAAGAAATTGCATCATTCGTTCTGCCTAGTTTTAATTCAGCATTGATCATTGCTACTGCTGCTGCAAAGGATTGCGGATAAGCTTTCAGGGCTGATTGAGCTATTTGCAAAGCCTCATCGTTTCTTCCTTTTGCAAGTGCCAACTCAGATGACATGACATCTAAGGAAAGACTTTGGCGCTGTCCTGATGAAGAAGTTGTACTGTATTTTTGCGCTAAATTTCGCGCCTGCTGTAAGTTACTCTCTGCAACATCAATCTTGCCTTGTCTTTGAGCGATCAGCGCTAAACCATAAAAGCCTTCCATTTGCTTACCGATTGGAGCTTGTTTACTCAGACTTTCAAATACATTCTTGAGGTCATATAAACCGCTTGATGTTCCTGCCTGCTCCATACGTGCACGAGCTTTAATAAAATAAAATTCAGAAGTGGCAGGAACATGATGCTGAGGCACGCTACGAACGCGATCCTGCATATCCGCAATACGGTCGGTAGTTAATGGGTGGGACCGAACATAGGTTGGAACCCCTTTATCCATAATCCCGGTAATTTTTTGTAAGCGCTGGAAAAAGTCTGGGGCGCCATTTACGTCATAGCCACTAGCATTGAGGATTTGGAAGCCAACTCGATCCGCCTCACGCTCCGCATCTCTTGAGTAAGAAAGCTGATTATTGATTGCAGCAGCTTGACCCCCTTGCATTAAGCCACCAGCAGCCTGAGGATTGCGAGACATCGCTAATGCGCCTAAAACCATACCCGCTAAAGCAATCATGGTGTTGGTGGCCTGCCGATCCATCTGACGCGCTAAGTGCCGCTGTAAAACGTGACCTGTTTCATGCCCCATCACAGAAGCTACTTCAGAATCTGTCTCTGCATCCACAATTAAGCCAGTATGAAATCCAATGAACCCCCCTGGTAACGCAAATGCATTGATGCTGCTATCTTTTACTGCGAATACTTCAAAGTTATAGGCGCCGCTTCCTTGTTCGTTTGCGCCACCCAGTTGCAATTTTTTTGCAGTCTGAAGTAAGCGTCGCTCCATTTGATTCAAGTAGTCATATAGCGGTAAGTCATTTGAATAGTCAGCATCAGGCCGAATCTCCCGCATGATGAGCTCACCATACTTACGCTCATCTATGCGACTTAAAGCATCACCACCTGGATCACCCATATCCGGCAGGATGATATTGGGCTGCGCTTGAAGAGTATTGCGAGTGGGGGCATTAGCAGGTCGGGCGTCTGGAGATTGCATAGCTCTACCAATATTCTGGATTGCGGCAGAGTTACCTTCCACGGAGACATCACCCACAGCCGGCGCAGCAGTGGTTACGCCAGCCCCAGAAATCTCCAAGGATAGCGCCAGTAATAATGCCAAACCACGCCTAAATACAGATGTTTTGTTAGATGTCTTTATGTCTTGCATCCCTATATGGTAAAACTTATCTCATGAACAAACTAACTCATTTTGATGCCAGTGGCCAAGCCCACATGGTCAATGTCGGCGATAAACCCAATACCCACCGCATAGCCATTGCAACTGGGAAAATTACGATGCTCCCGGAAACCTTCAAAATGGTTGAGTCAGGGACCCATAAAAAGGGTGATGTTTTAGGAATCGCTCGCATTGCAGGTATTCAGGCGTCCAAAAAGACGGCGGATCTCATCCCTCTCTGCCACCCTTTAGCACTTACTCACGTCAGCCTCGAATTTGCGCTTGACCCAAAAACCAGCAGCATCTCTTGCCAAGTCAGAGCAGAAACCACCGGCCCCACTGGCGTTGAAATGGAAGCTCTCACCGCAGTCCAAGTTGCCCTACTCACAATCTACGATATGTGCAAAGCAGTTGACCGTGGCATGGTAATGGGTGATGTGAAGCTACTTGAGAAAAGTGGCGGTAAATCAGGTGAGTGGAAAGCCCAATAAAACACAAGCCACCCTAGGGTGGCTTTAATTACCAGATCATCCGTTCTATCTACTTACTAATTCTGCACTCCGACGGCAGTAGCTGAGAAATTAAATTTGTCTCGGTAGACCTGCATGACCAACCGCCAGCCCAAGTTGCTCCCTCTGGTTTTGATAAGTCAATAGGCTTAGGAGAATTCGCATCTGGCTCATTTGTTGGTACTAAGTGCAATGTATTTTTTCCTTCAGGCGCCACACTCACTTGATAGTCAATAGCAATTGCACCAGAGGGTGTAATTTCAATTAACTTGACACTTCGTGTAGGCGTAAATGTAAATGCTCCGTTTGTTGCCTCATCCATCGGTACGGTTCCGCGACTGGCAAATGCTTCTGTCACCGCAAGCTTAGCGCTTGAGGAGAGATTCATACCCTCAACTACTCTGCTGCGAGCGATATAGTCTTGATATTGCGGTACTGCTACAGCAACCAAAATACCAATAATCGCCACCACTACCATCACTTCGATCAAGGTAAAACCAGCTTCTTGATGATCTTTATTTGTACTCTGCATATTTTTTGGCTCCTGAGGTGAAATACCTCATCATCCAGTCTATACCTCTTCAACTCAATGAAACGACTAATAAAAAAGCCAGCTTTTTGAGCCGGCTTTTTCTGATTTTTGAATAAGAGACTTATGCCTCTTTAGATGCATTCTTTTTCTTGAGATAAGTGCCTAGCAGGATCACGATCGCAACCCCGATACCCTCAAAGATCATGTGAGCATCTTCAAAAGCAGCCTGCATCGATTCTTTGATCGCAGGATCTTCTACCAACATGCCACCTGCCAATAACCCTAGCAAGCCTGCACCAAGAGTAATGATGACCGGAAAACGATCCATCACTTTGAGAAGCATGGTGCTACCAAAAATAATCAATGGAATGGATAGGCCAAGACCAATGATGAGTAGAGCTAAACGGGTTTCTTCTGGACCCTTTTGTGCGGCAGCTGCAACGGCCAATACATTGTCCAAACTCATTACCAAATCGGCTACTAAGATCGTACGAATAGCACCCCAAATATTAGAGCTACCCTCCATGTTTGCATCATCATCACTATCGGCTAATAATTGCACTCCGATATAAATCAGCAATATTGCGCCAATAATTTTTAAATAGGGAAGGGTTAGTAACTGAACTGCTGTAATGGTAAGAACTACACGCAAAACAATTGCAGCAGCACTACCCCAAAAAATTGCTTTCTTCTGCTGATGCGCTGGTAGATTGCGTGATGCCAAAGCAATCACAACAGCGTTATCGCCTGATAACAAAATATTTGCAATGATGATTGATAGAAGTGCAGCCCAAAATGCCGGACCTGAAAATACTGAAAAATCCATTGTTTGTCTCCCTGCAATTTTTTATATTTTGATTACTGATTTACTACTATTCACTACAAAAAATGGATGCCGATTATTCAGCATCCATTTTTGATTACAAATTAAAGCATTGCTTTTAGCAAGGCTGCCATCTCAGATGGGTTCTTAGTTACCTTGAAACCACACTCTTCCATCACGGCAAGCTTGGCATCAGCAGTATCAGCACCACCAGAGATCAATGCGCCAGCATGACCCATACGCTTACCAGGAGGCGCAGTTACACCAGCAATAAAGCCGACCACTGGTTTCTTCATATTTTCTTTGCACCAACGAGCCGCTTCAGCTTCATCTGGTCCGCCGATTTCACCGATCATGATGACTGCATCAGTCTCTGGATCTTCGTTGAACATGCGCATCACATCAATATGCTTCAAACCGTTAATTGGGTCACCACCGATACCAACGGCAGTAGATTGACCCAAACCGATTGCTGTCAATTGACCAACAGCTTCGTATGTCAGAGTACCTGAGCGGCTAACAACACCAATGCGGCCCTTTTTATGGATATGGCCAGGCATGATGCCGATTTTGATTTCATCAGGTGTGATGATTCCTGGGCAGTTAGGGCCAAGTAACAAGGTTTTCTTGCCACCTTTAGCTTCTTTTGCCCTCATCTTGTTGCGTACTTCAAGCATGTCTCGCACAGGAATACCTTCAGTAATACAAATTACGAAATCTAGGTCAGCTTCAACAGCTTCCCAGATCGCTGCAGCAGCACCAGGAGGCGGAACATAGATAACTGAAGTAGTTGCGCCAGTTTGCTGAGCAGCCTCTTTAACAGTCGCATAAATCGGAATATTAAAAATAGACTCGCCAGCTTTTTTAGGATTTACACCAGCAACAAAACAGTTCTTGCCGTTTGCGTATTCTTGACACTTTTCAGTGTGGAATTGACCGGTCTTACCAGTAATACCTTGTGTAATGACTTTGGTGTTTTTATTGATCAAAATAGACATATTGAAATTCCTGGATTATTTGTTTTTGGCAACAGCAGCAACTACCTTTGTAGCAGCCTCCGCCATTGAATCTGCGCTAATGATTGGCAAACCAGAGTCCGCAAGAATCTTCTTGCCTAACTCTTCGTTTGTACCCTTCATACGCACAACCAAAGGTACTGTGAGATTAACTGCCTTACATGCAGTGACCACACCGTCAGCAATCACATCGCAACGCATAATGCCGCCGAAGATGTTGACCAAAATAGCTTCAACGCTCTTGTTCTTAAGCATGATCTTGAATGCTTCAGTAACCTTCTCTGCTGTAGCGCCACCGCCAACATCCAAGAAGTTTGCAGGCTCACCACCGAACAACTTAATAGTGTCCATGGTTGCCATAGCTAAACCAGCACCATTCACCAAACAACCAATGTTGCCATCTAAAGAGATATAAGCAAGATCGAATTTAGAGGCTTCGATTTCGGCAGCATCTTCTTCATCGATATCACGATAGGCAACGATTTCAGGATGACGGAATAATGCGTTTGGATCAAAGTTGAACTTCGCATCCAAGGCCTTAATCTTGCCATTACCCTCTAGGATCAATGGATTAATTTCAACCAATGAAGCATCGGTATCCCAGTAAGTTTTGTAGAGATTTTTAAATACGTCACGAGCCATTGGAATAGAGGCTTCTGGTACACCAATGCCTTTAGCAACAATGTCGCAGTCTGCATCTGTCAAGCCAATCAATGGATCAACAAATACTTTGATAATTTTTTCTGGATGGGATTCTGCAACTTCCTCGATATCCATACCGCCTTCGCTTGAGGCCATGATCACATTCTTTTGTGTTGCACGGTCTGTAACGATGCTGAAGTAGTACTCTTTTTTAATGTCTGCGCCGTCTTCAATCAAAAGGCGATTTACTTTTTGACCTTCTGGTCCAGTTTGATGAGTCTTGAGTTGCATGCCTAAGATTTCAGAAGCATATTTCTTCACGTCGTCCATGCTTCGCGCCAACTTCACGCCACCACCTTTACCGCGACCACCAGCATGAATCTGTGCCTTTACAACCCATACTGGGCCGCCAAGCTTTTCAGCAGCTTTCACTGCCTCATCAACACTAAATGCAGGAATGCCGTTTGGAACAGGCACATTAAATTGGCGCAGAAGTTCTTTGCCTTGGTACTCGTGAATTTTCATAATTACTCCGAAACGGTATCTTTTTTAGCAAGCAATGAGGATTAGTTAAACCGATGTTGCCTTGATCCCATACTTACCCTGGAAGTAGCTAAATTAGCTAAATTTGAATAAATGCGAACGGCTTGACCGACTACCTAAGTCTATCATGTTGCAATGCCGCAAATGGCATTTCTAGATCCGTAATTGCCCTAATCCGGGCTCTGGCCGCCAATGATTTTAGCGACCACATCCGAGCTAAATCCTTTGGATGCTAAGAAGCGATATTGCCTCGCGCGCTCCTTTTGGTCTTGGGCTTTCTGTCCATATCTTCTTGACCAAAGATCGTAGGCCCTCTGAAATTCAGTCTCCTTGAGGGCGCCAAGCAGCTTGGCAGATTGCTTAGAGTCTACCCCCGCCCTCTCGAGCTCATCAGCTATTTTCCGAGCGCCATAGCGATCGCTACGCCGACGCACCAAAGCTTCAGAAAATCGCTCATCTGAGAGCCAACCCCGCGCCTCAAAATCATCCAGCACTGCCTCAATACCCAGGGTAGTCGCATGCTGAGTTTGCCCTTCCTGCTGAGCCCCAAGCTTGGCCCACCGAGCCTCTGACTCAGCTAACTTGGAGGCTAAAGTCTTGCGACTATATTCTCGGAGCGATAAAAGACGCAAAGCCCGAGCTTTGAGACTCGGGCTTTGTTTTGGTTTCTTGCTACCTAATTCTGACATTGAGTTATTCGATGTGCTTATTCGACTTCCTCTTCCTCACTCAGAACATCAGTGACTACTGCAGAGCCAACCTTAACGCCTAGCTTCTCACGAATTTTGGCTTCAATATCTTTAGCGATTGCGGGATTCTCTTTCAAGAAATCGCGTACATTGTCTTTACCTTGACCAATGCGATCGCCGTTGTAGCTATACCAAGACCCTGACTTTTCAACGATATCGGCCTCAACACCCATGTCAATGATCTCACCCTCTCTTGAAATGCCAGCGCCATACATGATGTCAAAAATAGCTTCACGAAATGGAGGAGAAACTTTATTCTTCACAACCTTCACACGAGTTTCGTTACCAACAACCTCATCACCTTTTTTGATGCTACCGATACGACGAATATCCAAACGCATAGAAGCGTAGAACTTCAGCGCATTACCACCAGTAGTGGTCTCTGGAGAACCAAACATCACGCCAATCTTCATACGAATTTGATTAATAAAAATCACGGTGGTGTTGGTACGCTTGATAGCGCCAGTCAATTTACGCAAAGCTTGACTCATCAAACGAGCCTGTAAGCCTGGCAATGAATCACCCATGTCGCCTTCAATCTCAGCCTTTGGAACCAGCGCCGCAACAGAGTCAATAACGATTAAATCAATTGATCCGGAGCGCACCAAGGCATCAGCAATCTCTAATGCCTGCTCGCCAGTGTCTGGCTGAGAAATCAATAAATTATTTACGTCTACGCCCAAGCGTGATGCGTACTGAACATCTAAAGCGTGCTCAGCGTCAATAAATGCGCAAGTGCCACCGAGCTTTTGCATTTCAGCAATAGCATGCAACGTTAAAGTCGTTTTACCAGATGATTCTGGGCCGTAGATTTCTATGACGCGACCACGTGCTAGACCACCAACACCCAGAGCGATATCCAAGCCAAGTGATCCACTTGATACCACTTGAATATCTTGACTGATTTCAGCATCACCCAATCGCATGATCGAGCCTTTGCCAAATTGCTTTTCAATTTGCGCTAAGGCAGCTGTTAGTGCTTTTTGTTTGTCTCCACTCATTCCCTCAAATTCTGATGAGGCTGATTTTCTTTTGTCATCCAAGGCCATTTTTGTTCCCTTTTCGCTTTGTATTGGGGCTTTTTCCCGAAGTTTTATCTACTGTCTAACAACTTAGGACTTACTGTATATAAAAACAGTATTCTTTGCAAGCGACTTTTTCAAGGAATTTACAGATTTTTTACTAATCCTTGTTCGAGAGGGGTTCGATCCCAATAGAAAAACAAGGGTATAGCCACAGCCCAAACGATCCCAACGAGGATAAAACCGATAGTCTGCCCGCCTGGACCCCAACCTCCAGCCCCCATCCGAATGCCAGCCTCATAGGACATTGGGCCACAAATCCCCCCTAATATGGCCCCCAGGATTGGCCTGCCACGCAACCAGGACAAAGATCCATTGATGGTGGTGGCTACTAAAACCCATAGAACCCACATCCAAACTGGGGATAGGTAGCTTAAGGGCCAAGAATCTTGAAAATCTAAGTAACCCAGATGAACAATTAGGGTATCAGCCAGGATTCCATAAATAAGCGCCCTGCTTAATAAACGGAATGACTCCCTGGGCTCATCTAGGCGCCATATATGAAAGGCAATGTAGCCCAACGTTCCCAGAACCGCCCAGAACACTTGCTTGTTAGCAGCGCCCAACACACAAGCAAACCAACCTAGCTGGAAAAAGACAAAATTCCAAAATTTAGCCATATCGGAAGATTCTACTGAGCCTAAGAAAAAGGCCACTGCCGATGGGCAATGGCCTTTAGATTTGGTGGCGAATCAGGGATTTGAACCCCGGACCTGCGGATTATGATTCCGTCGCTCTAACCAGCTGAGCTAATTCGCCGAAGGTGTGATTGTAGCAAATCTACCCCATTCTGTAATGGCTCAACCCAGAAACCGTAATATAGATACATGAAAAATCAACTGCGAAAAGTACTGATTTGGTTAGCCTTAGGCACTTTTTTACCCCAGAGCGCATTTGCAGCACAAATCTTTATCACTAACTACCCATCGGAAGCCAATGCCAAGGTCTTTGTTACCAAGTACCCATCCGAGGCAAATTGCATTGTTTATGAAACCCAATACTCCAGCGATAACGAGCCAGGAGTTTGGTTTTATACAAAATATAAAAGTGATGCTCGAGCTACGATCTACTACACCCAATACAAATCCGATGCTGATCTTGTGGTGTATTTCACGAAGTACAAAAGCGATGCTCGTTGTCGCTACTAATTTAGCATTTAACACATGAAGCTCATCTCCATTTCCTCAGGAAAGGTTCTGCCTTTATTTGGCAATCATCACCCCAATTACCAATCCGTGGCATCAGCAATTCACAAGAAGAGCATGAGTAATTTACAAAATCCTAAAGCAGTGGAAATTAATCATCTTGGAGTTGTGGGAGATGAACAGGCCGACTTAAGTGTGCACGGTGGCATTGAAAAAGCAATTTATGTTTATCCATCAGAGCACTACGCGTTCTGGAATGAGCTACTCGCACGCGAAACCAAAAAGCACTCATCACTTGAATATGGGGCTATTGGTGAAAACTTCACAATTGAAGGTCTTTTAGAAACAGATGTGTTTGTTGGTGACCAACTACTGATTGGTGAGCTTGAGTTTTCTGTTGTCAAATTAAGAGAGCCTTGTTTTAAATTCAATGCTGCTTTAGGCTACAAGGGAGCCAGCAAGGCTATGCTCCAATCGGGCTTTAGTGGTTGGTACTTACGCGTACTCAAAACAGGCTCTTTGTCAGCAGGCGCTAGTATCACTCTAATTCCAGGCCCCAGAAATATTTCGATTGCCGCACAAAATAAAACCCTCTTAAATCGTCGGAATCAAAAAGATTTGTGGGAATAAAAAACCCGATCATTTCTGATCGGGTTTTGAATTTACTGCAGACTAAAAAATCTTAGTCACGTGCATAGATATCTACATCCTTGGTTTCACGTACAAACAATGTGCCGATTACTAAAGTAACCGCAGCAACGATAATTGGATACCAGAGGCCATAGTAAATATTGCCGTTTTGCGCAACCAGGGCAAAGGAGATCGTTGGCAACAAGCCGCCGAACCAACCGTTACCAATATGGTATGGCAATGACATAGAGGTGTAGCGAATTCGGGTTGGGAACATCTCAACCAACATCGCAGCGATTGGACCATAAACCATGGTTACCAAGATCACTAAGTAAACCAATAAGAGCAATACAGCAACATAGTTAATTTGTGCTGAATCAGCTTTTGCTGGGTAACCTTCTTTGTTCAAAGCGTCGCGGATTGCTTTCTTAAATTCAGCATCTTTTGCTTTCGCTTCAGCAGGATCTAGGCCCTTAGCGGTGTAGCCCGGAATCTCTACATCACCAATTTTCACTACAGCAACAGTGCCAGCAGGAGCTGGGATAGTGCTGTAGCTAGCAGAGTTAGATGCCATCACTTGTTTTGCAATATCGCAAGAGCTTGTGAATTTGGCAGTACCTGTTGGGTTGAACTGGAAAGTACATTCATTTACATCAGCAGTGATTGTTGCTGGCGCTGTTGCCATTGCTTTTTCTAGCGCTGGGTTAGCGTAGTGAGTCAAGGCATTGAACACAGAAACTGGGGTGTTAGGGATGTAAGTAATTACAGCCAATAACAAGCCACCCATGATGATCACTTTACGGCCGATCTTGTCTGACAAGCTACCGAACACCACGAAGAATGGTGTGCCGATTACCAATGAAGCAGCAATCAATAAGTTCGCAGTCTTTGGATCTACCTTTAATACTTGTGTCAGATAGAACAGAGCGTAGAACTGACCTGTATACCAAACCACTGCTTGACCTGCTACCAGACCAAACAATGCCAAGATCACAATCTTCAAATTCTTCCATTGACCAAATGACTCAGTCAAAGGTGCTTTAGACAATTTACCTTCTTCTTTCATCTTCTTGAAAGCTGGTGACTCATTCATGGACAAGCGAATCCATACAGAGATCGCCAACAATGCGATAGAAACGATGAAAGGAATGCGCCAGCCCCAAACGTCAAAGTCTGGACCAGTGAATTCACGTGTGAACAAAATCACGAGCAAGGAAAGGAACAAGCCCAAAGTAGCAGTTGTTTGGATCCAAGCCGTGTAAGCACCACGACGACCATTCGGAGCATGTTCTGCAACATAAGTAGCAGCACCGCCGTACTCACCACCCAAAGCCAAACCTTGAAGCATACGTAATGCGATCAAAATGACTGGAGCGGCAACACCGATCGTTGCGTAGTTAGGCAGAATGCCTACGATAAAGGTTGCGCCACCCATTAATAGGATGGTGACCAAGAAGGTGTATTTACGACCAATCAAATCGCCTAAGCGACCAAACACCAACGCGCCAAATGGACGCACGATGAAACCGGCGGCAAACGCTAACAACGCAAAAATGAAGGCAGAGCCTGCATCTAAGCCTGAAAAGAATTGCTTAGCAATAATTGCGGCAAGTGAACCGTAAAGATAAAAGTCGTACCACTCAAAAACCGTACCCAAGGAGGAAGCAAAAATAACTTTGCGCTCTTCAGCGGTCATTGGGGCTGCTTTAATTGATGTTGACATCAGTAGCTCCTAACTATTTTTATTGAAGTAAAAAACAACGAATCGATTATGCTTTGAAAAAAACCAAAGAAATCCGCTAGTTAGGGTAACTCCCCATCAATTAGGATCGGGGTTTTCCCGAGAAACCCAGCGAGAAGATGCTATAACGCAACAAGAGTTAGCCTGATGTCTAATAAAAAATTCAAGCAATGAAGTAGTGCACTGTTTAAGGGGCAAAATAACCATGCAACAAAAATGGGGAATTCGAGGAATGGCTGTTGCGCCACACTCCCTCGCTTCGGAATCAGCTTTAGCAGTTCTTCGTGAGGGTGGTAACGCCCTAGAAGCAATGGTCGCTGCAGCGGCAACAATTGCAGTTGTTTATCCCCATATGAACTCCATTGGCGGAGACTCGTTTTGGGTTATCCACTCTCCAGGCAAAGCCATGGGCGGCATTGATGCCTGCGGCGCAGCTGCAGGCCTTGCAACTAAGAGATGGTATGCAGAGCGCGGCATTACTAAAGCCATTCCATTTCGCGGACCCGTTGCAGCCAATACCGTGGCAGGAACAATTTCGGGCTGGGGTGCTGCACACAAACTATCTCAGCAAGGTCTGGGCGGAAAGATTCCTTTATCGCGCCTCTTAGCGGATGCGATTCATTATGCTGAAGCAGGCGTTCCAGTTACTTATAGCCAATCGAGTCTCACAGCTAAAAAGCGTGAAGAGCTTAGCCCTATCCCAGGATTTTCCAAAACGTTCTTAGTCAACGGCAAAGCACCTGCAGTGGGCAGTATCTTTAAGCAAGATCGCTTAGCTAAAACTTTGCGACAAATCGCCACTGAGGGCACTGATGATTTTTATCGTGGTGACCTTGCAGAATTATTGGCAAAAGAACTGGCTGACGTTGGCAGCCCACTACGTCTAGATGACCTTCATCGTCACCACGCAAAACTGATTGATCCGCTTGAGCTCAAACATAGCCTGGGGAATGTCTATAACATGGTACCCCCAACTCAAGGCGTCGTATCGCTCATGATTATCGGCATCCTTGATCAACTTAATCTCAAGCGCTTTAAAGTTGATAGTACTGAATATGTTCACCATTGTGTTGAAGCTACAAAGCAGGCATTTAAGATTCGCGATCAGTTTGTCACTGACCCGGCCTACATGACGAAGAATGCCCAGTCCTTTTTGTCCCCCGCTTTCTTGAAAAAGTTAGCAAAAAATATCGATCCCAACAAAGCTTTACCTTGGGGCCAAGGCAAAGGTCCAGCAGACACTATCTGGATGGGCGTGATTGATGGTGATGGCAATTGCGTGTCGTTCATTCAAAGTATTTATCACGAGTTTGGTGCCGGCATTGTTCTTCCTAAATCAGGAGTTAATTGGCAGAACCGTGGCTGTAGCTTCTCTCTAGATCCGAAGACACTCAATCATCTCGAGCCCTATCGAAAACCATTCCATACGCTCAATCCGGCAATGGCTTTATTCAAAGATGGTCGCTCCATGGTTTATGGAACGATGGGTGGTGACGGCCAACCACAAACCCAATGCGCAGTCTTTACTCGCGCCGCGACTTATGGACTTGATCCGCAAGATGCCATCAGCCGTCCTCGCTGGTTACTGGGTCGCACCTGGGGTCAAACGAGCGATAGCTTAAAGCTGGAGTCACGCTTTAGCCCATGGGTTGCAAAAGAATTACATGCAATGGGACACGACATTGAAATGCTTGACGCGTTCGATGAAACCGTAGGCCATGCAGGGTGCATTATTCGCGAGCCATCTGGCACGCTTCGCGGAGGATGGGATCCTCGTAGCGATGGTGCTGTTAGCGCGTTTTAGTAATAAACATTTTGGGCACGCGTAGATCCCAATAAATGGCGGCTGCGCGTAATCCAAATATTCCCAACATGCAAAGTACTGAACCCTCTAGCGCATATAGGGGGGCGAAGTTCAATACCAACACATAAGCGCAACAACCCAGAGTGACTGGAATCGCGTACAACTCATGCGACATGATGAGTGTTTTTCTGCCAGCCAAAATATCCCGTATCAATCCACCACCAATAGCAGTAATGACACCCAGTATGACTGGGCCAACTGGCAGTCCATATCCCATAGACCAAGCTTTGTCAGCCCCTTGAATTGCAAATAGTGCCGCACCAAAACCGTCGATATAAAGCATCCATCGATAAATTTGGGGTTGCGTAAAAAATGATTCAGCTACAAAAGTGAGTACGCTAGCCCCTAAGGCAAGCCAAACATAGATTTGGTTCTCTGACCAAAACACCGGGGCGCCCAAGATAATGTCGCGAATGGTTCCACCACCAATGGCGGTAATAAGCCCAAGAACTAAAACACCGAAAAGATCGACGCCACGATCAGCAATTGCAAGTACGCCAGTGACTGCAAACGCCATCGTTGCAATCACGCTAATCCAAAATTGAATCTGTTCCATAGGAAATAGTCTAAAGCACTTCAAATTCTTCTGAACGAAAAATTGGTGCATGAATATACTGTGGTTTATGAATTCTCCTACATTGATAACACTATGAAACCCAAGCTTTATAGCTATTGGCGTAGCTCCGCTGCGTTTCGAGTGCGTATTGCCTTAAACCTGAAGGGAATGGATTATGAAATCATTCCAGTTCACCTAAGTAAAAATGGTGGCAATCAACTCTCAGATGCGTACACCAGTAAAAATCCAAATCAACTAGTACCCTTATTCGATGACGGAAAAAATAATATCCATCAATCTATAGCCATCATTGAGTATTTAGAAGAAATTAAAAAAGAGCCTGCTTTGCTTCCACAAGCAGCCATTGATCGCGCATGGGTACGCGCACTTTCTCAAGATATCGCTAGCGATATTCATCCTATCGATAACTTAAGGGTCTTGCGCTATCTTGTAAAACAATTGGGCATTAGCATTGAGGCAAAAGACACTTGGTACCAACACTGGGTTGTAATTGGCTTGACCAGCCTCGAAAAACGTTTGAGTAGCGATCCTCGAGTTGGACGTTTTGCCTATGGCGATCAACCGAGTTTGATTGATGTCTGCTTAGTGCCACAGTTATTTAATGCGTTAAGTGCAAAAATAGACGTGAGTCTTTATCCCACTCTCATGAAGATCTTTAATGAATGCATGCAGCAGCCAGCATTCATCAACGCATCATGGGAAAAGCAAATTGATGCCGAAGGATTAAATCCCGCTGTTCCACCACAAGAATAAAGACAGCGTGACTAAGGATCCTACTGTCGTTATTAATACAACCCGCGATATCACACTGCCATCTGCCTTGTAATACTGAGCCAGCATAAATGGGCCCGTACCTGTTGGTAGCGCACTCAAAATCACGATGGCGTTTAACCACAGCGGGGGCAACCCCATAATAGGTCCAGCAATGACCCAGGCAACGATGGGCTGAATCATTAATTTTGCGGCACTAATGCCCCATGCCTGCGTTACCTCAGCCTCGCTCCTCTGCAATAGAAATAAGCCGATCGATACTAAGGCGCATGGGGTGGCAGCGGCAGCTAAAAAAGAAATGACTTGAGCGATTGGATCATACAAAGTGAAGTTGGATGCCGCCCATAGCAAGCCTAAAACCGGCGCAATCAAAAGTGGATTTGCACCAAGTGATTTCACAACACTTAAAAGAATTTGATAATTCTTTTTATGGGACAACATCCCAATCTCGATAAGTACTGTTGCTAATGCAAACATCACAAACACAATAAAGGTAGAAATAATTGCGGGAGCCAGACCATCCTGCCCCAATGCAAGAAGACATAATGGGATACCCATATAACCCGTATTTGAATAGGATGCACTCAAACTATTAAAGCTAGCGGCCACTAAATCTCGACTCTTCCAATAGCTAGCAGCGAACACTAATATAAAAACGGTGAAGCAACTGAGAAAAAATGCAGTAATGAATTGTGGTTGCCAAAGCGTTTGCCAACCACTGTTTGCAGCGAAATTAAAAAGCTGGGCAGGTAATGCCAACCACACTACGAACCGATTCAGCTCAATAGAGGCGTTCTCGCCCAACTTACCTGCGCGACCACCAACATATCCGATGAGGATCAGGACAAATACAGGTAGGACTACATTAAAGACGTAGAGCACAGGTTTTAATGATTAGGAAATTTTCTTAAGCGTTTTGATATAACGCTGTGCATTTTTGACGTAGCGACCTGCGATTTCGCTGATGCCTGCAATTTGCTCTGGGCTCAATTCTTTTACTGCCTTAGCAGGTGAGCCAATAATCATGGAACCGTCAGGAAATTCTTTACCCTCCGTGACTAAAGCGCCAGCGCCCACTAAACAATGTTTTCCAATCTTGGCGCCATTCAGAATAACTGCTCCAATACCGATCAAGCTACTATCCCCAATACTGCAACCGTGCAACATGACTTGATGTCCAACCGTGACATTCTTACCAATAAGAAGTGGATAACCTGGATCAGTGTGAAGTACAGAGGCATCTTGAACGTTGCTGCCTTCTCCAACTTGAATCAGATCGTTGTCGCCGCGGATAACGACTTTGGGCCAAATGTTTGCGCTTCGATGAAGCTCAACCCTCCCAATTACTTCAGCACTCTCGGCAACCCAAGCGCCCTCTGCTAGTTGAGGGGCGTTTCCGTCTAGTTCATATATAGCCATGACCCATTATAGGTATGAATCAGGCCATATATAAGACTGAGTAATGCAAATGAATTACCAGTTAGGCTCGCGATCAGGTGTTGCTGAAATACGGTGCACGCTTAAGTCAGCACCTTCGTATTCTTCTTCCTGAGTCATTCGAATTCCGAGAAGGGCTTTTAGGGTTCCGTAGACTACGATACCGCCGATCAAGGCAATACCAACACCCAAGGCGCTACCAATGAGTTGACCTGTAAACGTAATCCCACCAATTCCGCCCAAAGCTTTCGCTCCAAAAATACCTGCGGCTAATCCACCCCAGAGACCGCACAGTCCATGTAATGGCCAGACACCCAAAACATCATCAATCTTCCAACGGTTTTGTACCAAGGTAAACATGTATACAAATAGAGCGCCAGCAACTAGGCCCACTACTAAAGCACCCACCGGATGCATCAGGTCAGAGCCTGCGCAAACCGCAACCAAACCTGCTAGTGGGCCGTTGTAGGTAAAACCAGGATCGTTACGACCCACAATCCATGCAGCAAGAGTGCCACCAACCATCGCCATCAAGGAATTCAAAGCAACCAAGCCACTAATCTTGTCGATGGTCTGCGCACTCATGACATTAAAACCAAACCAACCTACTGCCAAAATCCAAGCCCCCAGTGCCAAGAAAGGAATGCTTGATGGTGGATGTGCTGAGATTTGACCTTCTTTGGTATAGCGACCACGCCGCGCACCCAGAAGAATGACTGCTGGCAAAGCAATCCAGCCACCAACCGCATGCACCACTACAGAGCCAGCAAAATCATGAAACTCTTCACCAGTTAAACCTTTGATCCAAGCTTGAATACCATAGTGTTGATTCCAGGCAATTCCCTCAAAGAAGGGATACACAAATCCAACCAATACAAAAGTAGCAATCAATTGTGGATTGAATTTAGCGCGCTCAGCAATGCCACCAGAAATAATCGCCGGAATAGCAGCAGCAAAAGTGAGTAAGAAGAAAAATTTCACTAATTCATAACCATTTTTTTCAGCAAGCAATTCTGCGCCCGAAAAGAAGTTCACGCCATAGGCAATGCTGTAACCAATAAAAAAGTAAGCGATTGTCGAAACGGCAAAATCAACCAAGATCTTTACCAACGCATTGACCTGGTTTTTCTTGCGAACTGTGCCCAGCTCCAAGAAAGCAAAACCCGCATGCATGCCTAGCACCATGATGGCGCCGAGCAAAATAAATAAAGCGTCACTACCTGATTTCAAAATTTCCATGTGATTTTCTCCCTCTATTTTTTGCCTCATTATGGGGAATTCATAAACCTAAATAGGTGCATATTGCACTAAATTAGTGCGTAAATTGGCATTATTTATGGTTTATGATGAATTTACATACACCTCAGGGAGAATCCATGAAAAAAGTCCTCGTTTTATTAGCTGCATTTGTCGCATTTTCTGGCCTAGCTCAGGCTCAATCGAGCGCTCCAGTCAAAGTGCTGAGCACCCAAGAGCTTGTGAACGTTTGCAAATTACCAGCAAGTCCAGAATCCCGCAGTTACTGCGTTGGCTATTCGACCGCGATTTATGACACTTATTTAGCAACTCGTCATCCTCAGCGTGCAAAACCATTTATTTGCGTAAAACAACCCGCTCCATCACGGGATGAAGTGATTGCAGATTTTGTGAAGTTTGGTCAAGAAAATCCACAAACCGCTGATAAACCAGCGTCAGGTGTTTTCTTGGGCTTTTTGGCAGCACGCTTTCCTTGCGCCAGAAAATAATCTCACTAGCTATTCATTACAAAATTAATTTAAAGGATCTGTTGATATGAAAAAAATTATCGCGATTACTGCAGCAACTCTCGCAATTGCTGGCTGTTCAAATATGAGCAACACTGAGCAACGTACATTATCTGGTGCCTCTATTGGCGCAGTAGCTGGTGGTGTAGGCGCAGCGATTTTCCACGGCAATCCAATCTGGGGCGCTGTAGGTGGTGCAGCAGTTGGTGCAGCATCTGGCTATGTATACGACGCTTACAAAAAAGAACAGGCTTCTGAATACAACTCTGGATACAACGCCGGTAAAAACAATAAGCCTGCAAACGCTCCTAACTAATTCAGCGTACTAGCTGCAATACAGCAACAAACTACCCAGCTTGTATTAATTTACAAGCTGGGTTTTTATTTCAATATCGCCAGCCAAGGCCTTATGAATTGGGCATTTGTTAGCAATTTCGATTAAACGGTCTTTTTCCTCTGCGCTCAAGTTACCAATCAACCGAATATCGCGCACAAAAGTTTCAACATCACTTACTCGCTCAATATCTACCGTCACGATCGCATTTTCTAAGTTCATAGATTTACGACCTGCATACATTTTTAAGGTCATACTCGTACACGCCGCTAAAGCGGCACCCAAGTATTCATGAGGTGTTGGCCCAGTGCCATTACCACCATTACTGGTATATGCATCAGCTAAAAAATGCAAATCCCCAGTTGTCAATTTTTGCTGTAAGGGACCTTCGCCAAACTGTGATATTACTTTTCTCATTACTTCTCCTAATCAATTTTTAGTTTTAAAAATTTTTATTTTTGATGCGGCTTGCTAGCTTTTTCAGCTATCGGTAATTTCGCATTTTTCCAAGAATGAAACCCGCCCTCCAAATGGCATATATTAGGGACACCCATTTTTTGTAAGGTCTCGGTTGCTAGCGCTGAGCGCCATGCTGACGCACAGTACAAAACCAGGCGCTTACCCTCACCAAAGATGGGTTTGTAGTACGGACTCTCCGGATCAACCCAGAACTCCAGCATTCCCCGTGGTGCATGCAATGCATTCGGGATCATGCCTTCACGCTCTACCTCTCTCACATCGCGTATATCGACAAATAGCGTATTGGGTTCCGACAATAATTTTTGCGCCTCATCTAGTGGAATAGTTTCAATCTGGGCCATTGCAGCATCGATCAGCGCCTGATATCCAATCTTCAATTTCACCAAAATCTCCCAAATTAACAATACTCATTATTGCTTAGTCACCTGCTACCATTCTGCTATGAACTTTACCTCTACAGAACTAGGCGCAAGTGTAATTTTTACAATTGCAGTCCTGCATACCTTTTGCACCAGCTATTTCGAGTCCCTTGCTAAAAAGATTCCAAGACATGCTGGTCTTTGGCATCTTCTTGGTGAAGTAGAAATTGTTTTTGGTTTTTGGGCCGCTATTCTCATTATCTATATCAGCCTTATCGATCACTTAGGCTCCGCAAAAGCTTACTTAGACAGCCGAAACTTTACTGAACCCTTGTTTGTCTTTGCCATCATGATCGTGGCAGGTAGCAAGCCGATTTTGTATTTTTCCACACAACTTCTACATTTGCTTTCTCAAGGGCTGCAGTTATTACTTCGCACTCGCAGCGCTCCCATTCTTTATTTTTTAACCCTCGGTGTAACGCCGCTGCTAGGCTCTTTAATTACCGAGCCAGCAGCAATGACCTTAGCTGCGTTTTTGCTGCGTGATCTGGTTTACCGCCACCAATGCTCTAAGACTTTGCTATTTGGAACCTTGGGTGTTCTCTTCGTGAATATCTCTATTGGTGGAACACTCACAAATTTTGCTGCCCCACCGGTACTGATGGTTGCATCCACCTGGAACTGGAGCTCGGCATTTATGTTTAGCAACTTCGGCCTGGAATCCTGTATTGCAATCTTCATTAATGCTCTGGCTGCAACACTGTTATTTCAGCGTCAGTTAATTGAGCCAAATGAGTCTCAAAAATCTACTAGGATTCCGGTTGCCGTGATTGCAATGCACTTACTCTTTTTATTAGGCGTAGTCGTATTTGCACATGATCCCATTATTTTCATGTGGCTCTTATTATTTTTTATCGGTTACACCACAGCCTACCCAAAACATCAAAGCCCACTGATTCTGAAAGAGGCCTTACTGGTTGGATTCTTTTTGGCTGGATTAGTTGTGCTGGGAGGACTTCAAGGTTGGTGGTTGCAACCTATTCTTGAAATGATGAGTCCTACTGCAGTGTTTTATGGAAGCCTAGCTCTAACTGCCATTACAGATAATGCAGCACTGACTTATCTGGGCTCACTTGTGACCGGCACCTCAATCGACTTTAAGTTAGCCCTGGTTGGCGGTGCGGTTGCGGGGGGCGGCCTTACAGTGATAGCCAATGCACCCAATCCTGCAGGTATCGCAATCTTGAGAGCGCATTTTCCGAATGGGGTGGTATCAGCCCTCTATCTACTGCTTGCTGCATTGCCACCCACATTAGTCGCCATTGCAGCCTACCGCCTTTTATAAACCAAGAGAAGTGCTTCCACAGTAAAATCTGAGCTTCGCCCCCAGTTATAAACCTGAGAACGGCATATGAAAAAGCTCTATATCAAAACCTTTGGCTGTCAAATGAACGAGTATGACTCGGGCAAGATGGCCGACCTACTCCATGCTGACGAAGGCATGATCATGACGGACAGCCCAGAAGATGCGGATGTCGTACTTTTAAATACCTGCTCCATTCGAGAAAAAGCAGAAGACAAAGTCTTCTCTGATCTGGGTCGTTTGCGGGAACTCAAAAAAACGAAGCCTAATTTACTGATTGGTGTTGGCGGCTGCGTAGCAAGCCAAGAGGGCCAACAAATTGTCAGCCGCGCGCCTTATGTCGACGTAGTGTTTGGTCCACAGACCCTGCATCGATTAAGTGATCTGCTTGCAGAACGTCGTAAAACGGGAGTATCTCAGGTTGACATCTCTTTTCCAGAGATTGAAAAATTTGATCATCTTCCAGCTTCACGTCAGACTCGCGGTTCAGCCTATGTATCCATCATGGAGGGTTGCTCAAAATATTGCAGCTACTGCGTGGTTCCTTATACCCGCGGCGAAGAAGTCTCTAGGCCATTTGATGATGTCTTGACTGAGGTTGCAGGACTTGCAAGCAAAGGTGTTAAAGAAATCGTCTTACTCGGACAAAACGTCAATGCTTATTTAGGAAAAATGGGTGGCACAGAAGAGATCGCAGACTTTGCTCTACTGATTGAGTACATTGCTGAGATTCCCGGAGTCGAGCGCATTCGCTTTACCACTAGCCATCCAAAAGAATTTACGCAGCGCTTAATTGACGTTTACGCTAAAGTGCCAAAGCTCGTGAGTCACCTACATCTACCAGTGCAACATGGTTCTGACGCAATGCTTTCAGCGATGAAGCGAGGCTATACCGCTCTTGAATACAAAAGTATTATTCGCAAGATGCGAGCAGTGCGCCCTGATCTGACATTGTCGAGTGACTTTATTGTTGGCTTTCCAGGCGAAACTGATGCTGACTTTGAAAAATTATTAAAGATGGTGAAAGAGCTTGAGTTTGATAATAGTTTTTGCTTCATCTTCAGTCCTCGACCAGGCACACCAGCCGCCAACTTAAGTGATGACACTCCATACGAAGTAAAACTCAAGCGCCTACAAACCTTATTAGGTGTCATTGAAGGTCAAGCCAATCAAATCAGCCAAAATATGTTGGGTAATACTGAAAAAGTATTGATTGAGGGTCTAGCAAAGGATGGGGTGAATTTGCAAGGTCGTGCTGAAAATAATCGCGTAGTTCACTTTACAGCTCCCGATCAAGATATTGAATCTTTGATTGGCAAAATGGTAGTCATTCAAATTACTGAGGTCCTCAATTACACCTTGAGGGGTGAGTTAGTAGAAGCGCATGCAAACTAAGATCAAGATAAGCAACTCGAGGCTATTAGTGGATGTTCAAACTGCTAGTCCAGCCATTGAAGCAGCTCTAAAAAAAATAGCATCATCCATGCTGATTAAGAAGTGGGTCAAAGCAAGTGTTCAGACTGAAGGCTTGCTGACACTGCGCTTTGTGAATAGATCCGAAGGGAAAAAACTAAATAACGCGTTTCGTAAAAAAGATTACGCAACCAATGTGTTGACCTTTCCTTACGAGCTCTCCAAGAAAAATATAGTAGCTGATATTATTTTTTGTCTACCCGTTGTTCAGAAAGAAGCAAAAGAGCAAGGGAAGACACTAAAAGCGCATCTCGCCCATTTAATAGTGCACGGCTGTCTTCATGCTCAAGGATATGATCATGAACATGGAAAAGATGCTAAAAAAATGGAAGCACTTGAAGTTAGGCTGCTCAAGGAACTGGGATTTACCAACCCTTATTTAGTGAACTAATTTTTACCCTGTCACATTTCTAAGCTATTCTTACTACATGCCTGACCCCAAATCCTTATTAAATCTGCTGGCTGATTTTTTATCGCCTCAGCCTACAAACCCGAGCGAACGACGCCAGGAACTGATTGAAACTCTGCGCGAAGCGCAATCTGAAGGGCTAATTGATGCGGATGCACTCTCTATGATCGAGGGCGTCTTTCAGGTTGGCCAGCTATGCGCCCGAGATGTTTTGGTTCCACGAGCACAAATTGATTGGATTGATATCAATCAATCCCTAGCTGAAATTGTGAAGAATGTGATTGAAGCTGCACACTCTCGATTTCCTGTTTTTGAAGGCAGTCGGGATAATGTCATTGGCATTCTATTAGCTAAAGATTTATTACGACACTCTACCGAAAAAGATTTTCAAGTGCGTGATTGGTTGCGGCCAGCAGTATTCATTCCCGAATCTAAACGTCTCAGTGTTTTATTGCGTGACTTCAAAGACAATCGTAATCACCTGGCTGTTGTAGTAGATGAGTACAGTGGCATCGCAGGCATTATTACTATCGAAGACGTACTCGAGCAAATTGTTGGTGATATCGAAGACGAACATGATATTGATGAAGAGGCTGACAACATCATCTCTTTAGACAATGGTGATATACGCGTTAAAGGCATTACCGAACTTGATCAATTTAATGAAACACTTGGCACCCACTTTGCCGTCGAAGATATTGAAACAGTCGCAGGTTTAGTGATTCAGCATCTAGGTCGCGTTCCGAAGATGGGTGAGTTGATTGAGATCGATAGTATTGAATTCGAAGTTCAACGTGCTGATCCACGACAAGTTCATATTTTGCTGGCTCGCCAAAAATCTAAAAAAGTGGATTAAGGAACGGCTTGTTCACTCAGCAATCGTCTAAGTTTATTTTTGCAAGGCCGCTTCTAATCCTCTTTGTTTTGGGCGCCATACTTGCAGGAGTGGCTGAACTGCCCTATGGTGGTTGGATTCAAATCCCCGTCTTAGCTCTAATCTGGTGGCAATTAGAAGCTAGCCATTCACAAAAACTATCATTTCATTTTGTGCAGGGCCTAATATTTGGTCTGGGATATTTTGTTGTCGGTCTATGGTGGCTATACATCAGCCTACATGATGTTGGCGGTATGAACCCCATACTTTCCGTGACTGCCGTGTTACTTCTATCTGCTTACATGGCACTGTATTTTTCTTTAGCCTCACTAGCAATCCCGCTATTTAAGAAGTCTAAGTGGAGTGGGCTTCTGCTAGCCGCAAGCTGGGTAATCATAGAATTTCTACGCGGCTATATCTTTACAGGCTTTCCTTGGATGGGATTGGCGGAATCACAAGTCAATGGCCCTTTTGCCCCAATTGCACCATATCTAGGCGGCTTAGGCTGCACATTTATGATGGTTTTTGTTTCATGGCAAATCCTGCGATTAAAAAATGTTTTTTATTCAAGCATCTTCTCACTAATACTGGCTAGCTTACTGACAGCATTACTTAGCCAATGGCAATTTACTCAGCCGACTGGTAAGCCCATGGCCATTCAATTAATACAAGGAAATTTTGCACAAAGCTTAATTTTTCAACCAGCGGGTATACAAAAGCAGATCGAGTTTTATAACAATGCAATGTTAGAAACAAATGCTGAACTGATCGTTTCGCCTGAGACAGCATTTCCATGGCCAGAACCCAACCTACCATCAGGCCTTATTGCTAACTTACAAAGATTTTCCAATCAGACTGGCAGCAATCTACTTTTTGGAGCAATTGGAAGAGATGCTTCTAAAGAGGATGGAAGAGAGTATTCCAATCGTGCCATAGGACTTTCGCCTGACTCGCCGCCTTACTACTATGATAAAAACCATTTAGTACCTTTTGGTGAATTTATCCCCCCCGGCTTTCGTTGGTTTATCAACGCCTTTAGTGTTCCTTTAAGCGACTTTGCTCGCGGAGGAAATAATCAAGCCAATTTCACTATTGCAAGAAAAAATCAAGCCCCAATATATGCTGCAATCACCATTTGTTATGAGGACGTCTTTGGTGGTGAACTTGCTAGTCGCTTACGAAATAGTCCCGAGCCTACGAATCTTTTAATTAATCTGACCAACCTTGCATGGTTTGGTCAATCTCAAGCGCCAACACAACAACTCAGACTGTCGCAATTGCGCTCACTTGAAACAGGACTTCCAGCGCTTCGCGCAACCAATACTGGCATCACTTCAGTTGTGGGTCCAGATGGTAAGCTTATGCAAGCTCTTCCAGAATTTACCCAAGCTAGCCTGAGCGCCCGAGTTCAAGCCTATGCAGGCAAAACGCCGTATGTAATCTGGGGAAATTTCCCGATTTTGAGCATTTCTTGTCTGCTGCTGATCTGGGGCTTAATTCGCTATAGACGTTTTTAGTCTTTTTTGACTCCGAAATACCCTAGCCATGTAAAATCAACGGCTTAGCCAGGTAAATCATGCTTACTTTTCAGCAAATCATTCTCAAACTTCAAGATTATTGGGACCAACAAGGTTGCGCCCTGTTACAACCTATTGACCTCGAGGTAGGCGCTGGCACATCCCATACCGCGACTTTCCTGCGAGCAATTGGACCGGAACCTTGGAAGGCGGCTTACGTTCAACCATCACGCAGACCAAAAGACGGACGTTATGGAGAGAACCCGAATCGCTTGCAGCACTACTATCAATATCAAGTTGTACTCAAGCCTGCACCTGAGAACATTCTTGATCTCTATTTAGGATCGCTTGCAGCTCTTGGTCTTGATCTCAAAGAAAATGACATTCGATTTGTAGAGGATGATTGGGAAAATCCAACTTTAGGTGCCTGGGGTTTAGGTTGGGAAGTTTGGCTCAATGGCATGGAAGTAACCCAGTTCACTTATTTCCAGCAAGTAGGCGGCTTAGATTGCAAGCCTGTTTTAGGCGAAATCACTTACGGCATTGAGCGCTTAGCAATGTACATTCAAAATTGCTCAAATGTTTATGACCTCGTATGGGCAGATGGCATCTCTTATGGTGATGTGTATCACCAGAATGAGGTTGAGCAGTCATGCTACAACTTTGAACATTCCAATACAGATCTTCTCTTTGCCAACTTTAGTAACTATGAAAGTGAAGCAAAGCGTTTGATGGAAGTCCCATTGGCATTACCTGCATATGAGATGGTTCTCAAGGCAGCGCATACCTTTAACCTCTTGGATGCGCGAGGCGCTATCTCGGTTACAGAGCGTGCCGCCTATATCGGCCGCATTCGCAATCTATCCCGTGCAGTTGCGCAGGCCTATTTTGAATCCAGAGAGAAGCTTGGCTTCCCTATGTGTCAACGTCAATCCAAAGTATGAACACATCAAACTCAAACACTCAGTCAGCAAACTTGTTGATTGAGGTATTTACTGAAGAATTACCCCCTAAATCTCTACGTCGTTTAGGGGATGCTTTCAGTGAAGGCATTTTTGCCCACCTCAAGTCTGCCAACCTCGTAACAGATTCATCCAGCGTCACTAGCTTTGCTACTCCACGTCGACTAGCGGTACAAATAGGCAATGTACTTAGTCAAGCACAAGATTACCCGGTGAGAGAAAAGCTTCTCCCAACTAGCATTGCATATGATGCCAATGGCAACGTAACGCCACCACTTCTTAAAAAATTAGCAGCACTCGGGCATGCGGATATCGATTTATCCACCCTTGAAAAATCTGGTGAAGGCAAGAATGAGGCTCTCTACCTGAATGTGATTGCCAAGGGTGCTGCACTAGAGCAAACCGCTAGAACTGCCCTTGAGCAAACATTGAGCAAATTACCAATTGCCAAAATGATGCATTACCAAGTGCAACAAAAAGATGGTCAATTGGCGGATGTGCAATTTGCCCGTCCAGCACATCGCATCATTGCTCTGCATGGTTCTAAAGTACTTAATATCAGCGCTCTTGGTATTGATGCAAGTAACGAAACTGAGGGCCACCGCTTCTTGGCACCGGGCGTTCTCACCATCAACTCTGCAGATCAATATGATAGCGATTTAAAAAATAAAGCCAAAGTTATTCCGAGTTTTAATAAACGTCGCGCACAAATCGAAGCTGCACTCTTAAAAGCGGCAGGTGACGATTTAGTGTTGATGCCAGACAGTCTTTTGGATGAAGTAACTGCTCTGGTTGAATGGCCGTCGATTTATGAGTGCCAGTTTGATCAGGAGTTTCTAGAGGTCCCTCAAGAATGCTTGATCCTGACAATGCAGACCAACCAGAAGTACTTTGCTCTTACCGATAAACAAGGTAAGTTACGTAATCGTTTTTTGATTGTTTCAAATATTGAGACAGCTACGCCGCATGCGATTATTTCTGGCAATGAACGTGTTGTTCGTCCACGGCTTTCTGATGCGCGCTTTTTCTTCCAACAGGATCAAAAGCGACCCTTAGCCTCTCGTGTCGCCGATCTTGCCAAGGTGGTTTATCACAATCAACTAGGCAACCAATTAGACCGTACGAAGCGCGTACAGGCAATTGCTACTGGCATTGCTCAAAAACTAAAAGCAGATGAACAGTTAGCTAATCGTGCGGCAGAAATCGCAAAGACTGATTTACTGACCGATATGGTTGGTGAGTTTCCAGAACTTCAGGGCATCATGGGCTCTTACTATGCAAGCCATGATGGTGAAAATGTAGAAGTGTCAGCCGCTTGTAGTGAGCACTATATGCCTCGCTTCGCTGGTGACGCACTCCCAAAAACTCAAACCGGCACCATTCTAGCCATTGCTGATAAGTTAGAAACGTTGGTTGGTATCTGGGGGGTGGGTTTGGCGCCAACTGGCGATAAAGATCCCTATGCATTACGTCGTCATGCACTGGGTATCTGCAGACTTCTATTAGAAAAAAATCTTTCTTTAAGCCTTCCCGAGCTTATTGAACTTGCTCGTGCGCAGTTCTCTCAAAAAGATGTGCAAGAACAGGCTAAAGCTGCTGATATTTACGAATTCATCATCGATCGCATGCGTGCCTACTTGCGTGATCAATCAGTTTCAGGAAAACCATTTACCAGCGCAGAAATTGATGCAGTGTTGAGTCAGGCGCCATCTCAGATCAATGATTTAATCGAGCGCTTATCTGCTTTGCGTGAATTTAATGCACTTCCACAAGCCACTCAATTAGCCGCAGCCAATAAGCGCATCAGTAATATTCTCAAGAAAACAACAACCGCTATTCCAGTAAGCTGCTCAAGCAAGCTTTTACAGATACCGGCAGAAACTGCTGTTCATGATGCGCTGGAAAAAATTACGGCAACCTTAGATACGGCCTACGAAAAACGCCAATTCGTAGAACTCCTCAAGGCGTTGGTAGCCTTGAGTGAACCGATTGATCAATTCTTTGCAGACGTCATGGTGATGGATCCAAATCCTGAGCTACGCGATAACCGTTTAGCGCTCCTACAACAACTTCACCAGAAAATGAATCTCGTTGCCGATCTCGGCAAATTGGCATGAGCACCAGCTCTTCTAAACTCATCATTCTCGATCGCGATGGCGTGATCAATGAAGATCGCGATGATTATGTGAAGTCTGTTGATGAGTGGGTACCTCTTCCGGGAAGTCTAGAGGCAATCGCACTCCTAAATCAAGCTGGCTACCAAATTGCGATTGCAACCAATCAGTCTGGCCTGGCAAGGGGTTACTTCACCATCAATGATTTACATGCAATGCATCACAAAATGGAAAAATTATTGCAACCCCTAGGTGGCAATATTGAAAGCATCTTTTTTTGTCCCCATACCGACGCCCACGCGTGTGATTGCCGCAAACCGGCGCCAGGTCTGATGAAAGAAATTGCACTGCGATTTAAAAGAACTGATAGTACCCAACCTTTATTGGGCGTTCCCATTGTGGGCGATTCCCTTAGAGATTTACAAGCTGGGGTGGCACTTGGTGCCTCGCCCCACTTAGTACTAACTGGTAAGGGCGAAAAAACCTTAGCCAAGGGCGGCTTACCAGAGGGCACGCAAATTCACGCTGATCTCATGGCATTTGCAACTACACTGCTAGAAAAACCATTCTAGGATTTCATGGTCTTCATTCGCTCTACTCTATTTGCGCTATTTCTATTGATCTTCACACCAGTTTGGTCCGTGCTTTGCATGTTGGCTTTTCCATTTTTAAGCCCAGAAAATCGCTATAGCTTCATTGGTTTATGGAATAAGGTCGTCATTTGGCTGCTATGGCACCTATGTGGGATTCACTATGAAATCCGCGGCATGGAACATATGCGGGCAGTTCTAGACCAGCCTGTAGTGATCTTAAGTAAGCACCAATCTGCCTACGAAACAATTGCTTACATTGCCCTGCTACCCAAACAACTCTGCTTTGTATTCAAACGAGAATTACTATGGATCCCATTCTTTGGCTGGGCCTTAGCTTTGCTAAAAATGATTCACATTAATCGCGCCAATAAACAGACAGCGGCTTTATCTGTTGCCAGCCAGGGCCGTAAGCGCCTAGGCGAAGGTAAATGGATCATACTCTTTCCCGAGGGCACCAGAACGCCAAGGGGCTCTACAAAACCTTACCGCAAGGGAGGTGCACGTCTGGCAAGCGCGACTGGTGCCTTAGTGATTCCTATTGCTCATAACGCAGGTATATGCTGGCAAAAAAATAGTTTTCTTAAAAATCCTGGGACAGTCATTTTTTCAATCGGCCCTGCAATTACTTCCGAAGGTAAATCTGGGGAAGAGCTGCAACAGGAAGTTGAGGGCTGGATTGAAGCTGAAATGCGTGCGATAGATCCAAGCGCTTATCAGTAAGCATTTGGTGTAACTTGGATTTAAACGGCTAAAAACTTAGCCCATTCGATATAGCGATCAACTGAAATATCCTGAGCTCTAGCCTTAAGCTCCTCCTCCGATAAGCTCAGTCGCGTTGCAAAAGCCTGTAAATTTGTACGGAGCATTTTTCTTCTTTGTGAAAAAGCCGCTGCGACTACTTGCTCTAATGAATTCCATTGAGACTTGGTCAAACTAAAATCTTTTCTAGGAATCATCCGTACTACTGCAGAATTGACTTTTGGTGCTGGATCAAAGGCTTCAGGTGGAACCTCAAGAACGAGCTCCATGTCATAACGCGCTTGAAGCATCACTGAGAGTCTACTGAAGTCTGAGCTTCCAGCTTGAGCAACCATTCTCTCGACCACTTCAGCCTGCAGCATAAAAACCTGTTCATCAATATGCTCTGCTGCTGCAACCAAATGAAAGAGTAATGGTGAAGAGATGTTGTAGGGCAAATTGCCAACTACCTTACATAAGCCCGTTTTTTGGGAACGATTTTGTGCCCATGCATCAAAATCAAAATTCAGTGCATCCCCCTCAATAACAGTGAGACCCTTGAGATTTTCTTGGTTCCAATATGCCACTAAATCTCGGTCAATCTCCAATAGATCTAGTTGGTCAAGATTACTTAGAAGGGGCCTAGTTAAAGCCCCCAATCCAGGACCTATTTCAATGACATGCATATCCTGCTTAGGATCGATCAGCGCTACTATCGAATAAATAATGCCTTGGTCCTGTAAAAAATTCTGTCCAAAGCGTTTACGTGCGCGATGCATGGACTAAGTCTTCTTTTTTTGATTGAGCGCCAGTTGATAAGCCAAACGTAGTGCTTCTAGCATGGATCTAGAGTCTGCGATTCCTTTTCCAGCAATATCCAGGGCAGTACCATGATCAACAGAAGTGCGAATAATCGGCAAACCTAAGGTAAAGTTAACACCACCGCCAAAAGTCACAAACTTAAATGGTGCCAAGCCCTGATCGTGGTACATCGCAATATAAGCATCAACGGTTTCTAGTGAATCTGGATCAAACAAAGTATCGCCAGGATAGGGGCCAGAAACATTAATCCCAAGTTTTTTTGCAGACTCGATTGCAGGACTGATGATTTCAATTTCCTCTCGACCCAAATAGCCAGACTCACCTGCATGAGGATTTAGTCCCGCAACACGAATCACAGGATTGGGAATGGCAAACTTAACACGTAAATCATGCTGCACTATTTGTATGGTTTCAAGAATATGCTCGCGCGTCAGCGCAGCAGAGACTTCCTGTAATGGTAAATGAGTAGTAGCAAGAGCTACTCTCAATTCTCTAGAGGCTTTGAGATTTAAAAAACCTTTTGGAAGAGTGGCGCAAAGCATCATCACTACATGACTTGTCTCACAACGCTCTGCTAAATATTCTGTATGGCCAGTAAACGCCGTACCAGCCAAGTTAATGACACTCTTCTGAATCGGCGCAGTAATCATGGCATCGAAACGCCCATCAATACAACCATCAATTGCTTGATTCAAGGTATTAATAACGTATTGAGCATTCAGAGGGTTCAAAATTCCTGCCTGCATCGGCGCTACTAATTGAATAGGTTGAGTTTGTAAGCGCTCAGAAGCATTTAAATAGTTTTTATTCAGGTCATCAAACAGGGCCGGATCACCCAATAGGGTGATAGTTACATCCTGTTGCTCAGCAATGAAATGCTTTGCAGCCGTTACCGAAACTTCAGGGCCAATGCCTGCAGGCTCACCGGTGGTTACTACTAAATTAACGAGGGGCACTTGTTGCTGCATCGTCAACGTTTAATATTTTGACAGTAGCCGTATCTCTTAATTCACGTAACCAATCTTGATAGGCTTGCTCAAATTTTCTTTCACGGATGGCTGCACGGGCAAATTGACGCTGCTTCTCAACAGTAAGCTGCGCTTCACGGCGTTCTAAAACCTGAATCAAATGCCAGCCAAACTCTGTCTTGATAGGATTGCTCACCTCGCCAATCTGTAAACGGTTCATAGCCTGCTCAAATTCAGGAACTAGATCACCAGGCCCCATCCAGCCAAGATTTCCGCCATTTGACGCAGAACCATCCTCCGAAAACTTTTTAGCAAGCTCGCCAAAATCGGCAGTCTTAGCGCGTACCTGATCACGATAACCTGCAAGACGACGTTCCGCGTCTTGATCACTTAAACCGGCACGATTACGCAATAAGATATGGCGTGCCATTGTTTGAGTAATGGGAATATTTTGTGGTGCGCCTGGAGAGGTTTCTTGTTGAGTAGCCTGTGGTTGCGGGGTTGTGCCGACCACCACTGCACGACGATCCAATACCTTAAGGACGTGATACCCAGCAGGACTTTTGATGACCGCATTTGCAACTTGACCACCACCGGTATTCCGAATGGCTTCATAGAATAGCTGAGGGAGTCTATCTGGTGTGCGGTAGCCTAAATCTTGAAATTTAATCTTGGGATTTTCTTTTGCGGCCATAGCACCTAGCTGCAGAAAATCGACATCACCCTTAGCATCACGCAGTAATTGATCTGCTTTCTTTTTGGCTTCAGCCTGAGAACCAACCCCAGCCGAGGAATCGATGGGAATAAAAATCTGGGCAACATCAATTTCTTCTGGCTCACCCTTAGCCACTGGAGCTGAGCGCGGAGCACTGCCACCATTCATAGCTCGAGTTTTCTCGGAGATGAAATTATCAATTTCAGCATCTGAAATCTTAATCTTTCCTTCAACCTCGCGCTCACGATATCGCGAGAGAATCACATCATCACGTAATAGCTGCTTATATCTCTCAAAGGTACTCCCAGAAGCAATAACTTTGGACTTGAACTCAGCAACACTAATTTTATTTTTTTCTGCAATATCATAGATGATTTTATCGAGCTCTTTATTTGTTACAACAACACCTTCTTGCTCAGCATTCTGAAGTTGAATTTTTTCAATAATCAAGCGCTCAAGAATCACCTTTCGCAAGGAGCCATCGTCCGGAAGCTTTGCCCCCTGTTTTTTTAACGCAACAATTCGATCGTCAATTTCTTTGCGCGTTACATAACCAGTATTGACCACGGCAGCAACGCCGTCAATATTACGAATCTTGCTATCAGTTGCTACATTCGCCTTTGACACATCTTGCGCTCCTGCGTAACCAAATATAGCGGACATACCCAAACAGAATATGGTGCAAACAAATGATTTCAAGCTAATTCTATAAAGCGTCATTGATAGTTCTCATATATGGATGGTGGGATAGGCTTTGAAGTTGGCATATACCCAGGAACGTTTAGCTTCATGATATCAACTGGGTTGCTACCAGCGCTAGCAAAGCCCCTAAATTCGATCTGAAAGAGCACTTGAGTAGTCGTGATAAGAGAAGTATTGACTGCCTGTGAGTAGGCGCCTCGGAAAGTCCAACAATCCCTGGTCCACTCTAAGCCAACCAAAGTATTCAAGGTTTTAATCGTTAAAGCATCATATCCCCAGCGCCCCAATACAGAAACTTCTCTGGTAAGCGGCCATTGACCTGAAATATTGTATTGGTCTGTCTTGGTGGCAGCAGGTGTAGCAACTTGGTTATTTTGAATGGACGCCTGCAAAGGTGGTGACCAAACGTTGCGATATCCAAAATTTAAGCTTCTTCCAGGCGTTGGTCGCCAACTTGCGCCTACGGTTGTTTGCACAAAACGATTTAATTGTGTGTTGTACTGACCAAACATATCCGCGCTGAAATTACCGAGTAAGCGCACTGAAGCAGAACCCAAGGTATCCGAGTATGTAGTTGGGTTGGCGATGTTTCCATTCAAACCAACTTTTTGCCCGGTAAATTGCTGCTTTTGGGCAAGTGTTACGTTCGCACGCTCAGCGCCTGTATTTGCCTCAATCATTCGACTGGTTAAACCTAAGGTAGCCGCATTGGAGTCGGCAACACGGTCATTACCAATAAATGTGTTTGCTGTAAAGATTTGCGAAACGCCGAAACCTGCGTCAGCCGTATCAAATACTGGTGTATTAGCCTGACTTTGATACGGAGTGAAGGCATAAAACGCTCTTGGCTCCATGGTGAGCAACATATCGCGCCCAAAAAAACCTTTTAGCTCAGAGGCCTCTCTCTCAAATGCCAGTCCAGAATCCAAGCTGAATGTCGGAATCGTAAATCCCTGAGCGTTCGGCACGCTTCCGGAAACATAAGGAGTAGCGTTATAAGTATTCGACTGAAAGCTCACGGTAGGCGTAACGTAATATCCAGGCGTGATCTGCGGAAGCGACAGCGCGCCTTTGACCACTGTTCTGTCAGCCTGGGTATAGGCGCCCGGAGGTGGTGCATTAAAGTTACTTCCCAATGCATAGGCAAAGCGTGTGTAATCTGTTGAGAAAGTGGTCTTTGGCCCAGTAGACAAAGCTAAATACCGACCACTAGGATCTGAAACTACCGGACTTAACTGACTATTGTATGCAGCAGTAATGTTTGGCAATACGTTATATGGCGCTTGCACTAAATTATTAGGGTCTGGCTGCAAAGTTTGAAAGCTTGCAGCTTTGGCACCAACCGTCCAATTACTTAACTCACCAGTTAATTGCTTACTAGTGCCAGCCTCCTGACGGAACTGACTGGTAACCTGTCCCGCAATACTTTGTGAAAAATCAGTTGGGTATAGGCTATCCGAGACCCGCGCCATATTGACATAACCATTCCATGACCCGGGCAATGGTGCACCACCAGGACCAACACCACCGTCAAAAATTTGACGTTGCTGCCAATCGTATTTCCAGCGATTGCTTCCTGTTTGTTTATCGTAGGGTAAGTATTCGCCAGTTGCCACTCCAGAATATTCTTTATCCAAGAAACGATAAGACGCTCCTAACATCAAACCGCGATGATTCATTTCGCGAGGAAGCAACAACAAGTCGCGATTCGGCGCAATGTTGACGTAATAAGGCTGAGTAATATCTAAACCATTGTTCGAGTTGTATCCAACGACTGGTGCTAACAAGCCTGTTCTGCGCTCACCCGATGTTGGGGCAGTGAAGTAAGGCACGTAAGCAATCGGAACATTAAAGAAGCGCATCACACCATTGGTACCAACCATTTCTTTTTGTTCATTATCAATCTCTAAACTACTTGCCGTGAAATACCAGTCCATATTTTCTGGCGTGCAAGTAGTGTAGGTGGCTTTATCAAATACAAATATGTCAGAGTTTTCAATAGTCAGTTTTTTTGCGGTGCCATTTCCGCGTGTATCTCTCAGCTCATAGGTCGGCGTTTCCATCGAACCTTCACGAGCATCCACCTTAAATTGACCTTTCGGACCCTTGAAAGTGGTGTTACCCTTAGATAACTCCGCATTGCCAAGCAAGTCAGCATTATCAGTGTCGGGGTTATAAGTAATTTCATCCGCCTTGAGAACAGCGCCGTTACGTCGAATTTGCGCACGCCCTTTCAAATGCATATCACGCTCAACAACACCATCGATTACATCGCTTGAAGTAAATGTCAAAGCTTGTCCATCGGCAATTGGCTTACCCACACGAAGTTGATCATCCAACTTTAAGACGGTGACATTTCCACGATCTGGCAAGAGTGTGAAATTCTGAGTTGCCTGAGAAACTGGGGGTAAAGCAGCGGGCGCCTGAGCTCTTGCAAAAAATACAAAATGAAGCAATGCGATCCCCATCGTGATGCGCAGGGCTACATGCAAAAAAAGAGGGGCGCGAAGGCCGGCGCGAAGGCGATAATGACTCATAGATCCAGACCGCCTTATTATACGAATCGACCATGACTGACTTACGCCTAAACACCCTCCATCACTGGCTAAAAGCCCTAGAAGCTAGCTGGCAATTAGATCTTGCCTCCTTGGTGCCCGCCTCATCTGATGCCAGCTTTCGACGCTATTTTCGAATTACGTCCAAAAACCCCAATTTTGGGACTTTGATCGTGATGGATGCCCCGCCCCAACATGAGCCTTTAGATGCTTTTATTAAAGTCGATTTGTTGCTTTCTGAAGCAGGTTTAAATGTGCCGGAAATTTTGGAACAGAATGCAACCGAGGGCTTTCTTTTGCTCAATGATCTTGGTAATGAGACTTACCTTGCAAAACTAAATAATGAAACAGCGAATCACTTATATCAAGATGCAACACATGCACTGATACAAATGCAATTAGCCAGTAAGCCAAATGTATTACCAAACTATAATGAATCATTATTACAGCGAGAGCTTGATTTGTTCCCAGAGTGGTATTTAAAAAAGCATCTCGATATTGATCTCGATGAACAACAATCTGAGCAACTCAAAAAATCTTTTGCGCTCATTATTGAAAATAATTTAGCACAAGCAAAAGTCTATGTTCATCGTGATTACCATTCCCGTAATTTAATGGTGACTGAGAAAAATAATCCGGGCGTTATCGATTTTCAGGATGCTGTATACGGCCCCATTACTTATGATGCTTCATCTCTATGGCGTGATGCTTATATTGCATGGCCCGAAGAGCGTGTGATTGATTGGGTTATTAAGTTTTGGGAAGAGGGACGTAAAGCTGGCTTGCCAATGCCAAATGATTTTGGACAGTTTTATCGCGACTTTGAATGGATGGGCTTACAACGCCATCTTAAGATTTTGGGAATTTTTGCAAGACTCTCTCATCGTGATGGTAAAGATGGTTACCTTAAAGATATTCCACTCGTTTTGGGGTATGCAATTGCCACAGCAAATCGATATATTGAACTAAAACCATTGGCTCGTATTTTGGAATCTACTCGAGCCAATACAGACTAATTCATACAACATGAGTCAACAGGATCGCATACCTTGTTTTTTACTGGCTGCTGGACGTGGCGAACGTATGCGCCCTCTAACGGATGATTTACCAAAGCCTTTACTCAAAATTCAAAATAAATCTTTGTTGGAGTGGCATTTAGGGGCGCTTAGAAAAGCGGGCATTCAAGATGTAGTGATTAATCACGCCTGGCTGGGGGAAAAAATTGAGCATGCATTGGGTAATGGATCGCAATTTGGCCTTCATATTCAATACTCACCCGAAGGAACTGCATTAGAAACTGCAGGTGGAATTGCCAAGGCTTTGCCCCTTCTTAAACCCGAGGATTATTTCATGGTGATTAATGGTGATGTATTCAGCCCTAATTTGCCCATCAACAATATTTTGGCGAAAGTCGCAATATTCAGGGCTGCCTCAAATAAACCATTGGCACATCTTTTGATGGTTCCAAATCCTGTGCAGCATCCTGAAGGTGATTTTTTCCTAGAGGACTCACAAATTAGCGCCCTAAATCTAGGTGCAGGTGAAAAATTGACTTTTTCTGGAATCGGCCTTTATCACAAGGATTTATTCAAGGATCTAGCTATAGGGGTGCCTGCCAAACTAGCACCCCTCCTCATTGCAGCTATGGAGCAAAATAAAGTGTCCGGTGAAAAATATGTCGGTCCGTGGCACGATGTAGGTACACCGCAACGCTTACAAGAGCTTAATGCAGCATATGAATAAAACGGACATATACCAGCTTCGCAGAAATGCATTAGCTAAAGAAATTTTTGGCAAGACTGGCGGCGGTATTGCTGTTATTGCGACCGCGCCTGAAGTTGCACGTAATCGCGATAGCGAATTTCCCTATCGCCATGACAGCGATTTTTTCTACCTAACAGGATTTGAAGAGCCTGGCTCCACCTTGGTGATCAATGTCGTGCCCAATGGAAAAAGCTTTGTAACCGAATCCCATTTATTTTGCAGACCCAAAGATCTTGAGCGAGAAATCTGGGACGGCATTCGCCTCGGACCAGAAGCTGCACCTCAGGTTTTAGGTATCGAGTTTGCGCACAGCAATCAAGAGTTAGACCAAAAGCTTGGTGAATTATTGGCAGATCAAAATGCAATTTATACACGCCTAGCTGAAAGCGCAGAAACGGATGGCCGTATACGTCACTGGATGAAACAGGTACGTGGGCAAGCCCGTAGCGGCATTAATGCACCAACAGAATTTCATGATGTCGATACATTGATTCATGAAATGCGTTTGTTCAAAGATACTCACGAAATTGACATTATGCGTCGTGCAGCTGCAATCTCTGCGCGCGCGCACATACGTGCTATGCGAGCCTGTAAACCTGGCATGCGAGAGTATCAACTCGAGGCTGAATTACTTCACGAGTTTCGTAATAGCGGCTCACAAAGTGTGGCTTACAACAGCATTGTTGCAGGAGGAGCTAACTCTTGCATCCTGCACTATCGAGCCGGCTCAACCGAATTACGCAGCGGTGAGCTTTGCTTAATCGACGCTGGCTGCGAATTAGATGGCTATGCATCCGATATCACGCGCACATTTCCGGTGAACGGAAAATTTACCGGGCCTCAGCGAGCGCTCTATGACATTACCTTAGCAGCGCAAGAGGCGGCTATTGCAGTAACAAAGCCTGGCAATACATTCATAGAACCCCATGATGCTGCGCTCAAAGTCCTTACCCAGGGCTTGCTTGATGAAAAACTTCTTAAGCTAGCTGAAGTGGGTTCGCTGGAGAATGCGATTGAGTCTGGAGCCTATCGACGTTTCTATATGCACCGGACTTCTCATTGGCTGGGTATGGATGTTCATGATGTAGGCTCTTACCGTGAACCCATTAGCACCCAGCAGAAAGAGAAACCCTGGCGGATTCTCAAAAGTGGCATGGTGATTACTATTGAGCCGGGTCTATACATCAGACCCGCCGATGATATTGATGAATCCTTCTGGAATATTGGCATCCGCATCGAGGATGATGCTGTTATCAATGACTCTGGTTGCGAATTAATTTCTCGCGGCGTGCCAGTTAAGGCCGATGAAATTGAAGCACTCATGAAAAACCAATAATGAGTTCAAAAGCTTGCGATATATCAATTCAAGGTGGTGGGCCTGTTGGTCTTGCCTGCGCATCCTGGATCTTGCAGAAATTTCCAGAGGCTAAACTCACGCTACTAGATCGCAACCCCATCAAGGACGAAGATCTCGTAAACGCAGATAGTAGGGGCATCGCACTATCACATGGAAGCAAACTCTTGCTGGATACGATCGATGCGTGGCCAGCAGATTGCGCCGATATTCATCGTGTTCATGTTTCACAAGCAGGCCGCTTTGGTCGCGCACTGATGACTCGCGAAGAACTTAATCAAGAGGCCCTTGGTCATATTATTCGCTATCGCGATATTCATATCACCCTTCGTCAGACCCTCAGAAACATTCAAGCAAAGAGTCCAAATTTCGTTTGGGAACATATTGATAGTAATACTGAGCATGTGTCCATGAATGCCCGCTGTGTGGTGCATGCAGAGGGCGGCCTATTTAAAAAACAAGATTGGGTCGAATCTGGAAGAGACTACGGACAATCAGCTCTAGTGGGCCTAGTTGAAGTAGAAAATGCTATACCTCATCAAGCTTGGGAGCGTTTTACAGCAGAAGGTCCTTTAGCGGTACTGCCCAGTCACTATGGCGACAACATTCTTAATCTTGTTTGGTGCGGATCACCAGAGTCTTCAAAAGAGCGCTTACGACTCAGCGACCAAGATTTTCTTCATTCCTTGCAACTAGAGTTTGGATCACGTATTGGGCGTTTTCTCAGAATTCGAGATCGTCGTTTATATGAACTTGGCTTGAACTACCGCAAGCAAATCACAAAAGATAACGAAGTATGGATTGGTAATGCTGCGCAAACTTTGCATCCCGTTGCAGGACAAGGCTTGAACTTGGGGCTACGTGATGCGTTCTTGCTATCCGAGAAATTAGCGGGTCTCTTTTCAGGCTCAGCTTCAGAACAAACGTCAGTTGAAATACAAAATACTTTAGAAAGTTATGCGCAAAGTCGTAAGGCCGATCGAACAACGACCATTGGTCTAACTGACTTTATGGCTAGAGTATTTACCTCCAATCTTGCTCCAATCGTGATGGCTCGAGGATTGGCTCTAACAGCCCTTCAGTGGCTTCCGCCAGTGAAGACAGCCTTAGCTCGCCAGATGATGTTTGGTAGGCGCTAAAAGGCTTTAATAGCCCTCAAAATCTAAGTCTTTCTATTTTGGCTTTAATCATTAAATCTGCCTAAAAAATAGGCAGATTTAGACCTGACTGTGCTAAAGTGTCATGCTTTCCGCAAGACACGAAAATCCCCGCTCCAGCATAAGCCCCGATAGATGAAGATTGGCCCCCATACTCTCGCAAATAGACTCTTTGTAGCCCCGATGGCTGGGGTAACAGACCGTCCATTTAGGCAGCTATGCAAGACATTGGGTGCAGGCTATGCAGTCTCAGAAATGGTGGCCTCAAACGCCCTTCTTTGGAAGAGTGAAAAAACTCAACGGCGTGCAAATCATATTGGTGAGTTCAAGCCCATCGCAGTTCAAATTGCTGGCGCCGATCCCGCGATGATGGCGGCGGCTGCAAAAATCAACGTAAATCATGGCGCACAAATTATTGATATCAACATGGGTTGTCCTGCAAAGAAAGTCTGCAATGTTGCAGCAGGTTCAGCCCTGTTGCGTGATGAACCATTGGTGCAACAAATTCTAGAAGCCGTTGTTAATGCAGTTGGAATTGGTCCAGATGCTGTACCGGTCACTTTAAAAATTCGTACCGGCTGGGATCGTGAACATAAAAATGCGATGGAGATTGCTCGCCTTGCAGAAAAATCTGGCATCTCCCTGCTCACTGTTCACGGAAGAACACGTGCCGATCTGTATCACGGAGAAGCAGAATACGAAACGATTACTGCAGTTAAAAACAGCGTAGGAATACCAGTAGTCGCTAACGGCGATATCAATACACCTGAAAAAGCAGAATTTGTTTTAAAGACTACTGGTGCAGATGCCATCATGATAGGTCGAGCAGCTCAAGGGCGCCCTTGGATCTTCCGCGAAATCAATCACTACCTAGAGACCGGAGGCAAGCTGCCGACCCCAGAAATCAATGAGATTCAAGGCATTATGAATGCCCATCTTTTGGATCACTACGAGTTCTATGGTGAGCATATTGGCCTTCGCACAGCTCGCAAACATATTGGCTGGTACTGCAAAGGATTGCGCGACTCACATGCATTCCGTCAACGCATGAATACTGCCGATGATTGCAAAACCCAATTACAAATGGTCAATGATTATTTTGATGAGATGAAATCTCATTCTGATCGCCTGCTGTTTTTAGAGGCCGCATAATTTTTTTATTTTTAGATGTTAGTTATTAGGATTTATAGAAATATTTATGAACGATAAGCACCCCATTACCGAATGTATTGAAACCCAACTTCAAGGTTATCTGAGTGATCTCAAAGGAACCCCACCAAGTGATATTTACCAAATGGTATTGGCGGTAGTTGAAAAACCAATGCTGGAGCTCGTCATGCAACACGCCAAACACAATCAGTCTTTGGCAGCCCAATACCTTGGCATCAACCGCAATACCTTACATAAAAAGCTTGTTGAACACCAATTACTCAAGTAAGCAGAAATCATTCCCCAGCCATCACCCAGCCATTTATTGAATCTTCTAAAACTTATGATCCGTACAGCCCTTCTCTCCGTCTCCGATAAAAATGGCATTGTGCCTTTCGCTAAAGCCCTTCATGAGCAAGGCATCAAACTTATCTCTACAGGCGGGACTGCTAAGTTATTGGCTGAAAACAATTTGCCAGTAGTTGAAGTGTCCTCTTTAACCAAGTTCCCAGAAATGCTTGATGGTCGTGTCAAGACCCTTCACCCAATGGTGCATGGAGGCTTATTAGCACGTAGAGACTTTCCTGAGCATATGGCAGCCCTAAAAGAGTACGGCATCGATACCATCGACATGCTAGTGATCAACCTCTACCCATTTAATGAAACGGTTGCCAAAGAGAATTGTTCATTCGAAGATGCTGTAGAAAATATTGACATTGGTGGTCCAGCCATGTTGCGAGCGGCCGCTAAAAATCATCAAGATGTCACCGTACTCATTTCTCCTGAAGACTACGCACCAGTACTAGCGGAAATGAAAGCCAATAAGAATGTAGTTTCATATAAAACGAATCTGGCACTAGCCAAAAAAGTATTTGCACATACAGCACAGTACGATGGCGCAATCGCTAATTACCTCTCTGCACTGGGCGATGACCTGAACCACAAAGCACGTTCTGCTTACCCAGAAACCTTGCATCTTGCTTTTGAAAAAGTTCAAGAGATGCGTTATGGTGAGAATCCACACCAGTCTGCAGCCTTCTATAAAGATATCCATCCAGTGGCAGGCGCGCTCGCAAACTATAAACAATTGCAAGGCAAAGAACTCTCTTACAACAATATTGCTGATGCAGACTCTGCATGGGAATGTGTAAAAAGTTTTACAGGAAATGCTGGCGGGGCTGCTGCCTGCGTCATCATCAAGCATGCCAACCCTTGCGGAGTAGCCGTAGGTTCATCAGCGCTAGAAGCCTATCAAAAGGCCTTCAAAACCGATCCCAGTTCAGCATTTGGAGGCATTATTGCTTTCAACACTCCATGTGATGGTGCTGCTGCCCAAGAAATTTCTAAACAATTTGTTGAAGTATTAATTGCGCCAAGCTTCAGTGATGAGGCAAAAGCGGTTTTTGCTTCTAAGCAAAATGTACGTCTCTTGGAAATTCCACTGGGTAATGCATTTAATACATTTGACTTCAAGCGAGTTGGTGGTGGCTTACTAGTACAGTCGCCCGATGCCAAGAATGTACTTCAGAGTGAGATGCGCGTTGTTAGCCAAAGACAGCCTACGCCAAGTGAAATGAATGACATGATGTTTGCTTGGCGTGTTGCCAAATTTGTAAAATCCAATGCGATTGTGTATTGCGCTAATGGTATGACGCTGGGTATTGGCGCAGGCCAAATGAGCCGTGTTGACTCTGCAAGGATGGCTAGCATCAAGGCTGAGAATGCTGGCTTAAGTCTTAAGGGCTCAGCAGTTGCGAGTGATGCTTTCTTCCCATTCCGAGATGGCCTGGATGTAGTGGTGAATGGTGGAGCAAGCTGCGCCATTCAGCCAGGCGGCAGTATGCGTGACGAAGAAATCATTGCCGCAGCGAATGAGCATGGCATTGCCATGATCTTTACCGGCACGCGCCATTTCCGTCACTAAGCAAATAGGGAATACCAAGACCCATGCGCTGGATAGGAATTGACCCAGGTTTGCGTACCACCGGTTTTGGTATCATCGATGTTGATGGCCAAAAACTGACGTACGTAGCCTCTGGAACCATTGAGAGTGGCGATCCAGCCAAAGGCTTGCCAGAGCGTTTGGGTGCGCTATATGCTGGCGTTAAAGAAGTTCTAGAAACGTATCGTCCAGAATCTGCTGCGATTGAAGAGGTGTTCTTAAACGTCAATCCCCGCTCAACCTTGATGCTGGGCCAAGCAAGAGGTGCGGTAATTGCCGCTCTTGTCTCAGAAAAGCTACCCGTTGCTGAATACAGTGCCCTTCGCGTCAAGCAAGCGATTGTGGGTACGGGTCGTGCAGCTAAACCTCAAGTGCAAGAAATGGTCAAGCGTCTACTAAGACTCAATCGTGCTCCCGGTACGGATGCTTCTGATGCATTAGGGGTTGCCATCTGCGCGGCCCATCATGCGCAAATGCCAAAAGCAATCATTACAGCTTTAGCACCTAAGTTAGCCCCAAAAAAACGCAGCAAATAAAAATACACATCACAGGTTAAGATCTCTACATGATTGGTCGCATACAAGGCATTCTCGTTTCAGTTCATCCACCTCGCCTCTTGGTCGATTGCCAAGGCATTGGCTATGAGGTAGATGTTCCAATGAGCACACTGTATCAACTGCCTCAAGCTGGTCAAAAAATTACACTTCTCACTCATTTTCAAGTGCGTGAGGATGCACAACAACTCTTTGGCTTTGCCACTGAGACTGAGCGTGAGGCATTTAGACAACTCATCAAGATCAGTGGTGTCGGATCCAGGACTGCCTTAGCCGTTCTTTCTGGCATGAGTGTGAATGAACTAGCCCAAGCAATTGCACTACAAGGGGCAGGTCGTTTGACACAAGTTCCTGGGATTGGCAAAAAGACTGCCGAACGTCTTTGCTTAGAGCTCAAAGGCAAATTAGCTCCAGACCTAGGTCTTACTTCAGGCAAATCTCAAGTTTTGGATGCTAATAGCGAAGTATTGCAAGCGCTCTTAGCTTTAGGATATTCAGAAAAAGAGGCCCTCTTGGCACTCAAACAAATCCCACCAGATACCAATGTATCCGATGGTATCCGTATGGGCTTGAAGTATTTATCTAAAGCCTAATCCCAAATAGAAGCAATTCAAAATAAGCACTACACTTGCAGCATGGCAATACATACAGACGACCTCAGCTCTATCCCTGAAGATTTACCAGAGGAAAATGACCGTATCGTAAGCGGTGCTGCAGGTAACTCTGAAGCCATTTTTGAAAGAGCATTACGCCCCAAACAGCTCGATGAATACGTTGGTCAAACAAAAGCTCGCGCCCAATTAGAAATTTTTATCAGCGCCACTAGAGCACGTCAAGAAGCCCTAGATCACGTACTTCTATTTGGCCCACCAGGCCTTGGGAAGACTACGCTTGCGCATATTATTGCGCGTGAGCTTGGTGTGAACTTGCGCCAAACTAGCGGTCCAGTTCTTGACCGACCTGGCGACCTCGCTGCATTGCTAACCAATTTAGAAGCCAACGATGTGCTCTTTATTGATGAGATTCATAGACTTTCGCCCGTTGTAGAGGAGATTCTGTACCCAGCACTTGAAGACTACAGTCTTGACATCATGATTGGAGAAGGCCCTGCTGCACGTAGCGTCAAAATCGATCTTAAGCCTTTTACTTTGATTGGCGCTACAACTCGCGCCGGCATGCTCACCAATCCATTGCGCGATCGCTTTGGTATTGTGGCCAGACTTGAGTTTTACACCACCGAAGAGCTAACCAAAATCATTAATCGCTCTGCCAGCTTACTCAAGGCAAATATTGATCCAGAAGGTTCAATAGAAATTGCTAAACGCGCTCGTGGAACTCCGCGCATCGCCAACCGCCTATTACGTCGTGTTCGCGACTATGCAGAAGTAAAAGGCACTGGGACGATTACCAAGGTAATGGCTGATGCAGCACTCAAAATGCTTGATGTTGATCCGAGCGGGTTTGATGTCATGGATAGAAAACTGCTTGAGGCCATCTTGCACAAATTTGATGGCGGTCCAGTCGGGATTGATAACTTAGCCGCTGCTATTGGTGAGGAACGCGACACAATTGAAGATGTCTTGGAACCCTATCTCATCCAACAGGGTTATCTGCAGAGGACATCGCGGGGTCGCATGGCCACCCGCCAGGCTTACGAACACTTTGGCTTAACACCCCCAAGCAGTTCAGCAAGCTTAGATATTTAAACCCAATAGTTAACTAAGCGTCACTTTTGCAAACTTGCGTTTGCCTACTTGCACAACGTAGGTTCCAGCTTCAATCTTAGCCTGCTTATCCGATACGGTAGTACCGTCAATCTTCACACCGTTTTGCTCCACATTACGCATCGCTTCTGATGTTGATGGCGCCAATCCAGTAGCCTTTAATAGAGCAGCAATACCCATAGGCGCACCAGAAATATTTACTTCTGGGATGTCGTCTGGAACACCGCCTTTAGCACGGTGGTTAAAGTCTTCTAAAGCTTTCTCTGCAGCAGCCTGCGAATGAAAACGTGCAACAATTTCTTGTGCCAGGAGCACTTTGCAATCTTTTGGATTACGTCCAGCAGCAACTTCTTGTTTCATGAGATCAATTTCCGACATGGGGCGGAACGATAGCAATGTAAAGTAATCCCACATTAAATCATCTGAGGTACTCAAGAGCTTGCCAAACATATCGCCCGCAGGCTCACTAATGCCAATGTAGTTGCCTTTAGATTTACTCATCTTTTCAACGCCATCTAGACCCACCAAGAGCGGCATGGTCAAAATACATTGAGGCTCTTGACCATACTCACGCTGGAGTTCACGGCCAACTAAGAGATTAAATTTCTGATCGGTACCACCAAGCTCTAGATCGCTCTTGAGTGCTACAGAGTCATAACCCTGCATGAGTGGATACAAAAACTCATGGATTGAAATCGGCACACCATTACGATAGCGTTTAGTAAAGTCGTCACGCTCCAACATGCGAGCAACAGTATGTTTAGCGGCAAGCTGAATCATGCCGCGCGCACCCAGAGGGTCGCACCACTCACTGTTGTAACGCACCTCTGTTTTAGCAGGATCAAGGACCATGCTTGCTTGACGATAGTAAGTCTCCGCATTGACTGCAATTTCTTCTGCGGTCAAAGGGGGACGAGTTGCATTACGACCAGATGGATCGCCAATCATGCTGGTGAAATCACCAATCAAGAAAATAACTGTATGCCCTAAATCTTGTAATTGACGTAACTTATTCAGTACAACTGTGTGACCCAAATGAATATCTGGCGCAGTTGGGTCTAAACCTAACTTAATACGCAAAGGAGTCTTCGTAGCTTGGCTACGCGCCAGCTTTTGTACCCAGTCTGCCTCAACCAATAGCTCATCACAGCCACGTTTGGTGACTTCGAGTGCCGCAAAGACTTCAGGGGTCAAAGGATATTTTTGTTCTACTTTTGCCGTCATGCTGATTCGGTTAACTGTTTCAGTTAAATTAGTATTTAAATTGCTAAAGCATAATTGTCGCATCACTGAGACTGAAGCCCCTAACCCTATGACCAAGCCCTATTCTTTCTACATTGGCCTCATGTCTGGCACCAGCCTAGATGGGATTGATGCTGTTTTAGCCAAGATTGGGCCCAATGGCCAAACCAGCGCAGTAGAAGCTGTCAGCGAGCCCTTCGCACCCGAGCTACGTAAAACCCTTTTTGAACTACAGACTCCCGGGTCCAACGAACTACATCGCGAGAAGCAGGCTGGTAACGCCCTGGCCTTGGCCTATGCAGTAGTGGTCACTCAGCTTCTCAAAAAAGCTAATCTGCGGGCTACCGATATTGCCGCGATTGGAGCTCATGGTCAGACAATTCGTCATCAACCCCATCTCGGTGACTTTGCATACACACACCAAACCCTCAACCCCGCTCTACTAGCTGAAAAAACAGGTATTGATGTTATCGCCGACTTTAGAAGTCGTGATCTTGCAGCAGGCGGACATGGTGCACCGTTGGTTCCCGCTTTTCATGCGCAACAATTTGCAGAGGATAAAAACTTAGCCATTCTCAATATTGGCGGTATTGCCAATCTCACTTTACTTTCCAAAAATGGTGAAGTTTTTGGCTTTGATTGTGGCCCCGGAAATATGTTGCTGGATGCTTGGATACAAGAGCATCAAGGAAATGCTTTTGATGAGAGCGGCCGCTGGGCATTACAAGGAACTGTGAATGAAACTCTACTTGCGAAAATGTTATCAGATCCATTTTTTGCAAAAGCACCGCCCAAGAGCACTGGCCGAGATGACTTTCATATGAATTGGTTACAAGAAAAAATTGCTAGTGACAATCATCTGGCTGAAGATGTACAAGCAAGCCTATTGCACCTAACAGCCCAATCAGCACTCGAAGCTTTACTACGCCACGCCCCGCAAACCCAGAAGCTGATTGTCTGCGGGGGTGGTGCAAAAAATAAAGCCTTGATGAATTTATTAAAAGTTAAAGCGCAACACTTCTTTAAAGAACCTATTGAAATTACAACAAGTGATTCAGTCGGCATCGATCCACAGCTCGTTGAAGGTCTGGCATTTGCTTGGCTTGCTTGGGCCCATAAAGAAAAACGGCCAGCAAATTTGCCAGCCGTCACAGGAGCGAAGGGATCTAGAATTCTAGGTGCTTGCTATCCAGCGTAATGAATATTCTTAGGCAGAGAAAGAAGATCCGCAACCACAAGTAGTTGTAGCATTTGGGTTCTTAATCACAAATTGTGAGCCGTTGATATCTTCTTTGTAATCAATCTCTGCACCAACTAAATACTGGAAGCTCATTGAATCTACTAGGAGAGTCACGCCATTCTTTTCAAAAAGAGTGTCGTCTTCATTCACAGCATCATCAAACGTGAAGCCATACTGAAAACCTGAGCAACCGCCACCTTGCACGAACACCCGCAATTTCAATTCTGGGTTACCTTCCTCAGCAATCAGATCGGCCACTTTTGCAGCAGCTGCATCCGTAAACACCAACGGGGTTGGTGGCTCGGCTAAATCTTGTGCTGGTTGTGTCGCTAATTCAGTCATGGTTCACTCCTAAATCTAATGGGTATGGCTTATTTTAGGCTTTAAATGCCCAGCTTGCTGAAGGGTCTTTATGGAGATACAGCAATCTGGGTAAGGCCCGTAGTTTCAGGCAAGCCAAACATCAAATTCATACACTGCACACCCTGACCTGAGGCACCTTTTACCAAGTTATCCTCAACCACCAAAATAACCAAAGTGTCACCGCCACCAGGACGATGAATTGCGATCCGGATACCATTGCTTCCCCGCACTGAGCGTGTTTCTGGGTGACTTCCAGCAGGCATCACATCGACAAAAGGCTCATCCTTGTAGAAGTTCTCATAAAGCTTTTGATAATCGACATCTTGACCAGCATCTGTCAAACGTACATACAAAGTCGAATGAATGCCCCTCACCATCGGCGTGAGATGTGGCACAAAGGTTAGGCCAATTTGGTCGTGGCCTGCAATGGCTTTTAAACCTTGAACAATTTCGGGGAGATGGCGATGACCCTTAACTCCATATGCCTTGAAGTTATCGCTTGCTTCAGATAGCAAAGTGCCAATCTCAGCCTTCCGTCCAGCGCCAGATGTACCTGACTTAGAGTCAGAAATAATATGATTGCCATCGATCAACTGCTTACCACCAGTAGATTTTGGTGAAAGCAGTGGGGCAAGGCCTAGTTGTACAGAAGTTGGATAACAACCCGCTAGACCAACAATACGGGCTTTTTTAATCGCTTCACGATTTATCTCAGCCAAACCATAAACTGCTTCAGCCAGAATTTCAGGGCAGCTATGTTCCATGCCATACCATTTAGCAAATTCTTTTACATCTTTCAAACGGAAGTCAGCTGCAAGATCCAGAATCTTCACATTGTTAGCGAGCAATTCTTTTGCTTGTGCCATGGCAACACCATGGGGGGTTGCAAAAAACACCACATCACATTCATTTAACTTTGCTTCATCTGGTGTAGTGAATTTCAGATCAACATGGCCACGCAAAGATGGGAACATCTCAGCTACTGGCATACCAGCTTCTGTTCGCGATGTAATAGCAACAATTTTGACTTCAGAATGCTGCGCCAACAAACGCAATAATTCCACTCCGGTATATCCTGTGCCGCCAACAATGCCAACCTTAATCATGTCTTTCTCCAAAATACCAACTACGGGAAGTTTTTAAAAAACTTCTGAATACCTCAATTGTAGAAACAAAAAGGGCCGCTTGCGCGACCCTTTCGATAAAACTTAAGCGACTGAAAGAATTAGCGCTTGCTGAACTGCTTACGACGACGCGCGCCGTGCAGACCAACTTTTTTACGCTCTACTTCACGAGCATCGCGAGTTACCAAACCTGCTTTAGACAGAGTTGGCTTCAAAGCGTTGTCGTAGTCGATCAATGCACGTGTAACACCGTGACGAACTGCACCAGCTTGACCAGTTTCACCGCCACCAGAAACGTTAACCTTGATGTCAAAGGTCGTTAAGTGGGCTGTGAGCGCCAAAGGCTGACGAGCGATCATGCGTGATGTTTCACGAGCAAAATAAGCATCGATAGGCTTACCGTTAACAGTAATTTCGCCTTTGCCAGATTTAATGAAGACGCGCGCAACAGAACTCTTGCGGCGACCAGTACCGTAATTCCAATTTCCGTAATTAATAGCCATTTGGTTTCCTTAAATCTCTAACGCTTTAGGCTGTTGAGCCGTGTGCGGATGATTAGCGTCGCCATAGACTTTTAATTTCTTGATCATGGCATAGCCTAGTGGGCCTTTTGGCAACATACCTTTTACAGCCTTCTCCAAAGCGCGACCTGGGAAACGGTCTTGCATCTTGTCGAAGTTGGTCGAACTGATACCGCCTGGGTATCCGCTATGACGGTAATAGATCTTGTTCAAGCCTTTTGTGCCTGTGACACGCAGCTTGGATGAGTTGATCACGACGATAAAGTCGCCAGTATCAACGTGTGGTGTGAATTCAGGCTTGTGCTTGCCGCGTAGACGGTGTGCCACTTCACTGGCGACACGACCGAGGACTTTGTCCGTAGCGTCAATCACGAACCATTCACGCTTTACCTCATGGGATTTTGCGGAAAAAGTTTTCATGATTTCTCAAATTGTTATAGTCAAAAAAAATTACCCCAACCAAACTACGTCCACCTTGGCCCTGCTTATGTTTGCAAGCTCGCAGATTCTGCAATTTACTTGGTAAAACGATCCCCGCTGACTAGTTCGGAAATCCAGTAAAGCCTTGAATTGTATCCTAAAAAAAACCCAGGAACGAGTCCTGGGTTGGAATCCACCTATGTTTGGGTGGAGGAGACACTGGGAGGTAAGTCGCAGTCTTGTATAAGACTGACTACCAATGTGGTTATTCTACACTGAGAACATACTGCGTTGCAATAATATTGACCAAAATCAAGATTTTTATGTTGGTCTGCCATAACTCTAAATTATTAAAAATTGGTAAACTATTGATAATATTGATTAATTTTGTAAGTTAGGGATCACTAATATGGAATGTCGAGTGTCTTGGATGGGTAATGGCGGCATGGCTTTTTCTGCAGAAACTGGTAGCGGGCACCTGGTAAATATGGATGGCGCGCCCGAAGCTGGAGGCAGAAACCTAGCCCCAAGACCCATGGAGTTGCTTTTGGCTGGAGCCGGAGGTTGTTCTGCATTTGATGTGGTTTTAATCCTACAAAGGGCTCGGCAAGCTGTAACTGCCTGCGATGTGGCTCTTCAGGCAGAAAGGGCGACCGAGGACCCCAAAGTCTTCACTAAGATCAATCTGCATTTCACAGTCAAAGGCAAAGAGTTGGATCAAGCCAAAGTGGATCGTGCCGTTAAGCTATCTCACGAAAAATACTGTTCTGCTACCACGATGTTGGCTAAAACGGCTGAACTCACTTACAGCGTTGAAGTCATTGAGGAATAAGTGCAGAGTCAATCGATAAGCCGGATTCTGTCGCCTAGATTCGCATCTAGGGGCAATCATTCCTCTAGGCCGTTAGTTACCTAACGGCTCAAGCTCCCTACCCGCAGACTCAGCGGGACGCCTCATCGTCTGCATACTTGGGATTGCTCCAGGTGGAGGTTACCGCGTTTCACCGTAACTAAATACGCTCGTCTCTGTGGCCCTATTCCTCACGTCACCGTGGATGGCCGTTAGCCATCACCCTACCCTATGGAGTCCGGACTTTCCTCCCCCTCAATAAAGAGGCGGCGATTGCCTAATTGACTCTGCGCCTGCAGTCTAACGCAGACGGAGTAAATTGGCTCGTAAAAAGTTTTGAAGCGAAACGGGGAATTAAGTCAGCGACCAGGCAATAGTTTCACCTGCACGCAAAGGGACAATCGTGGCATCACCTAAAGGTAATTCAGCAGGAATGCTTTGTGCTGATTTTGACAGTGTGATTTTTTTACTATTGCGGGGCAATGAATAAAAATCCGGACCAAAGAAACTCGCAAAGCCCTCTAATTGATCTAGCTTGCCAACACTCTCAAATGCCTCAGCGTATAAACCCAATGCATTGAAAGCACTATAGCAACCAGCACACCCGCATGCAGCCTCTTTGGCACCCTTGGCATGCGGAGCACTATCAGTGCCCAAGAAGAAACGAGAGTTGCCACTCGTAGCGGCCTCTAGCAAAGCAACACGATGCTCTTCGCGCTTGAGCACAGGTAAACAATAGTTATGTGGACGAATCCCGCCCGCAAAAATCGCGTTTCGATTCATCAATAAATGTTGAGGGGTGAGCGTAGCAGCAATTATATTTTTTCCACCAGTCGAAGCATCACGTACATAATGCGCCGCTTGTTTAGTAGTGATGTGCTCAAACACCATTTTGAGCTCAGGAAAATCTTTACGCAAAGGCTCTAGAACAGCATCGATGAACACTGCTTCACGATCAAATATATCAATCTCAGCGTGTGTGACTTCGCCATGCACCAGTAATGGCATCCCAACCACTTGCATCGCCTCCAGAGCTTTATAGCAATGCTTAATATTGCTGACACCGGCATCACTGTTTGTCGTAGCGCCTGCAGGATAAAGCTTGAATCCAACGATACCTTCAGCCTTTGCCTTACGCACTTCTTCTGCAGAAGTGTTATCCGTGAGATACAGAGTCATTAGGGGTGTAAAGCTGCTTATACCCAATGATCTTAGATTTGCCTCAATGCGAGATTGATAGGCCTTAGCTAAATCTACAGTAGTTACAGGTGGTTTCAAATTTGGCATGATGATTGCCCGCGCAAATTGACGAGCAGTATCGGCCAATACATCCCTCATCACATCGCCATCACGAATATGCAAATGCCAGTCATCTGGCTGAATCAATTGAATTTGGGTTGAACTGTTGGACATATTATTTATTCAGCAAGATGATGCGGAAATCATTCACATTCGTAAGTGTAGGGCCAGTTTCCACCAAAGCATCTAATTGCGCAAAAAAACCATAACAATCATGCCCTGCTAAATAGTCCCCTGGTTTGACTCCCTGAGATTTGGCGGATTCTCGAACGGCAACATCAAACCAAGCACCAGCATTCTTTTCGCTACCGTCAATGCCATCTGTGTCTGCTGCCAAAGCGGCAATATTGGGTAAATCTGAGCTTGCCGCCAAGAGGGAGAGTAGATATTCACTACAACGACCACCGCGCCCTTTAAGGCCTGCGGGAATGGTTACAGTACATTCACCACCGGAGATCAACGCTAAAGACTTGGTGGCTTTATCAAAATACTCCCGAGCCAATTGAGCCTGATTGATACCGACGTCTTGAGCCTCACCAGTAATTGTGTCGCCCAAAATAATGGGCTCATATCCTTGATCGCGAACATAATCAGCAGCAGCTTCCAGACTTTTATAAGCCGTTGCAATGACATGATTGGCGACTTGCGCATTTACCAGATCAACATCTTTTAATGTCTCGGGTATCTCACCAGCCAAACCTTGTTTGAGATGATTTAAAACGGATACCGGAATAACATCACTACCCAAACGATATTTTTCTAGGATATTGAGTGCATCTAAATATGTTGAGTAGTCAGCGGCGCATGGGCCACTCGCAATGTCTGCCGGGGAGTCACCAGTCACATCTGAAATTAATAATGCTTCCACTCGTGCGCCACATGCAATTGCAACTCTTGCCAAATTGCCCCCTAAGATTGCAGACAAGTGTTTACGCACCACATTCATCTCTTCAATCGGCGCACCACTGCGTAAAAGAGCCTCAGTAGTCTTGCGCATATCTTCAATCGAAATGCCAACTACTGGAAGAGTGAGAAGGCTAGAGCCACCTCCAGAAACCAAGGCAATCAATACATCTCCAGCCTGTAATTGTTTTGCTAGTGCCAGCACTTCCTTAGCGCCATCCATACCAGCCTGATCTGGGACCGGGTGCCCTGCTTCCACAATCTTGATATGCGAAGTAGGTGAGCTATGTCCGTAGCGAGTCAGAACAACACCTTCAATTTTGGTCTTTGGCCAGTGTGACTTTGCATAAACCTCCAATGCACTTGCCATAGATGCACTGGCTTTACCAGCGCCGACTACCAGGCACTTTCCTTTGGGTTCCTGTCCGCCCGGAAATATTGTTGCTAAATACTGTGGAACAATCACTTGTGGATCAGCTACTGCGACGGCAGCAGCAAAGGCATTTTTCAGAATCGCCTCGGTTGAAACTAGTGAATTATTTTGCTGACTCATCAAGATATTCTAATCAAGTGCAGCGCGTTCTTGCATTTGCCACATCTCGGCATATCTTCCCTTAGAGGCCAATAGTTCAAGATGCGTACCACGCTCAACAATCTGCCCATGATCCATTACCAAGATTTGATCGGCATGAGTGATTGTTGAAAGACGATGTGCAATGATCAATGTTGTACGATTTTTAGCCAAGCTGAGAAGTTCTTCCTGAAAGGCTCTCTCTGTTTTGGAATCTAAAGCAGAAGTCGCTTCATCAAAAATGAGCATGGCAGGTTTTTTAAGGAGAGTTCTAGCAATTGCGACGCGCTGTTTTTCACCACCCGATAATTTCAAACCTCTTTCACCAACTTGGGTATCGTAGCCATCAGGAAGGCGCTTGATAAAACCATCAATTTGCGCCGCTCTAGCCGCCTCTTGTACCTCTTCAATGCTAGCTGATGGATCCCCATAGGCAATGTTGTAGCCAATCGTGTCATTAAATAAAACGGTATCTTGCGGAACAATACCAATCGCTTTACGTAAGCTGGCTTGGGTCACTTCTTGAATATTTTGACCGTCAATCACAATCTTTCCTGATTGAACATCATAAAAACGAAAAAGTAACCTGGCCAAAGTGCTCTTACCAGCACCGCTTTGACCAACCACCGCAGTAATAGTGCCCGCAGGAATATTGAAACTAACATCTTGCAGAATCTCACGTTTAGCGTCATAGTGAAAAGACACATGCTCAAAACGAACATCTGGCCCATGCCCTTGATTTTCAATATGCAATGGATGTGCATTGGGAGAGTCAGCAATCTCTTTATCAGTGTTAAGCAAAGAGAACATGCGATCCATATCAGTTAATGACTGTTTGATTTCTCGATAGATCACTCCCAAAAAATTCAGTGGAATGTACAGCTGAATCATTAAGGTATTTACCAGGACAAGATCCCCCAAGGTCATCGTGCCATTCACTACACCAAGAGTGGCACGCCACAGAATCAGCATCAAGCCAATCGCAATAATGATTTGCTGCCCAAGATTTAAGAAGGCTAGAGTCTTCTGCGACTTCACGGCTGCAGATTGGTAGCGCAGTAGATTTTCGTCGTAACGACGAGCCTCAAATGCTTCATTCCCGAAATACTTCACAGTCTCAAAATTCAATAAGGAGTCAATCGCCTTTTGATTTGCTTTCGAGTCCATGTCATTCATGGTGCGGCGATAGTGGGTACGCCATTCAGTCACAACAATAGTAAAGACGATGTATAAAACCAAAGCCACTAAAGTGATTGCTGCAAACCAAATATCATATGAATAGGCGAAGTAACCCAGCACTAAACAGAATTCGATAAGCGTTGGAAGAATGCTGTAGAGCGAATATGAAATGAGCGATTGAATACCGCGTGTACCACGCTCAATATCACGACTCACACCACCAGTCTGACGAGCCAGGTGAAAGCTCAATGCTAATGAATGCAAATGCTCAAATACTTGGAGGGCTACTTTGCGTACTGCATTTTGGGTGACCCGAGCAAACAAGGCTTCACGCAATTCAGCAAACAAAGAAGCAGAAATTCGTAACAGCCCATAAGCAACAATGATGCCAACAGGAACTACCAATAGAGCTTGTGGAGAGTCTGTTTTGACATCTAAAGAGTCGATTAACTCTTTCATCAAAATTGGGATACCCAGATTGGCAAACTTAGCAGCAATTAAGCAACTCAGTGCCAGAATGACTCTAAAGCGGTACTCCAAAAGGTAGGGAAGAAGATCCCGAATAACGCGCCAATCGCCTCGTTGAGGTGTCTTTGAATCTGCGCTAGCGTGTTGGTGTCCCGATGAATGTCTCATCGTTCTATCTTATTCGCTTCTAACTTAGTTCGCTGAAAACAGTTTCAAAATCGCGTCGCCATTACTGCGCGAAAAACATTTTTTAGCAGCCTCCTGAAACGGAAGCCACTCATAGGCTACATGCTCTCTAGGTGCAAGCTTCACTTGCGTGTCATCAGGAACCTGGAGTGCAAACCAATGTTCTGTATTTTTGGTTACGCCAGGCGCATATCGAAAGCGCCACTCAGGATAGATCTCGTATTCGATTTGGTGGTGCATGTTACGCAATGCGCCAGCGGGCAGAGCTTCAACAGCGATGCCCGTTTCCTCGAAAACTTCACGAGCCGCTGCTAAAGTCAAATCTTCATCTGGCGCATCTAAGCTACCGGTAACTGATTGCCAAAAACTACTGCGATCAGCACGCTCTATTAACAAAACATCCCTATTCGATTTATAGATAACAACTAAAACCGAGATAGGGATTTTCAAGAGAGGCTAACTACTGCTGAAATTGTTTTAAGCGGCTGGTGTGGCAGCTTGACGTAAGCGAATATGTAACTCACGCAACTGACGCTCATCTACTGGACTAGGAGCCTGGGTTAACAAGCACTGTGCACGTTGTGTTTTAGGGAAGGCAATCACATCGCGGATTGATTCGGCACCAGTCATCATCGTCACGATACGATCTAGGCCGAAAGCAATACCACCATGGGGTGGAGCGCCATATTGGAGGGCATCTAGCAAGAAACCAAACTTTGCTTGAGCCTCTTCTGCACCAATCTTCAGCGCACGGAATACCTGGCTTTGAACTGCCTCTTGGTGGATACGGACGGAGCCGCCACCAATTTCGCTACCATTTAAAACCATGTCATACGCCTTAGCTAGGCACTTACCTGGATCTGTTTCCAGATACTTCATGTGCTCATCTTTAGGGCTAGTGAAGGGATGATGGCAAGCAACCCAACGCGCCTCACCTTCATCATAGTCAAACATTGGGAAATCTACTACCCACAATGGCTTCCAGCCTTCAGTAAAGAGGCCACGCTCTTTCCCCCAGGTGGAGTGGCCAATACGAAGACGTAAATTGCCAATGGCATCGTTTACCACTTTTTCTTTATCAGCGCCGAAGAAAATAATGTCACCATCTTTAGCGCGAGTGCGTTTCAAGATGCCTTCAATCGCTGCATCATGCAAATTCTTCACAATTGGTGACTGCAAGCCATTACGGCCATCAGCAACAGAATTCACTTTGATCCATGCCAAACCCTTGGCACCGTAAATACTTACAAACTGGGTGTAGTCATCGATTTCACTACGGCTGATCTCAGCGCCACCCGGTACGCACAAGCCCACCACACGGCCACCCTCTTGATTGGCTGCGCCTGAGAAGACCTTGAAATCCACATCTTTCATCAAATCAGTCAATTCAGTGAACTCAAAGTTCACGCGCAAATCAGGCTTATCAGAACCAAAACGCGCCATCCCTTCCGAGTACGGCATGGTTGGGAATGGGTTTGGCAATTCAACATTCATCGTCTTCTTAAAAATATGACGAATCATATTTTCAAAGAGATCACGAATTTCTAACTCACTTAAAAAAGCAGTTTCGCAGTCGATCTGCGTAAATTCTGGTTGACGATCGGCGCGCAAATCTTCATCGCGGAAACATTTAGTGATTTGGTAGTAACGATCAAAACCAGCCACCATTAACAACTGCTTGAACAACTGTGGAGATTGCGGCAAAGCAAAAAATTGGCCGTCATGCACGCGGGATGGAACTAAATAATCACGCGCACCTTCTGGTGTGCTCTTGGTGAGCATCGGCGTTTCAATATCGATAAAGCCAGCATCGTCCAAATAGCGACGACATTCCATTGCTACGTTGTAACGCAAACGCAAATTCTTTTGCATTTGTGGACGGCGCAAATCTAAGACACGATGAGTCAAACGAGTAGTCTCAGAAAGATTCTCATCATCAATCTGAAAAGGTGGAGTAATTGAAGCATTCACAATAACCAGGTTATGGCAGAGAATTTCTACTTTGCCGCTGACTAAATCCGTATTCTCTGTACCAGCAGGACGCGCGCGTACCAAGCCTTTAATCTGAATACAGAACTCATTACGAACTTGCTCGGCAAGTGCAAACATTTCTGGACGATCAGGATCACAGACCACTTGCACAAAACCCTCGCGGTCACGCAAGTCAATAAAGATAACGCCTCCATGGTCACGACGGCGGTTAACCCAACCGGAGAGGGTGACCTCTTGTCCAATCAGTGAATCAGTTACTTGGCCGCAAGTATGGCTACGCATTGACATAACAATTTCCTAAAAATCAAAAATGGTGTGGTGACTCAAGTGAAGTCAGAGCACTAGAATTATTTGGTGGCACCGAGCCCATCGAAACAATATGCTTCAAGGCTTCTTCAACACTCATCTCAAGCTCGATCGTTTGCGTACGCGGCACGATCATAAAAAAACCAGAGGTAGGGTTTGGAGTAGTCGGCAAGAATACATTGACATAATCTTCGCCCAATTTAGCGGCAACCTCTTTTGCAGGGGTTCCTGTTTGGAATGCGATCACCCAAGAGTCAGCATGGGGGTAACGAATTAAGAGCGCCTTACTAAAGGCCTGGCCGCTACCAGAAAATAATGTAGATGAAACTTGCTGTACGCTGGAGTAAATAGAGCGCACAACTGGAATGCGATTTACCAGCTTATCCCAAATCTTTAACCACCACTGACCAGCAAAACTAATTGCAAGTAGACCAGTGAGCATGATCACTGCAATCACAATCAAGATTCCAACACCAGGAAGGTCGCGGAAATGCTGCAAATCTCTTGCGGCATCTTGTGGAAGAACCACGATGATGGCGTGCATGACAGAACCGAAAACGCCGTCGAGCAAACCCAAGCCCCAAGCAATCACCCAGACGGTGATCGACAATGGTGCCCAAACCAGGATGCCAGCGATAAAGTATTTTTTCATGTGTTCTGCCTAACCAGCTATTTTAGCGTTTTAGCAGCCAAGCAGCGAGAGACTAATAAATACCTAGACTGATGATCAAAATCCCAGCCAAAAATCCACCGGCAAAGAGCAAAGCCCCGGCCACTAGGCGATGGGTGCGGCGCTCTTGTAGCAAAAGGGCCTTTAGAACCTCTATTTCGCCACTTTCAGCCTTTTTCTGGTGCTTGCTGGCTTGAGCCAGGCTATCTGCGAGCAAACGGGGCAATGTTGGCAAAATTTTGGCCCATATTGGTGCCTCAGCTTTCAAACCATCAATCAATCCGCGCCAACCCAATTGCTGATCAACCCATTTCTCTAGGATAGGCTTAGCAGTCTTCCATAGATCTAAATCTGGATCCAACTGACGCGCCAGACCCTCAACATTGAGTAGCGTCTTTTGTAGCAAAGTGAGTTGCGGCTGAATTTCCACTTTAAAGCGACGTGAGGTCTGGAATAAGCGCATCAAAACAATGCCCAAAGAAATTTCTTTTAATGGACGATCAAAATATGGCTCACAAACGGATCGAACGGCACCCTCTAATTCTTCCACGCGCGTATTTTCTGGAACCCATCCTGACTCAATGTGCAGCTCGGCAACTCGACGGTAATCACGATTAAAGAAAGCTAAAAAGTTCAGCGCTAAATAATTCTTATCGGATTCACTGAGTGCGCCGACTATTCCAAAATCCAACGAAATAAACCGCCCAAAAGTTTCTGGCTCCAAGCTGATCATGATGTTTCCAGGATGCATATCTGCATGGAAAAAGCCGTGCTCAAAGACTTGGGTAAAAAATATTTCAACGCCATCAGCGGCCAACTTCTTAAAGTCCACTCCCGCTTCACGCAGCGCCGCAGTGCGGCCAATAGAAATGCCATCCATTTTTTCCATGACGATGACATTGGTGTGACATAGATCCCAATACATCTCTGGAATCATTAACTTCTTAGAATCAACAAAATAGCGACGTAACTGACTCGCATTTGCCGCCTCGCGCATTAGATCCAATTCGTCATGTAGGTAGGTATCAAACTCTGCAACGTTCTCACGTGGCTTGAGTCGGCGCCCATCCTCAGAGCTCTTCTCAATAACTTTGGCTAAGTCATACATTAAGGCCAGATCACCTTCAATTACCGGCAAGATACCGGGGCGCAGGACTTTAATGGCAACCGATTTGTGTGCCCACTCAGGATGTTTTTCAGTGCCGCGTAATATCCCAAAATGTACTTGAGCAACCGAAGCACTAGCTACAGGCGTCGCATCGAAACCAATAAAGACCTCTTCGATAGGCTTGCCTAAAGCTTCTTCAATTAAACGACGTGACTCTTCATTAGAGAATGGTGGCACTTGATCTTGTAGCTTTGCCAACTCGTTAGCAATATCTTCTGGCAATAAATCACGACGCGTAGAAAGCACTTGCCCAAACTTTACAAAGATCGGGCCCAATGCCTCTAAGGTCAATCGAATACGCTCACCTCTTGGCAGCTTGGTGCCAGGCGAAGTCCAACAGACAACCGTTAAACACGTCCGACCAATTCCGGGTTTGAGAACATCGCGCAATAAGGGCAGCAAGCCATAACGCCATGCTGTGAAGAAAATGAAACTGAGGCGAGCAATTCTGCGCACGATTTACTTGCCCTTTTGCTCAATTAGTTGAATACGCTTCTCCAAGCGATCAACTGAATCGCGTAATTCACTCAACTCAGATTTGTGAACCATAAAATCTCGTTTATTCAAAAGCACGTTTCTTTCTTCGCTCACATACTCCACTACATTGTCTAGCAAATCACTCGCTGCTGAACGCGTAGCAGAAACAAACTTTTTACCCTGTCGCACAGCAAAATTAGCGGGAGCATCTCCCACTAAGTGAGCCAAATCTTCTTCATACTCCCAACGCAATTGACCAGCAAGACGACCAATTAATTGGGCTAAATCTGCATCACCTGTAATTTTGACAGCTTTAAAAGCCTGCTCTTTTAGACTGCCAGTACTAGCAGTCAAATCACTTAATGCCTTAGCTGATACCTCAAGCAATAGCGTAGGACCATCTAACTCCTTGAGAGTTTCTAAACAACCAAAGGCATTGATCTCAAAACATAAACGCCCCAAAGGGAGTTGAACGAGTACCGTCTTACCGGCATGCTTTGCGAGTTCAGCGCTGGCCCATGGCTCCTTCTTTAAGACATGATTGATAGCGCGGCAAGCAGCGCTGGCGGCAATCGTATGTGCTGAGGATGGCAGTGTGTTCATAAGTGTAAAAAACCCGCACTAGTGCGGGTTTTCCTGCGGAAAGTACCTAAAGCTTAAACCAACTGAGAGATGCCCGCCAATACCCAGCCTGCAGGACCCTCTACCGGCTTACTCAGATTCCAGATTTCGGAGAAATCACTCGCTGGCGCATTCTGTTGCTCGCGGATGATGCCGCTGAACTGAACGCTACAGAAATAATGCGCATCTGCAGTTTCAATACCCAATAATCGGGCGTTAATAGTCACTACATCAGTTTGGTTTGCGCTATCTACGCGCCCAGCCAAATCTTGACGAATGGTAGCGAACATTTCAGGGGTAGTAAATTCTTGCAATGAGGCAAGATCGCCCTGATCCCAGGCCTTCTGTAAGGTCACGAAATACTGCTTAGCGTTTTCTAAAAACGTCCGCTCATCAAACCCTGGCGGCAGGGTTGATTGAAATGATTCCGGCTCTACGCCAACACCAGCAAAAGCATTAGCAGCTGGAGTAAATGCTGGCTCTTGTCTTGGGATTTGATCAAAACCCGTTCGCCGCATGCTCGAGGAAGGTGCATTTGAATTCTGGCCCGCACCTGACATGGCAGGCAAAAGTTTGCGGATCAAAAACATCATGACAAAACCCGCAAGCATTGCAATGAGCAAACCCGTAATAAGTGAGGAAGCTGCTTCACCCAATCCAAAATGAGATAAGAGATAGCCAATCCCCAGGCCAGCAGCTAAACCGCCTAAAATCCCCCCCATGCCACCAAATCGACTGGGTGCTGGTGCCTGTGGCGCAGCAGCTGGAGTATTAGGTTGAGCTTGTTGAGCTGGTTTTTGTGCAGGAGTAGCCTGTCTTTGAATAGGTGCACTTGGCGCACGACCGAAACTCTTACCGCCACCGAGACGTGCAGCATCAACCGATCCCATTGATGCAAATACCAAAGTCATACTCAAGAACACTGTCTTAAAAAAATGCTTGTTCATTTCTTTTACTCCTTTTAATAACTTCTGCTACTTGAGTTTTTAAGAGCTTAAAAAGCTATACAACTATCAGTATTTAATACCAATATGTAAGGCAACGATACCCCCGGTCATCCTATGGGTTTCAACCTCATCAAAACCAACACCTAACATCATTTCTTTCAAGGTATCTGCATCCGGATGCATGCGGATAGATTCCGCTAAATAGCGATAACTCTCCGAGTCTTGTGCAATTTTTTCACCCAACCAAGGCAATACCTTAAATGAATACGCGTCATAGACTGGCTGCAAAAAAGCATCTGGCTTAGAAAACTCCAAAACCAATACACGACCACCTGGTTTAATCACGCGACTCATTTCACCCAAAGCAACCTCTTTATGAGTCATGTTGCGTAGACCAAAGGCAACCGTTACAACGTCAAAATGGTTATTCGGAAAGGGGATTTTTTCTGCATCAAATTGCACACAAGGCAAAGCCATGCCGTGATCAAGTAAACGGTCTCGACCAACTCCCAACATGGAAGCATTGATATCGCTTAGCCAAACTTGAGCATCGGGGTTATGGCCCCAATCTGCAGCCTTAGCAAATGCAGTAGCCAGATCGCCAGTACCACCAGCAATGTCTAAGATCTTTTGACCAGGACGAACATTCGCTCTAGCAATGGTGATTTTTTTCCAAACACGGTGCAAACCAAAAGACATTAAGTCATTCATCACATCGTATTTGCTCGCTACCGAATGAAATACCCCGGCAACCTTACCGGCCTTTTCGACTTCATCAACGCTTTGATAACCAAAGTGGGTTTTACTCATTAGTGACTTCCACAAGAATGGTCATGCGCATGTCCAGCCTGAACCATCGGTGCATCACGATCCAGACCAGCAGCAGCCAATTTATCTAAATGCTCTTGCCATACTTGCTCTTGGTTTTCACACAAGAAATACAAGTAATCCCAAGAATACAAACCTGAATCATGGCCATCAGAAAAAGTGGGCTTCAATGCATAGTGACCAACAGGCTCAAGATTTGCAATCAATACATCACGCTTACCAGTTTGCAAAGTCTCCTGACCAGGGCCATGACCTTGCACTTCGGCTGAGGGAGAGAGCACTCTCAGTAATTCAAAAGGTAAGCGATAGGTAGAGCCATTTTCATAAGAGAGCTCTAAAACCTTAGATTGTTGATGTACAACGATATTGGTTGGAATCATTAAACCAACACCCTTTCAATACCGCCTTGATTTGCTTTGGCAACATAATCTTGCATCCAGTTTTCGCCTAACAATTTTTGAGCCATTTCAACCACGATGTAATCAGCAGTGGTATCGCTATCGGCATCAAAACGAGTCAAACCTTGTAAGCATGATGGGCAACTGGTTAATACTTTGACATCTCCGGTGAAGTCGCCTTTACGTAAGTCGTTGGCACCCTTTTCCATTTCGATTTGCTTGCGAAAACGCACCTGAGTAGAGATATCAGGACGTGTCACTGCCAATGTTCCAGACTCTCCGCAGCAACGGTCATTCTTTGCAATCGCTTTGCCATCCTCTAACTGAATCAGTTCATTAACAGTCTTCAATGGATCTTGTAACTTCATTGGAGAGTGGCAAGGATCGTGATACATGTACTTCACACCCGTTACGCCAGAGAGCTTGACACCTTTCTCTGCTAGGAATTCATGAATATCAATAATTCGGCAGCCTGGGAATATTTGCTCAAACTGATAGCCAGCTAATTGATCGTAACAAGTGCCGCAAGAGACAACCACCGTCTTAATATCTAGATAATTTAGAGTATTAGCAACGCGATGGAACAAGACGCGATTGTCCGTAATCATCTTCTCTGCTTTATCAAAGTCGCCATTGCCACGCTGTGGGTAGCCACAACATAAGTAACCTGGCGGCAATACCGTTTGGACGCCTACATTCCATAACATGGCTTGAGTAGCCAAACCAACCTGAGAGAACAGACGCTCAGAACCACAGCCCGGGAAGTAAAACACCGCCTCTGTATCAGCGGACGTTGTCTTCGGATCACGAATAATCGGCACATAGTTGGCATCCTCAATATCTAAGAGTGCGCGTGCCGTTTTCTTCGGTAAATTGCCAGGCATCTTCTTATTCACAAAGAAAATCACCTGCTCTTTGATACTCGGCTTACCAACGGTTGCAGGAGGATGTGCAGTTTGTTGTTTTGCAAACTTGCGGAAAATATCATTACCCAAACGCTGCAACTTATAGCCCCAACCAATCATCGTCTTACGAGCTAAATGGATAGACTCGGGACTCGTGGCATTCAAGAAGAACATCGATGCAGCGGTACCAGGATTAAAGCGCTGCTGCCCCATCTTACGCAATAGGTTGCGCATATTCATAGTCACGTCACCGAAGTCAATTTTGACTGGACAAGGAGTTAAGCACTTGTGGCACACGGTGCAATGGGCTGCGACATCATCAAACATTTCCCAGTGTCGAATTGAAACGCCGCGACGAGTTTGCTCTTCATACAAGAAAGCTTCGATCAATAATGAAGTTGCCAAAATTTTGTCACGTGGACTGTACAACAGGTTTGCGCGTGGGACGTGTGTAGAGCAAACCGGCTTACACTTACCGCAACGCAAGCAATCCTTCACGCTGTCAGCAATAGCACCAATATCACTTTGCTGCATGATTATCGATTCATGGCCCATCAAGCCAAAGCTTGGCGTATAAGCCATGCTGAGGTCTGCATGCGGCATTAACTTGCCTTTATTAAAGCGACCCTCTGGATCAACACGGTTCTTATAACTACGGAAATCTTTCAACTCCGCTTCAGTTAAATACTCCAGCTTTGTAATGCCAATGCCATGCTCACCAGAGATCACACCATCTAGCGAACGAGCCAGCTTCATGATGCGATCAACCGAGCGATGCGCATCTTGCAACATCTCGTAATCATCAGAGTTGACTGGAATATTGGTATGCACATTACCGTCGCCAGCGTGCATGTGTAATGCCACAAAAACGCGCTTGCGCAAAATATTTTTGTGAATAGCTTCAAGCTCAGCCAAAATCGGTTCGAATGCTAAGCCCCCAAAAATGATGCGTAGCTCGGAACGCACTTCATCTTTCCAAGAGGCACGCAAACTATAGTTTTGCAATTGCGGAAAATAAGCATCCATCTGCGTGAGCCAGTCAGCCCAGCGGGTACGTACTTTTGCAATTAACTCAAGAGCTTGCTGAACACGATCACCCAAAATTTCTGCAGTAGGGATTTCGTATTCTTCATCACTTTTGCCTAATGGCAAGGCGCTCTTTTTCAAGAACGACTCCAAGCCATCCAGAACTTGCAGCTTGTTCTTAAGGGATAGCTCAATATTGATGCGATCAATTCCGTCGGTGTATTCGCCCATCCGCGGCAAAGGAATCACGACGTCTTCATTAATTTTGAAGGCATTGGTGTGACGGGCAATCGCGGCTGTACGCGCACGATCTAACCAAAATTTCTTACGCGCTTCTGCGCTGACGGCAACAAAGCCTTCGCCAACGCGTAAGTTCGCCATGCGGACTACTTCACTCGTTGCAGCCGCAACAGCCTCCTCATCATCACCAGCGATATCACCAATCAACACCATCTTTGGCAAACTATTGCGCTTGGATTTGGTTGAATAACCAACCGCCCTCAAATAACGATCGTCCAAGTGCTCCAAGCCAGCTAAAATGGGGCCGCCTTGCTTACTTAAACCGTCTAAGTAAGCCTTAATTTCAACAATACTGGGAATAGCTTCGCGCGCTTGACCAAAAAACTCTAGGCAAACGGTACGCATAAATTTCGGCATGCGATGCAATACCCAGGTTGCGCTGGTAATCAGACCATCACAACCTTCTTTTTGGACGCCAGGCAAACCAGATAAGAATTTATCGGTAACGTCCTTACCTAAACCCTCTTTACGAAAACGCCTACCCTCTACTTCAAGTAGTTCTGTTTTCAGAATACGTTGACCAGGCTCGCTATTGCCATCAGACCAAGTAAGCTGAAAGCGCACTGTTGCAACATCATGGATCTTGCCAAGGTTATGCTCTAGACGAACAACATCAAGCCAATTTCCCTGGGGATCAACCATGCGCCAGCTAGCTAAGTTATCCAGAGCAGTGCCCCAGAGAACAGCTTTTTTACCACCAGCATTCATAGCAATGTTGCCACCAATACAACTTGCATCAGCAGAGGTGGGGTCAACTGCAAACACTAATCCAGCATGCTCTGCCGCATCAGATACGCGGCGAGTGACAACCCCAGCACCTGTAAAGATTGTTGGCACTTCATGATCAACGCCTGGAAGATGTTTGGACTTTACGCCACCGATATCTTGTAATTTTTCAGTGTTGATGACTGCTGACATGGCATACAGCGGTATAGCGCCGCCGGTATAGCCAGTACCGCCTCCACGTGGAATAATGGTGAGCCCTAATTCAATACATGCTTTTACTAAGCCAGGAATTTCTGATTCGTAATCAGGTTTAAGAACCACCAACGGAAATTCAACTCGCCAGTCAGTCGCATCGGTCACGTGCGCAGCACGTGACACACCGTCGAAGCAAATATTGTCACTAGCAGTATGTCGACCTAATTCTTTGCGCGCACGTTTACGGATAACTTCAACTTCTTTAAATCCGTTTTCAAAATTTTCAATTGCGCGATAGGCAGCAGCCAACAATACTTCTACCTGCTCAGCGGAGTCGCCCTTGTTACGCTTTTTGACTTCGCCCAAGCGATGCCATAAAGCATCTATTAATTGCTGGCGACGAGTAGGGCTATCTAAAAGATCATCCTGCAAAAAGGGGTTACGTTGCACTACCCAAATATCACCCAGGATTTCAAACAACATGCGGGCAGAACGACCGGTGCGGCGAACCCCACGCAATTCATTCAGAACACGCCATGACTCCTCACCTAAAAGGCGAATAACAACTTCTCGATCAGAAAAAGAAGTGTAGTTGTAGGGAATTTCACGAAGACGGGGGGAACCCGCCTCAGCATCCAACAACTGGTTTAAAGCCAATGGTGCGTTCATAGCGACATATTTGATAAATAAGCATTTTAATTGAGCAAACCTGATACTGGCAGGAATCGAAGAAAGTTGCTCCCCAAAGGGATAAACCCTTGCAAATCTAAGGGCTTAGGAGCCATCCGTGGTACGCTCATCGGATGGCAACGAACTATTTAAAGAAAATTTTATCGGCTCGCGTCTATGACGTGGCCAGAGAAACGGAACTACAGCTAGCCCCTGAACTGACTAAGCGCTTGGGCAACCAGATTCTGCTCAAAAGGGAAGACAACCAGCCGGTTTTCTCCTTCAAACTCCGTGGCGCCTACAACAAAATGGCCCATTTACCCCAAGAAGCCCTAAAACGGGGGGTGATTGCCGCCTCTGCAGGTAATCATGCCCAGGGAGTTGCTCTGTCAGCAGCCAAAATGAAATGCAAGGCCGTCATCGTGATGCCGGTCACGACACCAAGCGTCAAAATTGATGCTGTCAAGGCCAGAGGAGGCTCTTGGGTCGAAATCATTCTTCACGGCGAGTCCTATAGTGATGCCTTCCAACACTCAGAGGTCATTGCTAAAAAACGGGGATTAACTTTTGTTCACCCTTTTGATGATCCTGATGTGATCGCTGGTCAGGGCACTATCGCCCACGAAATTTTTACTCAATACGAAAAACCCATCGATGCAGTATTCGTAGCAATCGGTGGGGGTGGCCTCATTGCCGGTATAGGTGAATACATTAAAGCAGTGAGCCCAAAGACTAAAGTCATTGGCGTTCAAGCATCTGATTCTGATGCCATGAATCAATCACTCAAAGCCAATAAGCGCATTGAGATGAAAGATGTTGGTTTGTTTTCAGATGGCACCGCAGTCAAATTGGTTGGCAAAGAAACTTTTCGCATCTGCAAAAAAGTGGTGGATGAAATCATCACTGTTGATACTGATGAAATCTGCGCTGCAATCAACGACGTGTTTACCGACACCCGCAGCATTCTTGAGCCTGCTGGCGCCCTAGCCATTGCAGGCATGAAGAAGTATGTAGAGAAAAAGCGCGTTAAGAAGAAAACTTTAGTGGCTGTAGCTTGCGGGGCGAATATGAACTTTAGCCGTCTGCGCTTTGTAGCAGAACGGGCTGACGTTGGCGAGTTCCGTGAAGCAGTATTTGCGGTGACCATCCCTGAAGAACGCGGTTCTTTCAAGCGCTTCTGTGAATTGCTCGGCAAACGTAACGTCACTGAATTTAACTATCGTATTGGTGATCAAAGCGAAGCACATATTTTTGTGGGTATTAGTACACAAAAAGCTGGCGATAGTGAAGCTATTGCAAAACACTTTCGCAAAGCAAAATTTGCAACGATTGACCTCACGCATGATGAGTTAGCTAAGTCACACTTACGGCACATGGTTGGCGGGCACTCTGCGCTTGCTAAAGACGAATTACTCTACCGTTTTGAATTTCCAGAGCGTCCGGGTGCTTTGATGAAATTCCTCACCAGCATGGCACCTAACTGGAATATTAGTTTGTTCCACTACCGCAACCATGGCGCAGACTACGGTCGTATCTTGGTGGGTATTCAGGTTCCAAAGAATGAGCAAAAAAAATTCCAAAGCTTCTTAGCTACATTGGGCTATCCACATTGGGATGAGAGCAATAATCCTGCATATCATTTATTTCTTAAATAAGCCTAAGTAAAGATGTCATATACGCTTACCGGAAAACTCGTTGTCGCGATCTCTTCGCGCGCCCTGTTTGATTTCGAAGAAGAAAATCGTATCTTCGAATCGACCGATGACAGCGCCTATATGAAGCTACAGCTTGAACGTCTTGGCGAAGCTGCTCAAAAAGGGGTGGCATTTCCGCTCGTAAAAAAACTCCTCGCTTTTAATGAAGAAGGTGAGCAGCGCGTTGAAGTGGTCATCCTCTCTCGTAATGATCCCGTCAGTGGCTTACGTGTATTCCGCTCCGCAGAGCATCACGGTTTACATCTAGAGCGTGGTGTTTTTACTAGAGGCCGTCCACCCTACCATTACTTACGCTCACTGCATGCCAATCTCTTTCTGTCTGCAAACGAAGATGACGTCAGAGCGACGATTGATGCAGGCTTCCCAGCAGCACGCGTTTACCCAGAGTCGAGTAAAACTGCTGAATCACATCCAAATGAAATCCGCATTGCCTTTGACGGAGACGCAGTACTCTTCTCCGATGAAGCAGAACAAATTTTTCAGAAAAAAGGTTTGGAGGCTTTTGTAGATCACGAGAGCAAAAAAGTCGATATTCCCCTGCCTCCTGGCCCATTCAAGCCTCTGCTCGAAGCCTTACACAGACTGCAACGCTCCACCAGCGAAAACGGTATGCGTATTCGCACTGCATTAGTCACCGCACGCTCCGCCCCAGCACACGAACGCGCCATTCGCACCCTGATGGCATGGGGCATTGATGTCGATGAAGCCATGTTCTTAGGCGGCTTATCAAAGAGTGAATTTCTCAAAGAATTTGAACCGGACTTTTTCTTTGATGATCAAACCGGCCACTGCCAATCTGCTGCGTCGGTCGCACCAACCGGCCATGTTGTCTCAGGCGTTTCTAACAAACCTAAGAAGTAAATACTCAATGGCAACACTACCGCTCGGGCAATCAACACAATATCCAGATCAATATGATCCAAGCTTATTGTTTCCAATTCCAAGATCAGAAAATCGCAAGAAGTTAGGTCTTAAAGAGGGTCAGACATTGCCGTTTGTTGGTGTTGATATTTGGAACGCCTTTGAGCTCAGCTGGCTCAACTCAAAAGGTAAGCCTCAAATTGCATTAGCGGAGTTTCAGATACCCGCCGACTCACCAAACATGATTGAGTCGAAGTCTTTTAAGTTATATCTCAATAGCCTTAACAGCGCCCGCTTTGAAAACGAGAGCGAAGTTAAAGAAAGAATAATCTCTGATTTATCAGCAGTAGCTGGTAGTAAGGTAACCACCCGCATCAACCCAACTGAGGCTATCTCCAAAACAGGAATGCAAGAAATGGGTGGCATCCTGATGGATCGGCTAGATATTGAAGTAGACCCAAACTTACCCGCAGATCCAAGTCTGCTGGGCGTAAATAAATCCTTTGGCCCCATTGAGCAGTGCCTCGTTTCACACCTGCTGAAATCAAACTGTCCGGTTACTGGACAACCCGACTGGGCAAGCGTACAAATTCGCTACCAAGGAAGGCCTATATTGGAGGAAGGTTTATTGCGCTATCTGATTGGGTTTAGACAATTAGGTGAGTTTCATGAGCATTGCGTAGAAACAATCTTTACCGACATCAAGCGTGAATGCAAACCTGAAAAACTATCTGTGTATGCGCGCTATACGAGACGCGGCGGCTTAGATATCAATCCATTTCGCACAGATCACAGCTCGCCTTGGCCTGAAAATATTCGGCACGCGAGACAATAAATACTGAATGAGTAGTCAAAGAAAAACCCCTTGTAGGCAATCCTAGAAGGGGTTTTGTTATTGCGATAGCTGTTGATTAGAACGGAATATCGTCGTCCATTGCACCAAGCGATGCGGCATTAGATGATGCTGGAGCAGATTGCTCAGCCGGCTTTGAGCGGCTATAACTCTCACCACCATCACCACTTCCACCTACTGGCTTGCCACCAAGCATTTGCATGGTTTCTGCAACGATCTCCGTGGAGTATTTTTCTTGGCCACTAGCATCAGTCCATTTGCGAGTACGCAAACGTCCTTCAACGTAAACCTGTGAACCTTTTTTGAGGTATTGACCAGCGATCTCTGCAAGCTTGCCAAAGAATGCAACACGATGCCACTCTGTGGTTTCTTTCATTTCGCCAGTTTGCTTATCTTTGTAGCGATCAGATGTTGCTACTGAAATATTTGTAACAGCGTCGCCGCTTGGCATGTAACGCGTCTCTGGATCACGTCCTACGTTACCTACGATGATGACCTTATTTACCGAAGCCATGTTGTCTCCCGAAGAAAATTACTACTGTTATTACTGCTAAAAATAAACTGCTCGCTTGAATTTAATCTATGAAGCTGCGGTTATGTCTTTGTGGCTACATCCTTTGATTCTGCTGCTCTCGCTGGCATTTCACCCATCGACCAAGCAATTATAAGCCAGCAAACTAAGAGAGCTGCGCCCATCGCAAAGACCGATAAATCACCATGGCTATCCATTAAGTAGCCTCCAACGGCAGCTCCAGAAAACAGTCCGATGGACTGTGTGGTGTTGTAAATACCTAGGGCTGTGCCTTTTGATTCTTTTGCAAAACGCGACACCAAGGATGGTTGTAAAGCTTCTAATAAATTAAATCCTACGAAATACACCAATAGCGCAATAGCAATTGAAGTAATGGATGATGTATTGGTAAATAAAATTTCTGCAAGCAATAGCAATACGATCGCAAATAAAAGAATGGTGCGCAACTTTTGCTTCTTCTCGCCGTAAATAATGGCAGGGGCCATGAAGACAAATGACAACAAAACCACTGGCAAATAAATTTCCCAATGGGATGAAAGAGGCAATCCAGCTTGAACCAATAATCTTGGGACCACTAAGAACATGGCCACTTGAGTTGCATGCAATACAAAAACACCCAGATTTAATCGCATCAGTTCTGGACGAAAGAAAACCTCTTTCAAATAGGCTTGTTGAACTTTAGCCTCTGGCTTGTTAGTAGGTAAAACGTAGTAAGTCACAAACATCGCTATCACACCAAGAATCGCCAGGATGAAAAAAATTCCGCTCAAACTAATGACTCGATAAATAGGCGCTGCAATCACCAATGACAAAGCAAATGACAAGGCAATACTGCCGCCTACCAAAGCCATAGCGCGAGTACGCACCTGCTCACGGGTTAAGTCTGCCACCCAAGCTGAGATCGCGGCCGAAACGGCACCAGCACCCATGACCCCGCGCCCAATCGCAATCCACAACAAGTCATCTTTGGCCGCGCAGATCAGCGCCCCAGCCACAAACAGGGATAAGCCCCATAAAACCACCGGTTTACGGCCAATCCGATCGGAAAGGCGACCCAAAGGGATGTAAAAGCAAGCCTGAACAATATTGAAGATTCCGAGGGTCAAGCCCACCCAAAGAGCGTGCTCGCCACCTGGCAAGCCCCGCGCATGAATGCTAAAGACTGGCAAGAGCAAGAACAAGCCCAGCATTCGGAGGCCAAAGATGCCCGCTAAGGCCAGAGTAGATCGGAGTTCAGAAGAATTCATGGGAAAGAGCTATATTAACAAGTTACGCTAAAAAATCATGAATAACGAAATCAAGATCCGCGGTGCTCGCACCCACAACCTCAAAAACATCAATCTAGATATCCCTAGAGAGAAACTTGTCGTCCTGACTGGCTTATCCGGTTCCGGCAAAAGCTCATTGGCTTTCGATACGCTCTACGCCGAAGGTCAGCGTCGCTATGTTGAGTCCCTCTCTGCATACGCGCGTCAATTTTTGCAGTTAATGGAAAAACCGGATGTCGATACGATCGAAGGTCTGTCACCGGCAATCTCGATTGAGCAAAAAGCTACGAGCCATAACCCACGCTCTACCGTTGGTACTGTTACTGAGATTCATGATTACCTACGTCTACTCTTTGCGCGTGCTGGCACACCACACTGCCCAGATCATGATCTTCCATTAGAGGCACAAAGTGTTTCACAAATGGTCGATACCGTGCTGTCTATGCCGGAAGATACAAAATTAATGATTCTTGCACCAGTTGTGAGTGAGCGCAAAGGTGAATTCGTTGATCTCTTCCAAGACCTGCAGGCACAAGGCTTTGTGCGCTTTCGAGTGCGCTCTGGCGGCGGCACAGCGAACGTCGCTAAAGCAGAAATTTTTGAAGTTGATCAGTTGCCTGCACTAAAGAAAAACGATAAACACTCAATCGAAGTGGTTGTAGATCGCATTAAAGTACGACCTGATATTCAACAACGTCTTGCAGAATCTTTTGAGACAGCCTTACGTCTTGCCGATGGTAAAGCCATGATTGTAGATATGGATACTGGTAAAGAGATGATTTTCTCTAGCAAGTTCGCTTGCCCAGTTTGCTCATATTCATTGCAAGAACTAGAGCCTCGCCTCTTCTCCTTTAACAATCCTATGGGGGCATGCCCATCTTGTGATGGCCTGGGGCATCAATCGTTCTTCGATCCAAAGCGCATCGTGGCACATCCTGACTTATCGCTAGCTTCTGGAGCAATTAAAGGCTGGGATCGTCGCAATCAGTTCTACTTCAAGCTATTGCAGACCCTCGCTAAGCATGGTGGCTTTGATGTAGAAAAGCCTTTTGAATCGCTCTCCAAAAAACAACAAGACCTCATCTTGTTAGGCTCTGGAGATGTGACGATTCCTTTTGAATACATCAATGAGCGTGGCAAGAACAGTATCCGCCAACATGCGTTTGAAGGCATTGTGGCTAATTTTGAACGTCGCTACCGCGAAACAGACTCCGTCACCGTGCGTGAGGAACTTGCACGCTATCAAAATATTCAAACTTGTCCAGAATGCAATGGCAGTCGTTTACGCAAAGAAGCGCGCTTCGTTAAAGTGGGCGAGAAAAAACAATCTCGCGCTATTTATGAGATCAGCGCATTACCACTCAAAGAAGCAAAAGAATATTTCGAGGCGCTTGAACTTAAAGGCGCCAAAAGAGAAATCGCAGACAAGATTGTTAAAGAGATCAGCGCTCGCCTACGCTTTCTTAATGACGTTGGACTCGACTACCTCTCGCTCGAACGTAGCGCCGATACTCTGTCCGGTGGTGAAGCCCAGCGTATCCGCCTAGCAAGCCAGATTGGCTCAGGTTTAACTGGCGTCATGTACGTTTTAGATGAGCCCTCGATTGGCTTGCATCAACGTGATAACGATCGCCTTATCGGCACACTCAAACACTTACGTGATTTAGGCAACAGTGTGCTAGTGGTTGAGCATGATGAGGACATGATCCGAGCATCTGACTGGGTGATCGATATCGGTCCTGGCGCCGGTGTTCATGGCGGTGAAATTGTTGCTGAAGGTACACCTGCCGAAGTTGAAGCCAATCCAAAATCACTCACGGGCGCATACCTCTCTGGTCGCGAAGCAATCGCAGTTCCAGAAAAACGTATTCCAGTAAGCGATCGCTTCTTGGAAATCATCGGCGCGCGCGGTAATAATTTGCAGTCCGTCCATGCAAAGATCCCCGTTGGCTTACTGACCTGCGTTACTGGTGTTTCAGGTTCCGGTAAATCCACCCTCATTAATGACACACTGCATCATGCAGTAGCACAGCATCTATATGGCTCTAACGCAGAACCAGCTGCACATGACTCCATCAAAGGGTTAGAGCATTTTGATAAGGTCATTAGTGTTGACCAATCACCGATTGGTAGAACCCCACGCTCCAACCCAGCCACATATACCGGACTATTTACTCCGATTCGCGAACTATTTGCGGGCGTTCCGGCCGCACGTGAGCGTGGTTATGAAGCTGGTCGGTTCTCCTTTAACGTCAAAGGGGGTCGTTGCGATTCCTGCGAAGGTGATGGTGTCCTTAAAGTAGAAATGCACTTCTTGCCAGATGTTTATGTGCCCTGTGATGTGTGTCATGGAAAACGTTACAACCGTGAGACGCTTGACATTCGCTACAAGGGAAAGAATATTCACGAAGTACTCTCGATGACAATCGAGCAGGCTCATGAATTCTTTGAAGCTGTACCGGTAGTTAAACGCAAACTCAAAACATTATTAGATGTTGGCTTGGGTTATGTGAAGCTCGGACAAAGTGCAACCACACTCTCTGGTGGTGAAGCCCAGCGTGTGAAGTTATCGCTTGAGCTCTCTAAACGCGATACCGGCAGAACCCTATACATTCTTGATGAACCTACTACTGGCTTGCACTTCCATGACATTCAATTGTTGCTGACAGTAATTCAAACACTAAAGAAGCAAGGTAATACGATCGTCATCATCGAGCACAACTTAGATGTGATTAAGACTGCGGATTGGATTATTGATTTAGGCCCTAAAGGCGGCGCTGGGGGTGGCCAGATCATTGCCACCGGAACACCAGAGGATGTTGCCAAGAATGAAGTGAGCTTTACTGGACATTACCTAGCACCATTACTCACTCGCAAGCCGGTTGCCATTAAGAAAAAGAAATAATCAAAACAACGATTAGAAAAGTCTCAGAGTAATTTAGCTTCAGCCAAGTCAGTGGCTTCTGAATTACCTGAGATCACCAAAATATCATTGGCCTCCAGAATCAACTCGGGCGTTAACGCCAGCTTAACGTAATCTGCATTACGCCCCTTACGGCGTACCGCCTGGACACTCACACCCTCATTTTCAAGATGAAGCTCACCTAAAGTTTTACCAACTGCTTGAGAATTCGGAAGTAAGGTAATGGAATGTAAACGCCAGGATTCATTTGAGCCAAAGTCGTCATCACCCGCACCCCGGAAGTAACCCCTTAGCAAGCTATAGCGCTCCTCACGTGCAGTAGTAATTCGGCGAACTACCTTACGCATAGGCACGCCCATGATGAGTAAGACATGTGACGCAATCATTAGACTGCCCTCAATCAATTCAGGAACTACTTCAGTAGCGCCAGCCGCCTGTAATTTAGCAATATCTGCATCGTCTCTTGTGCGAACCAATACTGTCATTCCGGGACGCAATCTTTCAACTTGATGAAGTACGCGTAAGCTCGCCACAGTATCTGCATAGGTAATCACCACAGTCTTTGCTCTTGAGAGACCAGCGGCAACTAAATAATTTTCACGGCTAGCATCGCCATACACAACGTTATCACCAGCCGCAGCTGCTTCTTTAACGCGATCAGGATCAAGATCTAAAGCAATATAGGGAATCTTTTCTTGATCCAGCATACGCGCCAAACTTTGCCCTGATCGACCAAAACCACAAATGATCACGTGATTTTCATTACGTACACTCTTTGCGGCAACGCGCGTCAAAGCAAGAGATTGCAATAACCACTCATTACTTGAAAAACGCATTGCAATGCGATCACTATGTTCAACTAGGAATGGTGCACAGAACATCGAGAGCAGCATAGCTGCCAGAATAGCTTGACTCAGCACTGGGTCAATCAAATCTAAGCCATCAATCTGAGTGAGTAAAACAAATCCGAATTCGCCTGCCTGAGCAAGGCAAAGTCCGGTTCTAATTGAGATGCCGGGGCTAGAGCCAAAGACTCTAGAGAGCAACGCAATCAAACCAAATTTAAATACTAAGGGCCCAATTAATAGCGCAACCACTAATAACCACTGCTCGCGGATGACATTAAAGTCCAGTAGCATGCCAATCGTAATAAAGAAGAGTCCTAACAAGACATCACGGAATGGCTTGACATCTTCCTCAACCTGATGGCGATAGGGTGTTTCAGAAATTAGCATGCCTGCCAAAAATGCACCGAGCGCCAATGACAAACCAAAATGCTCTGTTAAGCCCGCCATTCCAAGCACGATGAACAAGAGATTCAACATAAATAACTCTTGTGAACGTAGTTTGGCAACCAATCTAAACCAGCGGCTCATGAGCGATTGACCAATAAAGAAAATCAAGGTCAGTGCGATCGTAATTTTGATAGAAGCCGCGGTTAATGCAACAAAAAGGTCTTTGGGATTTTTTCCTAAAGAGGGCAACAAAATTAATAAGAAGACAACCGCTAAATCCTGAAATAACAAAATGCCTACAACGTTGCGACCATGCTCAGTCTCTAATTCAGATCGATCGGAAATCAACTTCGTCACAATTGCAGTAGACGACATAGCTAACGCACCACCTAGAGCAATGGCAGCTTGCCAAGAGATGGGATAAATCCAGTTCATCAAAAGACTGGCCGGAACTGCTAGCAGTATTGTTAGAACAACCTGACTGCCACCAAGGCCGAATACGATGTTTCGCATGGATCGCAGCTTGTGGAGATTAAATTCCAGCCCGATCGAGAACATTAAGAAAACCACCCCGAATTCAGCCAAATACTTGACTGTGGCTGAGTCATTAGCCAAACCAAAGGCATGAGGACCAATTAATACGCCAATAGCCAAATAGCCCAAAATAGGGGGTAGGCCAAAATAGCGGAAAATAAGCACTCCGGCAACACCCGAGGCCAGGAGAATGAGGGTTAATTGAAGGACTGACGGCATATACTTACTTGATGATAGCTAAGACTCGTGAACGTACCCTAAAGCTTGCGCGTGACACCCTCACAATTGAGGCTGTTGCACTGCAAACCATGCGTGATCGCCTAGAAGGCATCAATGCCGACGCCCTAGTAAACGCTGTACAACTACTGCATGACTGCAAAGGCAGAATTGTGGTCTCCGGAATTGGTAAGTCGGGGCATATTGCCCGCAAAATTGCGGCCACCTTTGCATCCACCGGCTCACCTGCTTTTTTTGTACATCCAGCAGAAGCCAGCCATGGCGACCTCGGAATGGTCACCCGGGATGATGTTTTTGTGGCGCTTTCAAATTCTGGCGAGACCGAGGAGTTACTGACAATCGTACCCATTGTCAAACGCACTGGCGCAAAACTCATTGCACTTACTGGTGCACCGAATTCATCACTCTCCAAATTAGCAGATGCCCATTTGGATACCAGCGTTGAAAAAGAAGCATGCCCACTAAATCTTGCACCAACTACCAGTACTACTGCTGCATTAGCGATGGGCGATGCTTTGGCTGTGGCCCTGCTTGATGCGCGCGGCTTTAAGGCAGAAGACTTTCAGCGCTCCCACCCGGGCGGCAGATTGGGTCGCAAACAATTAATGCATGTTAGTGAAGTCATGCGCAGCTTCGATGACACACCCAAAATTTCTATTCAGGCTTCACTACAGGATGCTTTACTGGAAATGACTGCCAAGCGCATGGGCATGGTCGTGACATTGGATGACAAACACAAAGTGTTTGGGATTTTGACAGATGGTGATTTACGTCGCCTCTTAGAAAAAAATACCAATCTTGACAGCATTACTCTAAAGAATGCAACAACTGCTAGTCCTCGCACTATTCCGCCTGAACTATTAGCAGAAGAAGCAATCGAAATGATGGAGAAACATCGCATCAATCATTTAGTAGTTACTGACAAAGACGGGTCTTTGCTAGGTGCATTGAATCTCCATGATCTCTTTGCAGCCAAAGTTATTTAATCCAGTCATTGATTGATCCTCATGCCCAGCGCTTTTAACACTCACAATACCAACCCACTCACTCAGTTCCCACAAGCTTGGGAACGGGCTGGCAAAGTAAAGTTACTCATTTTAGATGTCGACGGAGTGCTCACCAATGGCCAGGTTTGGATTGGTGCTGATGGCAAAGAGTCTTTGAAGGCATTTGATATTCAAGATGGTCTCGGAATTAAGCTTCTCGAGCAGTGCAATATTCCAACTGCAATTATTACTGGCCGAAATTCCAAGATGGTCTTGGCACGTTGCGATGAGCTTGGCATCAAACATGTTCACATGGGTGTTGAGAATAAAGCCCTAGCTCTAGAAGAAGTCTTGAAGTCGCTAGGACTAAAAAGTAGCGATTGCGCTGTGATGGGCGATGATTGGCCAGATCTAGCCATGATGAAAAATGCCGGTCTACGTATTGCACCCGCACAAGCACATGAAGCGGTTAAAGAGTTTGCTCACTTAGTCACTACGCATACTGGAGGTCATAGCGCCGTTCGTGAAGTCTGCGATCTGATTCTGAAAGCACAAAATCGCTACGATGAATTACTCAACAAGGCTCGGCTGTAAGCAATGCAATTGAATCCTCAGCGAATCAAAGTCAGTATTGGGCGCACATTATTACGTCTCATGCCATTAATATTAATGGGCGCCTTAACCTTGACGACGTTTTGGCTGGTACAAAAAAATACGCCTCCAGAAAGCTCAATGCTCGAGCGCGTTCGTCTTCATGAGCCTGACTACATTATTAAAGATGGCACCCTCTCAGCCCTCAATGAGCAAGGCAATACTAAGTACAGAATTTTGGGCAATAAAGTGACACACTACGATGATGACGCATCGATTGATATCGATGCGCCCCGCATGCGTCTCTTCCAACCAGATAAGCCGCCTGTAACAGTAAAGTCTGATACTGGGCATTTAGATGGCGATCTCACCACTCTGGAACTGATTGACAATGCATCAATCTTTCGCCCTGCACAAGCAGCGACAGCAACTGAACCAGCAACTCTGCGCATGCTCGCTTCATCAAGCTATTACAAGGTCTTAATCAACGACGATATCGTTGAAACTGATCGGCCAATTAGGCTTGAGCAAGGCATGTCCATCATGCACTCAAGCGATGGCGGAACTTTCAACAATATTCAACAAAGCATGACCCTTTCTGGTCAGGTTAAGGGGCGTATTGAACGCGCGCCTCGGAGTTCTCAATAAAATGATCTTGATGAACCGACAGATTCTTCTTTGCCTTACTTTAAGTGCGCTACTCGCATGCAACATAGCTCACGCTGAAAAGGCAGATCAAGACAAGCCCATCATTCTTGAGGCTGAAAAAGTTTCAGTGAATGATGTGCAGCAAACTTATGACTTACAAGGCCAAATCCTGCTAATTAAAGGCAGTATTGTTGTAACGGGTGAAGATGGCCATATTCAAGTGGATCCAGAAGGTTATGAATTTGTGGATGTCAAAGGATCTTCAGACACAACAGCAAGCTTCAGACAACGTAGAGAAGGTCCTGCAGATGAGTACATGCAAGGACGTGGCACGCAAGTTACCTACAATGCCAAAACAGAGGTACTTACGATCACAGGCGATGCTAGCTTGAAGCGCTCACTCAATATGCAGATGCTCGATCAACTGCAAGGCTGGAAAATTGAGTACGATGACATTAAAGAGCGATATCGTGTAACGCCCCCTGCAGACGCAAAACCAGAAGATCTACCCTTAGCACGCGCAATCCTTTCACCAAGACGAAAAGCTACACTAGAGAAATGACAACGGATTTAGCCCAAAATAATTCCACGCCAACACTGAGCGCCCACAATCTCCAGAAGCGTTATGGCTCTAGAACAGTGGTTCGCGATGTTTCCGTTGAAGTGAAATGTGGTGAAGTAGTTGGGCTATTAGGCCCTAACGGGGCTGGTAAAACAACATCCTTCTACATGATTGTTGGACTTGTTCCCCTTGATGCTGGTCGCATTATTTTGGATGGTGCAGATATTACCCATTTGCCAATTCACGAACGAGCCCGTATGGGACTGTCCTACCTACCCCAAGAAGCTTCGGTTTTCAGAAAGTTGAATGTTGCGGAAAATATTCAGGCTGTTCTCGAGCTTCAGGTCCAAGGTGGAAAGCCCTTAAGCAAAGCGGAGATCGCAACTCGCCTAGATGAATTGTTGGGTGAGCTACAAATTGGCCATCTCCGCAACAATCCCGCACTCTCGCTATCAGGAGGAGAAAGACGTCGTGTAGAAATTGCCAGAGCCCTGGCATCTCAACCAAAATTTATTTTGCTCGACGAACCATTTGCCGGTGTTGACCCTATTGCAGTAGGGGAAATTCAACGGATTGTTCGCTTCTTGCGCGACCGCCAAATTGGGGTTTTGATTACTGACCATAATGTTCGTGAAACCCTGGGCATTTGCGATCACGCTTACATCATCAGCGAGGGTAGCGTTCTGGCCGAAGGTAAGCCTGATGAGATTATTCAAAACGATGCCGTCCGCAGAGTCTACCTAGGCGAAAACTTCCGCATGTAAGCCGGACAATGCATCTGTCCGTATAAGTCATAAAAAGTGGTTTTCCCTCTTGGTTTTCAGCAAAATCGCTGATACGCTGGAGGTTCATGGTTCATTTTCCAAAAAAAACAGCTCAAAAATTACAGGGGCTTGCTGCGCACCCCGGCTATATCTATGCGCATGCGTTGATAAAAGGAGTTGCTCATGAATTTAAAAATCAATAGCCGTCATGTAGAAGTTACCCCTGCGATGCGCACACACCTTGAGGCTGGTTTAGCCAAAATTCGTAAGCACTTCGACCACGTGATTGATGCATCAGCCTTTTTAGTAGTCGACAACGCAAAGGAGAAAGATCTTCGTCAAAGCGCCGAGATCACGATTCACCTTAAAGGCAAAGAACTTTTTGCCGAAGCCCATAATGCTGACCTCTATCACGCTATGGATGCAGTGGTCGATAAACTTGAGCGCCAAGTCGTCAAGCACAAAGAAAAGATTCAAGATCATCACCACGAAAAGCATTTTGAGTAATACTTGTTGTCAGGACACCTATAATCAATTGCAATGAATGCCCTGACTAATCTTTTTACCCCTGACTGCATTGCATTAGATAGTTCTGCCAAAAACAGAGCCGATGCATTTGCAGCCGCCGGGGAGCTATTTGCCAAGCAAGTTGGCATCGATGCAACATCTGTCGTTCAATTCCTGAATGCTCGTGAAGATCTAGGCTCAACCGCTCTAGGCGCCGGTGTCGCCATCCCTCATGGTCGTGTCAAAGGTCTAAAACAGCCATCTGCAGCCTTCATGAGACTGAAAGAGCCAATCGAGTTTGCTGCGCCAGATAACGAACCTGTTTCAGTTCTGATTTTCTTGTTGGTGCCAGAAAAAGCGACCCAACAGCATTTGGAAATTCTTTCCTCTATTGCGCAACTTTTATCAGACTCTGACTCTAGAGAGAAATTAACCTCCGCTATCGACCCTATCAAAGTCTGTGAACTGTTACAGCAATGGGGTCACCCAAAATGACTCAACCATTACTTCTAGATGGAGTAACTGCTCAGCAGATTTTTGACGATAACGTTTCTGATCTGAAACTTTCCTGGATTAGTGGTCTCGAAGGTGCAGATCGTACCTTTCCACCCGAAGCAGTTAAAGCAGCTGCAGCAAGCTCAGACCTAGTAGGTCACTTAAATCTTATACATCCAAGTCGCATCCAAATCTTTGGTGAGCAAGAAGTTGACTATCACGCAGCGCTTGAACCAAAACTAAAACAAGATCAGATCGCCAGCCTCATTTCTAAAACACCTCCCTGCGTCATCGTGGCAGACGGTAAGGCTGTAGATCCGGATTTGCAGCTCTTCTGTCAGCGCTCGTCTACACCACTTTTTACTACGCACATCTCAGCTGCGGAAGTGATTGACCATCTGCGCACCTATCTCACCAAGATTGGTGCGCCACAAGTTACGATGCACGGGGTATTCATGGATATCCTAGGCCTGGGTGTTTTGCTGACTGGTGAATCTGGCCTTGGTAAAAGTGAACTAGGCTTAGAGCTCATTTCGCGCGGACATGGATTAGTTGCGGATGATGCGGTTGATTTTGCTCGCCTGGGCCCAGATTACATTGAAGGACGTTGCCCCATAATCCTTCGCAACCTTCTAGAGGTTCGCGGTCTGGGTTTGTTAGATATACGCACTATCTTTGGTGAAACTGCAGTCCGTCGTAAATTGAAACTGCGCCTGATTGTTCAGCTGGTTCGCCGCACCGATGGCGAGTTTGAGAGGCTACCTCTAGAAGCTCAGCATATTGATGTTTTGGGCATGCCTATTCGGACAGTAAAAATTCAGGTGGCTGCAGGTCGTAACTTGGCAGTTCTAGTTGAAGCTGCAGTCCGCAATACAATTTTGCAATTGCGTGGTATTGATACCCTAAAAGAATTTATCGAACGCCAGCGTGTACAAATGAATGTGGAAGCAGACTCGCTTAAATCCCAAGGGCGCCTGCTCTAACCATGCAAATCAATCTGATTACCGGAATCTCAGGCTCAGGTAAATCAGTGGCCTTGAGAGCTTTTGAAGATGCAGGTTATGACTGTGTTGACAATCTACCAGTCTCGCTCCTAGAAAATCTTATTAGCACCCTGGTAAACGAAAAGAGTGAGCGAGTGGCTGTGGCAATCGATGCCAGGCGTGGCCAATCCATTGCGCAACTTCCCTCCATTCTTGAAAATCTGAAACGTGTCCATCAGGTGCGCATTGTTTTCTTAAATGCAGATACCAGCACATTAGTTCAGCGCTTTTCAGAAACGCGGCGCAGACACCCGCTATCCAGTAATGCAAAGCAATCCCAATCAGCAACTTTGATTGAAGCCATTGATAAAGAACGTAATCTGCTTGAGCCTCTGCGTGCACAAGCACATAGCATTGATACCAGTAACCTGCCAGCTCATGCACTGCGTTCTTGGATTCAGGACCTCCTGAAAGATAAACCTGTTGGCCTAACAGTGATTTTTGAATCCTTTGGGTTCAAAAAAGGAGTGCCCAGTGAAGCGGATCTGGTCTTTGATGTGCGCTGCCTCCCCAATCCTCACTATGACAAAGTCTTAAGACCTCTCACAGGCAATGACAAACCGGTTAAAGAGTTTTTAGAGAAGATTCCAGAAGTAATTAGCATGGAACGCGACATCACTCAATTCCTTGATAAATGGTTACCGCACTACATTGCTGATGGACGCAGCTATTTAACGGTTGCTATTGGTTGCACTGGCGGGCAACATCGTTCGGTTTATTTAGTCAATCGAATTAGCGAGCACTTCCGTGCTCAAAAAGCATTCAGCGATCTCCAGCTTAATTTTTTAGATCGCCATCGTGAACTAGACTCAATCCCTGCAACAAAATCTTAATCGGCTGTGGCAAGCCATAGCGCCCTAGCTGGGTTAAGGATATCCACTTTAGATTTTCACTATCAGGCTCTAGCCTTGTCTTGGCACTTGTTTCCCAAATCTGCATCCACAAACGTCTGTGGGTAAAAACATGCTTAATTTGAGGGCCTGCCTTTACTGCTTTACAAGCCTTAAGCCATGGAGCACTAGGCTCTTTTGGTAAAGCCGTCTTCATTAAAATTGCCAGGCTTGGGATTACTTTTTTCGAACTAGCTTTAGCCACCCAAGCCGATTCTGGCAAAGACCATAAGCCACCCCAAATCGCCCTGCTCGGACGCTTTTGCAGCAAAATAGAATTGCCCGCTCTAATTAAAAGCATATCGCAATCAAACTCGGGGGACTTTGCCTTAACTACTTTTTTTGGCAACAGCAAAACTTGATCACTTAAGTTAGCTTGGCACTGTTTTTCAAAAGGGCACTTTTTCTCAGTACTTAAACAAACAGGCTTGCGAGCAGTACACCAAGTAGCGCCAAAATCCATCAATGCCTGGGTATATACTGGCATATCTTGAGGCTTAGTCGGCAATAACTGAATGGCTAACTGCCACAGATCATCATTCACCGTCTTATCTTGCAATGCGCCCTCTACAGCAAATAAGCGAGCCAAAATTCGTTTGACATTTGCATCCAGGATGGGCGCTCTTTCATGAAACGCAAACGCCGCGATTGCACCAGCGGTTGATCGCCCGATTCCTTTGAGCTGTTCAAGTAACAGAGGGTCATTTGGAAAGTGTCCAGCAAACTCGTCCATTACTTGCTTCGCACAGGCATGCAAGTTTCTAGCGCGCGAATAATAGCCAAGGCCAGCCCACTCTGCTAGAACGTCATCGATATCGGCAGCGGCTAATTTTTTTACCGTTGGAAAGCGCTTCATAAAGCGGGGGTAACGCTCTAAAACAGTAGCTACCTGAGTTTGTTGCAACATGATCTCTGAAGCCCATACCGCATAAGGATCTCGATTGCCTTGCCAAGGTAGCCCAGAGCGGCCACTGCGAGCATGCCAAGCAATCAGCTTTTCAGAAAAAGTACTGATTAACGCTTTTGACATGTAGGACAAAAATAAGTAGAGCGCTGGCCCTGGACAATCTGCTTGATCGGTGTTTTACAAACTTTGCACGGCTGATCTTTGCGATCGTACACTTTGGTTTGCACCATGAAATGCCCTGGATCACCATCGCTGTTCACAAAATCTTTTAAGGTACTGCCACCTGCGGCAATGGCTTTTTTCAGAGTGAGTCTCACTGCTTCTGCTAGGCGAGAACATTGCGGACGGGTCAGCTTGCCTGCAGCCTTAACGGGATGAATACCCGCCTCAAATAAACTTTCTGAGCAATAAATATTGCCAACGCCGACAACCGCTTGGCCAGCCAAAAGAAATTGTTTAACAGCAATGCTTCGTTTGCGTGAAGCTTGATACAGAATTTCTGCGCCAAGCTCTCCAGCAAACTCTGGGGAGAAAGGTTCAACGCCCAATTTTTGCAATAAAAGGTTATCCTCTATTGGACCTTTTGTTTTTGGATGCCATAGGACTGCTCCAAATTTTCTGGGGTCGTGCAATCGCAAACTTAACTTTCCAAACTCTAAAGTGACGCGGTCATGCAACTTTAGAGGATCAGTACTCGGCAAGACTCGCAAGGTTCCTGTCATCCCCAAATGAACCATTACATGGCCAGTATCTAACTCGATTAGCAGATACTTTCCGCGTCTTTCTACCCCTCGTACCTTTTGCCCTGGCAAGATCTTTAGCAAGGTTTTGGGGACAGGCCAGCGTAAGCGCCCATCGATGATGTTGATAGCACTTACAGAGCGCCCCTGAAGGTGAGGGGCAATTCCTAATCGGGTGACTTCTACTTCAGGCAGTTCAGGCATGAATCAATTGTAGATTCGCAGATTAGAATGTGCTTATGAGCAAATTTTTACTCAAATCCTATTTCAAGGGTTTATTACTCCTCTCAATCGCTTGCGTAAGCGCCTTATTTGGTTCGGCACACGCACAAGCAGTTGAGAATCAAACTGGGCAAGCTATTTTTGAAGTGCTGGCCTCAGAAATTGCCCTGCAAAGAGGTGAAGCGGGACTGGCTTATGGGACCTACATGGAAATGGCACGCCAGTACAAAGATCCTCGTCTTGCTCAAAGGGCAATGGAAATTGGGATTTCAGGTGGTTCCCCAGAGTTGGCACTAAATGCAGCTAAAACTTGGGATAGTTTGTCACCCCCCTCTCAAACTAAACCCAAAGAAGTTCTGGTTACCTTGCTCGTCTTAAGTAATCGCTGGTCAGATGCAGTCAAACCTGCAATTGCCTTGTTGCGACAACAAACTCCAGCACAACAAGAAAATACGCTATTGCAACTACAAGCCTTGCTCAGCAAGGCAAAAGATGAATCTGAAGCTTTGCGTGCTTTTTATGAAATTGCCTCAACGGTAAGACCAGCTATTAAAGATCCAGCTTTGCTTTATACCTACGCAATGTCTGCAGAAAAGATGGGGCGCTTAGATGTCATGGAAAAGACCTTGCGTGAAATATTGCGCAAGACCCCAAATGATGCCAATTCTTTAAACGCCCTGGGATACTCTCTAGCAGATAGAAATATCAAATTACCAGAAGCATTTGCACTCATCAGCAAGGCTCATCAACTATCACCTAAAGACAGCTTTATCTTAGATAGCTTAGGCTGGGTCAATTTTCGTCTTGGCAAAAATGAACTGGCGCTTGAGCAACTTCAACAAGCTTTTCGCATGAAACCTGAAGCAGATATTGCAGCACACACTGGTGAAGTCTTGTGGGCAATGGGTCGACGTACTGAGGCTGAAGAGATGTGGCAACAAGGTCAAAAATTAGACGCCAATAATCCCACATTGAAAGAAACCCTAAAGCGCCTAAAGCCAGACTGGTCAAGTGCAGATCAAGCCGCCTCAGGCTCATGGGACGGTCGTTTTGCGGTGAAGGTCACAGGTCTTACAGATGCCCAAAACCAAGGGGGTTCTGGTGGTTTCACGCTGACTCAAGAGCAACTCAAAGATGTTTTAGAAATACGCAATCCTGTTGGTGGATCGATTGCGAAAATTACTATCACTCCTGGTGAAGCCACCCTTGAGCGAGATGGTCAAGTAGTTGCTGCCATCGATGCGGATACCTTAATTCAAAATACATTAGGACTGCCACTGCCCGCACGCGGGCTCTCAAACTGGCTCAGAGGAGAAGTCAGGCCTGGTGGTGAAGCAAGCGTAGAGCGAAATACTAAAGGGCAAGTAAGCAAAATTAATCAAGATGGTTGGGACTTAATTTATACCTGGAGCAATAAAAATCGTCTTGAAAAATTAATGATGACTCGTAGCTCGAATATTGGTTCTATTGATATTCGCCTGGTGTTCGATAACCCAAATGAGTGAAGCAAGCAATCAAACTCTAACGCTGCATTCACCAGCAAAGCTCAATTTATTTCTACATATTGTTGGCCGTAGAGCGGATGGCTATCACTTACTGCAATCTGTATTTCAATTGATTGACTGGTGTGACATTGTCAGTCTAAAAAGAATTCCAGAAAATGACATTCGTCGTATCAACCCAATCCCCGGCGTGAATCCTGAAAACGATTTAGTTGTTAGAGCCGCTAAGTTATTAAAGGATTTTTGCCAAATAGATTTCGGTGTTGAGATAAGTCTTAGAAAAGTGATCCCCATGGGCGCTGGCTTAGGGGGTGGCTCATCTGATGCTGCATCCACCTTAATTGGACTAAATGCTCTCTGGAACCTGAAGCTAGACCAAAAGGCGCTCTGTGAGCTTGGTCTCCAGCTTGGAGCAGATGTACCTTTTTTCATTTTCGGCAAAAATGCCTTTGTTGAGGGAATTGGCGAGAAAATCAAAGAAATCAACTTAGGTAGTCATGATTTTTTGGTTATTTTTCCTAGGCAAGGAGTCGAGACTAAAAGGATTTTTCAAGACCCTGAATTGACCCGAGATCACGGTCAGATTACAATAGATGGCTTTCTTGCATCGCCATGGACGGATCTATCAAACGATTGCCAGGCAGTAGCGATGCGGTTATGTCCTGAAGTGAAGCAAGCTTTGGATTGGATTGGTCAGGCGGTACCGGGCTCTGAGCCCCGTATGTCAGGCTCTGGAAGTAGCGTTTTTACAGTCTTAGACCCTAAGATTGATGTCGCAAAACTGGAAAATCTTCTACAAAATCTTCCTAAAGGGTGGATGGGTCGGGTTGTTCGGGGGCTAAATAAAAATCCCGCTTACAATTTGATTTCTTCAGATTGATCCGTAGGGGAATCGCCAAGCTGGTTAAGGCACTGGATTTTGATTCCAGCATGCGAAGGTTCGAATCCTTCTTCCCCTGCCAAATACTGCAGAAATGACAAAGACACCTTTTTGACCCATCAAAATCCCTAAGACTATGTCCCAGACAAACTCAGATTTATTGACTTTATTTACAGGCAACGCAAATCCGGTTTTGGCTGAGGCTGTAGCCAAAGAACTGAAGTTACCAATGGGAAAAGCCTTTGTAGGTCGATTCTCAGACGGTGAAATTCAAGTAGAAATTCAAGAAAACGTACGCGGCAAAAATGTCGTGGTGATTCAATCAACCTGTGCACCTACAAACGACAGCTTGATGGAGCTCATGATCATGATTGATGCTCTCAAGCGCGCCTCTGCTAGTCGCATTACCGCAGTAATTCCTTACTTTGGCTATGCCCGTCAAGATCGACGCCCACGCTCAGCGCGAGTTGCCATCTCTGCGCGTATCGTGGCAAACATGCTGCAATCGGTTGCCGGTATTGAGCGCGTACTTACTATGGACCTTCACGCCGACCAAATTCAGGGCTTTTTTGATATCCCCGTAGACAACATTTATGCCTCACCAGTTCTATTGGCCGATTTAGAGGCTCAGAAGACCAAAAAAGATCTCATCATTGTTTCTCCAGATATCGGCGGTGTTGTTCGCGCTCGTGCAATGGCAAAACAATTGGGTACTGATTTAGCAATTATTGATAAACGCCGTCCCAAAGCTAACGTATCGGAAGTAATGCACCTCATTGGCGAGGTAGAGGGTCGTCACTGCGTCATCATGGATGACATTATTGATACTGGCGGAACCCTCTGTAAGGCCGCTGAAGCACTTAAAGAGCGTGGTGCGAAAGGCGTTACTGCTTACTGTACCCATGCTGTCCTATCAGGCGGAGCTGTGGCTCGTATTGCGGCCTCTGAATTAGATGAGTTAGTTGTCACAGACACCATTCCATTGACTGCTGAAGCTTCAAAAGTCAGTAAGATCCGTCAATTAACTGTAGCCCCTTTGTTGGCCGAGACTCTCTCGCGCATCAGTAAGGGTGATTCAGTCATGTCCATGTTTGCTGAATAAGCCAAAAAACGCTGTTTTACCCTGTTTTTTGGCAGTTTTAGCTCATATGTGGGCAAAAAACTCCATTCCCACGATATAATTGAAAGCTTTTCTGTTTGGTCGCGAACGGAAATTAACCTTAAAAGGGAATTTAATATGAAAGTTGTAGCCTTTGAAAGAAGCGTACAGGGAACGGGTGCGAGCCGCCGTCTGCGCAATTCCGGAAAAACTCCGGGAATCGTTTACGGTAGTAAAGATCCAGCCTTGGTTATCGAGTTGGACCATAACGCGTTATTCCATGCTCTCCGTAAAGAAGCATTTCACTCCTCTATCTTGGATTTGGAAATTGGCGGCAAAACACAAAAAGTGTTGTTGCGCGATTACCAAATGCATCCATTTAAGCCATTAGTTTTGCACATTGACTTCCAGCGCGTATCCGCGACTGAAAAAGTCCATATGCGCGTTCCATTGCATTTCACCAATGCTGATACTTCAGCTGCTGTGAAATTGCAAGGCGCAGTCATTAGCCACATCCTCAATGATCTCGAAGTTTCTTGCTTACCAGCAGACTTGCCAGAGTTCCTTGAAGTGGACTTGGGCAAAATCGAAGTGGGTCACTCTATCCACGCTAAAGATGTTGCATTACCAAAAGGTGTTAGCTTGGTATTACACGTTGAGCAAGAGAATCCCGTTATTGCAAACGCACGTATTCCAGCCGTTAAAGCTGCTGAGACTGAGGAGGCTGCTCCAGCAGCTGCCGCAGCTCCTGCTGCTCCTGCTGCTGACGCAAAGGACAAGGCTTAATACCTTAAGTCCGCTGTTTGCGAAGAAAGCCCGCGCAAGCGGGCTTTTCTTTTATCTCTTTTTGTAGAAATCAATTTATATCTTTAAACTCACATCATGACAAAATTAATTGTTGGCCTGGGTAATCCAGGCGATGAACATGAGGAAGATCGGCACAACGCTGGCTTCTGGTTTGTTGACGCCCTTGCAAAACAATTAAACACTCGCTTTGAATCAGAAAAACGTTTTCACGGTCAAGTAGCAAAAGCAAAATGGGAAGGCGAAGATCTCTACCTTCTAAAGCCAAGTACTTTTATGAACCTGAGTGGCCAAGCAGTTGGGGCGCTTTGTCGTTTTCATAAAATGACGCCTGCGGATATTTTGGTGGTGCAAGATGAGCTCGATCTCAAGCCAGGAACCGCTCGACTCAAACTAGGCGGCGGCACTGGCGGTCATAATGGCTTAAAAGATATTCAGGCGCACTTAGGAACGCCTGAATACTGGCGTCTGCGATTGGGTATTGGGCATCCAAGAGATCTCGCAGGCGATGGTCGACCAATGGATGTAGCGGATTATGTTTTACGTAGACCGCAATTGGCTGAACAAAAACTGATCGACATCAGCATTGAAAACGGCTTACAAATTTTGCCGCTATTTTTGAAGGCAGACACCCAAACGGCAATGCTGGAATTGCACTCTAAGGGCTAGATCATCCAGTTAAGCTGCACTCGCTTTTTTAGCGGCAGTAAGCAGCTTGAACTTCACCATTAGTTGTTCTTGGGTTTCAGTGTGGTTAGGATTGAAAGGAATGCAATCTACAGGGCACACTTGACGACACTGGGGCGCATCATAATGACCAACGCACTCGGTGCATTTACTTGGGTCAATCTCATAAATCTCCAGTCCCATATAAATCGCATCGTTAGGGCATTCTGGCTCACAGACATCGCAATTGATGCATTCGTCAGTAATCATTAAAGCCATTATTTACTCAGCGGCCTTACTTAGTGTTTTGATTAGCAATCTTATTCACAAGCCATTTTTCTACAGATGGAAATACAAACTTACTAACATCGCCACCCATAGAGGCAATCTCACGCACAAAGGTGCCGGAGATAAATTGATACTGATCAGACGGGGTTAAGAATAATGTTTCAACATCAGGCAAGAGATAACGGTTCATACCTGCCATCTGAAATTCATACTCAAAGTCTGATACTGCGCGTAAGCCTCGCACAATGACGCGTGCATTGTGCTCTCGAGCAAAATCTTTTAGCAACCCATCAAAGCCGACCACCTTCACGTTGGAGTAGTGCCCCAGCACTTCTTTAGCAATCGCAATACGCTCATCTAAGGAGAAAAAAGGATGCTTGCTACGACTGGAAGCAACTCCCACGATTAATACGTCAAAAATACTAGATGCACGACGAACCAAATCCTCGTGGCCACGAGTAAAAGGATCAAATGTTCCTGGATATACAGCGACAGTCATAACTCTCCTAAGGCTTTAACAGCTATATGCAAGAGTTTAGCCTCTTCCGCTCCGAAATAGACAAGCTTTTACCTGTCCAGCCTCTAAGTATTTTCCACAATGCCAAGCTGGTAATAGGGCTTCCACCTCTTCAAGAAGACGATTTGCGGAAAATTCCACATAAATGCCACCGCCACCAGAATCATCACAAATTCTGCCTGCCTCCATCACCGCTTTATCAAGTAGGGCATTATCAGCAAATGGGGGGTCAATAAAAATGAGATTGCTTGAGCGTTCTGCTTGTTGCTTTAAAAACTCCACACTATCGCGCTGCAAAATTTCTACCGCCCCAAGAACCGGCGAAGATTGCAATCGAGAAAAATTAGCAACTAAATTTGCATAAGCTTTTTTATCTTTTTCAAGAAGTACAACCAGTTCTGCACCGCGTGAAGCTGCCTCAAAACCGAGAGCGCCCGTACCAGCAAAGAGATCTATACAGCGCAAACCCCCTAAATCTTGGCCGAGCCAATTAAACAATGTTTCCCGAATGCGATCAGTCGTTGGTCGCAGACCAGGCAAATCCAAAACAGGTAACAAACGACTTCTCCAAGTGCCACCAATAATGCGCACTTTCTTAGGCGGCTCAACCTTGAACAATTTGGGTTTATTTATTTTGAGCCCCTAGAACAACAATCTTCATGCGATCCATTGCGAGATATTTTTGGAATGCAGCACTAACTTGATTCAATGTAACCGCATCCACTTGCTTAGCCCAAACCTCCATTGTGTCCAGCGGTAAATCATTCCACACGATCGATGAAACGTTATCTAATAACTTACGATTGTTATCGATCCGCAATGGATAGCCATTTACCAAATTTGCTTTTGCAGCAGCGAGCTCAGATGGGGTGGGGCCATCGGCAATAAATTTTGCAACGGTGTCGCTCATCACCTCAAGCGCCAGAGAACCCTGATCACTCTTAGTTTGCAAGCCAGCCTGAAAAGTGCCAGTGTCTTTGCCTGGTGCGAAATAACTAAAGACGCTATAGGCAAGTCCCCGCTTCTCACGCACCTCAGACATCAAGCGTGATACGAATCCACCGCCACCCAAGACATAGTTACCAACCAATAAGGGGAAATAGTCAGGATTGTTACGGGCTACAGCTGTCATACCCATGGCGACATGCGCTTGCTGAGAATCAAAGGGAATCTGCACTTCACGTTGCGCTAAAGGTTCGATGGGCGAACGTTCCAATTGCGGTAATGGTGCAATCGCAGGTCCTGACTGCGGGATTCTTTTTAATAGAGTTTGCACAATTTCATTTGCCTGCGCTTGATCTACATCACCCACAATGCTGACTATCATGCGATCACCACGGTAGAACTGCTGATGAAATTTCTGCAAGTCTGAAACAGTGATGGCGCCAACTGATTTAACTGATGGAGATTCAGCCAAAGGATAAGTACCGTAGATCATTTTTTTAAAACGGCGTTCTAAAACATAATCTGGCTTTGTTTCTGCTTCCAACAAGCTGGTGATCGTTCTTTGCTTTTCTCGCGCTAAGATATTTGAATCGTATGTGGGTATACTCAACATGGCGGAAGCTAGCTGTACTGCCCTATCTCGCAAGTCTTTTCTACTTAATGTGCGAATACGCAAGATGGCACGCTCACCGCCCACTGATAAAACAATATTTGCACCTAAATCCGCAATCTCATCGGCAATTTGCGCTTCGCTTAGCAAACCCCCTTCGCCACGAACCCCATAGTTCATGAGGCCTGCAGTCATATCCGCTAAACCGCTCTTGCCAGCTGGATCATAGCGATCACCAGCATCAATACTGACCTCTATATCGACCATTGGTAATGTCTTGGTTTGCACTAAATAAGCTTTAGCGCCTTTGTAAGTATCTAATTTTTCGATCGGTAGGATGGCCTGAGCGCTATCCAGTAAACCGAATCCCAGAAGATAAATCAGGAAGACTTTATAAGGGACTCTCATTGCTTGCCCTCCTGACCGATAGTCTTACGCGCCTGAGGATCTAGAACCGCAATAGTTAAACCCTCATCCACTAAATATCTTTTGGTAACAGCTTGCACTTGCTCTGGAGTAATGGTTTGCATTTTCTCCAACATATAGTCTATGTCTTTCCAAGAGAATCCAGCCATCTCAGTACTACCAATTTCCATTGCTTGGCCAAAAATAGAATCACGCTTATAAATTTGCTCTGAAAGAATGCGCACCTTGATGCGCTTTAGCTCAGACTCCAATACGCCTTTTTGCTTGATTTCATCAATCGCCTTACGAATACTAGCTTGCGCTTGTGCAACCGATTTACCTTTAGCCATAGTGGCGTTAATTTGGAATAACTCAGGTCCACGCGAGACCATGTCATAGCCAACGCCTACATCATTCACAACCTTCTCTTGCTTAACTAATGTGCGATTCAAGCGCGCATTGTCATAGCCATCAAGTACGGCTGTCAGAAGCTCAAGCGCGTATGGCTCTGGATCATCTAGCTTGCCAGGCTCAAGACGGGGGACCTTCCAAGCCATGGCCAGTTGCGCACTATCAGCTGGTGCTTTTACCTGCACCTGTTTGATCCCTTTTTGCTGCGGCTCAATCTGTGGCTTACGTACTGGTAGCACTTGTGCGCTCACAGCACCATAGTATTTTTCTATTGTTGCCAATACTTGCTTTGCATCTACGTCACCAGCAATCACTATTGTTGCATTGTTTGGCTTATACCAACTGCGATACCACTCCCTAGCATCAGCAGCAGTCATGTTTTGTAAATCATTCATCCAGCCTACGACCGGATGACGATAGGGTGAACTCATGTAAGCAGTTGCCATGAGTGATTCATTGAGTAGGCTGCTAGGGCTATCTTCGGTGCGCAAACGGCGCTCCTCCATCACTACCTGAATTTCTTTGAGGAACTCAGCATCATCAAAATTCAAATTAGACATACGATCAGCTTCAAGCTTGATCACTTCATCTAACTTTGATTTCTCTACTTGTTGAAAATAGGCTGTGTAGTCACGAGAAGTGAATGCATTCTCGCGCCCACCTACCGCAGCCACTAAACGTGAAAACTCTCCAGCTTTCACTTTGTCAGTTCCCTTAAACATCATGTGCTCAAGGACATGTGCCACGCCTGTCTTACCATTGACCTCATCCATTGAGCCTGCGCGGTACCAGACCATGTGAGCCACAGTTGGAGAGCGATGATCTTCCCGAATGATTAGTTTGAGTCCATTACTGAGCTGGAATTCATGGGTATCGGATTGATCTTTAGCCGTCGCCCAAGACAATTGGATTAAGAGCAAAAATAAGAAGGTAATTCGGAGTAAATTGAAGCGCATCTGCTAAATCACCATATCCCAAGAATTTAATTGATAAGATGCAAGGATTAAATTGTATCGATTATGTTCGGCTTACGTAAAACCCTCGGATCCCTATTCAAATCTAGCGTGATAGATGAAGCTTGGTTTGACACCTTAGAAGAATCACTGATTCAGAGTGATGTGGGATTACCCACGACTGAGCAATTAATCGACAAACTTCGTAAGGCTGCAAAATCTGAAAAGGCTTCCAGTACTGAAGAGTTACAGGCGCTTCTGATTAAAGAGGTTGGCTCGTTATTGCTGGCATTAGAACCATTCCCAAACCCACTATTTACAAGCCACAAAGACACTATTCCTGAAGTTTGGTTGGTCGTTGGGGTCAATGGCGCAGGCAAAACAACCACGATTGGGAAGCTTTGCAGACTATATCAATCCCAAGGTAAATCAGTGCTTCTCGCAGCGGGCGACACCTTTAGAGCAGCGGCACGCAATCAATTGCAAGAATGGGGCGAACGTAACCAAGTCGATGTCATCTCTCAAGAAGATGGCGATGCAGCGGCAGTAGCCCATGATGCAATTCACTCAGCCATTTCCCGTAAAAGCGATATTTTGATCATTGATACTGCAGGCCGTCTTGCTACCCAGGAACATCTGATGGAAGAACTCAAGAAAGTGAAACGCGTCATTGGTAAGGCGCTCCCTGGAGCTCCCCACCAGACTCTCTTGGTTTTGGATGGCAATACGGGCCAAAATGGATTAAGCCAAGTAAAGGCCTTTCATGCAGCCTTGGGCCTGACCGGAATTATCGTTACTAAACTTGATGGGACCGCTAAAGGCGGTGTTATCTGCGCCTTGGCTCATACCCTCAAAGATGACTCTAAACCAGCCATCCTAGCCCTAGGAAAAGGTGAGGGAATTGAAGATTTAGCCCCATTCACAGCCAGGCAATATTCTTCCGAATTATTCAATTAATTCAATAAGTTACAAGATTAATAAAGCATTAGCACTCTCTTGACAGGAGTGCTAAAATAGACCCTTATTAACACCTCATATTTATAAAAAATGGTTCAAAAGAAATCTGACAAACCGAATTTGCAAAGGCTGCCTGTAGCGCAGGCTGCAGCGGCGTCCGCATTTCCAATGTTGCCATCCCTTGGGGTTGGCACACTTGATTCCTATATTGCGTACGTTAATCGCGTGCCCATGCTCAGTGCTGCAGAAGAGTTACATCTAGCGCAGGAGTTTCGTCGCACTGAAAATGTTGAGGCTGCTAAAACTTTAGTGCTCTCACACTTGCGTCTAGTTGTTTCTGTTGCGCGCCAATATCTTGGTTATGGCATTCCACATGCCGATCTTATTCAAGAAGGCAACATTGGCTTAATGAAGGCAGTAAAACGTTATGACCCAAACAACGGTGCTCGTTTAGTGTCTTATGCGATCCATTGGATCAAAGCTGAAATCCATGAGTACATTCTCAAAAATTGGCGCTTGGTTAAAATGGCAACAACTAAAGCACAACGCAAATTGTTTTTTAACTTACGCAGCAATAAACCTACTTTGAGCGCGCTCACTCCGGGCGAAGTAGACGCCTTAGCTAAAGCCCTAGATGTAAAGGGCTCGGATGTTAAGGAAATGGAAATGCGCCTTGCGGGCGGTGACGTTGCGCTTGAAGGCGATGATGGTGACGAAGACGCTGCATATGCACCGATACAATGGCTTGCTGACAACAGTCAAGAGCCTACAGAGCGGATTGCCCTTGCGGAGTCTAATGCATTACAAGGCCCTAAATTAGATCAAGCATTAATGGCCTTAGATGAGCGTAGTCGCAATATCGTGCAATCACGCTGGTTGGCCATGGATGCTGATGGCAATGGCACTAAAACTTTGCATGATCTTGCCGCTGAATATGGCATCTCTGCAGAACGTGTTCGCCAAATTGAAACTGCTGCACTCAAAAAAATGCGCGGCATGTTGCAATCTGAAGCAGCCTAAAAATTCATTCGCCGCTGCAGTTATATTTCTTTATTTTAGAAGCTCTTTCAAGTCATGCGCCAAGGTTTCTGGGCCTTGAGCATGCTTGATATACAGGCGCAGTCGCCCCTCAGGGTCAAAAGCATAACTACCTGCAGCGTGGTCCATGGTGTATGAGCTTGGGCTATTTCCCGGCACCTTCTTATAGTAAATCTTGAAGTCCTTGGTAACTTTTTCTAATGCTGCTTCATCTGCAGGACGCAAACCTAGAAAACGTGCATCAAACGATGGAACATACTGTTTCAAGATTGCTGCAGTATCACGCTCAGGATCAACTGTTACAAATAACACCTGTACTTTATCTGACTGGGTGCCCAACAGCGTCATCGTCTGCTGCATCTCCGTCAAAGTAGTTGGGCAAACATCAGGGCACTGGGTGTACCCAAAGAACATCACAACAACCTTACCCTTAAAGTCAGCAAGCGTTTTCACAGCGCCATCAGGATCTAGCAAACTAAAGTCTTTGCCGAAAGCTGTGCTACCTGTGATATCAATATTTTTAAATTCAGGCTTTGGACTACAAGCCCCCAACAACAAGATGCAGAGTGCAATACAAATATTTCGCAAAAAATGGATATTCATCTCAAAGGAAGTAGTGATCTATTAGCAATGCTGCAAAGAGCAAAGACAAATAGGTAATTGAAAAGCGAAAGGTCTTCTTAGCCAAAGCATCACTATAAGAAATAAACAGCGCAACCACATAAGCCAAGAACATCAACCCTAGAATGATGGCTGAAATCAAATACACCATGCCACTCATTCCATAGATGTAAGGTAGTAAAGTCGCAGCAACCAAAATCAAGGTATAAAGCACGATATTGAGCAATGTAAAACGCTCACCATGAGTCACTGGAAGCATTGGTAATCCCGACTGCACATAGTCATCGCGACGATATAAAGCCAGAGCCCAAAAATGTGGGGGCGTCCAAACAAAAATAATGAGTACCAAAAGCCAGGCTTCAGCCGAGAGGGTATTGGTTACTGCCGCCCAACCAAGTGCTGGAGGCATTGCGCCAGATAAACCGCCAATCACAATATTCTGTGGAGTAGCAGGCTTCAGCAGCCAGGTATAGATCACTGCGTAACCAACAAAAGTTGCCAACGTAAGCCACATCGTCAATGGGTTACAGAAATTCCACAGAATGATCATCCCCAGTGAACCCAGAATGATCGAGAAAACAATAATATGAAACGGCGTCACTTCACCAGTAGCTGAGGGGCGCCATGAGGTGCGCTTCATCTTGGCATCAACTGCCTGCTCAATTAAACAGTTCACTGCGAATGCAGCGCCTGCCAATAACCATATCCCAATAATGCCGCCAAATAAAACTGGGTAAGGAACCATGCCTGGGGTTGCCAAGAACATACCAATTACTGCACAGAAGACCGCGAGTTGAGTCACCCTGGGTTTGGTTAAAACCCAGTATTGGCGCCAACGTGGCATTACTACTGCTTCGGATGTATTTGCTGCATTCATAATGACTTCCAAGAAGCCCAATAACCCATTCTGACCAAACAGAATACCAAAGCAGCAGAACCAGCAGTATGGAGCAAAGCTGCTAGCAGGGGCCACTGAAATACCACGTTTGAAATACCAGTCAGAATCTGCAAAGCAAGTAATGTAAATAAGAGTTTGGCAAAGCGTTTGAGGCCGGGGGTTGCTGATGTAGATAGGTTCAAAGCTCGCCAGCCAAAGAATGAAAATACGACCAATACCAACACTGCAAATAAACGATGCGTCCAATGAATGGTCTGAAGAGCAACTGGAGAAATAAAATCACCCTGAGCGTTTAGGCCTAACTGGCGCCACAAGGTAAAGCCCTCCGAGTAATTGGTTTTAGGCCATGCCGCACCTAGACAAGTCGGGAAATCTGGACAAGCTAATACAGCGTAATTAGTGCTAACCCAAGCACCCAAGAAGATCTGAATGCCAAGAGCTATAAAAGCGATCAACAACAAAGCAGCTGGTAATGGTTTGACACCTAGCGTACGTACTGCAGAAATTTTTTCTTCCCAAGCCTGTTGGGCATATGCGGTTAAGCAAGCGAATAGCACAAGAGCCAACATCAGATGAATCGTCACAATAATGGGCTGCAACTTCAATGTGACAGTCCATGCACCAAATGCCCCTTGAAGGCAAACCAATATGAGCAAACCCATACTTCCAAATAGGGGGGCTTTGCCTAAGGTTTTCACTTTATTAAATGCCAAGGCCACTTGCACCAAAATCAGGGTGCCTACAGTCATCGCTAAATAACGGTGAATCATTTCGATCCAGGCTTTCATAACGGTTACAGGGCCGCTTGGCAAGGCGCTCTCAGCTTGCTGTATATCACTCAAGGCATGAAATGGATTGGATGTACCATAACAACCAGGCCAATCAGGACAGCCGAGACCAGAGTCAGTCAATCGAGTGAAGGCACCAAACACAATTAAGTCAAAGGTCATAAATACCAAGACCCAATTGAGTTTCTGAAAAAAACTATAGCCAGGCCTGGTCCAAAGATAAGCCAATGGTAGGCCTGCAAAGACAACTGCGATAGCGGCAAGCTCTAGGAATAAAACAATACTGGGCATTACAATCTCTCACCCTTATGATTTAACTTCAAGAGCTTTTCCAAATCCTTCTTCATGCTAGAAAATTCTTTTGGAGAGGTGGTAATCGGAAAGTACATCATCTTTGCCGGACTTGGATCAATCAACTGAATCTCTTTTCCAGCGCCCTCTTTATTAAGCCAGGCATCAAACTCCGCACGAGACTTCGGATCCGCAGGTAATGACACCACCTTAAGCCCTGCCGTCTTCTCGTCATAAGCCTTTGCTAATTCAGGATCTACTGACTTGCCATCGGTGTTGACCCAAACGAGCTGAACGCGCCCGCTTTCTCTTCCCATCGCCACTCTTGTTTGACGCATGAGAAATAGCGCTTCTACGCATTGCTTATCTTTCAACTGACATTCACTTGCAGGCCGCGCAACCAATAAAGTCCATTTACCTTCCAATGGCACATCAAGCCAAGCGCTATTGAATTCTTGGGCTGGATACACCAGGGTGCCGAAATTGGTTTTTCCACCCTCAGGCTTAATCACGTAGTACGCAAAATAGGATGCAATCACAGGACTTGCACATGCAAGTAATAGCAAGAGCATCTGAATGCGCCCTCGGCGAGTCCGAGCATTGATTGCCGATGAATCCATCTGAGAAGCCGGAATTAATAACTCTTGATCACTCACACCTAAATCCTATTCCCCGTTCCCTGACGCCTATATTGACGCAGGCCAGTAATCAGCCAAAATAAAAATCCGCAAACTGCCAAGGCAAACCACTGAAATGCATAAGCATAATGGCGATCGACCCCACTTGTCAGGGGTGCCCACTCTCTCAATAGGCCGTCTTCCATGCCAACCTTTTCTTCACGCAAAATAAATGGGGCTTGAGTCCAGCCACGTAGATCGCCTTCGGCCACTAAGTTAAAGTTTTGTTCAATTTTTGGCTTGTCAAGACTGGCCATAGGCCTGCCATCACCTAACTCATACACCTTGCCCGGATGAGCAAAGACGATTCCTTCAACATTGACAATCCCAGTGGGAGTTTTGATTGGTGGCAAAGTTTCTCGATTTTCATTATTTCGCGGAGCCCAGCCCCGATTCACCCAAAGCACCTCATCGCGATCCGTTAAACGTAATGGCATCATTAGATAAAAGCCAGACTGTGAAGAAGTGGTGCCAGCAGCCGGAATTGGTCTTGGGCGGTTATCCAACCAAATGGCAGCTTCTGGAATGTATTGGCCCCGAGCGACCATGCGGCGCTCACTAGCCTCTTCAAGAGCCCAAGTTTTTGCATTAGCACTCAATATCGGCATCTGTTGTCTGGCCAATAAATTGGCTGCCAAAGCAATTTTAGTATGAGCCCTAGTCAACTGCCAAAAACCTGCCCCACACCCAAGCGCAATGATCAGCAAGGCTGATACAGTAGCAACTATGCGCTTTGTCACAAGACTGTGAAAGAGGCTATTTAAAGGTTTCAAGATAAGGATTTTGAGATGAAGTGGATTATTCCGATTGTCCTACTAATGATCGTTGCTAGCTTGGGCTCAGCACTTTATTACATGATGAAAGATAGGGGTAATAGCGCCAGAATGGTTCACTCCCTGATGCTACGCATTGGCTTATCGGTTGCACTATTCCTAGGCATTCTTCTAGCCCACTACTTTGGCTTTATTGAGGCAACTGGCATTAAGGTTGGAACACACTAAAGAATACAAAACAGGCTGAGGCTATAAAACAAATCGGGGCTTCAAGCCCCGATTTTTATTCTACTTACATCCAGTAAACAGCGATGTACAAACCAAGCCAAACAACATCAACAAAGTGCCAGTACCAAGCGGCACCCTCAAAGGCAAAGTGGTGTTTAGCTGTGAAGTCGCCACGAATCATGCGACGCAAAACAATCGCTAACATTGTGCCGCCAAGGAAGACGTGGAAGCCGTGGAAGCCAGTCAACATAAAGAAAGTTGAGCCATAGATACCTGAAGTCAATTTCAAGTTCAATGCATGGTAAGCATGGTAGTACTCATACATTTGAAAGCCTAAAAAGATTGCTCCTAAACCAACCGTTGCAGCCAAGCCAATGATGGCCTTCTTCATGTGATTCTCAACTAATGCATGGTGAGCAATCGTAATCGTCACACCAGAGCTCAACAACAACAATGTGTTGATGGTTGGAACGGGCCAGGGACCCATGGTGGTGAATTTCTCAACCAAACCAGCAGGACCATCGTTAGGCCAAACCGCTTGGAAATCAGGCCATATGAGCTTGCTTTCAACATCACCCATCCAAGGCATCGCGATATTGCGAGCGTAGAACAAAGCCGCAAAGAATGCGCCGAAGAACATGATCTCAGAGAAGATGAACCATGCCATTGACCAACGATAGGAGATGTCGACGTTAACGCCATTCTTACCAGCATTTGACTCTGCAATCGTGTCACCAAACCAGTTATAGAGCACGTAGAGAACAAATGCGACTCCAGTCAAGGTAAGCGGTCCACCCCAAGAGGCGTGGTTTACCCAGCCAGATATACCAAAGGCAAAACCAATCAGGCCAAACGCAGCCATAGCTGGATGCCTAGATAGTCCAGGGACGAAATAGTGTGGGGTTGAATTGGATGACATCTTATTCTCTCTATTCAATCAAAAAATAATCAATGGGACACAACTGCTTTCACTATTAAGAGCAGGACGGCCATAAAAATTAAGGCTCCAACAACACCCGCAATAATAATGTGTACAAAACTTAATGATGCTACATCTTCCTGCAAACCTGACTTCTTACGCACTCCTAAAAAGCCCCACATGACGGCTTTCATAGACTGCATAAAACTACTATTCTTCTTCACGAAACTACCTTTGACTTTGGAGCGGGCGGAGTACCACCCAATCCCAACTCAAAGAATGTATAGGACAAGGTGATTGTTTTCACATCATCCGGTAAACCTGCATCAATGACAAAGACCACTGGCATCTTCTTAGTTTCATTAGCTGCCAAGGTTTGTTCTTGAAAACAAAAACATTCCAACTTCGTAAAAAACTCTGTCGCGCTTTTAGGTGCGTAACTCGGTATTGCTTGAGCCCTCACTGAGCGATTTTGATTGTTAGTGACTTCATAAACAATCTCCGTCATCTCACCAGGATGCACTTCTAAAAAATTCTTCACTGGCTTAAAGGTAAACGGGCCGCGACTATTGGAGTCAAACTCAATGGTTACTGTACGAGCATAGTTAACTTGGGTGTTGCCAACCTTGTTGGGACTGAATGCTCTAACGCCATAATCATTCTTGTTCGTTACAACATTGATACCTGTCACTTCACATAGAGCCTTGTACATTGGAACTAAGGCATACCCAAAACCAAACATCATCACTGCAGCAATTAAGAGCTTAATTAGGATTTGACGATTGAGCGACTGAGTAGAAACCATTGCAAGCAGCAGGCGTTAACCTAAAAAACTCCGTTTAATCACAATACCAATAAAAAAGGTCAAGACGATACTCAAAAGTACAAACCCCAGCCTGCGATTATTTGCAGCTAGGGCTTGTTTATTTGAAGAATTAAATTCCTGCTTCACGCATCTGCTCTGCACTAGGCGGAGTTTCAAAAGTGTGGTGAGGTGCTGGTGAAGGTACTGTCCACTCAAGACCTTTGGCGCCATCCCATGGCTTCATTGGTGCTTTTTCACCTTTACCGCTATACGCAGGCAACACCACGAATAACAAGAAGTAAACCTGTGCCAGACCGAAACCCAAAGCACCGATAGAAGCGATCATGTTGAAGTCAGCGAACTGAGTTGGATAGTCAGCATAACGACGTGGCATACCAGCTAAGCCCAAGAAGTGCATTGGGAAGAAGGTGATGTTAAAGAAAATCATGGAAGCCCAGAAGTGGATCTTGCCGCGAGTTTCATTCGCCATGTAACCAGTCCACTTAGGGCACCAGTAGTAGAAGCCAGCAAACATTGCAAACAATGAGCCTGCTACCAATACATAGTGGAAGTGAGCAACTACGTAGTAAGTATCTTGTACGCCGATATCGATTGGCGCCATTGCCAAGATCAAACCGGTGAAACCGCCCATCGTAAATACGAAGATGAAGCCGATAGCCCACAACATTGGAGTTTCAAAAGTCATTGAACCTTTCCACATTGTTGCAACCCAGTTAAAAATCTTCACGCCAGTTGGAACAGCAATCAACATTGTTGCGTACATGAAGAACAACTGACCGGTTACCGGCATACCAGTGGCAAACATATGGTGAGCCCAAACAATGAATGACAAGATCGCAATCGATGCCGTTGCATAAACCATTGAGCTATAACCAAACAATGTCTTTCTGGAGAAAGCAGGAACGATTTCACTGATGATTCCGAAAGCTGGAAGAATCATGATGTAAACCTCTGGATGACCAAAGAACCAGAAAATATGCTGGAACATGATTGGGTCACCACCGCCAACAGCAGAGAAGAATGAAGTACCGAAATGGCGATCAGTCAAAACCATCGTGATTGCACCAGCCAATACAGGCATTACAGCAATCAATAAGTACGCAGTGATCAACCAAGTCCAACAGAACATTGGCATCTTCATCAATGTCAGACCAGGAGCGCGCATATTCAAGATGGTGACGATGATATTGATCGAACCCATGATGGAAGATGCACCCAACAAGTGGAGAGAGAAAATTGCCATGTCCATGCCAGGGCCCATTTGCGAGGTCAATGGAGCATAGATAGTCCAACCACCAGCAGGAGCACCGCCAGGGACCAAGAATGAACTCAACAACAAGGTTGCGGCCACTGGAAGAATCCAGAAGCTAAAGTTGTTCATGCGAGCAAATGCCATATCAGATGCGCCGATTTGCAAAGGCACCATCCAGTTAGCAAAACCAACGAATGCCGGCATGATTGCACCGAACACCATCACCAAGCCGTGCATGGTTGTTAATTGATTGAAGAACTCCGGACGGAAGAATTGCAAACCAGGCTGGAACAATTCCAAACGAATTCCCAAGGCCATCACGCCGCCAGCTAATAAGCTAATAAACGAGAAGATCAGGTACATCGTGCCGATGTCTTTGTGGTTGGTTGCGAACAACCAACGACGCCAACCATGTGGCGTGTGATCTTCATGTGCGTGATCGTGTGCGTGATCGTGGGTAGTAGAGACTGTGCTCATGAATTACTCCGGTTTCGTTTTATCTGTATTAGTTAATCTGAATTACTGGCCGCGTGCGGTAATAATTTCTTGGGTCTGAATCACTTCACCCGTCTTATTACCCCATGAATTACGAGTATAGGTAATGACTGCGGCAATATCGCCATCAGAAAGTACGCCTGCCCATTTCGGCATTGCATTTTTACCGTTTAACAAAATGTTGAATTGACCAGCTTTAGGACCATTCACCACTTTGCTGCCATCCAATGCTGGGAACGCGCCCGCACCTTTGCCATTTGGCTGATGACATGCAGCACAGTTTGCTGCGTAAACTTTTGCACCGCGCTCTTTTTGCTCATCCAAGGTATAAACCTTTGAAGGATCATCACCGCCAGCGCCCATTTCTTTCTTCTTCTGTGCAACCCAAGCACTGTAATCCTCTTGTGAAACTACTTTCACAACAATCGGCATGAAAGCATGCTCAGCACCGCAAAGCTCAGAACACTGACCGCGGAATGTACCAATCTTGTCAGCCCTAAACCAGGTATCACGAACAAATCCTGGGATCGCATCTTGCTTAACGCCAAATGCCGGGATCGTCCATGCGTGAATAACGTCGTTCGCCGTTGTAATCAAGCGAACCTTCTTACCAACAGGGACAACCATTTCGTTATCCACTTCCATCAAATAGGTATTTGATTTTGGCGCTAGGTTGTTAATCGCTTCACGTGAAGTAGACAAGGTAGACAAGAAGCTAATGCCTTCGCCTTCGCCTTTAATGTAGTCATAACCCCATTTCCACTGATAACCAGTGGTCTTAATAGTGATGTCAGAGTTAGTTGTATCTTTCATAGCTACAACTGTTTTAGTTGCAGGCAGTGCCATACCAATCACGATGAGCAAAGGAATGACTGTCCAAATAATTTCAACAGTTGTGCTCTCATGGAAAGAGGCTGATTTATGACCCAAAGATTTACGATGTTTCAAAATCGAATAGAACATGACACCAAATACGCCCACGAAAATAAGCGCACAGATCACCAACATCATCCAGTGAAGCCAGTGGATCTCTTGCATGATTTTGGTTGCTGGAGCAGCGAAATTCAGCTGGTTTACAGCTGGACCTCCAGGCATGTTTTCTGTGGCGTGTGCTAAAGCAGTGCCGAAGGCTGCTACTAAATAGAGCGATGCCCTAGTGACTTTTCCAAATAAATTCATCTTATTCTCTGTTGATTGTCATGAGCACAGCAGCAAAAAATGCCACAAAATGCTCAAAATGCGGTCTCAAGCCAATACTTCCAGCGGTGATTATAGGGTTAATTAAGCTCAACAACAAACAGGGATAACCCACCTCCATCCAATCTTGGTCAAGGTTAAAATGATAGTAAGCACTTACACTTAAGCAGAATATTACCTAGTCTTGCGCCCAATTTGATTTATATCAATATAAGCAACGCTATCCTGCGCTTTTGCAAGATGCTTGCCAATAGCCCAAGCGTGTCCATAAACCACTTCCAGAGTGAGTTTTGGAGGTAAATCAGTCATTTCATTGCTTGAATTCGAGGCTGAATCTCCTAACTTCAAAGTCTGTACATCAGCTATTAGTAGCGCTGAGTTTTCATAATCTAATGTCAGATATTCCATATCCATCACGGGATCTGAAAAGCGCTCAGCCATCAAAACATCGCCCATATCATGCATATCCCAAGGGCTCAATAAGTTTTTGATCTGAAAGGGGAGTGGTCCGACTGAGCGTAACTCTTTCCCGGTATCTGGCCCTAGATAGCTAAATGCAATCAAACCACCCTCTCGCAGTACGCGCCAACACTCCTGCAAAAAATGCTTTGGGTCAGCAAGATCATGCAACAAGAGATCGCTCAATACCAAATCAACAGAATTATCAGGAAGATCAAATTTACCTGTACTGAGATAACTAGAAATTAGGTTTGAATGAGCGGAGCGAAATAAAGAGCGCCAATTTGCCAAGATCTTTGCAAGCCATAACTGAGAGGTAGATGAACCCTCTTCTGCAATGCTGTGAATACGCGCATGAGGAAAACGTTTGGCAAAAGTAGCCAAATGCATTCCAGGAAAATCTGGCACCACTAAAACATCTCTGACATCTAATTTAACAATATCGAGTTTTTGCAGCATACGGTCTGCAATTTCATCTTGTAACCATCTGATCGGCTGGGTCATTGGCTCAGTATACTCAGCGCCCCATGCAATTTCTAGTGAATCTTCTTGCATCAATTAGTACACATCTATTACCAACTGCATGCATTATTTGTCAGCAGTTTCAAACTGAATCGATTTGCGCTACTTGTCTTAGTACATTAGAAAATAAGAGCCTGATTCACTATGAATGTTGCCACCAGTGCGGCATCCCGCTTCAAGTTCGAGAGCTCAATAAAAAACGTTGTAGCTGCTGCGTAAAGCATCCACCATTTTTTGATGAGACCTATTGCCTTGATCGCTATGAAGGGATTTTGCAAGATGCCCTTCATCAACTGAAGTACCAAAAAAGAATTGTCTTTGCATATGGTCTTGCAAAAGCCTGGGATCACATTCAATTTCACTTACAAGAGCAATGCCAGGCTGACTACTTGCTCCCTGTGCCACTGAGTACCGAGAAATTACTGTCACGGGGATTTAATCAAAGCTGGGAATTGGTAAGAAGAATTCAATATGGGCGCCCTGCAAAAAAGCTACCCCATGCCATTAAGCGTCATCATCACTCACATCACCAAGCAGGTAACACTCTGAGCGTAAGACAAGATGCTGTTCAAGAGATGTTTTATATTGACTCTCAATACGTGAATCGTTTGGCGGGTAAAACGGTCATTGTGTTTGATGATGTCATGACTAGCGGAGCTACGCTCAATGAAATTGCGCGGATACTCAAAGCTAATGGAGTAGTACGCGTAATTAACTGGGCTCTACTCAGAACCACAAGACTGGCTTAATAACTAGTTATCAAATTAGAATGCAGTATGTTTAATATTGTTTTATTCGAACCCGAAATACCACCCAATACTGGCAATATCATTCGCCTGTGCGCGAATACGGGCGCAAAACTTCACCTCATTGAACCATTAGGCTTCCCAATGGAGGATGCTAAATTGCGTCGCGCCGGCTTGGACTATCACGAGTTTGCCAGTATCAAAGTTCATGCGAATTGGGCGCAATTTATGCAGAGCGAAAAGCCTGAGCTTCAACATCTCTTTGCATTAACGACTAAAGGTAGTGGTCAGTTTCATGCAGGCAAGTACAAGCCGAATGACTACTTTGTTTTTGGATCGGAAACTAAAGGCATCACAGATGAAGTGCGCAACTCTATCCCCGCTTCAAATCAAATGCGTCTTGCGATGCAAGACAATAGTCGCAGCTTAAACTTATCTAATACTGTGGCAATTGTGGTTTACGAAGCTTGGCGTCAGAATGGTCTTATAGGCGGCAAGTAAAGCTCAAAGACTAAAGGGGTTTTAAGTCTCTATTTTTGGATCGCGACCCATGAGTTTTTTAAGCGCCTCTTTGGGCGTGAGATTGCTTGATAACACTTCACCCATCATTGCCGTAATCGGCATCTCAATATTTAAGCGCTTTGCTAGATCACCTACAGCAGCTGCACACAGTACGCCTTCAGCGACATGACCTAAGCTAGCCAAGATCTGATCCAGAGATTTACCGGCTGCTAGCTCGAGACCTACACGACGATTGCGCGACAGATCTCCTGTGGCCGTCAAAATTAAATCTCCAACACCAGTAAGACCCATGCAGGTTTCTGATTTTCCGCCAGCAGCTTTTACGAGTCGCATCATCTCTGCCAACCCACGAGTAAGCACTGCGGCACGAGCATTCAATCCTAGATTTAATCCGTCGCCAATGCCTGCTGCGATTGCTAAAACATTTTTTACTGCACCACCCAGTTCAACACCAATCAAATCATCGCTCGCATACACGCGCATATTGCCATGATGAAAAGCTGACTGAACAATTTTGCACAGTTGCTCAGAAGTACTCGCAACCGTTAATGCGCAAGGCATACCCGCACCCACCTCATGAGCAAAACTCGGGCCAGATAAAGCACCATAAGAATGCTTTAGGCCGCGACTATGAACTCGATCTTCGCGCTCTACAACTTGATGCGGCAAAAGCGTGGTGGAAGGCTCCAAGCCTTTACACAACCAAATGATATTGAGTGGATGATCAGCAATCTCCAGCGCCTTAGCAATCGTCTCTGAGAGGCCAGACATAGGAGTTGCAATCACCAAAAGATCTTCTGGCCCCAGTCTTTTTACTGCAGTAGCAAAATTACTTTCTAACTTTAGATTCTTAGGTAACGAAATACCTGGGAGATAGTCTTGGTTCTCACCATTTTGGGCAATCGCTTCAAGTTGCTTTGTACTACGAGACCATAAGCATACGTCTTCTGCTTGAAGCTGACGCGCTGCTTGAGAGGCCATTGCGGTCCCCCAAGCGCCTGCTCCGAGCAGCGTCACTTTCATTATCTGTGACCTAGTTTTAGATATTTAATTCGGAAGAATGATTTTGCTTTCATCCGCATTATCGCCAGTACTGTCGCCTGCAGCTTGATGAGCTTGCATCAAACGGTGCTCGTACATTCCATGGAAATTGATTTCATTAAGATGAATAGGCTGGAAACCTGCGCGACTGATGACATCAGCTATATTTGAACGCAGGTATGGGTACAAAATTGTTGGGCAAGTAATGCCTAACATTGGATCAATTTGTTCGACGGGAATATTTTGAAATTCAAAAATACCTGCTTGGTTAGCTTCCACTAAGAAGAGCACCTTACCTTCAACGCGAGCTGTCATAGTGGAGCTGAGGGCAACTTCAAAAAGTTCACCACTGATCGGCTTAACAGCAACATCAACCTCAATTTGGACCTGCGGCTCTGCAACCACCAAGAAAATTTCAGGAGCATTTGGCTGCTCTAGGGATAAGTCCTTCAGATAAATTCGCTGAATGCGAAATGAAGGATCTTTGGATTCTGTATTTGCTGCGCTATGAGCAGATGAATGTTCGGTCATCACAAACTTTCTATAGGTTTTTAATCAATCAAGCTAATAAGGGATCAAGCTTGCCAGCGCGATCTAAGGCAACTAAATCATCGTAACCACCCACATGAGTTTCACCAATATAAATCTGTGGAACAGTGCGACGACCAGTACGGGTCATCATCACTTCACGCTGGGAGGGGTCACGATCAATCAAAATCTTCTCTAAATTACTCACACCTTTTTTGATTAATAGCTTTTCTGCCATAACGCAGTATGGACAAACTTGCGTGCTGTACATCGTTACTTGTGGCATATCTTCACGTCACCAATGGCAAGGCAGCAGCTTTCCAGGACTGAACGCCGCCCTCTAAAACGCCTACCTCTATAAATCCAAGCTTTTGTACCTGTGCCAAAGCCTTACGGGATTGAGCGCCCGTATCACACACCAATACTAGTGGGCGCTTTCGATCCAGCTTCAAGGCCTCAATGGCGCTATCTAGGCTGGCAGCATTAGCCTGCTTTGCGCCTGGCAAATGCCCAGCTTTAAATACGTCTTCCGAGCGCAAATCTAAAACATGGGCTTTACGACGGTTTATCCAAATAGTCGCTTCAGTGGGCGACAAGCCTTTTCCGCTAATAAGCGTAGATAATGTAGGTAGGAAAAGCGCTGCGCCTGAAACTAGCAATAGGGCAATTAGCGCTAAATTATCAATTTGGGTGAGAAAGTTCATCACCTGATTATAGAATGGCTCTATGAAACAACTTGTTCTTATTCGTCATGGCGAATCTGCCTGGAACCTCGAAAACCGCTTCACGGGCTGGGCGGATGTTGACTTAACCCCTAAAGGTACTGAACAAGCACTTTCTGCCGGCCAAAACCTCAAGAAAGCAGGTTATGAATTTGATATCGCCTACACCTCTGTTCTGAGACGGGCTATTCGTACGCTTTGGCATGTTCAAGACACAATGGACCTCATGTGGATACCAGTAGTTCACAGCTGGCGCTTAAATGAGCGTCACTATGGTGCGCTTACGGGCCTTAACAAAGCAGAGACTGCTTCTAAGTATGGGGATGAGCAAGTGCATATTTGGCGCCGTTCGTATGACGTTCGCCCCCCATTACTTGAAATGGATGATGAGCGTAATCCAAAGAATGATAGTCGCTACTCAAAACTCAATCCTTCTGACATTCCACTTGGAGAATGCCTAAAAGATAACGTTGAACGCGTTCTTCCGCTATGGAATGAATCGATTGCGCCCGCGCTCAAAGCAAACAAGCGCGTATTACTAGTAGCTCATGGCAATAGTATCCGGTCTTTAATTAAATATTTAGACCAAATGTCCGATGAGGCCATTATGGAAGTCAATGTTCCTAATGGCGTTCCACTCGTTTATGAGCTGGACGATAACCTCAAGCCAATTCAACATTTCTATTTGGATTAATACATATAACATGCGTCAATTTCTGAAGAACTTTGCCCTCATTGCAGTTGGCCTCATTGCTGGTGTGGCAGCCACTATCCAGCTCTCAGCTACCGCACAACAAGGAGCGCAGCTCCCCTTAGACGAACTGCGCACCCTCTCCAATGTGTTCGCCCAAATCAAACGTGAGTACGTAGAGCCCATTGAAGATAAACAGCTCTTAACCGATGCAGTTAAGGGCATGGTGAGTAGTCTTGACCCTCACTCGACTTTTTTAGATAAAAAAGATTTTTCAGAAATGCAGGAGCAAACTTCAGGAAAGTTTGCTGGCCTTGGAATTGAGATTACCTCCGAAGATGGTGTTGTCAAGGTGTTAAATCCCATTGAAGATAGTCCTGCTGCGCGCGCCGGATTGCAAGCAGGTGACCTAATTACTCGGCTTGATGACAAACCTGTTCGTGGAATGTCGCTTGATAAAGCTGTGCGCACTATGCGCGGTACGCCTGGCACCAAAATTACTTTGACTGTTTATCGCAAAAGTGAGGAACGTAGTTTCCCAGTAACCATTACTCGCGCAGAAATCAAAGTTCAGTCTGTAAAAGCTAAGATCCTAGATAACGATATTGCTTGGGTACGAGTTACTAGCTTTCAAGAGCGCACCGTCCCGGACTTAGCCAAAAAATTAATCGAGCTTTCTAATCAAGATCCAAAGATGAAAGGCATTATTTTGGATCTGCGCAACAATGGTGGTGGCCTATTACAGGGAGCAGTTGGCGTCGCGGCAGCCTTCTTACCTGCAGATGCTGTGATTGTTTCAACCAAGGGTCAGGCACCAGATTCCAAGCAAGTATTTAATGCCACGCCAGCGATGTATCGTCTCAATGAACCAGGGGATCCTTTGGCAGGTGTACCTGAAATCTATAAAAAACTTCCAATGGTCGTTTTGGTAAATGCCTATTCTGCATCCGCTTCTGAAATCGTTGCAGGCGCCTTGCAAGATTACAAGCGCGCCACCATTATTGGTAAAACCACTTTTGGTAAAGGCTCGGTCCAAACTGTCCGCCCACTTTCCAATGACTCTGCCCTCAAGATTACTACCGCCTATTACTACACACCTAGCGGCAAATCGATTCAAGCATTTGGCGTCAAACCCGATATTCCAGTTGATCAAAATAAGGATGGCGACCCTGATGATGTCTTGATCACGCGTGAAATTGATAGCGAGAAACATCTTCGCAATAAACAATCTGCTGAAGATAAATTAATTAAGGACCGCGAGCAACGCCGCCTCGAAGAGTTACAACGCATTGAAGAAAAGAATGCAAAGAAGACTCCAGAGGAAAAAGGGAAGGATAAAAATAAGAAGCCGCCTGAGCTTGGTAGCTCAGATGATTTCATGCTTTCTCAAGCGGTAGCCTTTATCAACGGCCAACCGGTGAAACGCTCCTCTTCTAAGCTTGAATAATTTTTCTTGGGCTGCAAATGAATGATGAGCAGTTACTTCGCTACTCAAGGCATTTACTGCTTGAGGATATTGATGTTGAAGGTCAAGAGAAGTTACTAAAAACTCATGCTTTGATTATTGGGGCTGGTGGTCTAGGTAGTGCTGTAGCCCCATACCTTGCAGCAGCTGGGGTCGGGCACATTACTCTAGTTGATCATGATGATGTAGAGCTCACCAATCTGCAACGCCAAATCATGCACACCGAATCTACGATTGGTAAAAGTAAGGTTACATCTGGCAAACAATTTTTACAACAATTGAACTCCGGTATTGAGATCGAAACCATTCAATCAAAGGCAAATGAAGCTCTATTAGATGAATTACTGCCAAGCCTAGATATTGTTTTAGATTGCACGGATAATTTCTCTACGAGACAACTCATCAATGCCAGTTGCGTTAAACATCTAAAACCTCTGGTATCAGGATCCGCATTACGCTTTGATGGTCAAGTTTCCGTATTCGACCACCGCAATGCAATTTCACCTTGCTATGGCTGTATTTTTTCACCAGCAGAAACATTTGAAGAGGTGAGCTGTGCCAGTATGGGAATTTTTTCTCCGCTTGTTGGCATTATCGGCGCCATACAAGCAGCGCAGGCGCTACAAGTATTGATTGGATTTGGGGAGCCTTTGGTAGGGCGTATGCTGCTTTGGAATGCGCGCACCACTCAGGTTGATCAAATTCGCATTGCAAGAAACCCAGACTGTCCAGTCTGTGGCGAGCACCACTAGGGGCTAGCGATTTACGCTAGCAAGCGTTCTAAGGCCTTGGCCTGAGCCTCAGGCTCATAAGCCTTCAGCACTCTAGGGAAGCGGGCTTTCAACATACCTACATTGGCTTGCAGAATCTCTCGTTTCACCAGCAATAGCTGACTGAAATGCATTGAGAAATCCGTTAACCCCATAGCAAGTAACAACTTGGTTAATGCAGGATCCCCTGCCATCTCACCACATACGGCAACTGGAACATTGGCGCGCTTCGCTTGATCAATAATACTGGCGATCAAATTTAAGATGGCTGGATGCAAAGGATCATATAAATGAGCTACCGCATGATCTGCGCGATCAATCGCTAAGGTGTACTGAATTAAATCATTCGTTCCAATGGACAGAAAATCAAAGCGATTAATAAACAAGGGTAAGACTAAAGCGGCGGCAGGTATTTCAATCATGGCGCCAACTTGAATATTCGGATTAAAAGATTGACCCCTGTGTAATAGCTGTTGCTTTGCTTTTTCAATCAGACGGAAAGTTTCATCGATTTCTTTGGCATGCGCCAACATAGGAATCATGATGCGCGCTTGACCATGGGCAGATGCTCGCAGAATCGCTCTTAGTTGTGTCAAAAAGATTTCTGGCTCAGTTAAAGACCAACGAATCGCCCGCAAACCTAATGGTGATGTGCCAGTTTGAGAAACATCACCGCCGCCAGCACCCAAAGCCTTATCAGCCCCCACATCAATTGTTCTAATGTTGACAGGTAAGCCATGCATTAAATCGACTACACAACGATATTCTTGATATTGTTGCTCTTCATCTGGTAAAGCTTGCTTGCGATCCATAAATAAAAATTCAGATCGGAATAAACCTACACCAACCGCACCAAGCTTTACTGCCTGTACCGCATCCTCCGGTAACTCGATATTGGCAAAAAGCTCAATATCAACTCGGTCCAAAGTTTCTGTCTTGGCATGCTTTAACTGTTGAAGCTTGCGCGCTTCTTTTGCTGCTTGAGTCTGTTGCTTTCGATACTCCGCTAATAATTGCTCATCAGGGGCAACCACCACAATGCCCTGCTCGCCATTCAAGATAAGCCAATCACCATGACGAATCATTTCACTAGCATGCCGCACACCGACTACCGCTGGAATTTCCATGCTGCGCGCCACAATAGCAGTGTGCGATGTTTTACCGCCAAGATCGGTCACAAAACCAGTAAAGGCATGCTCCTTAAAGCGTAGCATGTCATGGGGCGCAATATCGTGAGCAACAATAATAGACTCCACACCAACGTCGCTAGAGGGTAAAAAATCAGAATCCTTAAGTGCATCCTTCTGGGCATTGAGGGCTTTAATTACCCGCTCTGCTACCTGACGAATATCATTTGCGCGCTCTTTTAAATAAGGATCCTCAATTTCAGCAAACTGCTCTAATAGATCGTTAAGCTCAGTAGTTAGAGCCCAAGCTGCATTTAATCGCTGAGTGCGAATGAGCTTGATTGGTTTTTCTGCAAGCGCTGGGTCAGCAAGAATCATGCCGTGCACATCTAAAAAAGCGGCCATTTCTTGCGGAGCATCTTTAGGCAAACCTGAGCGTAATTGATCAAGCTCTAGTCGAACTTGATTGAATGCATCTAATAATTTTTGAGCCTCTGCCTCTTCTTTACCGGGCTCGACCAAATAATGACTGACCTCCAAAGCTGCACGCGAAATCAGTACCGCTTTGCCAATGGCAATTCCTTTCGATACCGGTATTCCGTGTAGAGCAAACGTCATTTCTACTCGCCTTCTCCAAAGCGATCATTTATTAATGCTGTGAGGGCTTCCATAGCCTCATTAGCTTTGTCACCCACAGTTTCCAAAGTTACAGTACTGCCAATACCAGCAGCCAGCATCATCACGCCCATAATACTTTTTGCGTTAATTTGACGCCCATTGCGTGACAACAATATTTCACACGGAAACTGAGCAGCTAATTGAGATAACTTAGCGGATGCTCTAGCGTGAAGTCCTAATTTATTGATAATCTCGATTTCAACTACAGGCATTGTGTGCTCCGCTCCTCTTACACTTGATCTACTTTTGCGCCAAGACGCAAAATTCCATGCTGTCCACCAGCAAGTGCTTTTTTAGATAACTCTTCTAAACCTTCGCCACGATGAGAGATGCAACGCATCAACATCGGCAAATTCAAACCCGCTAAAACAATCACCGGCGCATTGAGTCCAGACAATGGACCTAAGCTTTCAAGCTTAGACGCTACGTTCGCAGGAGTCGCGCCCATCACATCCGTCAATATGAGGACGCCGTTACCGGTATTCACGCCATATGCCGCTTTGAGTACGCGATCAAAACTGGCTTTGATGTCTTCATGCGGAGGAATATCAACTGCCCTTACTCGCTCCGGCACCACGCCAAATGTGTGTTCAGCAAAACTCAGCATTGCGCTTGCAATGGGAGTATGTGCAACGATTATGATTCCAGCCATATTATGAAATTGTCCTTTCAAGGGCCTTTAACCAAAAATGCGGTACATCAAAATGACTTTGATTAGTAATTTCAACAAAACAGGTTGGACTAGTAACATTGATTTCAGTTAAATAACCACCAATCAAATCTAATCCAACCAAGAATAACCCGCGCTGATTAAGAATGGGGGCTAATTTTTCAGCAATTCTTTGCTCGTTTGTACTCAAAGGCATTGCTACGCCTTTACCACCTGCGGCTAAATTACCGCGAATCTCTGTTCCCTGGGGAATGCGAGCCAACGCATATGGCACTACTTCGCCACCAATTAATAAAACCCGCTTATCGCCATCTGCAATCTCAGGCAAAAATCGTTGCACCATCAGAGTTCTCGAACCATTCTCACCCAAAGTCTCAACAATACTTGCGAGATTCAAGCCGTCTGGCCCAACCCGGAAAACGCCCATACCACCCATACCATCGAGCGGCTTGATAACAATATCTCCATACGTCTTATGAAAAGCTTCAACCGCACTCAGCTCTCGTGTAACTAATGTTGGCGGAATAAGATCAGGAAATTCGGTGATAGAAAGTTTTTCAGAATGATCACGAACTGCGGCAGGATCATTAAATACCTTCGCACCCTGTCTTGTTGCAGCAGATAGGAGCCATGTTGTATTGAGATACTCAATATCAAAAGGTGGGTCTGTTCTCATCTGCACTGCAGAAAATGTATTAAGAGCTTTCGATTGAACATCGCCCAACTCAAACCAAGAAGTGGAACTTGGTTTTATGAGAAGCGATTGACAGTCGGCGACCACTAGATTATCTTTCCACAAAACATTACGACTCTGGCAAAACCACAGATGATGTCCTACCTCTTGAGCAACCCGCATCATCGCCAAAGTGGAATCTTTCTCTATCTTGAAAGACTCTAAAGGGTCAGCAATAAATAAAAGATCCATGTTCTTCTACTGGGCTTTTTGCATTGCTCTAAGCAACTTCCATATCAGGGTCTGTTCTCTCAAGCTCAAGCGAGGCTGCCAACAAAGCGAGACGAGCTACAACACCATAGAGATAAAAGCGATTTGGCGCTGCACTACCAGGCTTGGCACTGAGATCTGGCATAGAGTTTTGCTCAAATGCCAGAGGAACAAAATGCATTCCTGGGGCATTCAAGTTCTCATCTGGGCCACGATCAGTATGAACGCGATAGAACCCGCCAATCACATACCGATCGATCATGTACACCACTGGTTCGGCTACAGCCTCGTTCACTTTCTCGAAGGTATAAACACCCTCTTGAATCAAGACATCGCTAACCTCAAGACCTTCTTTCACAACACTCATCTTATTGCGGTCTTTACGGTTTAAGCCTTTGAGTTGCGCCGGATCATTCACTACCATCACGCCCATGCCATAGGTACCCGCATCTGCTTTTACTACGACATAAGGCTTTTCTTTGATACCGTACTCACGATATTTTTTAGCAGTCTTTTTGAGAACCTGCTCAACAGCAGTTTGTAACTCATCCTCACCTTTGCGCTCATGAAAATTAATATTCGAGCAACTCGTGAAATAAGGATTAATCATCCACTGATCAATATCAACCACCTTGGCAAATTTCTTAGCCACTTCTTCATAAGCAGCGAAGTGATTAGACTTGCGACGGACATGCCAACCAGCATGCAGCCCAGGCAATAGATACTGCTCATGGATATTTTCCAAAATCGGAGGAATGCCAGCAGATAAATCGTTGTTGAGCAAAATTGAACAAGGATCAAAATCCTTTAAGCCCAAGCGCTGCTTCTTCAAGCCTAAGCGCGACAGAGGCTCCATTAGCAAGCGATTGCCATCAGGCAGCTCAATCCAGGTTGGCTTTTTAATTTCTTCAGAGAATGTACCCAGGCGAACATTTAGTCCAGCCTGACGCAAGATTGATGATAGACGTGCAATATTTTGCAGGTAAAACGTATTGCGAGTATGTCGCTCAGGAATCAGCAATAAATTTTTGGCTTCTGGGCAGATCTTCTCAATTGCAGCCATTGCTGCTTGCACAGCCAAAGGCAACATTTGAGGCGACAGATTATTAAAGCCACCTGGAAAAAGGTTGGTATCAACTGGGGCCAGCTTAAACCCTGAATTACGTAAATCTACTGAGCAATAAAAAGGTGGCGTATGTTCTTGCCATTCAAGCCTGAACCAGCGCTCAATGGTTGGGGTGGCTTCAAGGACCTTTGACTCCAGTTCGAGCAAAGGACCGCTAAGGGCAGTAATGAGATGTGGAACCATTCCACCATTGTAAGATTATTAAAAGAAAGACGCGGGATCCTAGGATCCCGCGCTTAAAACTAGGCAGCCAAGAGGGCCGCCCAGTGAGGGGTAAATCTACAGATTAAGACTCGTAGGCAGACTCACCATGTGAGCTGATATCCAAGCCTTCGCGCTCTTCTTCTTCCTTGACCCGCAAACCGATCACGATATCGATCAATTTGAAGGCAATGAAAGAAACTACGCCAGACCAGATTATGGTGGTAATCACACCTTGCGCTTGGATCCATAATTGGCTAGCAATTGAGTAATCAGGAGCAACTGCGTTCGCTACATAATCCCAAATACCAGAGCCGCCAAGTGCTGGATCAGCAAATACACCAGTCAACAATGCGCCAGTAATACCGCCTACGCCGTGAACACCGAATACATCCAAGCTGTCATCTGAACCCAATATTTTCTTGAGACCGGTAACACCCCAGAGGCAAACAACGCCAGCGATCAAACCAATGATGATGGAACCCATTGGACCAGCAAAACCAGCTGCAGGAGTAATCGCAACTAAACCAGCCACGCAACCAGAAGCAGCACCCAACATGGAAGGCTTGCCTTTGAGAACCCACTCAGCAACAGACCAGCCCAAAACAGCAGCAGCAGTAGCTAAGTATGTATTCACGAAAGCTAACGCTGCGCTACCGTTTGCTTCGAGAGCTGAGCCGGCGTTGAAACCAAACCAACCGAACCACAAGAGAGCAGCACCAGTCATCACATAAACTAAGTTATGTGGCTTCATTGCTTCTTTGCCGTAACCAATGCGCTTGCCGATTACAAAGGAACCAACCAAACCAGCGATCGCAGCGTTGATGTGAACAACCGTACCACCAGCAAAGTCAAGAACACCCTTTTGCCATAACCAACCAGCACGTGCAGTAATCGCCTCAAGTGATGCAGCATCTTTGATGTCATCAGGACCAGGCCAGAACCAAACCATGTGTGCGATTGGCAAGTAGCTCAATGTGAACCAAATAACCATGAACACCAAAATTGCAGAGAACTTAGCGCGCTCAGCAAAAGAGCCGATGATCAAGCAGCAAGTAATCGTTGCAAATACTGCTTGGAAGGCCATAAATACATACTCAGGAATTACAACACCCTTACTAAAGGTTGCTGCGACAGAGTCTGGATTCATTCCACCCAAGAAGAGGCGATCAAGGCCACCCACAAATGCTCCACCTTCTGTGAATGCAAGGCTGTAGCCATAAATTGACCAAAGCACTGTAATCAAAGAAAACACCATGAAACATTGCATACAAATAGACAAGATGTTCTTGCTACGTGTTAAACCACCGTAGAACAATGCCAAACCAGGAAGAGTCATCAACAGCACCAGTGCTGTACAAACCATCATCCAAGCGGTATCAGCTTTGTTGCACTTTTCGGAACAAAGAACGGGTGCAGGCTCTGCAGCGGCTGGGGTTGCAGCCGGAGCAGTCACTGCTGGTTTTTTTACTTCATCAGCATGTGCTGGCGAAGTAACTATTACACCAGTAGCACCAATAGCCAAAGCCATCGCACCACCAGCAACGAGTCGTTTCATCCAAGTTAACATTTTGAACCTCTCTTTAAAGTGCTGACGCGCCGGTTTCACCGGTACGAATACGAATGACGTGCTCAACTGGGGAGACAAAAATCTTGCCATCACCAATTTTGCCTGTACGTGCGGATTTTTCAATTGCTTCAATCGCACGCTCCAAGATGCCATCTTCAACAGCAGCTTCAATTTTTACCTTAGGTAAAAAGTCGACAACATACTCAGCACCGCGATACAACTCGGTGTGACCCTTTTGACGACCAAAGCCTTTAACTTCAGTGACAGTGATGCCCGAAACTCCCACTTCCGAGAGAGCTTCACGCACTTCGTCAAGCTTGAAGGGCTTGATGATTGCGGTAATTAATTTCATGTGTTTCTCCGTTCAGAGTGGAAATTAGAAAGTCTTTGTTAAGGAAATCAAGCCTGTGGACTTACCCAGATTGTTCCCACTTGGACTAACATATGAATAAGCGCCCTTGTATGTTGCGGCATTTGTTCCTACATAGGCAATTGCGCCAGACAAGCCGCCTCCAAAGTCTTTCGTTACGCCCAACTTCCAATCGGTGTAAGAGGAAAGAGTGCTATTGCTAACATTGGCGATTGATTGACCAACATAGTTTGTTGGAGCGACAGAAGCCCCTGGTTGATTGCCTGCTACATATTGATACCCTATGTGTCCGTTTAGCGCCAACCCCCAAACGCCAGTATCGTAGTTCACTGTAAGATCCGGATAGTATGATCCAGTTGAATTTACAGTACCAAATAAAGTAGAGACAGCGTATGAAACTTTTGCAAAACCTGACAAGGGGCCGAAAGTAAAGTTTTGTGCAGCGTAGATTTCGGTTGTATTTGGATTTGCAAATGCACCGCCAGAATTAGGAATTCCAGAGCTAGGGTAGTAGTACTGCAATACACCTAGATCAGTTGCAAAACCTTCTCCAATAAACTCTTTCTTAAAACCTGCATAGAAATCCATTTCAATAGGTGCAGAGACCTTAGAGCCAGCGCTAGTTTTTCCACCAACACCACCAGCTGGGCCATACGCATCACTAATCCAGCTAATTGAGCTGTTCCAGTTACCAATATAGAAACCGCTCTCATGAGCATAGTCAAAGCCACCTTGAATTGCTGGCTTGAAGTTAGATTGGCTGATACCACGATAGCGGTAGTCATTTACAACGGTTACGTTTGCTGTAATTGGGCTAACTTCTACTTCTGCTGCTGGCTCATCAGCCGCAAACGCTACTGTAGATAAGCCGGTCAACAATGCAACTGCTGCTGCAGAGATCGCTGTCTTATGTAAAGTTTTCATACTTAACTCCTTACGGTTGTAATAAAAAATGGGTTGAATGCTTATTGCATGGAGTGATATTGAGGGCGGCACCGAAATGCGATTGGGGCGCATTCCCCGAATTAATGCCAATGCACTTATTTGGTGCTTAATATTGCACCAGTTTCGGGAAAAAAGACCGCTTTTACCCTTTTGGGGCTATTTTGATGGCTTTTAGCGGCTGAACTTAAAATAGCCATGTGTATCTTTTATGCAACTTTAAATAGAACTGCGAATCTCCATCATGCAAAAACCTGGCGAAATCCTCGAACAAATCCAACGTATCGCTAACGATATGCAAAACAAAGTTGGTGATGCGATCCGCAATTCACCAGCGCAAGAGATTGAAAAAAATGTGCGCGCCATGATGAACCAAGGTTTTCAGAAAATGGATCTTGTTACTCGTGAAGAATTTGAGTTGCAGAGCAAAGTGCTTGCCAAAACTAGAGAAAAACTTGAGCTACTTGAAGCAAAAGTAGTTGCCCTAGAAAAATCTCAGTGATTTTTTCACTGGAGTGTTTCGCCTCTACTCCGGCCGAAACTCATTAAAAAAGTTCGCAAACTCTTCTTTAGATAAGAGTGTTTTTGCATCGCCAGTTTCTGCATTTACATGCAAGATAGAAACTTGATAAATCCAGTTACCACCATCTTTATCTAGACGCACAATCCATCGAACTCGCATAGACTGCTTAGTCTTTCCATTTGAGCTTAATGTAATGAAATAGTCTTTGACTGGTATACGGCGAGAGTCACTAGCTTGATAGGCGCCCTCTTCAATAAGAACATTGCCGCCAGATACTTTTGCTCGATCCAATAAATTACCTTGCAATTGCTCAATCATTTTTTTAGTCATACCAGATTGATTGACTGGTAATTGAATTGAGCTAATAGAGTAAATATCGTCATCAATCTTTACAGCTTCGAGTGTTTGTTTTAGCTCTTGAGCTTGATATGGAATCAGTCGATCTAACTTATCGGGCTTACCTGGAAAAAGTGCGCTATATCGCTGTTCGGGAGATTGAACTGTGCGCCAGTTCAGCTTGGGGCTGCATGCAACTAGGAAGCTAAATACTGCTAGAAATACACAAACTTTTAAAGCACTTTTAAACAACGCCTGCTCCGTGCGCCTGTTGGTCTGCGTGATAACTTGAGCGGACCATCGCCCCTACTGCTGCATGCGAGAAGCCCATTTCATAAGCACGCTCTTCAAACATTTTGAACACATCGGGATGAACATAACGCCGAACCGGCAAGTGATGCCCAGACGGCGCAAGATACTGACCAATAGTCAGCATGTCAATATTGTGCTCACGCATGTCTTTCATGACCTCAAGAATCTCTTCATCGGTCTCACCAAGTCCAACCATCAAACCACTCTTGGTTGGAATGTGAGGAAAGCGCTCTTTAAAGTCTTTTAATAACTTCAGAGAATGCAGATAATCTGCACCTGGCCGTGCTTGTTTATATAAACGGGGCACAGTTTCAAGATTGTGGTTCATCACATCTGGTAAACCTTGAGGCGCATGCTCTGCAAAGATATCAAGCGCCTTATCAAGGCGCCCCCGAAAATCTGGCACCAACACCTCAATGCGAGTATTTGGCGACTGCTCGCGTGATAGAGAAATGCAATCCACATAATGCATTGCGCCGCCATCACGCAAATCGTCACGATCAACACTAGTAATCACAACATAATTTAATTTGAGGGCTGCAATCGTACGAGCTAAGTTAGCGGGCTCTTTTACATCCAAAGGATCTGGTCTACCGTGACCCACATCACAGAAAGGGCAACGACGAGTACATTTATCGCCCATAATCATAAAAGTTGCAGTGCCCTTACCAAAACATTCTCCAATATTGGGGCAGCTTGCTTCTTCGCAAACAGTGACTAGTTCGTTTTCACGCAGAATCTTTTTGATTTCAGCAAAACGTGAATTACCTGAAGCGGCCTTTACTCGAATCCAATCTGGTTTTTTTAGCACCTCTTCAAGGGGCACAATTTTGATTGGAATACGCGCAGTCTTCTCGCTCGATTTTTGCTTGCGAGTTGCGTCATATTGAAGATCTTGACGCTCTTCAACGGACTGCTTGGTATCGGTCTTGTTTACGGTCATGATAGTGATAGTTGCTTTTGTAAGTGCCCCAAAAGCTTTTGGCTAATTAAACCTATATTGTCCTTGATCCCAAGGGTTTGCATATCCACTGTCTTTAAGCCCTCATAACCACAGGGGTGGATGCGTCCAAAAGCGTCTAAGTCGGTTGCCACATTCAGCGCCAAACCATGATAGGAGCAGCTTTTAGAGACTTTTAAACCAAGGGCAGCCACCTTTGCCCCAATCCATTCGGCTGGGATACCAGCCTGCTTGGAAATATAAATTCCTGGGGCCCCAGGCTTTCTTTCGGCGCGTATTCCAAAATCTGCCAAGGTATCAATTAAAGCTTGCTCAATGCGCGATACCAACTCCTTTACAAAGATTCCAAGGCGCTTTAAATCCAGCAATAAGTAAACAACGATCTGCCCTGGTCCGTGATAGGTGATTTCACCACCGCGATCAACCTGTACCATTGGAATTTGATTGGTTGGGGAATGTAAATTACCAGCATCCCCAGCCAGGCCCAAAGTAAAAACCGGTGGATGCTCCAAGACCCATATCTCATCTGGAGTATCGCTATTACGTTCTTTTGTGAACGCACGCATGGCTTCATAGGTGACAGCATAATCTGCAAAACCCAGATGTTTTACTAAAGCCATCATGAAGTCTCGTTAGAGAACAATGCTCACTAATGGGTGGGTCGAGAGGGTGCGATAAAGCTCGTCGAGTTGTTCACGACTCGTTGCCGTAATAGGCAAAGTAATACCAAGATAGTTCCCGTCCTTGGATGGCCTTTGCTCTACCTTACTTTCATCAAGAGTTGGATCAAACTGTTTTGCAATATGAATGATGGCAGGCAAATACTCGGGATTATTTTTCCCCATCACCTTGATCGGGAAAAGAGAGGGGTACTCAATTAATGATTTTTCTTCAGCCATAATTTTAGAAACTCGATTTCCTAGTTTGATTCATTCTTTCGATGATCAGGCATGCCTAACCAAGCGCCAGCAATGATGTTACGTATGCAATGTAATCGGCGATGGAAAAAATGGTCGGCACCTGGAACTACTTGAACGGTTAACTCCTGTGGGCGCGCCCAATCCAAGACATCAATCAATGGAATAGTCTCATCCAACTCTCCATGAATCAAGATGGTATCTGCAGGGACTGGTGCCAATGTCCATTTACCAGCAGCGCTGCCCACCATCACTAGACGCTGCGCAGGACGACCAAGCTCAGCCAATCTTTGCACTAAATGACTGCCCACAAAACTGCCAAATGAAAAACCTGAAACAACGAGAGACAGAGTATTTACGGAGCTCACCCATGGCTGATGTGCAGTAGCTTCGAACTGACTCCAGCTTGAAGGGGTTTGCATCCATTCAGTGACATGTAACAAATCTTCTAGCTCACCAACACCATCATCATGAACTCCGGCTGTACCACCTACCCCACGAAAGTTTGGCCGAACACTCACATAGCCTAATTGATTAAATGCCCTTGCCATTGTTTGCGCAACCTTGTTATCCATCGTACCACCCATTAATGGGTGGGGATGAGCCACTAGAGCTAAACCACGCACAGGAAAATGAGGGTCATTTTTTAATTCGTCAGGAAGATCAATGGACATTTCCATTGATCCAACAATGCCATCAATCTGAATGACTTTTGTGCGGCTATTCATGAATCAAACTTTCAACAATAACGAATAAGAAAACTACATTAATTGCAAACGTGCAACGGGACGACCATTGATCAAGTGAGATTGAATGATTTCTTCAACATCCTCTTGATCCACCAGGGTATACCAAACTCCTGCGGGATAGACCACCATCACCGGTCCATCAGCGCAATGATCTAAGCATCCCGCTTTGTTCACCCGAATTTTTCCAGGCCCCGCCAAACCAAGCTCTTTCACACGATTCTTGGCATACTCAAATAGAGCGAAAGCGTTGTGACGATCGCAACAATCTTCGCCATTGCTGCGTTGATTCAGACAGAAAAATAAATGGTGTGAGAAGCTCATAAGAAAATTATATTCATCAATGGCCAGATTTCAGGCCTGTTATGTTGCGGATCATCCAAATGGTAGCTAGTGGCAACCAAATAACTGAAACCCACTGCATCAAATCATTGAAATGCAATAGACGTCCTTGATGCCAATGCCTAAGGGTGAGTATGAAATAAGGATTATCGGGCATTACATTAATTGCGATAGTGGCTCCAATTAAACAAGATACCGCCAAGAACTGTTTGGTCTGCGCCTGTAATCGTAAAGTCCATCGCAATACAATCGTGGCCAAGAGCATTCCCCAAAAAGCACCTGCCGTAAGCCAAATAAAACTAAACTCCCAGCCAAATTGAAGTGCTGTAAATAAAATCTTCAACAGCACAGTGATACCAAGTAAGCCATTGAGAATCTGCCATTGCGGCGCCTTTGTACGCATCCCAAGCGAAAGCAAAAGCGCAACACCTAACCAACAAAAACCAGTAATCAGCGTTTCTTGAATCACTTGATTAATAACTGTTGTCCCCCAATCAATCGACCCAAAAATGACATGACCCCAAACCCCAACTCCAAGCCATGAGCTTTGGGGATAAATTTGTGACCATGGAAATAGAAGAAAAAGAGCGCAGATAGTCCAATTCAAACCAAACCATTGATCAAATCTGCGGCGTATAGCTGTTCCAGATAGCCACTCAGGCCCCAGTGGAGTAGCCAACAAAGCACCAAGCAAGCCACCAAACACATTCGCCCACCAGTCCATCAAACTGGGAATGCGTGATGGAACCCAGGTCTGCAAAGTTTCCACACTAAAAGCTAAGGCAGCGCTTAAAGTAATTGCAATACCTAAGGCGACGTAATTGCGCCAACGCGGGTAGCAAGCAAAAACCAACAAAAATCCATATGGAACATACGCCAAGATATTTACCGAAACATCAAATAAGGTAATAAATCGGGGCAAAGGGGCATCAATCCAGGCCCAAGCAGCAATTCCATTCTGAAAATCAAAATCAAATGGATTGAGACTCACATAAAGGATCAGCAAGGCATAAGCAAGACTCATTGCGCGCGCGAGAGGCATAGCCTGTAATGGCCATGCCAGCTTGTGGGGTCGGTGATCTTTTGTCGACATTTCACAATTCTAGGTCAGACCTTTCTACAATGGCGAAATGACTGCCAATTGCATCCTTGAACGCGTTATCGAGACCAGATCAACAAATGATGATTTATTGGAGCGTTGGCGTGCTGGAACACTTATTGATCCTGTGGCTCGTATTGCCTTTAAGCAAACCGCAGGCAAAGGTAGGGCAGGACGAGCTTGGCTGGCAAATCCTAATGACTCCATCTGTTTCTCGATGGCCTTTCCATTCAAGAGAAGCCCTGCACAATTAACTGGTCTTAGCCTATTAGTTGGTTTTGCTGTCATTGAAGGTATCGCACAAGCATGTAATGTTGATCAATCAGAGCTTTATCAAGCTGGTCTCCGTCTGAAATGGCCCAATGATTTACTACTAAATAATGCAAAGCTGGCCGGTATTCTGATTGAAGGAGGCCAAGCAAAAACTGGTGATCCAACCTGGATGATTGTTGGGGTGGGCATCAATTTACGCAACGCTAGCAAAATTGAAAAAAATCTTGGTCAGAACGAACTTAAGGTCAGCTCTTTAGAGCAATTACTTCCAGTCAATATGAGAATGCCTGATGCAGAATTTCTATGGCTTGCATTAATACAATCATTCGAGCGGCATTTTCAAAAATTTGATCAACAAGGATTTTCTGTCTATCAAGATGAATGGCTGAAATGGGACGCCTTTATGAACCAAAAGGTATGTGTATCAGGCGGTAGTCAAGAGCCTTTGTATGGCTTTGATGTAGGTGTTGATATAAACGGTGCACTACTTCTACAACAGCAAGATAAAACGTTGACTATTTATGCTGGTGATGTCTCTCTCAGAGTTCAATCATGAGTTTATATCTATTATTCGATGTCGGAAATACTCGGCTGAAATGGGCTGCTGTTGAGTCCACTCAACATCCCTCAGATCAACAGAAAAAATTATGGGCTTATTCGGGATCAATTAGCAGTAAGTCTTTGCAATCCGCAGAACACCGTGCAGAACTTGCTGATTACATTGCAAAGACTCTACCTAAACCCAGCATCATTGGATTTAGCTGTGTTGCTGGACCTGAAGCCATCAATAATCTAAAGTCAATTTTTCCAAAATGGGCAGATGTGGAATGGAAGCAGTTAAGCGGAGACAGCTCTTTTGCAGGCATCCGTACGCTGTATCAAGAGTCAGCCAAATTAGGAGCAGATCGCTGGGCTGCAGTCATTGCAGCGCGAACATTATCCTTAACAAACTCTTTAATTATTAATGCTGGTACTGCCACAACCATTGACTTACTTGGCTCAAATGGTGTGCACTATGGCGGCTGGATTCTTCCAGGCCTTGAGTTAATGCAAAAGAGCTTGGCCATGAATACTGCGCAGTTACCACTTGCAACTCGAGGTGATGCTCATCAAGGTTTTGGAACTTCGACAAATGACGCAATTATTGGAGGCTGCGATGCCGCGCAAATTGGAGCCATTCAATATGCAATCGATGTTGCAAAAGAAATGAATCAAGCCGTCGAAAGAATTTGGATTGATGGCGGCAATGCCAAAATCTTGGCAGGGGAAATCAGTCAGATCAGCAAACTCAATAAGCTCAAAATTGAAGTGAGTGAAGGCTTGGTGCTACGAGGCTTATGGGCTTGGCTCTTAAAAAATCTATAAGAAAAGAATTTTTTCTGCAGTCTCTTTTAGGAACGAATTTTGCCTAGCAAGCTGGTTGTAGAACGCTCATACAAAAATGGAATCGCAATTGCTTTTCCTCCCCAGCTTTTCACTAGATGTGTTTCAGCCAAGGCATCGATTTCATAATCACCGCCCTTAACGTAAATATCTGGACGAATTTTCTCAATCAGATTAACTGGGGTTTGTTCAGTAAATAAAACCGTCATATCAACACTTTCTAGCGCAGACAATAAAGCCTGACGATCGGCCTCCGAGTTGATGGGCCTATCATCACCTTTCCCTAGCATCCTGACTGAAGCATCTGAATTTACCCCAACGACAAGACTGGCACCTAAAGCGCGAGCTTGCGCTAAATAAGTTGCATGTCCACGATGCAAAATATCGAATACGCCGTTGGTAAACACCAGCGGTCTAGGCAACTGAGAAATTCGAGCCTCTAGTTGCTCAGAAGGGCAGACTTTAGATTCAAAAGAAGGTGGCGGCAGAGAGCTCATAACGCAATATTAATAGTATTGTGGATCGCCCTGCGATATTACCCAGAATGTCTTAGACTTGGGCTCTCATCAGCAGATAAATAAAGAGGCAACATGACCCGCAAGACATACCATAAAGTGCTTGGCCAGCTTTTTACCCTACTCCCCCTCTTATTGGGAACTGGGGTAGTCAATGCCGCCCCAACCTGCAGTCCATTGCTCTCCCACACCTTTTTACGCCTGCAAGACGAGGCACCCCAGAATCTTTGTCAGTATCAGGGCAAGGTCATCCTAGTGGTCAATACAGCAAGCTATTGTGGGTTTACAAGTCAATATGAAGGCTTAGAAAAAATTTATGCCAAATATAAAGATCGGGGCTTTGTTGTTTTGGGCTTCCCCTCCAATGACTTTGGTCAGCAAGAGCCTGGTAGCAATAAAGAAATTGCGGAGTTTTGTAAAAATACCTATGACGTCAAATTCCCAATGTTTGCTAAAAGCGTTGTATCAGGTAGCAATCCCAATCCGCTGTTTAAGATGTTAATTACCAAAACAGGTACAACTCCTAAATGGAATTTTTATAAGTACTTAATCGATCGAAATGGTAATGTGGTTGATTCCTTTGGGAGCGTCACTAAACCGACAAGCAGTAGTATCACCAGTGAAATTGAAAAACTTCTAGAGGAAAAAGCTCAGTGAGCAAAAAAAGAATTGCCATCATTGGCGCCGGGATTTCTGGATTAGGCTGCGCCTATGCATTAAGACAAAACTCTGAAATTGAGCTCACTGTCTACGAGGGTGGGGATCATATTGGTGGTCATAGCAATACTGTGGATTTCACATATGAGCTTGATGGTGAGCGCTTAACGCACGGAGTAGATACGGGCTTTCTGGTCTTTAACCGCAAGACCTACCCAAGACTCGTTAGATTATTTGAAGAAATTCAAGCTCCAGTTGCTCCCTCCGAAATGTCCTTTTCAGTTTCGATTGATGTGTCTGAAAAGAATCCAGCGCATCCAAAGATTGAATGGGCAGGCAACGACATTAATTCTTTTTTTGGGCAACGCTCTAACTTGTTATCGCCTTCTTTTTGGAGAATGGCTTATGACATCCTTCGCTTTAATCGCTTGGCGACCAAGCTAGCTCAGGAACAGATCGCTAGTGGCCATCACTATGCCGAACCCGATGAAACGATCTCTCATTTTTTAGATCGAAATCGCTTTAGTCAAAGCTTTAGAGAAAATTATTTTCTCCCAATGATTGGTGCAATCTGGTCTTGCTCTGTTGAACAAATGCTGGAGTTCCCGATTCAAACAATGGTGCGCTTCTGTCATAACCACGGGCTCCTACAAATCCAGAATCGTCCTCAGTGGCTGACCATCAAAGGCGGCTCACGAGAATATGTCAAACGCATAGTGAGCGCCCTTGAGCAATCCGGTATCAGGATTGAGCGCGAGGCTGCCATTCGCGTAAATACAAACCGAAACGACTCAAATCAAGTGGAAGTTATCACGCCATCCGGCGCATCCATGTTCGATGAAGTAGTAATGGCCTGTCATAGCGACCAAACACTAGATCTAGTTCATGGTATCAATCAGCAAGCCAGAGATATTTTGGCAGCCATTCCCTATCAAAAGAATCGCGCCATTTTGCATACGGACACGCATTTTTTGCCAGAAGAAAAACGTTGTTGGGCCGCTTGGAATTACACTGCCAAATCTGGTGCAAAGCCATCATCCAAGCAACATGTCAGCGTGAACTATTTGATTAATCGCTTACAACCATTGCCAGAAAAATTACAGAACACTCAAATTATTGTGAGCCTCAATCCGTCGACTGAGCCTGATCCTAAACTTGTGCATCAAGAAATTCACTATTCACATCCAGTATTTGACATGGGCGCCATTCAGGCCCAAAAAGAATTGCCATTAATTCAGGGCTCTTCCTCAATCTGGTATTGCGGCGCTTGGACTGGGTTTGGCTTTCATGAGGATGGGCTACGCTCAGGCGAATTAGTGGCTGAGGCTTTAATTGAAAATATTCGATCGCCACTTAGCCAAATCCCAAAGCAAGATGCTCGCTAAATGAACCAACCAAAGATTAACTTTGGAGTAGTAAAGCATCGTCGTCTTCGGCCTGCTCAAAATGTATTTGGCTACGGTGTTTTCACCCTATCTATACCCATGCGATCAAGAAGACATCGTAGCGAACTACTAAGTAGTTGTGGTGTAAATGACAATCGCTCTGGGATTTGTTCTTTTTACGATAAAGATCATGGTCTCGGTGGAACAGATAGCCTTGCTTGGATAGAAAATATTCTCAAAGAAAATGGGCTCCAAAATATTGATGGAGAAATTTGGCTACAGACTTTTCCTAGAGTTTTGGGCTACGTCTTCAATCCCGTGAGCTTTTGGATGTGCACTCGATCTGATGGCAAAGTCCAAGCGGTATTAGCTGAGGTTAATAATACTTTTGGTGAACGCCATTGTTATTTGCTCTACAAGGATTCTAGGGAGCCCATCTTTTCCGGGGAAACACTGATAAGCAAAAAAGTCTTTCATGTGTCGCCTTTTTGCGAAGTACGTGGAGAGTATCAATTCCGCTTTTTATTTGCTCAAGATAGTCAATCTCAACAAAATTCTGTTGCCCGCATTGAGTTGCATGAGGATGGCCAACCCCTCATTAATACCAGCATCAGTGGGACTAGCCGCCCCCTTACTTCCTCAAGTTTACGTCTAGCATTTGTACGCTACCCCCTGATGAGTTTGGGTGTCATTTTCAGAATCCATTGGCAGGCATTGAAATTGTGGCTAAAAGGTGTACCCTTTCATTCAAAACCCAAACCACCTGAATTTGAAATTAGCAGATGAACCGCCCTGGACAATCCCTTCTCTCGCGCTTGAATTTTTCAGCTCCACACGCTGATGGAAAAAATTCAATCAAAAAAGATTTCAAAGTCCAAGCGCTACTTAAAATCTTGTCCCAACTAAGTAGTGGACACCTTAAGTTGACCCTACCAAATGGTGAGCTTAGGGAGTTTGGTAGTCATACAGATTCTTTAAGTGCAGATATTCAGATTCATGATTGGTCCGTCTTCAAACAAGTGATGTCACATGGTGACATTGGCTTCGCTGAGAGCTATATCCGGGGGGAGTGGAATACTTCCGATCTTCAGTCCATCTTAGAACTAGCGATCCGTAATCGTACGATCCTTGAAAAAGCGATTTATGGCAGTAGGTTTGGGTCCATTCTGTACCGCCTCAAGCATTGGCTTCGCGACAACTCAAAATCGGGTAGCCGCAAGAATATTCATGCCCACTATGACTTAGGAAATGCCTTCTACGGCTTGTGGCTTGATCCTACGATGAGCTACTCCAGTGCCTGGTTTTCAGAGGGCGATAAGCAAGATCTTGCCCATGCCCAACGCGCAAAGATCAAGCGGATTCTGGATTCCTTACAAACAAAGCCGGGAGCCCATATCCTAGAGATTGGTTGTGGTTGGGGCGGAGTCATGGAAGAAGCGCTATTAAGCAAAAGATCCGTAACTGGACTTACTCTTTCAACCGAACAAAAATCGTTTGCTGAAAACAGATTGGCAAAAATCCAATCCGAAATCAATACGCCTGCATCTTTTGAGGTGCGCTTACAAGACTATCGCGATTGCCAAGAACAGTTTGAGGGAATTGCCTCTGTTGAGATGTTTGAAGCGGTTGGCGAAAAGCATTGGCCAGAATATTTTCAGACGGTTGCTAAATGCCTTAAAGCTGGCGGCAAAGCGTGCATTCAAACGATTGTGATTGCTGAAGAGCTATTTGAACGCTACCGCCACAATACAGACTTTATTCAGCAATATGTATTCCCTGGAGGTATGCTGCCCTCACGCACCAGCTTTAAGGCAAGCGCAGAAAAAGCAGGCCTGCAGGTAGATGAAGAATTTGCTTTTGGTATGGACTACGCTAAGACGCTTTGTCTATGGCGTGACAGCTTCAATCAAAAGATTCAGGAAGTTCGTCAATTGGGTTTCGACGAAGCCTTTATTCGACTCTGGAACTTCTATCTCATGTATTGTGCAGCAGGTTTTTCTCAGAAAAACATTGATGTTGTGCAATTTACCTTAAGCCATAAAATTTCCGAGGCATCCTCTGATGCTCTTCAAGCATGAAACAAAAAGGTATAGATCATTTTTTTGGTAAACATATTTGGGTCATTGGTGCATCAAGCGGAATTGGTGAAGCCTGCGCAAAATCCCTTATTAATAAAGGCGCCAAGGTTGCGCTTTCAAGCCGAAGAATAGAACGTTTAAATGCAGTAGCCGAACATGCAGCAGTTGATCAGACTCTGGTTATTCCACTTGATGTCACTAACAATGAACAGTTCCAGCAAGCTTATGAGCGCATCCTCAGTACCTGGGGGGCATTAGATTTATTGCTGTTTGTATCCGGGACTTACACACCGCTACGAGCTGACCAATTTGAATTTCAGATGGCAGAGCAAACGATTGAAGCAAATCTCTTGGGGCCCATGAGGGCTGTTGCATTGGTGCTACCGAAGATGCTCAAGGAACATTCTGGTCACATTGCCATCGTTGGTAGCGTTGCTGGTTACAGCGGCCTTCCTAAAGCGCTTGCTTACGGACCTAGCAAAGCTGGCATTATCAATTTTTGCGAAACCCTCTTCTACGATCTATTACCGCAAGGCGTAAGTGTTCACATGATCTCCCCAGGCTTTGTTGCTACTGAAGCCACTGCTCAGAATGATTTTGAGATGCCTGCTTTAATTAGCGCCGAAGAAGCCGCAAGCGAGATCTTGGGTGGAATACAGCGCGGAGAATTTGATATTCACTTTCCGAAGAGATTCTCAAGGTTTTTAAAGTTCTTGAGAATTCTTCCTTATCCCCTGTACTTTTGGATTGTGCGACGCTTCGTCAAAATCTAAGCGGCGCCCATAACAAACTCAGCTGTTGATCTTTACTGCCTGTATTTATCTTTTCGGATCTTTTCTTCAAGATAATCCATCACAGTAATTGCTTTGGCTTTGGTTCCCGCAATAGAAGGTGATGTGACATACTTGCCTTGCATCACAATCGTTGGAACGCCATCAATACGGTAAGCCTCAGTCAATTGTTTGGCAGCCCTTGCCTTGGATACCACTGCGAATGAACGATAGGTTGCCAAGAAGGTATTGCGGTCAATACCTTGGGATGCAACCCAATCGGCGATTTCAGGTTCGGTGAGTAAGCGTTTGTTTTCTTTATGCATGGCATACATCACCTTTTCATTTAAGGCATCGCCTTTACCCATTGCTTCTAAAGCGTAATAAAGCTGGCTGTGGGGTAGGAAATCATCGCGAAAAGCTACTGGCACTCTCCGGAAAGCCACGTCCTTTGGTTGACGCTTCACCCAGGCACTCAGCTCAGGTTCAAAGTCATAGCAATGTGGGCAGCCATACCAAAAGAATTCAATCACCTCAACTTTGCCTTTGGTTTCTACAGGCTGGGAAACAGGCAATACACGGTAGTCAAAACCTTCTTCAATCTTTTGCCCCTGCGCGCTTGCAGTAGCACTCAAAAAAATAAATACGCTTAAAAAAAATATTCTTTTGCTAAATGAAATCATGGTTTTTCTTTAATTACTTGACTTGATAAGAGCGGGCTTAATGCCCATACCACTTAATTTTTCTCGTGCTGGATTGCTTTCTTCAACGCTACTATATGGACCAGATCGAACCCGCCATAAAGTATTTCCATCCACAGACAACTCACTGAGCTGTGTTTGAATTCCTTGAATGGCCAAGCTTGCCTTTTGCGCATCTGCATCAGCCCGTTTTGTAAACGCACCCACTTGCAAATAATAAATTGCATCACCCTTGGTTGTTGTCCCTGCAGCACTCTCTGCCGGTTTTTTACCATTAACTAAATCCCCAATTGGATCAGCAGAGGCTCCACCAGGACTTTTGCCTTGCAATGGCTTATTCAAATCTACTGGCTCTGAAGGAGATGCAACCTCACCCTCTGCAGGAGCAGAAGGCTTAATGGTCATCGGTAAATTCGGGGCACGCACCCCAGGTCTTTCTTGTGGTGTATTTTTGGATAGATAGAAAGCGATTACAAACGCAATACCAAGACCGGCGCCCAAGCCCAGTACAAAACCAAGGATCGTGCCACCATATTGAGTGTTGTTAACAGGAATATTGCTATCTCCCTGTTTTATGAAGCCAGCTTGCTGATTCGGTTTTTTCATTATTTCCTCATCTTACCTATTCACTTCATTCTTTGCCACTACATCTTCACTGGTGCAGAAACTCCTAAAACCCTCAGACCATTTTGCAAAACTTGGCGGGTCGCTGACAAAAGAGCTAGGCGTGCCAATTTCAAGTTTTCATCATCCACTAATACGCGATCAGCGTTATAGAAGGCATGGAAATCACTGGCTAAATCTCGCAAATAAAAAGCGAGCGCGTGTGGAGCTAATTCGGCAGCAGCATCCGTAAGCACCTCAGGGTATTCTGCCAAGCGTCGTAGCAGATGATCAGAAGCCTTGCTTTGTAGCAAAGATAAGTCAGCACCTACTAAGTCTTTAGTATTTCCACCCCATTGTTGCAAAATCGAGCTAATACGTGCATGTGCATATTGCACATAGAACACAGGATTCTCGTCATTTTGCTGAAGCGCTAAATCAATATCGAATACAAATTCAGTATCCGCTTTACGAGAAATCAAGAAAAAGCGCACTGCATCACGACCACGTTGCAAGGCTAATTCTCTTTCTTCTGGCGTCATTTCTGGAGTAACACCACCAGACCACTCAACTAAATCACGAACAGTGACATATGAGCCAGCACGCTTAGAAATTTTGACCTCTTCACCATGACGCATCACAGTGACCATCTTATGTAACACATAATCAGGGTAAGTCTTTGGGATATCCCAGCCACGCTTCTGGGCAACGCCTTGCAAGCCCGAACGAACGCGCGCAATCGTGCCATGATGATCACTGCCTTGAACGTTAATCACTTTTTCAAAACCACGACTCCATTTGCTTGTGTGATACGCCACATCAGGAACAAAGTAAGTGAAACTGCCATCTGACTTACGCATGACACGATCTTTGTCGTCTCCATCATCAGTGGTTCTAAGCCACAGTGCACCCTCAGATTCGTAGGTTTTTCCAATTTCCTGGAGATCTTGAACAATCTGATTCACGCTGCCATCGGTATACAGAGACGACTCTAGGTAATAGCAATCAAACTTAACGCCAAATGTCTTCAAGTCAATATCTTGCTCGTTGCGTAAATAGGCAACGGCAAATTGACGAATCGCCTCTAGATCATCCCGATACTCAGGAGATACTTTAAATGCTGTAGCAATCTCTGCAATGTACTCACCGTTATACGCTTGCTCTGGCCAGTTAAGATCGCCTGGTTTTAAACCGTTCAAACGTGCTTGAACGGATAGAGCAAGATTCGTAATCTGCACTCCGGCATCGTTGTAGTAAAACTCACGATGAACTTTGATGCCTTGAGTTGCCAATAGATTTGCCAAAGCATCGCCAAGTGCTGCTTGTCTGCCGTGACCAACATGCAATGGACCAGTTGGGTTTGCTGAAACAAACTCAATCATGGCGCTTGATACAGGACCGCTCCCCTGCTTGAGCTCGCCAAATTGCGAACCCGATCCTAGAATTTCGCCAATGACAGCAGTCTTAGCCTGATTACTTAAGCGAAAATTAATAAAGCCTGGTCCGGCGATTTCGCAAGAAGCAATTAACTGATCATAGCCAGGCTGCTTTTGTAAACGCTCTACTAAAGCTTGGGCCAACTCCCTTGGATTCAACTTCCACGCCTTCGAAAGCTGCAATGCAATATTGCAGGCGACATCGCCATGGCCAACGGCTTTCGGGCGCTCTAAACGAGGGATAGGTACATCACCCAAGCCACGCTCATGAGCAAGGCTCTGAAGAGCTTGACTCAGCATTTCAATTAAACGATTTTTATTGGTCAGCAACATAGATAAGTGAGTTTATCAGGTGGTAAGCTATCGAAATGATCTATCAATTTCGCTCCAAAGCTGGTCCGGATGTCATTATGTTGGCGGATCTGACTAAACGGATCTTTGATATTTTGGGTCGCCCGCTCGAGCCCAGAGGCATACTCACAGAAGAGCAACTGCCCGCTCTGATTACCGCTCTAGAAACTGCGATTCTTCAGGATCTTGAAGAACGCTCCAAAGCAAAAAATGAGGTGGGCGAGGAAGCTGAAAAGCCTAAGCTAGCAGATCGCCTTGGTCAAAGAGCGTACCCTTTCTTAGAACTGATGAAACAAGCTAACGCCAAAAATGAACCAGTTATGTGGGGCGTTTAATCGACCAGACTGGCTAGTTGGCGGCGAACTTCCTCTATCGTCTGACCTCGACGCTTCGCTAGATCCTCAACCTGATCAGTAGTAATTTTTCCTACATTGAAGTATTGCGCATCTGGATGGGCTAAATAGAAACCACTCACACTAGAAGCTGGGTTCATTGCCATTGACTCAGTCAAAGTCATGCCTATATCTTCGGAACCAATCACTCTCAACAAATCCTGCTTAACCTCGTGCGCTGGGCAAGCAGGGTAACCAGGGGCAGGACGTATCCCACGGTACTCCTCATTAATCATCTGCTCATTTGTCAAAATTTCATCGGTTGCATAACCCCATAAATCAGTCCGAACACGATGGTGCAGCAATTCTGCGAATGCCTCTGCCAAGCGATCGGCTAAAGCTTTCAACATAATTGCACTGTAGTCATCATGCTTTGCCTGAAACTCAGCAACTTTTTTCTCAACACCATGGCCAGTTGTTACAGCAAAACAACCAAGGTAGTCTGCAACATGAGAATCTTTTGGCGCTACATAATCAGCTAGGCATCGATTGGGTCTGCGCACCCCATCTATTACTGGACGCTCAGATTGTTGACGCAAGTTATGCCAAACAAAAAGAGGATGCTCGCGTGCTTCATCGCTATACAAAATAATATCGTCACCAATCGTATTAGCAGGATAAAAAGCCACCACCGCATCAGCTTGTAACCATTGGCCTTTAATCAACTTGTCTAACATTGCCTGAGCATCTGCGTATACCTTACGAGCCTCAATGCCAACAATCTCATCATCCAAGATTGCCGGAAATTTGCCTGCTAAATCCCAAGTTTGGAAGAACGGAGTCCAATCGATATATTTAGAAATATCACCCAGGGCAAAGTTTTTAAATACTCGACGACCAATAAACTTTGGCTTCTCTGGAACATAAGCAGACCAATTAATCATCTCGCGATTCTTGCGAGCCGCCTCTAAAGAAATCGTTGGGGCAGCTTTTTTATTTGCATGTTGCTCACGAATGCGCTCATAGTCATCGCGTAAGTCTTGAATAAATTTCTTAGCGCTTTCATCTGAAAGCAGGCTAGACGCAACCGATACCGAGCGAGATGCATCGGGCACATAGACAACAGGGCCATCGTAATGAGGGGCAATTTTTACGGCGGTATGTACACGTGAAGTTGTTGCCCCGCCAATCATGAGAGGGATTTGACGCTCACGGAAATAATCATCGCGTTGCATTTCTTGGGCAACATAAGTCATCTCTTCAAGCGATGGCGTAATTAACCCAGACAGGCCAACGATGTCGGCATTTTCTTCTTTGGCACGCTTCAGAATTTCCGCGCAAGGAACCATCACGCCCATATTGGCCACTTCAAAGTTATTACATTGCAATACTACAGTCACAATGTTTTTACCAATGTCGTGTACGTCACCCTTAACCGTAGCCATCACAATCTTGCCTTTGGCTTTTGCTTCTCCGCCTGCAGCAATATGTTGACGCTTTTCTTCTTCAATATATGGAATTAGAATCGCAACAGCCTGCTTCATAACGCGAGCGCTCTTCACCACCTGTGGCAAAAACATTTTTCCGGCACCAAATAAATCGCCGACTACATTCATGCCATCCATTAAAGGGCCTTCAATCACCTCGATTGGTCTACCGCCAGCGCCCATAATCTCAGCACGAAGTTCTTCGGTATCTTCTTCAATGAAAGTAGTAATGCCGTGAACCAATGCATGCGTTAAACGCTCGCGCACTACTGCCTCACGCCAAACTAGATTTTCAACTTGTTTAGTACCGTCACCCTTAAATTGATCGGCAATTGCCAATAATCTTTCGGTTGGTGTTTGACCATCTTTTTCTTTAAAACGATTTAGCACTACATCTTCGACGCGCTCCCGTAATTCGGCATCTAAATCAGCGTAGACGCCTAACTGACCGGCATTCACGATACCCATATCCATACCAGCTTGAATAGCGTGATATAGGAATACCGTGTGAATCGCTTCACGCACACGATCGTTGCCACGGAATGAGAAGCTCACATTGGAAACGCCACCGCTAACCTTAGCGCCCGGTAGATTTTCTTTAATCCAACGTGTGGCATTAATAAAATCTACCGCATAGTTATCATGCTCTTCAATGCCTGTTGCAATCGCAAAGATATTGGGATCAAAAATGATGTCTTCTGCAGGAAATCCGATTTCATTAACTAGAATGTTGTAACAACGCTGACAGATTTCTGTCTTACGCTGAAAGGTATCAGCTTGACCTACTTCGTCAAAAGCCATGACAACTGAAGCGGCGCCATAGCGACGAATTAAACGAGCTTGCTTGCGAAAAGGCTCTTCACCTTCTTTTAAAGAAATCGAATTAACAATTGGCTTACCTTGAATACACTTCAAACCGGCCTCAATCACACTCCACTTAGAGGAGTCGATCATGATTGGTACACGGGCAATGTCAGGCTCAGAGGCAATCAGATTTAAGAAGCGCGTCATCGCCGCTTCAGAATCTAACATTGCCTCATCCATATTGATATCAATTACCTGCGCGCCGTTTTCAACTTGCTGGCGCGCCACTGCAAGCGCCTCATCAAATTGATTATTTAAAATCATGCGAGAAAAGGCTTTAGATCCCGTTACGTTAGTGCGCTCACCAATATTGACAAAGCCAACTACTGAAGTAACGTTGAAGGGCTCAAGACCAGAAAGCTTCATCGCAGGCATTACTTTTGTATCTATCTTGCTCATACAGATTCCTCTGTATTTTCGCGATAAAAAGCGCGGGGCTTGCGCTTTGCAACAGCATTAGCAATCGCTCGAATATGATCTGGTGTTGTGCCACAGCAACCGCCAACCAAATTGACCAAGCCATCTTTGGCAAACCCATCTACCAAGCTAGATGTGATGTCAGGAGTCTCATCAAATCCGGTGTCACTCATAGGGTTTGGAAGGCCAGCGTTCGGATAGCAAGATACTGCCGTGTCACAAATGCGTGAAAGCTCTGCAATATAAGGTCGCATCAATGCTGCACCAAGCGCACAGTTCAGGCCAAATGTCAGTGGCTTGATATGACGCAAGCTATTCCAGAATGCTTCAACTGTTTGACCAGACAGAATTCGACCAGAAGCATCAGTCACTGTTCCAGAAATCATGACCGGTAAACGCTCACCTGTATCTTCAAAAAATTCATCAAGCGCAAACAAAGCTGCTTTTGCATTTAGCGTATCGAAAATCGTTTCAACTAAAAATAAATCGACGCCACCCGCAAACAAGCCTTCAATCTGCTCGCGATAAGAAGCACGTAATGCATCAAAAGTTATGTTACGCGCGCCTGGATCATTTACGTCAGGAGAAATACTGGCCGTTTTTGGAGTGGGGCCAATTGCGCCAGCCGCAAAACGAGGCTTATCTGGAGTGCTGTATTTTTCACAAGCAGCTCGAGCAAGTTTTGCAGAAACTTCATTCATCTCGCGAGCCAAACCTGGCATTTTGTAATCCTCTTGAGCTACTGAGGTTGCACCAAAAGTATTGGTCTCAATGATGTCTGCACCCGCATCCAGATATTGTTCATGGATCTTGCTAATTATTTGCGGCTGGGTCAGCACCAGGAGTTCATTATTGCCCTTGAGATCCCCGGGATGATCGGCAAAACGAGTGTTGCCAGGCAATCCACGGTAATCTGCCTCACTTAGCTTGTATTGCTGAATCATGGTTCCCATTGCACCATCCAAAATAAGGATGCGCTGCTTCAGCAAATCAGGAAGCTCCTGACCGCGGGTATAAGGCTGGGATAAACCATTAAATTGCATTGAGTTACCGGGATTAATCTCTAGAATCCCTTATTCTATTGGAAAAGCCACTTTTTATTTACCCCGGAGCCTCTATGTTTGGAACTATTCCAGAATTCAATCAAAGCCTTGAAATGTTTAAAACCATGTGGGGTCAAGGTGCGGCAGGTCAAGCTGGGCAGTTTCCCTTCACTACTGATGCCTCAAAGGCTGGTGGTGGTCTAGGATCAGCTTTTCCTGGCATGGATACCGAAGAACTCGAGAAACGCATCAAAGACCTTAAAAGTGTTGAGAACTGGCTTAATCTCAACCTCAACATTTTGAAGTCAACAATTCAAGGACTTGAAGTTCAACATGCCACCATGATGGCTCTCAAGTCTTTCGGTGATGCCGTTTCTGCGGCAGGTGCCGCAGCTACAGCGCCCAAAGAGGAGACCGCCAATCAAACAAGCAGCGTTAAAGCGAAACCGCGGAAAACCGCAAAACGCCGTCCTCGCAAAGCTGGCGAACCAACTTTCCTCGACGAAGTAGGTAATTCAGATGAGCAATAGCCTCACCCATAGCAAAAGTAAGTTGGTGAATATCTAATTCGCGCCTGAATAAAACCGGCACTATCTCACGTGCAGTTGCCGGTTTTTTACATGCGTTAAGCGTTTCTGCTAAACGCTCATCATGATGCGCATTGAGTTGTGCAATACGAGGCTTCATACCAGTGAATGGTTTGCCATGCGAAGGCAGAACCAATGTTTCATCGGGTAAGGGCAAATACTTTTCAAGAGACTGTAAATATAAGCCAAGGGGATCAGCATCTGGGTCGGCATCATAAACACTGACATTCGTTGAGATACGAGGCAACAACATATCCCCCGAAATCAAAATATCTAGCGCTTTACAAAAGAGAGATGCGTGCTCGGGTGCATGCCCAAAACCCATAATGACTTGCCAAGGATGACCGCCAATCAAAATGGATTCACCATCAAGAATACGGCGATATTGGCGCGGTACTCCAGGCACCATATTGCTATAGTAATTTGATCGTGCCCGAATTTTTTCTAAATCTTCTGGACTGGTTAAGCCATGCTTTTGAAAATGGTCTGCCGAACCCCCGCCACCGGCACGCGCTCCAACCGCAGCGCCGCCTTCTTTGCAACTAAGCCACTGCGCCGTTAAGTAATCAGTCATAGAAATCCATAAGGGCACTTTCCATTTATCGCATAGCCACTGCGATAAGCCGACATGATCTGGATGCATGTGCGTCACGATAACTCTGAGCACAGGCAAGCCTTCAAGCTGGGTTACAAAAATTTGCTCCCAAGAAGCTTTTGTTTCCTCATTGGCAATGCCACAATCCACAATCGTCCAGCCAGAGATTCCATCAATTTCATCGCGTAATAGCCACAGATTGATATGGTCCAAGGCAAATGGGAGGCGCATTCTTAGCCAACGTACGCCGGGCGCTACCTCGATGGTCTCACCAATCTGCGGAAGCCTGTCGCCTAAGGGATAATGAATAGCGGTTTCGTCAGTAGATTGTTTTTGAGTACTCATGTTTTATTTTTCATTCTTCTAATACATTTAGACTTGCTTTGACTAAAGTTCCGTCACCCTGCATCAACTGGTGCGATATTAATCCTGAGACTGGATATTGTCGGGGCTGCTATCGCACGATTACCGAAATTGCCGACTGGTCAGAACTATCAAACACTGACAAGCTTAAAGTTTGGTCGCAATTGCAGGCTCGCAAACCTCAAGCTACCCCATAAATAAAGTTTTGCTGGTCTTATTTATTAACGTCAACAATCAAACGACCACGCACATTACCCGCCATTAATTCTTTTGCATACTTTAGTGATTCTTCTAAGGTAATTTCATGAGAAATTTCATCGAGCGTTTTTAGATCAACTAATTTACTGAGTTGTTCATAAGCGGCAATCCGTTTTTCACGTGGCACAGTGACACTGTTAACACCATACAAGGTCACGCCACGCAAAATAAATGGCGCAACACTGGATGGGAAGTCCATGCCCTGTGCAAGACCACAAGCCGCTACTGCACCATTACTCTTTGTCTGGGCACAGGCATTTGCCAAGGTATGACTACCAACGCTATCTAATACGGCAGCCCAACGTTCTTTCGCCAAAGGCTTGCCTGGCTCAGATAAGGTAGCACGATCAATAATTTCAGTAGCGCCTAATTTTTTCAAATAGTCTGCTTCAGCCATTCGGCCAGTACTAGCAACTACCGTGAAACCCAACTTACTTAACAAGTGAACCGCGAAACTCCCTACGCCACCCGCTGCACCAGTTACCAGCACCTCACCATCGCTTGGCTTAAGTCCATGCTTTTGCAAAGCCATGACGCACAGCATGGCGGTATAGCCTGCGGTACCGATTGCTAGGGCCTGTTTGGCTGAAAACCCTTTTGGCAGCGGAATGAGCCAATCAGCCTTTACGCGCGCTTGTTGCGCCAATCCACCCCAATGTCCCTCACCGACCCCCCAGCCGTTCAGAAGAACCATGTCGCCAGCCTTAAAGTCGGCACTAGAGCTTTCAATTACTTCACCAGCAAAATCAATGCCAGGAACCATTGGAAAGCTACGCACCACAGGACTTTTGCCGGTAATAGCCAGGCCATCCTTGTAATTTAAGGTTGAATACAGAACCTTGACCCGAACATCACCCTCAGGGAGCTGAGCCTCATCCGCTTGGCCTAGCTCAGCGCGATAACCCTGGTCATCTTTATTGATCAATATTGCTTTAAACATGTCTCTTCCTTTTCAAACGAGGCAAATCCCCACAGCTTTTGCGTAATAGGTTTATCCTAACGAGCATTATTGATTATGGAGGCTTCCATGAAAAAAATTCTACTATTAACCGCGATTTCTGGCTCACTGCTCTCAGGCTGCTATTCCACTGAAATAAACATGTCTATGGGCAATATGCGCCTCATTAGTTCAAGTGCCAATCCACAAGATGTGATGGACTTTGCAACTAAGACCTGTAAAAACGATTTCTATGAAGGTGCAAGCTTTTTATCCAAGGCAGGTAAGGAATATCGCTTTAAGTGTGTAAAAGCTGAAGAAAACGAAGTATTAATTCCTATTCCAGGAACTACGATCGAACCAACAGCCAAAGCAGAGAAAAAGTAAATATCTGATGGCCCCATTTACCTCACAAGATCTTCGCAAAGGATTTGCCTCTTTCGCGACCGGGGTCACAGTAATTACTTGTATTGATGAGGATCAAAAGCCTCACGGTATTACGATTAGCTCGTTTAATACAGTCTCCTTAGAGCCCCCGCTTATTCTGTGGAGCCTCAAGAAACACTCTCGCCTGATGCCATGGGTAGAGGTTGGCAAAAAGCATCTTATTCACGTGCTTGAGCGCAAGCAAGAAGCGCTAGCGATGCACTTTGCCACCGTAAAGGTAGATCAATTTAATGATGTTGATCACAAGATCGCGGCCAGCGGTCTTACGCAGATTGATCATTGTGTCGCCTACTATGAATGCGAAACAGTTTCTGTTCATGTTGGCGGAGATCACAATATCATCGTTGCTAAAGTGATCAATCTCAAAAATCATCCTGAAAAAGAGCCTCTTATTTTTGCCCGTAGCAAATTCGTTGGCCTCGATTTCTCAGAAATACAATCTCACTAAAACCAATCAACACTCGTAAGGAAATGCCAAGATGCGTTTATGGGGTCGTAAAAGTTCCATCAATGTTCAAAAAGTATTATGGTGTCTTGCGGAACTGGGTCTGAAAGAAGGTGTAGATTTTGAACGTATTGATGCGGGCCTCCAATTTGGCATTGTTCGCTCACCAGAGTTTTTAAAACTCAACCCCAATGGACTTGTTCCAACCCTGGAGGATGGTGATCTTACTCTGTGGGAATCTAATACCATCATGCGTTACCTGGTATCGCAGCACGACAAAAATCTTCGATTTCCACAAGATGTGAAATCTCGGTATGGCTCAGAAAAGTGGATGGACTGGCAAGTGGGTACTCTTTGGCCAGCGCTAAGACCCACCTTTATAGGACTTACTAGAGTTCCAGAAGCAGAACGTGATTATGTTGGTATTCAAAAAGCTTATCAAGATACCAACCAATTATTTAGCTCGCTCGATCACACGCTGGGATCATATGCTTATTGCTCAGGAGAGCAATTTCAGATTGGGGATATTGTGCTGTCCTTGTGTGTACATCGCTGGATATTGCTGAATGAGTTCTTCCCAAGAGAAACTGGGGCACGCGCCGATCTAAAAAATATTGATCGCTGGCTAAAGCAGCTAAAAACCGATACGCATTTTCAAGAGTTCGCGGAAAAAGAACTCAACATTATTAGCAAGTGATATTGAGCGCACCCAAATCGTACAACTACTCTTCTTTAGTTACGCTTGCTTAAATTTCCTCTGATGGTGATCTGCCCCCATTAAAAGATACATTGCAGGCACAACAAATAGAGTAAATAAAGTACCGATTGATAAGCCAGTAAAGATCACTATACCCATTGACTGCCGACCTGCAGCACCCGCACCAGAGGCGATCACGAGAGGCACTACACCGAGGACCATCGCAGCCGTAGTCATCAAAATAGGTCTTAAGCGAACGCTACTTGCTTCCACAATTGCATCCAATTTACTGCGACCTGCCTCTTGAAGTTCATTTGCAAATTCCACGATCAAAATACCGTGCTTACTAATTAAGCCCATTAGCGTAACCAAACCAACTTGGGTATACACATTTAAGGTGGTGAAGCCAAGATTAATAAAGATGAGTGCGCCAAAAAGCGCTAGCGGCACTGATACCAAAATCACAATTGGGTCACGGAAACTTTCAAATTGGGCTGCCAAAACCAAGAACACAATCAAAATTGCAAAGAACATAGTAACTAAGAATCCACCCGACTCCGCCATAAATTGGCGCGATGGCCCGGCGTAGTCCATTGAATAACCATTGGGGGCCACCTCTTTTAATGTTTGGCGCATGTACTCCAACAAATCCGCTTGCGAAATAAATGGGGTACTAACACCCGAGATCGTTGCTGAATTCAATTGCTGAAAATGGTTAATTGACTGCGGAACAACTTTTTGTTTAATACTTGCGATTGTGCGAGCCTGGATCATGGCGCCACTAGGCGTACGAATATAGTAGTCCAAAATTTGATCAGGATTTAATCGATCAACCTGCTTTACTTGTGGAATCACTTTATAGGAACGGCCCGCAACAGAGAAATAATTCACATAGCCACCGCCTAATGCAGCAGATAAGGCAGCACCAACTTGCTGCTGAGTCATTCCTAAGGCAGCGACCTTCTCACGATCAATTACCAATACGTCTTGTGGCTTATCGATTTTTAAGTCAGAGTCCACAAAAAAGAAATTGCCACTACGCCGGGCTTTATCTAAGACAGCTTGCGATACTTCATTCAATTGCTCATAAGACTCTGTGGTATTAATAACAACCTGTACTGGCAAACCTTGAGCACCCGGTAAAGCAGGAAACTGAAAGGCAGCGACCCGCGCACCCGCGATCGTATTCCACTTCTGCTGCATATCCTCTTGGAATTTTGTAGCATTGCGACTACGTTCACCCCAATCCTTGAGCAAAATACCACCAAAGCTCGATGTTGGACTGGTAATTTGAAACGCTTGTTCATATTCTGGTTCAGCTGCTGCAATTGCATAGATCTGATCTGCGTAAGTCTGCATTTGATTCACCGTACTATTCGGTGGGCCAGATGCTTGCATCAGTACAATCCCCTGATCTTCAGTAGGCGCTAGCTCTGCGCGAGCCGTTGCATATAAATAGGCAACTCCGCCCAACAATATGACACCCATGACGATGATGACTTGCCAGGTGCTTAATAAGTCACGCAACGAAGTTTGATAGCTGTGATGCACCCTATCAAAAACTTGATCAATCTTTTGCACAAAAGAGGAGGCTTCTTGCTCTTCTGTATAAATTCGAGAGCACATCATTGGAGAGAGAGTTAAAGCAATCAAACCCGAGACAGCAACTGCACTTGCTAAAGTAAAAGCAAATTCAGTAAATAAGGCTCCCGTTAAGCCACCCTGAAAGCCAATGGGAATATATACAGCAATTAATACAACTGTCATCGCCAAAATTGGACCGCCTAACTCGCGTGCGGCAATGAGAGACGCCTCCAAGGGCGACTTGCCCTCTTTCATATGCCTATCTACGTTCTCAACTACGATGATGGCATCATCCACTACCAACCCAATTGCAAGCACAAGAGCAAGCAGAGTTAGCAAGTTAATTGAGTAACCCAGCATCTGCATCAAGAAGAATGTGCCAATCAATGACAATGGCATTGCAATCACTGGTACAGCAACAGCACGGACACTACCTAAAAACAGATAAATCACCAACGTTACGATCACCAAGGCTTCTAGCAAAGTAGATACAACTTCGTCAATAGAGCTAGTAATAAATTCAGTAGAGTCATAGACAATCTTGCCGTTCATGCCGATTGGTAACTGTTTTTGAATATCAGGGACAACATCTCTGACACGCTGCGCTACATCCAAAAGATTAGCCTGAGGAGCAACCTTAATGCCGATAAAGACGGATTGCTTACCGCTAAATGCGACATTTGTGTTGTAGTCCTCAGAGCCTAAAGAGACATTGGCAACTTGATCTAAATAAACAATATTCACGCCATCTTTTTTGACAACCAGCTTACGAAATTCATCCAACGTATGTAGATCGGTGCCTGCGACCAAGTCCACAGAAACCATATCTCCCTTAGTACTCCCGACTGCTGACAAATAATTATTAGCAGACATTGCACTATAGACATCGTCTGCGCCAACTCCTAGCCCAGCCATTTTTTCGCGATCCAACCAAGCGCGAAGGGCAAACTTTCTACCGCCAATTATTTCAGCATTCTGAACGCCCTCAACGGAGTCTAGTTTTGGTTTAACGACACGTAATAAATAATCTGTAATGGCATTGTTAGGTAACTGATCGCTATAAAAACCCATATACATAGCAGCAGTAGACTGCCCCACCTGAACCGTTAAAACTGGTTGCTGAGCTTGTGGTGGTAATTGATTTTTAACTGCACTGATTTGTGTTTGAATCTGGGTTAGCGCCGCGTTGGAGTCATAGTTCAACTTCAATGTAGCGATGATGGTTGAAACTCCACTTACACTGGTAGAAGAAAGATAATCAATTCCCTGTGCTTGTGCGACAGAGGCTTCTAGTGGCTGAGTAATAAAGCCTGCAATCGTCTCAGGATCAGCACCATAGTAAGCAGTGGTAATTGTGACAATCGCATTTTGTGTTTGAGGATATTGATTAACAGGTAGAGAACCAATAGCCTTTAAACCAAATACCAGCACCAGTGCACTGACGACCAATGAAAGTACTGGTCTACGAATAAATATATCAGTCCAATTCATCTTCTACCTATTCCTGTGGATTAGGATTAGGTGAATTTGCTGGCTGCACCTTATTGTTAATAATTAACGGGGTACCATTCTTCAGTTTTAGTTGCCCGCTCGTAACAACCGTATCACCTTCATTAATGCCCTTGAGAATTGCCACTTGATCGCCGCGAGTGCTACCAGTAGTCACAAATACTTGCTGAGCCTCAAGTGCGGGCTTACCTTGTTTGTTTTTCTTGCCAGTATCCTTAGCAATAAAGACTGTTGAACCATATGGGTTGTAGGTCACCGCCGTCTGAGGCAAGGTTAATAACTTCACTTGATCACCCAACTTGATGTTCACATTTGCAAACATACCCGGCAATACTTTCTTATCGGGATTAGCAATCTGTGCCTCAATTTGAATATTGCGGGTATTTGTATCAACCTTGGGGCTTACTGCAGTAATTTTCCCCCTAAAGCTGGCATCTTTAAACGCATCTGTAGTCACCTCGACATCTTGCCCAACTTGAATCTGCTCTGCATTACTTTGCGGCAAATTAAAATCCACAAAAATCGGATCTAAAGTTTGTAAGGTTAATAATTTATCGCCCGGATTAACAAACTGTCCTGGGTTAATGGAAACAATCCCAACGCGTCCACTAAACGGTGCCCTCAGATTTTTTTTAGCAACCAATGCAGTTTGTGCCTCTACCTGGGCTTGTTTAGACATTGCATCAGCTTTGCTGGTATCAAACACATTCTTGCTGATCGCCTGGATTACAAGCTGTTGTTTATCGCGCTCGTTAATCACTTTGGCAAGATCTGCCATCGCCTTTAAAGAGTTAAGCTGGGCAACATCAGATGCATCATTAAGCTTGATCAGTAGCTCACCCTCTTTTACGTCTTGGCCAGACTTCACTGGTACAGCTTGCACCAAACCACCAATCTCGGTACTGAGATCAACCCCTCTATAGGCACGAACATTACCAACGCTTGTTAATTTAGGCTGCCATTCTGAAGTAGCAACCACCATCGTAGAGACAGTCGCTGGAGGCAATCCCATGCCAGAGATGAAATGCTTAATCATGAAGGTCTTAAATTGATTAAAAGCAAAAATCAAACCTAGCAATAAGAAAACCCCGCACAACATAATCGTCATGCGTCGCTGAAGCGGCTCCATTGCCATCAACTTAGCATGTGCTTTTGTTCCGCGCCATTTAGCCCCCATGCGAGCATAGAAAGCTTTAGCTTTTTCCCAAAGTGCAAGGACTTTTTCGCGCAATTTCCATTGCTCGGCCTTCAATTTTGCCCAAGCCCACAAGGCAATCATGGCAGCAATCAGCTTACTTTTAATTGTTTCCAGAAGTTTCATTTTGGTCTTTGTTCGCTATAGCTTTTGGTTTAAACGCGGGGCCTTCACGGTTCCACCAGCCGCCGCCTAGTGCAGCAAATAATGCTGCTGTATCAGAGAATCGTGTTGCTTGAGCTGCAACCGATTTCACTTTTGCCTGTTGATACTGATTTTGGTAATAAAGCACTGCTAAATAACTTGCTGTACCCAATTTATATTGTTGTTGAACGAGATTCAAGGTTTCATAGGCGTAACGCTCTGCATCAGATGCCGCCCTGAGTGCTTGAGCGCCTGTCTCAAGCGCACGCAATGCATTTGCCACCTCTTGAAAGGCATTCAATACAGTCGCTTGATATTGAAAGGCTGCTAACTCGTAGTTAGCTATTGCTCCACGTCGCTGAGCCAGTAACTGCCCACCCTGAAATAGGGGCTGCAAAATGCCTCCGCCAATGGCCCATAAGGATGAGTTAGGTCCAAACAAAGCGGCAGAGGTAAGAGCAGCCGATCCAATTGATCCAGTGATATTAAATTGCGGGAGTAAGTTCGCTGTTGCGACCCCAACAAAAGCATTCTGCGCCTTCAGTTGCGCCTCTGCAGCTCGTACATCCGGACGTTGACGCACCAAACTTGAGGGCACAGAAAGTGGAAGCTTTTCCGGAAGATGAAGCTTACTAAGATCAAACTCAGTAATATCTGCATTACTGGGTAACTCACCAACTAATACTGCTAACTGGTTACGTGCAAATGCCAAATTTCTCTCATAGTTAAACAAGTCAACCTGTGAATTCGAAACTAAAGTGCGTTGGGATGTCACATCCACTTTTGATACAGTACCGATGACCAATTGTTTTTCAGTCACTTCCGCTAAATTTGTTTGAGCTTTCAAAATTTCTTCAGTTGCTTGCATTTGTGCACGCAAGGCAGCCTCTTTAACTGCACTAGTTACTACGTTAGCAGTTAAAGAGAGATAAGCGCCCTCCAATTGAAATTGAGCAACTTCTGCTTGCGCGCGAGCGCCCTCAACAGCCCGACGTGCCCCACCAAACACATCAAGCTTATAGGCCACGTTTACAGAAGTGTTATAGAGATTGTATGTATCGGAGCCATATGGCAGACCATAAATTGCAGCAGGCTGAAGTTGGCGCGTAGCGGCACCCCCAAAACCTACAGCGGGGAAATATTGACCGCCAACTTGAGCATTCACATTCTCTTGGGCGGCACGCAAGGCAGCATCAGCAGCACCTAAATTTGGGTTTTGTTCTAAGGCTTTTTTAATTAAGGCATCAAGCTCAGGGGATTTGTAGAGTTCCCACCATTGCGCCTCAATATCTGCCCCCTCAACGAACTCCTGATCAGTACCACCAGGAACACCAGGAGCAGTGGCTAATTTTTTAGATAAGGGGCTCTCGGTATAGGTAGAAGTCTTGGGCGCCTCTGGCTGCTTAAAATCGGGTCCCACCGCGCATGCAGAAAGTGTGCCCATGCAAATAAGCGCGAGGATGTGCGAGCGCGAGAGGACTGGTACTTTAGAGGGGAACATGAATTGCAACGAATATCCTTTTACAAAGGATATTTGAACACAAAAATACTATCAGGGCTTCGTAAAGCCCTGATTTATCTATCTAAATTTGTCAACAAATGGGAATAAAAGTCAATCCCAAGATTTATTCAACTGTTACGCTCTTTGCTAGGTTACGCGGCTTATCTACATCCGTGCCACGAGCGCAAGCGGTGTGATACGCCAACAACTGCAACGGAACGACATGAAGGATGGGCGAAAGCTTGCCATAGTGCTCTGGTAAGCGAATGACATTGATGCCATCACTACTGACAATCTCAGTATCTTGATCAGCGAAAACGTACAACTTTCCACCGCGCGCTTTTACTTCTTGCATATTAGATTTCAATTTCTCAAGCAAGTCGTCATTTGGTGCAACCGTCACTACTGGCATCTTGTCTGTAACCAATGCCAAAGGACCATGCTTTAATTCTCCTGCTGGATAGGCCTCAGCATGAATATAAGAAATCTCTTTTAATTTCAATGCACCTTCTAGTGCGATTGGATAATGCAGTCCGCGCCCTAAGAAGAGCGCATTCTCACATTTTGCAAAAGCATCGCTCCAAGCAATAATTTGGGGCTCAAGAGCTAAAACTGCATGGAGCGCTTTTGGTAAATGACGCAATTCGCGAAGAAGTTCTTTCTCTTTCTCCGCAGAAATTTTGTCAGCACGCTTTGCAATCGAGACTGCTAATAGATAAAGCGCTAGCAATTGTGTTGTAAAAGCTTTCGTAGATGCAACACCAATCTCAGCACCTGCCTTAGTTAAAAAGTGCCAGTCAGTTTCACGTACCATCGCGCTACTCGCAACATTGCAGATAGCCAAGGTATGTTTATGTCCTAAACCCTTTGCATGACGTAATGCTGCCAAGGTATCTGCTGTTTCACCAGATTGTGAGACAACGACAACCAAAGTTTTGGGATTTGGAACTGTCGTACGGTAGCGATATTCACTGGCAATTTCTACTTGAGTAGGAATACCAGCAATATCCTCTAGCCAATATTTAGCAACACATGCGGAGTAATAGCTGGTACCACAAGCGAGAATCAAAATCTGATCAAATGTTTTCCAATCCTCAATGTTGGCACCAAATAATTCGGGTCCAAAAGAAACAATGTTCGCAAGCGTGTCGCCAATGGCCCTGGGTTGCTCAAAAATTTCCTTTTGCATGTAATGCTGATAGGGGCCAAGATCCACAGAGTCTGCTTGTGTAGGCATGGGCTTTTGCTCACGCTTTACAGACTTGCCAGATTGATCTATGACCTCAACACTGTCGGCTTTCAAAATGGCTACATCACCCTCTTCCAAATACATCATTGAATGAGCGCGGCCCGCTAAAGCCAAAGCATCTGAAGCTAGGAAATTCTCTTGCTCGCCAAGGGCAACCACTAGAGGGGATCCGGCGCGTGCACCTACTAATGTTTGAGGATTGTCTTGTGCGATCACACCGATTGCATAGGCACCATGTAATTTGGGTAAGACTGCCTTCACAGATTGCGCAATCTGTTTTTGATTACTACTGACATACTGCTGATGAATTAAATGGGCAATAACTTCTGTATCAGTCTCAGAAGTAAATATATAACCAGCCGCCTTTAACTCAGCACGAAGGCTTTCATAGTTTTCAATGATGCCGTTATGGACAACCGCAATTAAATCATTCGAGATATGGGGATGGGCATTTTGGGTATCGGGCTTACCGTGGGTAGCCCAGCGGGTATGCGCAATACCTAAGGTGCCAAGAAAGTCTTTGCCTTGTGCTGCCAACTCAGAGACGCGAGCTGTAGTGCGAGCTCTTTCAATTGGATGCTTAGCATCGTTGCCATCGATCACTGCAAAACCACAAGAATCATATCCTCGGTACTCAAGGCGACGCAAACCCTCAACCAAAACATCAACAATATTTTGATGTGATGTCGCCCCAACAATACCGCACATTATTTTTTACCCTTTACTACTTTTTTAACCACTTTTTTTACAGTTGCTTTAGATTGAGGTTTCTTTGTAGATACTTTTTTGGCGCTGACTTTTTTGGTCGCTACTGTTTTTTGCTTCTTCACCGGGCGCTGCCATTGCAAAGAAATTTGCTTCGCCCTAGATACTGTCAGCTGATTGGCGGGTGCATCTTTAGTCAGGGTTGTACCGGCACCTAATGTTGCGCCACGCCCAACTCGCACTGGAGCAACTAACTGGGTATCAGAACCGATGAACACATCATCTTCAATAATGGTCTGGTGCTTGTTCACGCCATCGTAATTACAAGTAATTGTGCCGGCACCAATATTGACTCTTGAACCAACAATAGAATCGCCCACATAAGCCAAATGATTTGCCTTGCTATTCGCTGCAATTTTGCTGTTCTTAACTTCAACGAAATTGCCAATGTGGACATCATTTGATAAATCGGCGCCAGGGCGCAAACGAGCATAAGGCCCAATCACTGACTGATCGCCAACCTTTGCACCATCTATGTGACTATACGCATGTATCACTACACCTTTACCGACAGTGGTATTACGAATCACGCAGTAAGGGCCAATCTCGACTCCTGATGCTAATGTAACGCTACCTTCAAATACACACCCCACGTCGATCAAAACATCGAGGCCACATGCTAAAGTACCCCTCACATCAATGCGATTTGGATCTGCAAGTGATACACCAGCGTTCATCAATTGATTGGCGATATTGCGTTGATGTAATCGCTCCAGGGCAGCTAACTGATCACGGCTATTGACGCCAACAGTTTCAAACTCATGATCAGCCTGCGTAGTGCGAATGGGTACACCATCTTTTACGGCCATTGCAATAACGTCTGTTAAGTAGTATTCACCCTGCGCATTACTGGCGCGCAGAGCCTTCAGCCATTTCTTGAGCGCATTTGTCGGCAACACCATGATGCCAGTATTAATTTCTTGAATGGCTTTCTGTGTAACTGATGCATCCTTTTCTTCAACAATCTCTTTTACAGAGCCGTCCGCATCCCGCACGATACGGCCGTATCCAGTTGGATCGCTTAAGTTCTGAGTCAGAAGTGCCAATGCAGAATCTTTGCCTCGCACACCATCAGCCAATTTAACTAGCCTGCTTAAAGTCTTGTGAGACGTTAGTGGTACATCGCCATATAAAACTAATGTGGGCTCATTCACATCAAGCTTAGGCAATGCTTGGAGTAGTGCATGTCCCGTACCGTTTTGCTGAGCCTGAAGCGCAGTGCTTACCTTGCTGAATCTGGAATCTTCTTGAGCTGTGCCTATTAAGAATTCTTTAACGTCTACAGCGCCATGCCCAACAACCACGATGGGTCCATTTTTAGAGGGCTTGCCCTGGAGAGTTAAAGCGGTATTGAGCACATGCTGGAGAAGGGGCTTGCCTGCCAAAGTTTGGAGGACTTTAGGCAATGCGGACTTCATCCGCTTTCCTTGCCCAGCAGCCAATATGACGATATTCATAAAGGGGGATTATAAGTCCCCTGAATGAGGGTTCCGCAAGCCAATTCATCTAAATCTGCTTCGTCAATTGCTCTATCTCCCGCAGACCTAGCCCCAATTCCTGTGAGCTCGGTAGAAATCGCAAGATTTTGAAAATCAAATGCCCCTCCATCCATTAAATGGGAAGGCACGATGTGGTGCATTGAGCGGAATAAGTTTTCTACACGACCGGGATGCCTCTTCTCCCAATCACGAAGCATTTCTTTCATTACTTGGCGCTGAAGGTTGGGCTGGCTACCACACAAATCACAAGGAATAATTGGGAAGTTCATGTCACCCGCATACCGTTCCAATAGTTTTTCGGGAACATAGGCAAGAGGACGAATCACAATATGTTTACCGTCATCCGAACGCAACTTAGGCGGCATCCCCTTGAGCTTGCCCGCATAAAACATATTGAGCATTAATGTCTCGAGAATGTCATCGCGATGATGACCTAATGCAATCTTGGTCGCACCCAACTCATCTGCAACTCGATACAAAATACCACGGCGTAAACGGGAGCATAAGCCACAGGTAGTTTTGCCCTCAGGAATAACACGCTTAACGATGCTATAGGTATCTTGCTCTTCAATGTGGAATTGAATGCCCAAACTCTTTAAATAGTTGGGCAATATCTCTGCTGGGAAATTTGGCTGCTTTTGATCTAAGTTCACTGCAACAATCTCAAAATCAATTGGTGCACGCTCACGCAACTTCATCAAAATGTCGAGCATGGCATAGCTATCTTTACCGCCAGAAACGCACACCATTACCTTATCACCATTTTCAATCATGCCAAAGTCTCCAATGGCCTGGCCTACTAAGCGACAGAGTTTTTTCTCTAGCTTATTTTCTTCGAAGACAACTTTGCGAATATCACCCATAGCAATTCAATTCTTTTAAAAACTTTATGCTTGCTTAATTCTAAAAACTTCAACACCTACCGAATGACAATCCGGATACACATCTGGTTTGGCCGTACTAACACGTGCAGCCAATACTTTTGGGTGCAACAACATGGCAGTCACAATATCATCGCAAAAGGTCTCCTGCAGTTGAATATGGCCCTTCGATGCAATAGCTTTAATGGTCTCACGCATAAAATCATAGTCAACAACTTCGTTTAATTGATCATGCGTTGGCGTATTTATTGCAAGCGGAATATATAAGTCAACATTCAGGATGACACGCTGCTCTGCTTTTTTCTCAAAATCATGAACACCAATATTGATATAGATTTCATAGTCTCGTAAAAATAAACGACGGCAATCTACAAGGGCAGGATGAGAAAGGATGGCATGCATAAATGGTGACTTTATTGATTGTTCTAATTTGTTTTAAACATCACATCGCGTGATGAAGGTAATAAGTGCTGACCACCATCCACATAAAGTGTGGTGCCAGTAATAGCATTGGCATCAGCCAAAAATACAGCGGCCTTTGCAATATCCATTGGTGTCGATGATTTTCCTAATGGTGTCATTTGATGTGCCTTTGAAAATCCCTCATCAGTCTGATCGCCAGAAGGTAAGGAGATTCCTGGAGCCAATCCCACGACCCTTAAGTGGGGAGCAAAATCCATCGCCAATATCTCAACGGAGGTTGCCAAGGCAGCCTTTGATAGGGTGTAGGACAAGTAATCTGGATTCAAGTTGATGAGCTTTTGATCCAGCAGTTGAATCACTGAAGGAATGCGGTCTGATTTATTGCCATTATTTTTATGAAACTCAAACATGAATTGCGCCAACAAAATTGGTGCCGCCAAGTTCACTTGGATGTGGTCTTGTAAACTCTCGCTACTGAGTGGTGTATTGGAGTTTGCACGATCGTATTCAAAAATCGATGCACTATTCACTAAGCAATGAAGATTTGGAAATTGCCGACTAACGGCAATGAAAGTATTTTTAAGGGCCTGCTCGTTAGATAAATCAGCCTGGAATGCCGCTACTTTCACACCAAGCCTCTTGATTTCCTCAACAGTTTCTTGGGCCTCAGCCTCAGATCGCCCATAATGAACGGCAACATCCCACCCTTGACGAGCAAACTGCAAAGCAATTTCCCGACCTAGGCGCTTGGCGGCGCCAGTCACCAAAACGGCATTTCGTTGCTGGGATGGGGTGTTTGAACTAGGGTTCAATTAAATTCTCTTAGACTAGCGAGCTATGGATATTACCTTGACCAGCCTTGAAGCGGAGCACAGTGAGCTTTTGAAGGCCAAAATAGCCTCTCAGATCGCCTCTCAAGGGGGTTGGATACCCTTTTCTCGCTATATGGAGATGGTGCTCTATGAGCCAGGAATGGGCTATTACAGCGCGGGCGCCCATAAGCTAGGCTCTGGTGGGGACTTCACAACAGCACCTGAGCTCAGCCCACTATTTGGCGCCGCCATCTGCTCTACCCTCATTCCTGTTCTCGAGAGTCTCAAGGCGCAAGGACAGCCTACTCAAATCCTAGAGTTTGGTGCTGGCTCTGGCAAATTAGCAACATCGATTTTGAGCCGTTTGCATGAGCTCGATTTCCAATTAGACGGCTATGACATTGTTGAAATTTCTCCCGACCTTGCGCAGCGCCAACAAGAGCGTATTGGCAAAACCATCAATGAACTCCAAAGTCAAACTCAATGTCTTTGGCTAAGTGAGTTACCAAGAGACTTCACAGGCATCATTCTCGCAAATGAAGTAATTGATGCCATTCCTTGTGATGCCATCATCTATCAAAATGGATTTTGGTATTGGCATGGCGTTGCCCTTGAAAACAACCAGCTGACGTGGAAGGTGGGATCACCAGTTGCGCAAGATTTGCTCCCACACAATCTACTAAATGAGAATTTTTCAGAGGGCTATGTCACGGAATTACATAACCCAGCGAATGCCTGGATAAAGCAAGTTGCCAAACATCTCCATAGCGGCCTGTTTCTCACATTTGATTACGGCTTTCCAGAGAATGAGTATTACCATCCACAAAGGCTTGAAGGTACGCTGATGGCACACCATCGCCATCATGCAATCCAAGATCCATTTCATTTACCAGGTCTGTGCGATCTCACGACTCACGTAGAGTGGTCGCAAATTGCCCGAAGTGCGCTTGAAGAAAATGTAGATGATGTTTTTTTGACAAATCAAGCCGCCTACTTATTGGATGCGGGTATTGGTGATATTGCTTTAGAGATCGGAGACCCCAGCAACCCAGAAACTTTCCTGCCTATTTCCAATTCATTACAAAAATTATTATCTGAAGCAGAAATGGGTGAGCTATTTAAAGCTTTTGCATTCTCTAAAAACTTAAGTCAGTTATTGCCAGGACGGACCCTCGAGGATTTGCCTGGATTACGTGGCAGAAACAGGCTCTAAGAATTAAGCCTGAAGTGCGGCAGTAATTGCTGCCAATTTTGCTACTTCAAATGCACTTCCTATCCGCTCTCCGTTTGAACGATCCGAGGCAGAGACACCTGCAATTATCTCGGCTGTGTTGAGCGCCTGCGCTTCACGCATTGCCTTCATCAAAAGAGCGGTGTTTATCCCAATTTTCTGAGCAAGACTCAAAAGTGCCTGTCCGCGATCAGGCTTACGCCAAACATCTGCACGATTAAACCAGGCGAGAACATCAACCGCCTGAAATGCACCGTTAGCCTTATTAGCGAAGGCAACCAACTCACTAAAAATCTCGCTAAAATCCCGAACCTCAATTGGCATACGAACGCACTCTGCCCAAGAGCGAATTTCATTCGCAGGCACATGCATTAAGAAAACTGCGCAGCGCTCATCTAAGGCATTACTAATTAAATCCCAATGCGCAATAAGATCCTCACGAAATTGCTCTTGAGCAAGTTGCGCATTTAATGTTGGCGAAAGGATTGTTTTGGCAGCTCCAGAATTTAGTAATACTTGGAGCATATGCATCGGCTTACTTGCCACAAAGCCTCTAGCAAGCTCTTGCCATATACGCTCAGCAGATAAAGCATTTAATTCATCAGCTTGAACAATTGCCTTTAAAGCTAGCATCGTTTCATCGGCAACGCTGAATTCAGGAAAGCGTGCGGCAAACCGCGCGATACGCAATAAACGTAATGGATCTTCTGCAAATGCATCAGACACATGACGAAATACTTTAGCCGCTAAGTCATCTTGGCCGTTGTATGGATCCAAAATTGGGCCAACAAACTTTCCATCAGCACCCACCTCTTGTGCCATTGCATTGATTGTTAAATCTCGACGTTGCAAATCCTGCTCAAGCGTAACTGATGGATCTGCATAAAAATGAAAGCCTTTATAACCTTTGCCAGTTTTACGCTCAGTGCGCGCTAGCGCATATTCAGCCTGCGTCTCTGGATGCAAAAAGACGGGAAAATCTTTACCAACTGGACGAAACCCTTTGGCAATCATTTCCTCAACGCTAGAGCCGACCACTACGTAATCGATATCGTGAACCGGCAAACCCATTAGCGTATCTCGAATAGCACCGCCAACGGCATAAGTCTTCATTACTTCATACCCTCTAAAGTACGACGACTCATCTTAAAGACTTCCGTCAAAGCATCCACACCTTTAATGGGTAAAGTATTTGGCTGTTGCATAGAGGCAATGTTATCGCGCGACATTAGCGTTGGCCCTGGTAAGAATTCAAAAGCTAAGGCCTGTATGTAGCCAACAAATGGCGGCACCGGAATAATGGCGCAAGAGGTGTTTGCTTTACGTGCAGCAAATTCCACAATTTCTTTCATGGTGTAGACCTTAGGGCCCACTAAATCATAAGACTGATGGATTGATTGCGGCATTGTCAACGCCTTAACAAATGCAGTTGCAACATCGTTAACACTGACCGGCTGAAACTTTGCCTGATGGTTTGCCAAAGGCATCGCCGGAAACAATTTAGTGAGCTTGGCAAATAAATTAATAAATTGATCTTGTGCGCCAAAAATGACTGAAGGTCTAAAAATAGTCCAGTCTAATTTACTCGTCTTAATGGCAAGTTCTCCATCACCTTTGCTACGCTGATACATTGAAGGTCCATGAGAGTCAGCCCCTAATGCACTCATATGCAGGTAACGCTTAAGGCCATGCAGCTGCATTGCTGTAATGATATTTTTTGGCAAATTAACATGCGCCGCCTTAAATATCTTGCCGTATGGCTTGGCAGGCTTGTCGTGCAATACACCAACTAAATTAATAACTGCCCCATTAGGCTTGATCCGTGCACACAAAGACTGCAACTCATCAAATTCATGAACATCTGCATCTTCAATATAAATCTTAGGCAACATCCGCAATTCGCGACCTGCGGCAGAGTGACTAGATGGGATCAATACCGAATAGCCAGCCTGCTGCAACTGCGCCGCTAGAACACGGCCTACAAATCCATTGCCGCCAATTAACAGAATGTCATATTGCATAAAATCCTCAGGTTTTAGTACGCTTAAGGTAACTCAGACTGTGTAGCAGCTTTTGGCGTAATGACACCCAAACGCTGCTTCAATGACTGTGTTTGTCCATTCAATACTGATGAATAATAATTTGCATTGGACAACACATTCTTCACATAGGTGCGAGTCTCGTTAAATGGAATGGTTTCAGCAAAAATAGCTCCTTCAGTTGGGCTAGTGAGCTTTTCGCGCCACGCCTTAGAGCGGGACGGCCCAGCGTTATAGGCCGCAGAAGCCAGAACCCAAGAACCATCTAAATCAATTAACACCATATTCAAATAGTTACTACCTAAAATGAGATTCGTGTTGGTGTCGCTTAACTTATCGTTGGTATAGTTGCTCATACCAATTTTCTTGGCAACATACTTTGCAGTATTCGGCATCAGTTGCATCAAACCAGAAGCGCCTACCGAAGAAGATGCGTTCATGATGAAGCGTGACTCTTGGCGGATGAGTCCATAAGCCCAAGCTAGATTCAAATCAATTTGTCTTGCGATAGGAGACAGCTCTTCTCGATACGGTGTTGGGTAGCGCAAACTAAAGTCATGCTCTTGCTTTGTTCGATCAGCTGTATTGACTACACGATCATACAAATTGATGCGTTTGGCATATTCCGCAGCAGCCAATAATTGCTTGTCTGTCATATTGCGCAATTCCCAATTCCACTCACGATTACCCTCAAAGCGCAAGTTCATTGCATATAAGCGTTCGCCACGCATAAATCCTTTACGATTCGCCATAGAATCAATCTCTTGTTCAGTGACTTTGGTGCGTGCAGGTGCATGATTTGATTTACCTAACTCTTCGCGCGCTAACTGCCCATAAAAGTTGTATTGATCGGCAATTAATTCAAAGCTATCTTTGGCTTTAGCATCTTGGCCATCGGCCTTTAATGCACGCCCATACCAAAATGTCCATGCAGGATCTTTACTGCGTACGACAGGGTTCATACCATCAATAGCATTCTTTACCAATACCCAGTCTTTAGCACGCAGACCTGCCCTTACCTTCCACTCCTGGGATTCAACAGACAGTAGCTCGTTATAGCCCAGCTCTTGTTGCAAACGATAAGCATCATCCGCATTCGGATCTAATTTCTTCGCCAAAAATTGACCAATCACACCCCAAGCAACTGCTTGATTCTCTTTACTGTACCGTGAAGATGTTTGCAAGAAATCACGATAAGCTTTTGCTGGGTCAGCTTTCGCCGCTCTCACAACATCTCCAATTGGATCATCACCACCAAGACGCTTGGCCATGGTGTCATACCCTCTTTCACTTGCTGCGCGCCCAATCGCTTTAGCCTCACTAGGCGTCATACCACCAGTCGCCACTAATGAAGGCACCAGCTCCTGGCAAGCCTGACCAAAATAGCTCGGGTCTAGAAGTATGGCGCGGGAATCAATAGCTAACTTAGTTGGATTCTCGCCCTGAGATAATTTAGACAGTAGGTGATAGCACTTCACTTGAGTGTCATCATCTAAAACAAACTTAGCGTACTCCGCATCAAAGCGTGTCCAGTCCTTCCTTTTACCTAGAACTAGTAGCCAGTCATTGCGCATACGATCAGCTAAAGCAGTTCCTTGATATTGATTTAAAAAAGCAACAACTTGTGCATCGGCACTGTAATCATTGCGTACATTACCAACACTATCAAATAACTGAGGCTTAATGCGAAAGTAAGCAACATAGTCATCAAAGGGATAGCCAACTAAATTGGATGACAACTGCTGTGTACGAAACACATCATTTTTTCTAGCTGCTTCGCGCAAGTCGATAAACATTCGATCGGTATCGGTAATCTCAGCTGGAGCCGCTTTACTCTCATAAGATTTAGGTAGGCTTGGCTTTTTAGGCTTCTCTGAAAACGCATAGGGCGCATTGAGAGCAAGGCCCAAAATCAAGATCTTGGCCCATTGACGGTATATGCGAGTTTTTAACTTCTTTTTCACTATCTAACCCTGTATCAATAAATTAAGCGCTCTGCTTACGTTAACTTAATTACTATATCTTTTAATTTTCGCCTGATAATGATTGATATGCACGGTAATTCACCAAAAACTCTTCGCCAAGAACTGCTAAAACAACGCAAGGAATTTGCTGCCGGAGAAAATTACCCCCAAATAACAGATCGCTTAATTACGCATCTCAATCGATTTTTGGAAACAGGCGGTCTTTTGCTAGAAACCATCGCCCTCTATTGGCCGATTCAAGATGAGCTGGATTTACGATCAATCTTAGTTGACTGGTCTAAAAATGCTCTAGGGCGAAGACTGGCACTCCCTTTTGCTCGCCCAGATAAGCATCTGGATTTTTATGAATGGAGGGATGGGGACCGCCTTATTCCTAGTGCGCACAACGTTCTTGAACCAAACCCTAACAACACCTCTAGACCAGCCATACAGCCCGACTGCATCCTCATTCCTTGCGTAGGCTGGTCTACTGCAATTATTAATGGCAAACCCCATTACTGGCGATTAGGATATGGTGGCGGTTACTTTGATCGAACCCTGGCCGATCTGAGAAAAAAAAATCCCAAGCTCATTAGCATTGGGATTGGGTTTGACTGGCAAAAACTAGATGAAGCTCACTGGTCAGCTCAATCACATGATGAGCCCTTAGATCTACTACTTACTGAATCCGGCCTACTTCGTTAAATCTAGATTGTCTGCAATCGCCAAAACAGCATCGGCTTGATTCAGGGAATAGAAATGCAAACCTGGCGCTCCGGCAGTCAGAAGCTGATCGCATAAATCTGTTACCACCTCTTCACCAAAAGAGCGAATAGAAGCAATATCGTCGCCATAGGACTGAAGACGGAGGCGAATCCAACGCGGAATTTCTGCGCCACACGCATCTGAAAAGCGCAGTAACTGAGTGCTATTAGTAATTGGCATGATGCCAGCAATGACTGGTTGGGTCACACCCAAGTCATAAGCCTCATCAACAAAACGGAAATAGGCATCGCTGTTATAAAAATACTGAGTAACAGCAGAATTAGCGCCGGCCTTCATTTTTTGCACAAAAAAATCGACATCGCTAGCAGGCGACTTTGCCTGTGGATGAGTCTCTGGATAAGCTGCCACATCAATATGAAACCAATCGCCCGTTTCTGAGCGGATAAATTCGACCAACTCATTGGCATGATGGAACTCTCCATACTGACCCATGCCAGATGGTAGATCACCACGTAAAGCAACAATCCGCTTTACGCCTAATGCTTGGTACTGCTTCAACATCTCTCTCACACTCTCGCGCGAGCTACCAACACAAGACAAGTGGGGAGCGACTGCAGCGCCTGCCGCATGAATATCACTTACTACTTTTAGAGTGCCTGACTGGGTAGAGCCACCGGCACCAAAAGTCACGGAATAAAACGAGGGCTTCAGTGTTTCGCTGAAACGCTCACGCACAAGACGCAACTTATCCTCACCTTCAGGTGTTTTTGGAGGGAAGAACTCGACGCTTAATTCCATGATCTTGGGCCTAGGTATCTATTAAATAAATTGGATTAATAACGATAATGGTCAGCCTTGTATGGGCCTTCCTTTGTTACGCCAATATATGCAGCCTGCTGATCAGATAGCTCGGTCAACTGTGCATTGAGCTTCTTCAGCTGTAAGCGTGCAACCTTCTCATCCAAGTGCTTAGGCAATGTGTAAACACCGATTGGGTATTTATTTGTACCAACTGCATTCCACAATTCAATTTGCGCGATAACTTGATTTGCAAATGAAGAACTCATCACGTAAGAAGGGTGTCCAGTGCCACAGCCTAAATTTACTAAGCGGCCTTTAGCCAAAATAATGATGCGCTTTTCTGGCTGACCATTGGCTGCTGGGAAAATCACGTGATCTACTTGTGGCTTGATCTCTTCCCACTTGTACTTTTCAATACCAGCAACATCGATCTCATTATCAAAGTGGCCGATGTTACAAACAATGGCTTGATCTTTCATCTTAGCCATATGGTCATGAGTAATCACATGGTAGTTACCTGTCGCAGATACAAAGATGTCTGCTTTATCAGCAGCGTAGTCCATCGTTACAACACGATAACCTTCCATGGCTGCTTGCAATGCACAGATTGGATCTACTTCAGTAACCCAAACTTGAGCAGATAGAGCGCGCAATGCCTGTGCAGAACCCTTACCTACGTCGCCGTAACCACAAACAACAGCAACTTTACCGGCAATCATCACATCCGTAGCACGCTTAATCGCATCAACCAAAGATTCGCGGCAACCATAGAGGTTGTCGAACTTGCTCTTGGTTACAGAGTCATTGACGTTAATTGCTGGGAACTTTAGGTCGCCTTTGGCGAACATTTGATACAGACGATGTACACCAGTAGTGGTTTCTTCTGTAACGCCTTTAACCTTTTCTAAACGTACTGAATACCAAGTTGGATCTTGTGCCAATTTTTTCTTAATGGCAGAGAACAAAATTGTCTCTTCTTCACTGGTTGGGTGATTCAAGCAAGCTTGATCTTTTTCAGCGCGTGCACCAAGGTGCAATAACAAAGTAGCGTCGCCACCGTCATCCAAAATCATATTGGTAAAACCGCCGTCAGCCCATTCAAAAATGCGATGGGTGAAATCCCAGTATTGCTCAAGGGTCTCGCCCTTGATCGCATAGACTGGCGTACCATTTGCAGCAATTGCTGCAGCAGCGTGGTCTTGGGTGGAGAAAATATTGCAAGAAGCCCACTGCACTTCGGCACCAAGCGCCTCAAGGGTCTCGATCAAAACTGCAGTTTGAATGGTCATGTGCAATGAACCAGTAATGCGCGCACCCCGCAATGGCTGTTGTGCGGCAAACTCGTCACGAATAGCGATCAAGCCGGGCATCTCGGTTTCAGCAATAGCGATTTCTTTGCGTCCAAAATCAGCCAAAGAAATGTCAGCAATTGCGCAACGTGTTGCAACAAAGTTATTTAAATCAGAAACGGTATTCATTAATGCTCCAGCTAAATACGATCCAATGCTGGAGTGCAAACTCGCTAGCCGTTGAACCATGGGTTAGCGAGCGCAGTTGCAATTAGCAAACTCCGTTTAGGAGCCCACTCCCTTCAAGCCTGGGGAAATGCTGGGTCTCAACATTCCTTGCAACGCTCCTTGAAGGTATGCCGTAATTGTAAACAATTACGGCATATTTCGCCTCAATACCTCTAGAAACTGCTTTTTGATGCTCTTAAGCGCTTACAAGCCTGCTGCGACACGTAATGCTGCGGCCTTGTCTGTCTGCTCCCAAGTAAATTCTGGCTCCTCACGACCAAAGTGGCCATAAGCAGCAGTCTTACGATAAATTGGGCGCAAGAGGTTCAGCATCTTCACAATACCTTTTGGACGCAGATCAAAATGCTCAGAAACTAATTGAGCAATCTTTTCATCAGAGATCTTGCCGGTACCAAATGTACTGACCATCACCGAAGTCGGTTTTGCAACGCCAATTGCGTATGAGATTTGAATTAAGCACTTGCTTGCCAAGCCTGCAGCAACGACGTTCTTTGCAACATAGCGACCTGCATATGCAGCTGAGCGGTCAACCTTAGATGGATCCTTGCCAGAGAATGCGCCACCACCGTGAGGAGCTGCACCACCGTAGGTGTCCACAATAATTTTGCGGCCAGTTAAACCACAATCACCCTGTGGGCCTCCGATCACGAATCGACCAGTTGGGTTCACTAAGAAATTAATCGCACCCTTGATCAAGTGCTTTGGTAGTACTGGTTTGATGATTTCTTCGATAACCGCTTCACGCAATTTTTCGAGAGAAATATCTTCATCATGTTGAGTAGACAACACAACGGTATCGATAGAGTCAGGCTTGCCATCCACATAACGCAAGGTCACTTGTGACTTCGCATCTGGACGCAACCATGTTAAACGGCCATCGCGGCGCAGTTGTGATTGACGCTCTACTAAACGGTGTGACAAGTGAATTGGCAAAGGCATGAGCTCTGCGGTTTCGTCACACGCGTAACCAAACATTAAACCCTGATCGCCAGCACCTTGATCCAAGCCATCATCATGGGCTTTATCAACACCTTGAGCAATGTCTGGACTTTGCTTGTCATAGGCAACTAACACGGCACAACCTTTGTAGTCGATACCGTAAGCAGTGTTGTCGTAACCGATTTCACGCAAAGTATTTCGCGCTACTTGGATGTAGTCAACGTTAGCGTTGGTAGTGATTTCGCCAGCCAAAACAACTAAGCCGGTATTGCATAAAGTTTCTGCAGCAACGCGTGCTGTTGGATCTTGAGCCAAGATGGCATCAAGAATCGAATCAGAAATTTGGTCAGCTACTTTATCGGGGTGGCCTTCAGAGACTGACTCTGAGGTAAAGAAGTAATCATTTGCCATTGCACATTCCTTAAAAAATTAACACGATCTATGGGACAACTCGACGTGCCAGGAACTACAACGGCGACGCTTTAGCAGAATTTTTGGATCGCCCTGCAAGTTGTCTTAACTCAGCGATGCGGTAATTCTATCTGAAAAGGGTGAAATCGATCAAGGCATAGTTAAATTTGGTCAATAGAGCGGCATTGAATATCATTGGGGGGTGAGAAAAATCCTTTTAAAGATTGGCCTAAACATCATTGCTGTACTGCCCCTTGCGGTAGTGCAGGTAATCGGCGCTTTTCTAGGTATGTTGGCATACGTGGGATCAAAGCAATATCGCTCGCTCTTTAGACCTCAGTATGAGGCTGTCATCAGGATGCATAAGCTACCCCTCAAACTTTGGCCGGCAGTCCGTGCATCAGGCATGTTGTTTTCAGATAGCTTATGGATTTGGCGCAACCCCCAAAAGGCGCTCACATCGGTGGAAGTGCAAAACTGGGATGTCGTGGAAACAGCAATCAAGGAAGGCCATGGTCTTGTTATGTTAACGCCCCATCTTGGCGGTTTTGAAATTATTCCGAGAGTGTTGGCACAACATTTTCCGGCTACTATTTTGTATCGCCCATCACGTCAAGAGTGGCTCAATGAAGTTGTTGAACAAGGTCGTGCCTATCCCAATATGCACTTTGTTCCAACCAATCTCAACGGCGTTCGCCAAATGACCAGAGCTCTCACTCGTGGCGAAGCTATTGGCATTCTTCCAGACCAAGTTCCGAGCGGTGGCGAAGGGGTATGGGTTCCTTTCTTTGGTAAACCTGCGTATACGACGCCTTTACCCGCTCGACTGGCTAACCGAAATAACACTCCCGTAGTCATGTTTACTGCCAAACGTAAAGCGCTCGGGAAGGGCTGGCTAATGCAAGCAACTCGACTAAACCGTTTGCCCGAAGACCCTGCGCTTGCGGCTACAGAATTGAATATCGCTATTGAAAATGCTGTCCTTGTTGCTCCCGAACAATTTATTTGGTCTTATAACCGCTATAAGCATCCAGCTGGCGCAGAATTGCCACCGAACAGAAAATAGATTCATTATCATTTTTGAAATGACCTGGTTATCCAACCTCTTCAATTTCTCAGCACTCAGCCTATTACGCTTGTTTGCATTTCTTCCCAACGCCATCACAGTATATGTAGGCTACGGACTTGGTTGGCTTGCGGCGCATATTCCCAATAGTCGCGCGAAAGTTGTTAAAACAAATTTACGCCTATGTTTTCCAGCTCTGAGCGAAAAAGAAGTTGATGCTTTAGCACTTGAGCACTGGAAATTATTTGGCCGCAGCGTCCTAGAAAGAAGTCGTATTTGGCTGGGCAGCGGAAAACAAATTACCGATATTGTGACGATCGATTCTGCAATCACTTTAGGTGATCGCAAACCTCGACTCCTGATCAACCCTCACTTTGTTGGCCTTGAAGGGGGTTTTATGGCGCTATCTGTTTTGGCAAATCAACATGATTGGCCCAGAGGCGCAGGCCTTTATCAGAATATGAAGAACCCATTCTTTAATCAAAAAATGATTGAGTGGAGAAATCGATTTGGGGGTAAGTCTATTGAAAGACAAAGTCGACTACGGGATCTCATTCGTGAAATCCAAACTGGGAATTTTATTTTTATCGCGCCCGATATTGATTTGGGTCCTCGTGACTCCGTATTCGTACCCTTTTTTGGCATTCAGACCAATACCATTACTTCTGTATCACGCTTAGCTAGGCTGAGTGGGGCAGAGGTGTGCTTAATGACGACAACCCTAAACAAAGATCGCAAAGGCTATACCTGTCATATCAGCGCCCCACTCCCAAATTTTCCAAGTGATGATGTTGAAAAAGATACGGCTCGCCTAAACCAATACATTGAAGAGCTTGTTAGAGAAAGACCAGCAGAGTACTATTGGGTTCATAAGCGCTTTAAGCATCGTCCTCCTGGCGAAGCTAGCCTTTACGATTAAAGAGATATTTTGAGTACTCATCAAACCAACGTTGGACGCAAAATTCGCTTCACCAAAATGCATGGTGCTGGCAATGACTTTATTGTGCTCAATGGAATTGATCAAGACCTCAGTGGAATAACGCGAGAGCAATGGAAAACATTGGCGCATCGTCAATTTGGTATTGGCGCGGATCAAATTCTTTTAGTAGAAAAAACAACTAGGTCAGATGCCGATTTTAAATACCGAATCTTCAACTCAGATGGCGGCGAAGTGGAGCAATGCGGCAATGGTTCACGTTGCTTTGTACGCTTTGTCTTAGATCACGGCCTGTCTACTAAGAATCCACTACGTGTAGAAGTTGCGCACACCGTCCTTACCCTCAAATCCTACCCAGACGGTCAAGTAGAAGTCGATATGGGTGCGCCAATTTTTGAGCATAGCCAAGTTCCGTTTAATGCAAACGGCTTAGCGAGCATGCAAGAGTTTCATGAAACGCTATATGCACTTGCTCTAGATCACCCTGCAACTCACGATAGTTTTGTGGGCGTTCTTTCCATGGGTAATCCACATGCCGTGCAAGTTGTGGGCGATCTCGAGAGTGCGCCCGTCCTGACAGAAGGGCCGGAAATTGAAAGGCATTTAGCATTCCCGAAGAGGGTAAATGCTGGCTATATGCAGGTTCTCAATCGCAATGAAATTAAGTTGCGGGTTTATGAGCGCGGCGCTGGAGAAACGCTTGCCTGCGGCACAGGCGCTTGCGCGGCAGTCGTATCAGGTATTCGCAGAGGCCTACTGGACTCGCCGGTAAAAGTGCGTACTCGTGGTGGCGACCTTCAAATTGCCTGGGGTGGCATGGTCAATAACATATCCCAACCCGTCATCATGACCGGACCAGCCGTTACTGTTTTTGAGGGTGAAACAGAGATCTAAGAATCGTTATTCTTAGATGCCATATTTCTCGCGATAGGCTTTAACAGCTGGCAAGTAGTTTGTAAGCTGAGCATCACTTGAGGCGGTTAAGAAAGACATCAAGCCAGTTAAGTTTGCAATTGAAATTACCGGCAAACCAAACTCTTGTTCAACCGCTTGCACGGCTGACTTATCACCAACTTCTGTAGCGCTTCCTGATCTTTCCATGCGGTCTAAAGCAATCAACACTGCTGCAGGCTCTGCGCCAGCCTTGCGTATCAGGTCTACAGACTCTCTTACTGACGTTCCCGCAGAGATGACATCATCAATGATGACAACTTTTCCTTTAACTGGGGCGCCCACCAAAACACCGCCTTCACCATGATCTTTCGCTTCTTTACGGTTATAGGCATAGGGCACATTGATCCCGTTGTCTGCTAGAGCAATGGCGGTAGCAGCCGCCAAAGTAATGCCCTTATATGCAGGGCCATAAAGCATATCGAATTGAAGCTTAGATTCTTGTAAGGCTTTGGCGTAGTAGCGGCCTAAAGCTCCCAAACGAGCGCCATCATCAAATCCGCCTGCATTAAAGAAATAAGGCGAGAGTCTGCCAGCTTTAGTTTTAAACTCCCCAAAGGACAGAACCTTTGCTTCTAAAGCAAACTGAATAAATTTATCTTGATTTGAATTATTTGAGCTCATAGGCCTACATGTTACGCATCATTTCCGCGAACCTCAACGGTATTCGTTCCGCAGTCAAAAAAGGCTTCCTACCGTGGGCTGTAAAGCAAAAAGCGGATTTCATTTGTATGCAAGAGCTTAAGGCTCAGAGAGATGATCTTGAAGATGCCATCCTCAATCCCGATGGTATGCATGGCTTCTTTCATCATGCAGAGAAAAAAGGTTATAGCGGCTGCGGCATCTATACACCCCATCAACCCGATGAGGTCCTTTATGGATATGGCAATGAGGAATTCGATGCCGAAGGCCGTTATGTAGAAGCGCGCTTCAAAAGCCTTTCAGTAATCTCGGTATACATGCCTTCAGGCTCAAGCTCTCCTGAGCGCCAAGAGGCCAAATACCGCTACCTAGACAGCTTCTTGCCTCATCTGATTAAGCTTAAAAAATCCGGCCGAGAAATTGTGCTTTGTGGGGATGTCAATATTGCGCATCACGAGATCGATTTAAAAAATTGGAAGGGGAATATCAAAAACTCTGGCTTCTTGCCAGAGGAACGGGCATGGCTTACCAATCTCTTTGACAAGGTAGGTTACGTTGATGTGTATCGCAAACTAGAACCCGAAGCTGGAGATTCTTGCTACACCTGGTGGAGTAATCGCGGTCAAGCTTATACCAAGAATGTTGGATGGCGTATTGACTATCACATCAGCACACCCGGTATCGCTGCTACCGCTAAAAAAACTACTGTTTATAAGGGTGAGAAATTCTCAGACCACGCACCACTGACTGTGGATTACGACTGGAAACTTTAAGCGATTGAGAGCGGGTTTATTCGCCTTCATTTTTGATCTGAACAATATTGAAGTGAATCGTTGCCCAAATCAGCACTAGGACTGGTGCGCCAATGATGGCGGTACCATAGAAAAATGCTTGATATCCGAAGTTATCGACAAACACTCCGGAGAAGCCTGCCAGCCACTTGGGTAACAACAACATCATCGAGCTAAACAGCGCGTACTGAGTTGCCGAATAACGAATATTGGTAAGTGAAGACAGGAAAGCAATAAAGGCTGCACTGGCAATGCCAGAACTTAAATTGTCAGCAGAAATTACCCAAATAAGACCATGTAAATCATGACCCTGAGTTGCTAGCCACGCAAATAGTAAATTACTTAACGCTGATAACACCGCGCCTACAAATAAAATTCGTAAGACGCCAAAACGCAATGTGAGCACTCCACCCACAAAAGCGCCAACCAAGGTCATCACCACACCGAATACTTTACTCACCGCCGCCACTTCATCTTTGGTGTAGCCCATATCAACGTAAAAAGGATTGGCCATGATTCCCATGACAACATCGCTAATACGATAAATAGCGATCAAAGACAGAATTAAAACGGCATGCCAACGATATCGAGTGATGAACTCTGCAAAAGGTTCAATCAAGGTTTGATAAAGCCATGCTTTTGCATTGCGCGCCTTAGCTAACTCGTAACGTGCAGGCTCGGTACTAAACAAGGTAGTTAAGACACCAACTCCAATCGATGCGGCCATACAAAGGTAGGCAAATTGCCACGCACTAGCGTCATAACTGCCACCCGTTTCAACTCTGGCTGCAAGCCATAGAACGCCGGCGCCAGCCCAAATCAATGCTAGGCGATAGCCAGTCTGATAAGTTGCCGCGAGCGCAGCTTGGTGATCGCTATTGGCCGATTCAATACGAAAGGCATCTAAGGCAATGTCTTGGGTTGCGGAGCCAAACGCAACCAATAACGCACACCACACTACTGAATTAAGTGCAAGCCTTGGATCAAGAGTCGTCATGCCAACTAGGCCGAAGATGATGAGTGCTTGCGCGAAAATCAGCCAACTTCTTCTGCGACCGAGCAATTTAGTTAGAAACGGAATCTGCACCCGATCAACTATGGGCGCCCAGACCCACTTAAATGCATAGATCAAACCAACCCAGGTGAGATAACCGATCGTGCTGCGATCAATTCCAGCCTCACGCAACCAAAAGCTTAAGGTTCCAAGAATTAATAGAAGGGGAAGGCCAGCAGAGAAGCCTAAGAAGAGCATCCGCAAGCAAGGCCATTCGAGATACACCCGAAAGTCTTTTAGCCAAGATTGAACTGCAGCGAACACTTCGTTATATTTTTCTACGCACGACGGACGCGAAATAAAGCAAGACTACCAAACAGATTAGGCATCAAGGTAACTTGTCGACCATCATGCAAGATATATTGATCAATGACCTGCAGACCAAGACCAGAGGCTAATTTCTCAAAGTCAGCAACCGTGAGAACACGCACGTTTGGCGTGTTGTACCACTGATAAGGCAAGCTCTTCGATACCGGCATGCGCCCTAAGCTAACCGCCAAACGATGTGACCAATGACCGAAATTTGGGAAAGATACGATCGATTCTTTGCCGACCCGAACCACTTCACGCAAAATCTTTTCAGTTTGATGGATGGTTTGAACTGTCTGAGACAAAACAACAGTGTCAAAACTATTGTCTTCAAATAAGGCTAAACCGCCCTCTAGGTCTTGCTGGATAACGTTCAAACCTTTTTGGACGCAAGCGAGTACTCTTGCATCATCAATTTCTACGCCGTAAGCATAGACTGGCTTTTGTTTTTGTAAAAACTCTAAGAAGCTTCCATCGCCACAACCTAAGTCCAGCACCTGACTATTTGGTGCAATCCAATTAGATATTGCGGCAAAATCAGCGCGCTTGGTCATACTCATGAGTGAACCTCGCGCATTTTCTTGAAATAAGCTCTCACCAAATTATGATAGCGCTCATCATCTAATAAGAAAGCATCATGACCATGTGGCGCATCAATCTCTGCATAGGTCACTTCACTCTTATTGCTTAACAGAGACTGCACAATCTCGCGACTACGATTTGGTGGAAAGCGCCAGTCAGTAGAAAAACTCACAACCAAGAACTTGGCGTGTACCTCAGCTAAAGCGCGGTTCAAACTACCGTCATAGCGACGTGATGGATCAAAGTAATCCAGGGCGCGCGTAATCAATAAATAGGTATTGGCATCAAAGTAAGTAGAAAACTTATCGCCTTGATGACGTAAATAACTTTCGACCTCAAACTCAACATCAAAGCTAAAGCGATAGTCGTTGGACTCGCCATTAGGGCGCTGCAACTCACGCCCAAACTTTTCAGCCATATCGTCATCAGACAAATAGGTAATGTGGCCAACCATGCGAGCTAAACGTAAGCCACGCTTTGGTACTACACCATGCTCATAATAATTACCGCCATGAAAATCTGGATCAGATAGGATGGCATTACGTGCCACTTCATTAAATGCAATGTTCTGCGCGCTTAATTTTGGAGTTGAAGCAATCACAACGCAATGGTCTAAGCGCTTAGGGAATTGAATCGCCCAAGCCATCGCTTGCATGCCGCCCAAGCTTCCGCCCATTACTGCAGCAAACTTCCGAATACCTAATTTGTCAGCTAAGCGCGCTTGAGTATTAACCCAATCCTCCACAGTCACTACTGGAAAATCTGCGCCATAAGGCTTACCGGTTGCAGGATTAATACTCATCGGCCCAGTAGAGCCAAAACAAGAACCTAAATTATTTACACCAATGACAAAAAAGTGATCGGTATCAACCGGCTTGCCCGGGCCAATCATGTTGTCCCACCAACCAATATCTTCAGGATTTTCTGGGCTTGGCCCAGCTACATGATGTGAAGCATTTAGCGCATGGCAAACTAAAACAGCATTCGTTTTATCAGCATTGAGCTTGCCGTAAGTTTCAATAACTAAGTCATAGCCAGACAACATGGCGCCACTCTGCAAAGGCAGGGGCTCGGCAAAATGGATGGTATTTCTAGAGAGGTGTAACTCGCTCATTCTGACAAGAGCAAACGCAAACTGACATCAGAGGCATCAGTTGGCAATTTCTTAAAGCCGCTACGGGCAAATCGATGCCAACGACCCAAGACAAAACTCATCAACATTGCAGCACGAATGCTGACTTCCTCTTGACCTAGCTGAGCCCATACCCCACCTTGGGTTTGAGCAATCCGCAAGGCCTGCTTAAGTGATGCCTCTACTCGATCTAAGACCTGAGTAATGCGCTCTTGCAAACGATCATCCTCTTGCAATAAAGCATCGCCCAACAAGACCCGTGTCATGCCAGGATTCTTTTCCGCAAAGAATAGAAGCATCTGCAGTATCCCGCGCGCCTGTGCAAGTCCAGATTCTTCTTTTTGATTGATTTGATTAATCAAACCAAAAACAGTTTGCTCAATAAATGAAATTAAGCCCTCGAACATCTGCGCTTTGCTTGCAAAATGACGATACAAAGCGGCCTCAGAGACATCAATTTTTGCCGCTAAGGCAGCTGTTGTTACGCGCTCCCCTTTCGGGTTTTGCAACATCTCGGCAAGTACTTGCAATATTTGTAGGCGACGCTCACCCGGCCTTGGACGCTTGCGTGTCTTACCAGCGTCAGCACTGTTGCTGTCGATATTTGCTGGGTCTAAAGATTCACGCATAGCTCTCTACTTATCTAGAACGAATCATCGTACCGAATGCTTGTTCGGTCAAAATTTCTAATAACAAAGAATGCTCAATACGACCATCAATAATATGAACTGAATTCACGCCGCTCTTGGCTGCATCTAAAGCAGAAGAAATCTTTGGCAACATGCCCCCAGAAATGGTGCCATCTGCAAAAAGAGCATCAATCTCTCTCGCAGTGAGATCTGTGAGTAACTTGCCATCTTTATCCATCACACCAGGAATATTGGTCATCATGACTAATTTTTCTGCATGAAGAATTTCTGCCATTTTGCCAGCCACTAAGTCAGCATTAATGTTGTAGGCCTGGCCCTCTTCACTAAATCCAATTGGAGAGATCACCGGGATAAAAGCGTCATCCTGCAAGGCCTTCACAACCGCTGGGTTAATTGCCTCGATCTCACCAACAAAACCGATATCTACCTTCTTGCCTGGTTCTGTATCGCTGGGAATCATCATTTTTTTGGCATGAATGAGCCCGCCATCCTTACCAGTCAAGCCAACGGCCTGACCGCCAAAATGGTTGATCAACATCACAATATCTTGCTGTACTTCACCGCCCAAAACCCACTCCACTACTTCCATGGTTTCTTCGTCGGTCACGCGCATACCTTGAATAAAGGTGCCCGTCTTGCCGATCTTTTTTAAAGCCTCATCAATCTGAGGGCCGCCGCCGTGAACAACAACCGGGTTCATGCCAACGAGCTTCAGTAGGATCACGTCACGCGCAAAACTTTCCTTGAGGCGCTCTTCGACCATGGCATTTCCACCGTACTTGATAACGATAGTCTTGCCGTGGTATGCGCGGATATAAGGCAAAGCTTCAGCAAGAATCTCCGCCTTTAATAGCGGTGAGATGTCGCTCAGAGTAGGTAAATGCTTGGTCATTACAAATTAAATTTATTCGCCAAATAATTTTTGGCGGAGTTCTCGACGCTCTTGAGCCTCAAGAGATAAATTGGCTGTAGGCCTTGCAATTAAACGGTTCAAGCCGATTGGCTCACCTGTTTCTTCACACCAACCATAGTCACCTGACTCGATGCGTCCAAGCGCTTGCTCAACTTTTTTCAACAACTTACGTTCACGATCCCGCGTACGCAATTCCAATGCATGCTCTTCTTCAATCGTTGCCCGATCAGCTGGATCTGGAACCAAAATATTTTCACGTAAATGCTCTGTAGTCTCTGATGCATTTTTCAAAATGTCATCTTTGAGAGTTAATAACTTTTGACGGAAGAAATCTAACTGCGCAGCGTTCATGTAGTCCTTATCAGACATCTTGAGCAATTCAGCTTCCGTTAAAGGTGCTCCTTTAACCGCTTTCGCGCTAGTCGCTTTGCTGGCCGCTTTTGAAGTGCTTGCAGCTTTTGTTGCTGTTTTTACCGTCATCTCATTCTTTCCTGGTTTGAAGCATTATTGCCTCATTCTGCCAAACTTTTGCCGCCTATCAATCAATATTCTTCAGCATCCAACAATCTTGACCGTGGCGGGGCATTGTACTCGTATCTTTTAGGCCAAACATCCCTCAAGCCCAGCCAGTAATGTGTCCTTGGGCAGATCAATCCCAATGAAGACCATACGGGTTTGCTTGGGCTCGGCACCCCAGGGACCCGCTAAATCGCTGCCCATCATCTGGTGAACCCCCTGGAACACCACTTTACGGCTACTTCCCTTCACATAGAGCACGCCTTTGTAACGCAGCATCTTTTCTCCAAAAACCTCCAAAATACCTCCCAGGAAGTCTTCTAACTTTTTATGGTCAAAGGGTTTATCACTACGAAAAACGAAGGACTGAATGCGATCCGTGTGCCCTGCATGCCCATGATGGTGATGATCATGAGAATGGTCATGCCCGCAAGTACTGTGATCATGGTCGTGGTCATGGGAATGGTCGTGACCACAATTGGCATGATCATGATCGTTCTGCTCTAAAAAATGAGGGTCAATGTCTAGCTTGGCATTCAGGTTAAAACCCTTGAGATCCAAAACCGCATTTAAAGGAACTACGCCTTTTGAAATAGCGCTAATCGGCGCCCTTGGATTCATATGCATTAGACGACCACGCAGTGCCTCCACCTCAGCAGGCGAAACTAGGTCTGTCTTAGTAATGAAGATCTGATCGGCAAAGCCTACCTGGCGCTGAGCCTCCTCATGCTCGCTCAGTTGTTGCTGGCCATGTTTTGCATCCACTAAGGTAACCACTGCATCCAACACATAGTGGTCCGCAACATCATCATCCATGAAGAAGGTTTGTGCCACCGGGCCCGGATTAGCTACTCCTGTGGTTTCAATCACAACTCGGTCAAAACTAATCTTCTTATCTTTGCGTTGCTCCCAAAGCTCGCTCAGGGCTTCGACCAAGTCCCCACGAATCGTGCAGCAAATACAACCGTTACTCATTTGGACGATATTTTCTTCGTGATCCTGAACCAAAATATCGTTGTCAATGTTTTCTTCACCAAACTCGTTTTCAATCACAGCAATTTTTTTGCCATGATCTTCAGTGAGGATGTGTTTTAGCAAAGTGGTTTTGCCGCTTCCTAAAAAGCCCGTCAATATGGTTACCGGAATTAATGCCATGAATGATCCAATCTAAATCTAGAGTCTTGCGTTCCCCGACCGGGAAACCCACTATATTACCGAGTTCTTCAGTCTTTGCCAGCCTTTGCGCGCGGATGCGTTTTATCGTACGCCTGAGCAAGATGCTGAAAATCTAAGGAGGTATAAATCTGAGTGCTAGCGATACTTGCATGTCCGAGCATCTCTTGCACGGCACGCAAATCCTGTGACGATTGCAGCACATGACTAGCAAAACTGTGACGCATCATATGCGGATGCACATGGGTAGGTAAGCCGGCTCGAATCGCTAAAGAACGCAGGCGCTCCTGAACGGTCCGCGGAGATAAGCGTTTGCCAGTAGCAGATAAGAATAAGGCGAGGGATTCTTGGGCAAACGAACTTGCGTCACGAATTTCTCGCCAAGCAAGCAAGGACTTCATCGCTGGCGCGCCCACTGGAACTGAACGCCTTTTGCCGCCCTTACCTAAAACAGTCACTTCAGCAGCATCCCAATCTAGCCAGCCAGCAGATTCGTGTTGCCGGTCTTTGCTTTGCATCACATCAATGCCGAGTAATTCAGATAAGCGCAATCCAGAGGAATAGAGTAAATCGATAATCGCAGCATCACGAATTGTTTCGAGATCCTTTTGCTCCTCAGCCTCTTTAACGGCCTGACTAACCAAAGCCAGCGCCTGTTCAACAGATAGGGCCTTGGGTAGAGACTTTAAACGCTTAGGGGCCTTCACATCATCAACAGGATTGGCTGCTAGATTGCCTGTCACTTTCCCAGCGCGGGCATCCCGCCGGGCATCTTTTTCTGTTAACCAGTCATACCAGCCGCGCCATGCCGATAGCGCCCTGGCAATACTCCTGGAAGATTTTTCCTTGGAGTGCAAACGACCAGCCCAGCGCCGCACATGAGCATTACTAACCTTCAATAAATCAACAGAATCTTCTTGAGCAAAATTTTGGAGATCACTGAGATCCATGCCATAGGCTTTAAGCGTGTGGCCAGAGAGTTGCCGCAACACATGCAGCTCATGCAAATACTCTTGCATGAGTGGATGAAGTTCAGTCGGCTTTAGCTTCATAAGCCTGGATACGATCCAAAGCCGCTGCTGTGAGTTCTGCGATTTGACGTAAATAGAACGCGCCCATATCTGCAGTAAAGCGAGTTTCATCTTTGCTGGCTAGTAAGAGCACAGCTGTGGATTGATTCATACCAAGACTTTTTCCAAGCGGTAAGCCGATAGCCACCATACTTTGCCACGCTGGATCAATATGAGTTTGGCTTGCTAATAAATCGATACTAGCTGCAGCCAGCTCTTTTACTGAGCCACATAAAGGGGTATCGATCCAAGGACCAAATGCCGAATTCGGAGACAAAAGATGTGCAGCATCTACTTCAAATACTTCTGCTAAACCAGTCGTAATCGCGGCCTCAACATCCGCCTTATTATTAGCTTTCATTAAACGCAACAACCAAGCCACTAAACTTTGTTGGGTTTTATCGTTACGACTACCAAAGTGCAGCATCTCACTTAAGCGGCGATTGAGCTCTTGATTTTGAGTGCGCAATACCGTCATCTGGCGCTCTTGCAAAGAAATCGCACGATCCTCATGTGGATGCTTAATCCGTATCTCATTAAAGAGATTGGCATACCGCTCAAAGAAGCCTGGGGTAGCACGCAACCACTCAGCAACCAACTCTTCTTGCTCTGCCTGCTTTGGATCAATGGCACTCATCTATTTCTTTCTCTTTATTGGGTACTGATGGTTAGCTAAGCTTTTTACGCAATAACTCATTCACTTGACCAGGATTGGCTTTACCTTGAGAGGCTTTCATGATCTGCCCGACGAGCGCATTGAATGCTTTCTCTTTGCCAGAACGGAATTCTTCCACCGACTTCTCATTCGCCGCCAACACTTGATCAATCATTGCCTCAAGTGCACCGCTATCGCTGATCTGCTTGAGCCCTTTGGCATCAATAATCTGATCGACAGTGCTGATGGCTTTACCAGCAATAGCCTCTTCCCAGAGAATTGCAAAAATATCTTTTGCAATCTTATTGGAGATGGTGCCATCAGCAACACGAGTGAGCAATGGTGCTAAATGTACCGCCTTTAAAGGCGCTTCTGCCACAGCAATGCCTGCACGGTTTAAAGATGATGCAAATTCGCCCGCAATTAAATTTGCCGCCGCTTTTGCAAGTTGCTTGCCAACAATGGTGAGTAGTTCTTCAAACACTTTTGCAGTGTCTCTATCTTGGGTCAGTAACTGCGTGTCGTAGGCGCTCAGGCTATATTCGCTTTGCCATTGCTCGCGCAACTGGGCAGGAAGTGCTGGCATGCCACTACGTACTTTTGCAATCCAGACATCATCAATCACTACCGGCAATAAATCGGGATCAGGGAAATAGCGATAGTCATTAGCATCTTCTTTGCTGCGCATGCTACGGGTTTCCTGACGATCAGGGTCATAGAGACGCGTTTCCTGAACAACGAGCCCGCCATCCTCAATCAACTCAATTTGACGACGCACCTCATATTGAATTGCTTCTTCCAAGAAGCGGAATGAGTTTAAGTTTTTGATTTCGCAACGAGTACCAAACTCAGCCTGCCCCTTCGGGCGCACGGATACGTTGGCGTCACAACGGAATGAACCTTCTTGCATATTCCCATCGCATACGCCCAACCAAACTACGAGTGTATGTAAAGCCTTGGCATACGCTACCGCTTCAGCAGCACTACGCATTACTGGCTCCGTAACGATTTCCAACAACGGTGTTCCAGCACGGTTTAAGTCAATGCCACTAGATGGTTCGCCATGGGGGCCGGTAAACCCCTCTTCGTGAACGGATTTACCTGCATCCTCTTCCATATGGGCACGCGTGAGCTGTACCGTCTTTACCTCATCACCAACCAAGATCTCTACTTCGCCACCAACTACAACAGGGATTTCCATCTGACTAATTTGATAGCCTTTTGGAAGATCAGGATAAAAATAGTTCTTACGCGCAAAAATGCTAGCCGGCGAAATCTTTGCGCCAACCGCCAATCCAAAGCGGATTGCATGCTCTACTGCCTGCCGATTTAACGCCGGCAGTACACCTGGTAATGCTAAATCCACAGCACAAGCTTGAGTGTTTGGCTCTGCGCCAAAGCGCGTGCTTGCCCCACTAAAAATCTTGGATTGTGTTTGTAATTGTGCGTGGGTCTCTAGACCAATAACGACTTCCCATTCCATCATGCCACCTCGCTCGCAGAACGAAGATGCCAGTCAGAGACCAACTGATACTGATGCGCTATTTGTAATAAGCGCGCTTCAGAAAAATAATTCCCAATCAACTGCATGCCAATTGGTAAATTGTTTGTATTAAATCCACAAGGCACACTCATTGCAGGCAGGCCGGCTAAATTAGTAGAGAGCGTATAAATATCTTCTAAATACATTTGCACTGGATCTTTTGACTTCTCACCCAGACGCCAAGCTACATCAGGCGCTACGGGCCCTAGGATGACATCACATTCTTTGAATGCCGCCTGAAAATCTGATGCAATGATGCGGCGAATTTTTTGTGCTTGCAAATAATACGCGTCGTAGTAACCGTGACACAGAACATAAGTGCCTATCAAAATACGACGCCTAACTTCCGGACCGAATCCTTCGGTACGTGACTTTTGATACATGTCACCAAGATCTTTGTAATCATTTGCGCGATGTCCATAGCGCACGCCATCAAAACGGCTCAAATTACTAGAAGCTTCTGCAGGAGCTAAAACGTAATACACCGGAATCGATAATTTAGTTTTGGGTAGACTGACTTCAACCAGCTTAGCGCCTAAGCTTTCCAAGATTTTTGCTGCTTCATTCACTGACTTTGCAACATCAGCAGCTAGACCTTCGGCAAAGAATTCTTTTGGCAAGCCAACGCGCAACCCTTCTAATGGTCTCGCAGAGTGAGCATCACCTTCTTGCCAAGCTTGATTCAGATAACGACTGTAATCCTCACCAGAATCTGCGAGCGATGTGGAATCGCGTGGATCATGCGAAGACATTGCGGAAAGCAGTAATGCGCAATCTTCAGCGGTTTTACCCATTGGACCAGCTTGATCCAAAGAAGAGGCGTAAGCAATCATGCCGTAGCGAGAAACACGTCCATATGTAGGCTTAATTCCAGTGAGTCCACAAAATGCAGCTGGCTGGCGAATGGAGCCACCAGTATCGGTGCCCGTAGCAATTGGAGCCAAACCTGCTGCTACAGCGGCAGCTGATCCTCCAGAGGATCCGCCGGCAACGTGTGCAGCATTCCAGGGGTTGAGGACTGGCCCATAGGCTGAGTTCTCATTAGACGACCCCATTGCAAACTCATCCATATTGGTCTTACCCAAGCAAACCATCCCAGCACCATTGGGATTGCCCTCATCTGGAATACCTAAATTAGCCACTACTGTAGCGTCAAAAGGGCTTTGATATCCAGCCAAGATTTTGGACGCTGCAGTCGACTTCCAGCCCCGAGTGACGAACACATCTTTATGTGCCAATGGTATGCCAGTTAGCTTGCCTGCCTTTCCGGCAGAAATCAGTAAATCTGCTTTATTTGCTTGATCTAAGCTTAAGTGAGCATTCACATCAATATATGCATTCCACTGCTTTCCAGCGTCAATACGATCCAGAAAGTACTGGGTTAGCTCTTTGCTAGAAACCTCTTTTGCAGCCAATGCTTTTGCCATTAAGGCGATCGGGGTGTTGTGCCAGCTCATTCAATCACCTTTGGTACTAAGAAGTAGCCGTCCTGCTGTGCAGGAGCTGATTTCATGTTTTCAGCGCGATGGTCGGTTTCTGTCACTTCATCCGCGCGAAGAGGTTGAGCCAATTCACGCAAAAACAGAATAGGGTGAGCGAGCGGCTCTAAACCAGTAGTGTCAACGGCCTGCATTTCCTCTACAAGAGAAAAAATAGCCTGCAATTGAGGTAAAACTGCCTCAGCTTCGGCCTGGTTTAATTCAAGCCTGGAAAGGTGCGCAATGCGCTGAACATCATCAAGTTTCATGGGGCGCTAGAGTATCATTACTATATATTTTTATTAACACTTTCTATTTTCCCACTACATCATGTTTGGTTTTTTTCGCAGCTACTTTTCTAATGACCTAGCAATCGACCTAGGAACCGCCAACACCTTAATTTATATGCGTGAGCGGGGTATTGTCCTCGATGAGCCCTCGGTTGTGGCGATTCGCCAAGAGGGTGGCCCAAATGGCAAAAAGACCATTTTGGCGGTTGGCAAGGAGGCAAAAGCGATGTTGGGCCGCGTTCCGGGGAATATTGAGGCCATTCGCCCTATGAAAGATGGCGTTATTGCCGATTTCACCATCACCGAACAAATGCTCAAGCAATTCATCAAGCTTGTCCATGAAAGTAAATTATTAAAGCCAAGCCCACGCATCATTATCTGTGTTCCTTGTGGATCCACTCAAGTAGAGCGTCGTGCGATTCGTGAGTCTGCATTAGGCGCCGGCGCATCACAAGTATTTTTGATTGAAGAGCCGATGGCTGCTGCAATTGGTTCTGGCTTGCCTGTATCTGAAGCTGCTGGCTCGATGGTCGTAGATATCGGTGGTGGCACCACTGAAGTTGGCGTGATGTCATTAGGCGGCATGGTTTACAAAGGCTCAGTACGTGTTGGTGGCGACAAGTTTGATGAAGCGATTACCAATTACATTCGTCGTAACTACGGCATGTTGATTGGCGAACAAACTGCTGAGTTGATTAAGAAGACGATTGGCTCTGCATTTCCTGGCGCAGAAGTACGCGAGATGGAAGTGAAAGGTCGCAATCTTTCCGAAGGCATTCCGCGCAGCTTCACCGTAACTAGCAATGAAATTCTGGAAGCGTTAACCGATCCTTTGAATCAAATCGTGACTGCTGTTAAGGCGGCACTCGAGCAGATTCCACCGGAGTTGGCATCTGATATCGCTGAGCGCGGCATGATGCTTACAGGCGGCGGTGCCTTATTAAGTGACCTCGATCGTCTCCTGCTCGAGGAGACTGGTTTGCCAATTCATGTAGCCGAAGATCCTCTAACTTGCGTAGCTCGTGGTTGCGGCATAGCCCTTGAGCGCATGGATAAGTTAGGCGGAGTGTTCTCGCAAGAGTAAGCGACCTACACGTCGATCAGGGAATTGCAACATAGCGCTCCACCACTTTTCAGACAGGGCATTCCGGCCTTACTTAAACTGATTGTCTGTCTGTCTGTCAGCATCGCCTTGATGCTGATCGATTTTCGTTTTAAAGCGCTCGATCCTATTCGCAATTATGTGAATTGGATTTTGCGCCCCCTCGAGTACGTGATGATGGCGCCACGAAATATATTCGAGACAACGTCCGAATATTTCACAACGAGATCAACGCTTGACCAAGAAAATCAGGTAATGAAAGTGCGTTTGGCAGAACTCTCCTTACTAGCGAACCAATCTGAGTTCTTAACGGTTGAAAATCAAAACTTGCGAGAGTTAATGGAGTTGCAAAAACAAGTCCCATTCAAAACCTTGCCCGTAGAAATCCTCTTTAATCCTCCCAATCCAATCTCACAACGCATTGTCATTAATCGCGGAATGAATGACGGCCTAAAACTAGGCAATCCAATTGCTAATGACGCTGGCATTCTGGGCCAGGTAGTACGTCTTTACGATCGCTCAGCCGAAGTATCCCTGCTAGAGGATCGAGATTTTGCAGTTCCAGTCCAAGTGGCTCGAAATGGTCTCAGAGCAGCTGTTTTTGGGGCGGGTCGTGGCAACCCGTTAGAGCTACGTTATTTGCCGGTGGCGAGCGATCTGGAAGTTGGAGACATTTTGTTGACTTCTGGGATCGATGGCGTTTACCCACCAGGTTTTGCAGTGGCTGTTATCAGCAAAATTGAGCGTAATGCTGACAAAAATTCCTCTAACGTATTTTGTGTCCCTGTGGCCGCAGTGAATCGCTACCGTCAGGCATTAGCTTTTTTATATGACCCACAGTTTGATGCCAAAGCCCCATCATCCAATATTAAGCCTGTAAACGGCACGCCCCTCACAAATATTCCGGGTCGTCGCCAAACTCGGGCGCGAGGAATGCAATGATCGATTTTCAAAGCGGCTACATTCTTCGCCCAGTCAACCCAGTATTTATCTATTTCAGTTTATTTTGCGCACTCTTATTAAATTTGCTGCCATTTGGTAACTACGGATGGGTACCTAACTGGCTCATTCTGTGCATTGTATTTTGGAATATTCATCAGCATCGCTATGTCAACGTGATCACAGCATTCTTTCTGGGCCTCATGATGGATGTACACAATTCTGATTTATTGGGATTGCATGCATTTAGTTATTCGCTTGTTGCCTATATTGCGATTTCATGGCATCGCCGCATTGTTGCGTTATCTGTGCTTTCGCAAGCCTTGCACCTGATTCCAATCTTCCTGCTGGTCTCTCTATTTCCGGTACTGGCGCATTGGGCCCTAAGCGGAGAGCTTTATTGGTGGGCCTTGACGGGTGGCATTCAGGCCCTCATTGAGTCACTACTTTGGCCACTTGCAACACGTATTTTGCTAGCACCTCAACGTCGACCCATGGACGTTGATCACAACCGTCCACTTTAAGAAGCTGCATGGTTTCTTTTAAAAAACCTGATCTCGATTCTTTTCAAGAACGCATTCATATTGCGACATTATTCGTTACGTTTTGTTTTTTAATTTTGCTAACCCGCCTGGTATGGCTTCAGCTAATTAGTCATGGCAAGTATGCCTTGCTTGCAGAAAGCAATCGTATTGCATTAGTTCCAGCTCCTGCTAACCGAGGATTAATCATCGATCGTAATGGCATCGTGATTGGCAGAAATTATTCTGCCCTCACCTTAGACGTAAATGCGGAAGAGGTAAAAGGTAACGTAGATCAGCTTATCAATGAGCTTTCCGAGATCATTGATATTTCCCCCAGAGATCGCCGCAATTTCAAGCGCTCCTTAGAGGATTCCCGCAATATGGGTACCTTCCCCTTACGCTCGATGCTTAACGAGGCTGAAACTGCCCGTTTTATGGCCAATCGCTATCGTTTTCCGGGGGTAGAAATCCGAGCCAGGAGCTTTCGTGAGTACCCTTATAACGAGCTAGCCTCCCATTTAATTGGCTATATCGGTCGAGTGTCTCAGCATGACAAAGAGCGAATGCAATCTGAGATTGAGAACTCAAAAGCAGACGATCCAGATGCTCTGCAAGCCTCATTTTTGCCAGGCATACAGTACGTTGGCAAGATTGGCTTAGAGCAAAGCTACGAAACCGTTTTACGAGGGGTTCCTGGTTATGATCAAGTTGAAATCACTGCTGGCGGCAAACCTGTGCGTACGCTCTCAAGCTCTCCATCAGTGCCAGGTAAAAATGTTGTACTTTCAGTTGATATTAAGCTGCAATATTTAGTTGAACAGCTATATGGAAATTTTCGTGGCGCGTTTGTAGCGATTGAACCCGAAACTGGGGATGTATTGGCATTTGTATCTAAGCCAAACTTCAATCCCAATGATTTTGTTGAAGGTATTGATGCATTAACCTGGAAAGAACTAAACGACTCTCCACAAAAACCACTATACAACCGCCCACTCAAAGGTATCTATCCTCCAGGCTCCACATACAAGCCGTTCATGGCACTGGCTGCATTAGAAAATAAAAAACGCACCCCCTCCCAAACAATTTCTGATCCCGGTTATTTTGATTTTGGCAATCACACCTTCCGAGACGATAAAAAAGGTGGGCATGGCATTGTCGACATGCAAAAGTCGATTGTTGAATCTTGCGACACCTACTACTACACACTCGCACGTGACATGGGTGTAAATATGATGCATGACTTCATGAAACCATTTGGTTTTGGGCAAATTACTGGCATCGATTTACAAGGCGAAGCGAGAGGTGTTCTGCCGTCGACCGAGTGGAAAAAGAATACTTTCAAGAAGCCAGAGCAACAAAAGTGGTACGAAGGTGAAACTATCTCTTTAGGCATTGGTCAAGGCTATAACTCTTTCACTATTTTGCAGTTGGCGCATGCAATGGCAAACCTTGCAAACAATGGCGTAGTGATGAAGCCTCATCTAGTCAAAGCAATTGAAGATCCATTTACACGCAATCGTGTGCTAACAACTCCTAAGGAAAGCTATCGCATTGATCTCAGCGCAGAAAATATTGAGGTTATCAAAAAAGCGATGGTTGAAGTAAACGTCTCGGGCACGTCTGCTACAGCATTTAAAGGCGCTGGCTACGTAGCAGGCGGCAAGACAGGAACAGCTCAAGTCTTTAGTTTGAATTCGAAGGACTACAAACATGGAGCGACTGCAGAATTTTTACGTGATCATGCTTTATATATTGCTTTTGCTCCCGCTGATAAGCCAACTATTGTGATTGCAATGGTTGTAGAAAACGCAGGATTTGGTGCGCAATATGCTGCGCCAATTGCTCGTAAAGCATTGGATTACTACATCGAAGGCAAATGGCCTAAGGAGATTCCCGAATGGGAAAGAGCCCCGTAAAAAAAATTCAAGTGCTTTTCTTTAGCTTTTTCTCTGGTCTAGATCGCCAGCTAGGGCTTATTTTGCTTGGCTTAGCAGCAGTTGGCTTATTTACATTTTTATCTGCAAGCCAAAATACACCCGTACAAACGACAGATGAGTTGCGAAACCTTGCCCTTTCTTTTGGAGTGATGTGGTTGGTGTCCCGCATACCGCCTAAGTGGTTAGAGATGGGTGCTGTTTGGATCTATGGAATCGGCGTTACGCTATTAGTTGCAGTAGCAATTTTTGGATTGATCAAGAAAGGCGCACGTCGCTGGCTCAATATTGGTGTTGTGATTCAGCCATCTGAAATTATGAAGATTGCGATGCCACTCATGCTTGCCTGGTACTTCCAAAAGCGAGAGGGCATTCAAAAAACCTGGGACTATGCAGTGGCTGGAGTAATTTTGGCGATTCCAGTTTTTTTAATCGCGCGCCAACCGGACCTTGGAACAGCGCTACTAGTTTTTGCTGCTGGGCTCTACGTGATTATCTTGGCAGGCTTACCTTGGAAATGGATCCTGCCATTTGTTGGTGTTGGCATTGTCGGCATTTTACTCATCATTATTTTTGGTAACACCATCTGTGCGCACGATGTTACATGGCCTTTTGTCCATAACTACCAAAAACATCGCATTTGCACTTTGCTAGATCCAAGCAGCGATCCTCTGGGCAAAGGCTTTCATACGATTCAATCTATGATTGCCATCGGTTCTGGCGGATTTTTTGGTAAAGGTTGGTTTCAAGGAACACAAGCGCATTTGGAATTTATTCCCGAAAAGCATACCGACTTTGTGTTTGCAGTTTTCTCGGAAGAGTTTGGCTTGCTTGGAAACCTAATATTGCTTGCACTATTTTTTGCGCTCATCAAGCGCGGTCTAACAATTTCTGCCAGCGCACCCAATTTATTTACTCGCTTACTAGGAGCTTCGGTCACCCTCATATTCTTTACTTATGCATTTGTAAACATCGGCATGGTGAGCGGATTGTTGCCGGTGGTTGGGGTTCCTTTGCCATTTATTAGCTATGGCGGAACTGCCCTAGTAACGCTAGGTTTTGGTGCGGGAATCTTGATGAGCATTCACAGACATAGGCGCTTAGTTCAAAGCTAAAGGTTACGCCCCCAAATCTGAATATATTCTCAGGAAATAAAAAAGCCCGGCATGCCGGGCTTTTTTATCAACAAAGGCAGAATTACTTCTTACGCTTGTTAACTGAATCTTTAAATGCTTTACCAGCAGAAAACTTAACAGTTTTTGCAGCAGCGATTTTGAGTGGCTCGCCAGTTTTTGGGTTGCGGCCCATACGTGCGGCACGCTTACCAGATGCGAAAGTACCGAAGCCGATCAGTTGCACTGAATCGCCTTTAGTAACAGCTTTGATAATGTTCTCAATTGCAGAATTCAATGCGAATTCAGCTTTGGCTTTAGAAATCTCCGCGTCGTCAGCAATCGCTGCGATTAGTTCGGCTTTGTTCAAGTGAAGCTCCTTAATGATATTGATGTCGGCGCACATTGCGCTTACATGATTTTAACCACAAAAAATTACAAAAATAAAGCTTAGGCACAACAATTTTTAAAACCACTACAAATCATTCATCCAGCACTTCTATGCCAGAAACGAAATACTCAGTATCCCCAAAACAGGTTGTTGGCAATCCAATATGTTGATCATATTTTAGGGCAACTTTTTTTCCTAGATTAGCATTTATTTTTTGCGCCACAGCATCATCGCGCACTGTAAAGAGGAATTTCTCTGACAACGTTCCAGGCATTGAAACCATAGCCAACTCACCTTCCCAGGTTTTGCAAATATAGCCACGTTTAGAGAATTTCTGCACGTATCCAGCTCGTTCTCCACTGCCATAACTCCAAGTCAGCATGAACCATGTGTAAACTGAGATACCCACTAAGCCAATTAAAACAAGGCTTAAGAGCCATTTTATAAATCTCTTCATACGTTTCTCTCCAATCTATATCCACATTAACCCTAAGCGGGAAATTATCTTGATTTACGTCAAGTATATGAGCATATAAAGAGAAGAAATAGTCGAAAGAGTGCTCACTTCCAAATTAAAATCTATTGACCACTTTAAATCGGCAAATTGAATGCAAGCTCGTCACATCATCTTTTTTATATTTGTAATATCGGCAATTTACGTCTATTTCAGAGGCAGAGTACGCTTTGGGGTGGTGAGATCCCTAACTGACTATCAAGTCTTGTTAGCGCCAATTAATGCATTGCTCTATTTATTTTCAAAGGTAAAAGCGAGCGCGTTTATCCCAGTAAGCCAGTTTCCTGAAATGCAGCCCCTAAAAGACAACTGGGAAGTAATTCGTCAAGAAGCGCTTTCTTTGAATGCAGATGGCGCAATTGCAGCGGCAACTGGCTATAACGATATCGGCTTTAACTCTTTCTTTCGAACAGGTTGGAAGCGTTTTCATCTCTATTGGTATGGCAAAGATCTAGCCTCGGCCCAAGCAAGCTGCCCAAAAACCGTTGCCATACTCAAATCCATTCCATCGGTAAAAGCGGCTATGTTCGCATCTCTGCCCCCTGGAGCAACGCTTGTGCGACACCGTGACCCTTATGCTGGCTCGTTGCGTTATCACATTGGCCTAGTCACCCCAAACGACCCAAAATGCTTTATTGAAGTAGATGGTGAGCGCTATTTCTGGAAGGATGGCGAAGCGGTCATGTTTGATGAAACCTATATCCATTTTGCCGCTAACGAAACTGATCATCAACGGATCGTCTTATTTTGCGATGTTGAGCGGCCAGTTCATACCAAAGTAGTGCAACTACTTAATCGCTGGTTTGGACGCTATGTGATGAGCGCCGCCGCCTCTCAAAATGTTGTTGGGGAAAAAGTAGGTTTTGTAAACGTCTTATTTACCTACTTTTATCACTTGCGCGCTCAAGCTAAGAAGCTCAAGGCTAAACATCGCTCCGTATATTACATTGGCAAGTGGGTACTTATTTTGGGAATTTTGTGGGCAATCTTTTGGTAAGCAATTACTGTTTTACGGATTGAGAGTCTGAATAATTTGCTCTGGACTAATTGATCCCCAGATTTCAAGTCGTTTTTTTCGGCTGTTTTGTCCTGAAATAAATTGAATTTGCTTTTGTGGGATTTTTAACTGTTTAGATAGCCAGCCCAACAAAAATTCATTAGCTTTATTTTCTATCGCTGGAGCTTGCAAGGAAATTTTTAAGCAATCGTCATGCAGTCCCACCACTTTCGTCTGTTTAGCGCCGGGCTGACAATGGAGATTAAGGACAATTCCAGTGGGGGTTTGTTTTAACCAAATAGGTGTCATTAAAGTACTTTAAACTTAAAGCATGTCATATAAAAATTCCCAAGCCCTAGAACAGTTATTTGAGAATAACCGCGCCTGGGCTGACAGCATGATGGCAAAAGATGCTGACTTCTTTAGACGGCTGGTCTCCCAGCAGGCGCCCGAATATCTCTGGATAGGTTGCTCTGATAGCCGCGTTCCAGCGAATGATATTGTGAATTTACTTCCAGGCGAATTATTTGTTCATCGCAATGTCGCCAACGTTGTCGTTCATACTGACCTGAATTGCTTATCCGTGATTCAGTTTGCAATTGATCTTCTGAAAGTAAAACACATATTGGTGGTTGGTCACTATGGCTGTTCTGGCGTACATGCAGCGCTAGCAGACAAGCGAGTCGGTCTAGCCGATAACTGGTTGCGTCACGTGAAGGATGTACATCAAAAACATGAGCGTTATCTAGGCGATATGATTCCAACCCCAAAACGTCAAGATCGACTATGTGAGCTCAATGTCATTGAGCAAGTGGTAAATGTTTGTGAAACGACCATTGTTCAAGATGCGTGGGCTCGCGGACAAGAGCTCACCGTTCATGGTTGGGCTTACCGCCTTGAAACCGGCCTAGTGAATGATCTAGGAATGTCTAGTAGCTCTACAGAAGAAATGCTCGAACGTTACGCTAAATCGATCAATCGATACGAAATAGAGTAGCTTTCGCTTGTTTAAATCTATCGTTAATTATGTAGGAGTAGTGTTTCTTAAGCTCCTATCTCTACTGCCCTATCGACTTCTGGTATCTATTGGTTATGGCTTAGGCTATATCGCCGCTAGATTACCTAGCGACAGAAATCATGTTGTCAAAACTAATCTTCATTTATGTTTTCCCGATTTAAGTGAAGATGAAATTCATAGTCTCAGCAAAAAACATTGGCGCCTACTTGGCCGAAGTCTGGTAGAGAAAAGTATTATTTGGCTAGGCAGCGAAAAACAATTAAGCCGAATGATTGAAGTGAAATCAGCGGTTGATCTAACGAGCAGAAAGCCTCGCATATTGGTCAATATGCATTTCACCGGAATTGAAGGCAGCATTATTCTGAGCGCCCTGGCAAAAAGAATGGACTGGCCCCGCACCTCAGGATTTTTTCAGCGAATGAAAAATCCTTTTTTTAATCGAAAGATTATTGAATGGCGCAACCGTTTCGGAGGCAATTCGATTGATCGTCAAGGGAACGCAAAAGCGATTATTCGCGAGATTCGCAATGGAGACTTCATCATCATTGCGCCTGATATTGATTTGGGTGTCAAAGACTCTGAATTTGTGCCCTTCTTTGGAATTGAAACCAACACCATCACAACGATCTCTCGTCTGGCTACCATTACGGATGCAGATGTATGTCTGATGGTTACCACTCTTAAAGAGGATGAGTCCGGATACCTCTGTGAGATCAGCAAGCCTTTAGAAAATTTTCCGAGCGCTGATGTGAAAACTGATACTGCTCGTCTGAACGAATATTTTGAAAAGGAAATTCGACTTCGGCCTGCAGAATATTATTGGGTACATAAACGCTTCAAAAACCGTCCTAACCACGAAACAAATCCCTACAACCCTTCTAAGTAAAGGACTTTTGTCCTATCATTAGAAGATGTCAGAGCGTATTGGGCTATTTGCCGATCTCCACAGCAATTTAGAAGCCTTCGAGGCTTGCATTAGCAGAGCAGAAGAGCTTGGTGTAACACGCATGGTCTTTTTGGGTGACCTCGTTGGGTATAACGCCGATCCCGCAGCCCTCATTGAGCGCATTGCTGATCTAGTCCATTCAAAAAAGGCTATTGCTATTTTGGGCAATCATGATGAGGCCGTCTTTAAAGACTGTCGCAATCAAATGAATGCGAGTGCGAATACTGCAATTGAGTGGACAAAAACGCAACTGAGCGATAGCCATGTACAGTTTCTAAAAAATCTGCCCCTGATTGTTCAAGAAGAAAATATGTGCTTCGTGCATGCTTCTGCCCACAATCCAAGTGACTGGAATTACGTCACCGACAGTATGAGCGCATGGCGTTGTGCGCAGCACTCGGGAAAAAGTTATACCTTTGTTGGACATGCGCATGAGCAGGCACTGTTTTATCAAAGTGCTGTGGGCAAACTCATTCGCTTTGCGCCACATCCCGGAGATGAAATTCCGGTGTTACCACATCGCCAATGGGTTGGAGTGGTGGGCTCCCTTGGGCAACCACGAGATGGCAATCCAGAGGCATGTTTTGCGGTATTTGAGCCGGCGGCTGAAGCATTGACTTTTCACCGTGCCCCCTACGATCACTTTGCAGCTGCCGATAAAGTTCGTCGTGCAGGCCTGCCGGAAGATTTAGCAAATCGCCTAATTACTGGCAAATAATTAATGCCTATTAACTCCGATATTCAAGCTGTAGACGACATATTCCAAGAAGGAAAAGTGGTTGATGGTTTTGTCATCGGCAAAGAAGTGCATCGTGGGGGCATGGCGAGTCTTTTCTCGGCAACCAAAGAGGGGGTTGATGTCCCTATTCTGCTCAAGATTCCTCGCGTCGGAAGAGATCAGCCAGTTGAAAGCCTGATTGGTTTTGAAACTGAACTCACCATTTTGCGCGCCCTCAAAAGCCCCTATGTCCCCAAATTTTTAGGCGCTGGCAATATGGCAACACGCCCCTATATCGCCATGGAGAGGGTTGAGGGGAGGCCACTGGAAGATCTCATCAAAGAAGGCAAAGTATTTACGATCGATGAAGTTGTCCGCATTGGTGCAGATCTTGCCCAAGCTGTGCAATCACTGCACGCACAAGATGCCATTCATCTCGATATCAAACCAGAAAATATTTTGATCGATGAAAAAGGCAAATTAACGTTAATCGACTTCGGTTTATCGCATCATGCTCGATATCCAGATTTACTGGCCGAAGAAATGCGCAAAGGCGTCGGCTCTGCCCCTTATATTTCGCCCGAACAAGTTGCTGGCATTCGCTCTGATTCTCGCAGTGATATTTATTCGATCGGCGTCATCATGTATGAATTACTAACGGGTGAATTGCCCTTTGGTAATCCTCAAACAATGACCGGCCTAAGAAGACGTATGTGGGCCGAACCATTTCCACCGCGCGCTATTCGACGAGAAATTCCTCGCTGGCTACAAGAAGTCGTACTTAGATGCTTAGAGCCTAGAGCCGCTGATCGCTACCAAAGTGCCACGCGTTTACGTCAAGTTTTACGTGATCCTGAGGGCGTCACACTCACTGAACGCGCTGATCGCATAGAGCCCCCAAGCTTTTGGGAAAACCTCAAAGGCTTATTTAAATCAGTGGGCTATGAGCCTTCACCAAGCCCAAGACCGAGCATGGGTAACTATGATGCGCCACTGATGATTGCCGCCATTGATACTAGGCAATCAGATGAAGATCTTCGCGAACGTATGCAAAGAACGGCGAAAAATTTATTACAAGCGTATCCCGAAAGTCGCCTCGTTTGCATCAGCACTATTGCAAGCACGCCAACCTATGAAGGCAAGCATGAAAGCGAAACTGCGAGCGGTATTGTGCGCGGGCACTTAGTGCAACTCATGGAATGGGCTAAACCGCTTAAGCTGCCACCTGAGCGCATTTCTTATCATGTACTCGAGGCCATGGATCCTGCCACACGTATTGTCGAATTTGCAAAAGACAATGATGCGTCACTTATTTTGATTGGAGCCTCTCATAAGCTCCCCAATAAAGTTACACCTTGGAGAACCTCAATGACAAAGATTGTCGAAGAGGCTCCCTGTAGCGTTCATATCGTTCGAACTTAGCTGTTACTCGGGGAAACGGGGCAAGCGCTCATTTCCAATTGGCGCAGGGCCCTTAGCCATATTCATTTCCATGGCCAAGAAAGTGTAATAGCCAGCAATTCCTGCTAAATCAACCGCGCCTTTTTTCCCAAAACGCTGTTCAGTTTTAGCAAAAGTTGCGTCAGAAACCTGTTTATTTCTTTGTAACTCAATCGTAAAGTCATACACAATCGACTGATCCTGGCTCATGCCTTCAGGCCTGCGCCCCTCTTTCAATGACTGTGCAATTTCTGGCTTCAGTCCTGCCTTGATTGCAATTGGGTAGTGCACAGACCACTCATAATCCTGACTCCACTCACGCGCAGTGATCAAAATTGCAAATTCACTAAGCGCGCTATCGAACGCAGAGTTATAGCGCAGGTAGTCACCCATAGCGCGAGCATTATTCATGAGTTGCGGGCTATACATCAACATTGCAAATGGCCCCCAAGGAGTCTTTTTGCGCGCAACTTCAAATTCTTGCGCAGCTTTTTGCTGCTCTACTGTGTATTGATCTACGGAAATTTCTGGAAGGCGCGTTTGTGCAATTGCCACTTCATGAAGTGCTAGCGCCGTTATAAGCGACAAACCTATTTGTCTTATTTTCACAGCGCCTCCAGACTTGATCATTACTTCATCTTCTCTTGTCGCTGATCCAAAATTACCTCTGGATCTTGCGCTTCAATCCAATTATCGCGATTGAGGACGCTAGTCAGTTGCTTTTGATCAAGCTCACCAGTCCACTTTGCAACAACAATTGTGGCCACGCCATTACCAACCAAGTTAGTTAACGCGCGCGCCTCAGACATGAAACGGTCGATACCAAGAATAATTGCCAAGCCAGCAACAGGAACGTCCCCGACCGCAGAAAGTGTTGCGGCCAAAACAATAAACCCGCTACCCGTTACGCCTGCAGCACCCTTTGAAGTAAGCAGCAAGACTAACAATAAAGTCACTTCCTGCATGAGCGTCATCGGGGTATTGGTTGCCTGTGCAATAAATACTGCAGCCATGGTCAAGTAAATCGATGTGCCATCTAAATTAAATGAATAACCCGTTGGGATCACCAAACCAACACAAGTTTTCTTAGCGCCCAATAACTCCATCTTTTCCATCATACGTGGCAGAACAGATTCCGACGAAGAAGTTCCTAGAACAATTAACAGCTCCTCTTTTATGTAACGCACAAATTTGAAAATACTGAAACCATTCAGGCGCGCAATAATCCCAAGCACAATGAATACAAAGAGCAGGCAAGTTAAATAGAACGAACCCATCAACTTGCCTAAAGAGAATAGAGAGCTGATGCCGTATTTGCCAATCGTGAACGACATTGCACCGAATGCACCAATTGGTGCAAATTTCATGATCACACCAATCATGTCAAACAAAACATGTGATGTTTTTTCGATCAAGTCGAACACCATTGTTCCACGCCCGCCAAATTTATGAAGCGCGAATCCAAACAAAATCGCAATAAAGAGCACCTGCAAAATCTCGCCTTTGGCAAATGCATCTACTGCACTGCTAGGAATAATGTTCATCAGGAAATCTGTGGTCGTGCCCATTTTTCCTGGGCCGGTATAAGCAGCAATACCTTTGGTGTCTAAGCTCGCTGGATCAATATTCATTCCGGCGCCTGGCTGCAATAGATTCACCACAATAAGCCCAACGATTAATGCAATTGTGCTCACAATTTCAAAGTAGAGAAGCGCAAGACCGCCCGTTTTGCCAACCTTCTTCATGTCTTCCATGCCAGCGATCCCCAACACCACCGTACAGAAAATAATAGGAGCAATTAACATCTTGATGCCTTTGATGAAAGCATCGCCGAAGGGCTTCATATCTGTGCCAAGGCTTGGGTAGAAATGGCCCAATAAAACGCCAATTACGACAGCTACAAGTACTTGAAAATAAAGGATTTTATAGATCGGCGGTTTTTTTAAAGCAACTGTCATGGCGACTTCCTTTATTAAGTAATCTCTAAACCAGTAGTGTAGTCAAATTGAAATGTTGCCTCGCACCATATCTTGTCGGGCTTTAACGGATAATGCAGGCATGGAAGAAAAAGTTCGCGTCTCTAAATTACTATCTGAGCTCGGCCTATGCTCTAGACGCGAAGCTGATTCTTATATTGAACAGGGACTTGTCACTGTAGATGGTGAAGTCGTAAATGAGCTAGGTGTGCGCGCCTATCGACATCAAAAGATTGAATTGCAATCTGGCGCTAAAGCACAACAAGCATCGCGTATTACTGTTATTTTGAATAAGCCGGTTGGCTACATATCTCATTACGATGATGAGCAAGAATATCAACCAGCTGCATCACTCATTACACCTGACAATTACTTTGGCAGCCCACTCGATAAAGGTAGAAACCCGCGCTTTAATACCAAAGGTCTCGCACCTGCAGGTCGCCTCGATATTGACTCTACTGGCCTACTTGTTTTGACTCAAGATGGACGAATTGCAAAGCTCTTAATTGGCGAGAACAGTCCCATTGAAAAAGAATATTTAGTCCGCGTTGAAGGTGTGCTCTCTTTCGAAGATTTAGACCGTCTCAAACATGGTCTTTCGTTAGATGGGGTTGCACTCAAACCAGCACAAGTGAGCTGGCAGAATGAAGATCAACTGCGATTTGTTTTACGCGAGGGTCGTAAACGCCAAATTCGTCGTATGTGTGAGATGGTCGGATTAAAAGTGCTCGGATTAAAACGTGTCAGGATGGGTCGCATTTCATTAGGCCCTCTACCGCCCGGTCATTGGCGATTTCTCAGGCCGGAAGAGCAATTCTAAAGAGCTCACCCGCTTATAATTTCGACCGAAACCAGATTAACCAGCGCAGAATTACCATCGATACCTCTACCTCCAGCACCCCAGCCGCAGAAGTACTTAGACGTCGCAGCTTTGCCATTATCTCTCACCCAGATGCAGGCAAAACAACGCTGACTGAAAAACTATTGCTATATGCAGGTGCGATTCAGATTGCGGGAAGCGTCAAAGCGCGCAAGGCCAGCAGACACGCTACTTCTGACTGGATGGAAATAGAAAAGCAACGCGGAATTTCTGTTGCAAGCTCTGTAATGCAGATGGAATATCGTGACTGCATTATTAATCTTCTCGATACACCAGGACACCAAGATTTCTCGGAAGATACTTATCGCGTCTTGACCGCAGTAGATTCTGCATTAATGGTGATTGATGCTGCAAACGGCGTAGAGTCCCAAACTTTGAGGCTCTTAGAAGTTTGTCGCGCCCGCAACACACCGATTGTTACCTTCATTAATAAGATGGATCGCGAAGTAAAACCGCCCATGGAGTTGATGGATGAAATTGAATCTGCGCTCGGTATTGAAGTTGTTCCATTTACCTGGCCGGTGGGCATGGGCAAATCTTTTGCCGGCGTCATTGATATTGCTAATATGCGCATGCGCATGTTTAAAGCTGGTGAAGATCGCGTAACCGAAGATTCCCATGCAGTAGTTGACGTGAATGATCCCGCTCTTAAAGAGCGCCTTGGGTCCGACCTGGAAAACGCCTTGGCGGAAGTTGAACTCATCAAAGAAGCGATGCCCGCCTTTGATCGCGAGGCATTTTTAGCTGGCCGCCAATCACCCGTATTCTTTGGCTCTGCAATTAATAACTTTGGTGTTCGTGAAATTCTCAACACCTTAGTTGAATTGGCCCCATCGCCCGGATCACGCAAAGCGCTGCAACGTGAAGTAAGCCCCGCAGAAAATAAATTTTCCGCCGTCGTGTTCAAAATTCAAGCCAATATGGATCCAGCGCATCGTGACCGCGTCGCATTTTTACGCATTTGCTCCGGTCACTTCCAACGCGGCATGAAGCTCAAGATTTGCCGCAATGGTAAGGAAGTGCGGACTAATAATGCGCTCTCATTTTTATCGCAGCGACGCGATATTCTTGATGAAGCCTTTCCGGGTGACATCATCGGACTTCCAAACCATGGCCTGCTTCGCTTAGGTGACACACTAACCGAAGGTGAACAATTACAATTTACAGGGTTGCCGTTTTTTGCCCCTGAAATCTTCCGCATGGTTGAGTCTGCAGATCCACTGCGCTCCAAGCAATTGCGGACCGGCTTAATGCAGCTTGGCGAAGAAGGCGCTATTCAGGTGTTTCGTCCAATGGCAGGCGGAACAATGTTGTTAGGTGCTTTTGGCCAATTGCAATTTGAAGTTGTTAGTCATCGTCTCCAGACTGAATATGGCGCTGAAGTCCGCCTGCTTCCTGCTCGCTACAGCCTAGCCCGCTGGGTTAGCTCAGAAGATCCCATTGCCCTTAAAAAGTTTACCCAGGAAAATATTCATCGCATGGCTGAAGACGTTGTTGGGGCCTCTGTATTTTTGGCTTCACACAAATCCGAGCTAGATGTTGCTCAACAGCGCTGGGAATCCATTCAGTTCCACGCTCTTAGAGAGCACGCAGGCCTCATCTATCAATCTGAACTAGCTGGATAAATTAGATTATTTATTGACGTACAGCATTGCAGTTAAATACCGCAAGCAAAGACGAATCATCCTTTTTAAAAGAAGCTGTTTTTCCATACTGGGCACAGTAAGCATTGGCTTTTTGAGTAAGCTGCTCAATTGACTCGTCACTGCTATTTAAGAAAGTGATATGATTTGCATCAGAGGCGTCTGTGTAAACTGCTGCGCAACTCATTAGGATAAAGCTGGCAATTACCAGTAACAAATAGCTCTTCATTTTGCCCCTCTTAATTTTTCAAGAATGACTGCCGTCACTTTAGTGGCGAAGGGTCTGTAAATCAAAATACAAATGATGGCTACAGGGTAAGCAACTGACCAGACCTCTAGCCAGATCCAGAAAAAATTCTCTACAGGACCAATGCGAATAAAAGTCGTTGCAAGCGTAATGCTTGCCGACATCAAAAAGCCCATTACCAAAGAAAAAATAATACTATTAAGATTAATCATCCCACAATCATAGCGCCTGATCTTTTTAACTGTTATTCTGAATCGTGATCACTATCTCGCGCCCTATACAGGGGAATCTTTTGAGTAATGCCCTCAGATTCATCACCTTTCCAATTAAGGAATCAGAATGGCTGTAGGCCAAAACCAGAAAAACAGAAAAAACGACCCCATGCTCACCAAAACAGGCAAAACACGCCTGGGGCCTCTTAACCCAGCTCAGCTTACTAAACTAATGGAAGCGAGCACCAAGCCAAAAGAGAAAAGCAAAATTTTGCGAGCACTCAATAAGATCCAAGTTGTTGCAGCATAAATAACAAGCCCCGATAAACGGGGCTTTTTTATTGTCATTCGAAACTTAATTTCGTTTGACTAACATTTTTTTACTCAAGATAACCGTCGACACTACTAAGAATGCAAACACCATATTCATGATAGTAAGGTGATCTCCCAAGAAAATACTTGCAGCCAGTAAAGTGCAGAATGGCTGAATCAGTTGCACTTGACTCACCCGAGCAATACCGCCAATTGCGAGACCTTCGTACCAAAAGAAAAATCCCAAGAACATGGGAAACAAGCTGAGATAAACGAAGCTGGTCCACGCAACTAGATCTGCGCTCCAATACTCTGCATGAAAGGTGAAATAGGCCATCACGATATTGATCGGCAATGAAATCACTAGGGCCCAAGAAATGACTGCGCGAGGATTCATCTTACGAGACAACTCTCCTCCCTCAACATACCCAATACAAGCACATATACCGCCCAAGACTAAGAGCCCATCAATATAAGTAAAGCTGCCATCACTTTTTAAGAGTGCATAAACAACTACGAGGCCAGCGCCTAATAAGGACACCAGCCAAAAACCGATGGAAGGGCGCTCTTTAAAGCGTAATACACCAATGACTGTGGTGGCCAATGGCATCATCCCCAAAATCACAGCGCCATGTGAAGAAGACCCTTCCTTCATGGCCACAGTAGTAAAGATTGGAAAGCCAAATACAACGCCTAATGCAATCACAATAAATTTCAGGACATCTGTTTTGCGAGGTAGGAGTGCTTTTGTATAAGCAAGGTAAGCCAGTGCAACTAAGCCGGCTAAGCATGCTCTACCAAACGCAATAAAGTAAGGATCAAAGCTCAGGACAGCAATCTTACTCACCGGCAGGGTGAGGCTAAAAATCAGAATGCCGACAAATCCGATCAGCATTCCCTTGCTTTCTTTGTTCACTGTCACCCTTTAGAGATTATTCAATGCATTGTATTAATAAACCGGCTTAGTGGGCTGTAATATATAAACTCTGATGATAAAAATGCCTCATATCCAAGCCATCTATATTGCTCCCGTAGCCGGGGCCCCTATGGAGTCAATACATCAAGCAGAGCTGCTATCAACAGGCATTAAAGGTGATCGTTATGCAAGTGGTGTGGGGGCTTATTCGCAAACGCTTCCAAATAAAGTCCGCCACATTACTCTAATCACTGAGGCTGGCATAGCCACGGCGAATGAATGGCTCATCGCTAGTGGTGAAGCTACTTTCAATAGCGCCCAAACGCGCAGAAATATTGTGATTGCCAATATGAGTGCAGATGATCTCAATCGTCTGGCAGGTCAAACATTTCATCTGGGGAGGCTTCTGTTGAAGGGGGTGGAACTTTGCACTCCCTGTCAAAGACCTGCCCAACTTCTCAATCAATTTGACTTTTTAGATGCCTTTGATCATCGCGGAGGTCTGCGCGCTGAGATATTAGAAATCGGCAGCATCTCAGTTGGAGATCTATTGCATGTTCATCAGGAAGCCGCATGATTCGCTATAGCGCAGATACCACCATTACCGCCGATCAGGCGATTGATCTTTATATTCGTTCTACCCTCGGGGAGCGACGCCCCATTCACAACAAACAAACCTTTGAGGCAATGCTTAAGAATGCTGATCTCACTATCACGGCATGGGATGGTGAAAAGCTTGTAGGGATTTCTCGAACACTAACGGATTTTTCTTATGTAGCTTATCTGGCAGATTTAGCTGTTGATCAAGACTATCAACGTGCGGGCATTGGCAAGCAACTCATTGCACTTACCCAATCTCATTTGGGACCAGAATGCATGATTGTGCTTTTGGCGGCACCCAAAGCGAATGAGTACTATGAACATATTGGCTTTGAGCATAATCCTCGTGCCTGGACGCTTAAGAAATCATAACTGCATGACAACAACACACTTTTGCTTAATACGCCATGGTGAAACCAACTGGAATGTTGAGCGCCGCCTTCAGGGTCATACTGATATTGATCTCAATTCTCATGGAGAAAAACAAGCCATACAAATGGCTAAGGCTCTTCAAGCCATTGATTTGAAGTTTGATGTGCTTTACACGAGCGATCTTTTGCGTGCCGCAAAAACTGCCAAGGCCATTGAAACCGCTTTTGGAGTAAGCGCGATATCTGATGAATCGCTCAGAGAACGCCATCTGGGAGCTCTGCAAGGAATTACGACAAGTGATGCGCCAAAGCTTGAGCCTGAGCTCTGGGAAATTCATTTAAGCAGAGACCTTGATCATGAGCTTAGAGGCGGAGAAAGTATCAAGCAATTTGCCGCGCGCATTCATGGGGCGCTTGAAAAAATTCGACTTAAGCATTCCGGTAAAACCATCTTGCTAGTAAGCCATGGTGGAGCGCTCGATATGATGTATCGGCTAGCCAGCAATCAAGCATTGGAGGCCGACAAGGCTGTTAATGTCCCCAATGCTTCTTTGAACTGGATTAGTCATGATGGCTCCTCATGGAAAGTCGACTGCTGGGCAGATACCAGTCATCTCGAAGGCTTGGCGCTAGATAACTTAGATCTATAGCCTACCCCAACCAAATAACCTATTATTACGACATGAAGCTATTCATGAAATTACCGCTGTATCTATTTTTAGCGATGCTTTCCATGCCGCTATATGCCCTCAATCTTGAGCCAGTAGATATACCAGACGGATTACCAGATCATATTGTTGGTGACATTGGCGCTGCCGTTTACTCATCAAATATGCATATTGGAACCGAAGGAACACAATCACTCGTGTTGCCTTATGCTTTTTTTGACTACAAACGTTTTTTTGCTCGTATCGATGAAGTGGGTATCAAAACATTCAAAATGGGTTATGGCTATTTTGAAGTGATTGGCAAAATAGATCTCAATACCTATAAAGTGAAGTCTCCGATTAATGGATCATCTCTGAATCGCAGCGATCCCATTCCATTAGGGTTCGGCACCTATCAAGAAACGCCTATTGGTGGATTTTTTGCTAACGCGTATCACGACTTTGGAAAGTCAAAAGGTGCGCTCTATGAATTCTTATATTTCGCCGAATTAGAAACCTACAAAAATGTTGTTGTTTATCCTGAGGTTGGTATTGAGAGACAGTCTAGCCAATATGCCAATTACTATTACGGCATTAGCCCTGGTGAATCGAATCAAACTGGCTATAGCGCTTATACCGCCCCAGCAACCAGCAATTTAATTGCGGGCTTTATGGTTGAAATCCCAGTTGTTGATAATTGGTATGTCAATCTGTATGGGCGTCGCAAATGGCTTGGCAACGGAATTAATAACAGCCCTGTGATGAACCGTTCTTTCCAAGACAATATTTTTGCCGCCTTAGCTTATCGTTTTAAGTAAGCAAACAAAAGCTGCCTGAAGATGGCTTACAAAGCAGCCACTTATTTGCAGGGTGCAATCGATTGCGTCTAGAGTGTTTTTATTTCCATGGCAATGCGGGAAGAAGTGGTTTAAGACCAGCTTTCTGAATGGTTGGGGCTGCTTTGGACGAAGCCAAGAAAGCAATCAGATCTCTTGAGGCCTCAAGACTATTTACGTTACTGGTAACGCCCGCTGAAAACAAAACGGTCTGCTGCACCTCTACAGGAATTTCACCAACAAAGTCAATTCCAGGGATTGGGATTAATTCGCTTACCTGCTGAAAGCCAAGCTCCGCATCCCCTCTGGCAACAACGGTCCCAACGCGCTCACTATAGATTTTTTTAGCAGTCTTACTCATCTGCTCAGCAATGCCTAATTTTGGAAACAACTCTGTTGATAGATATGTTCCGCTGGCACTGGCTGAATAGGCAACAGACTTTGCATTTAATAGGGTCTCCTTAAGCGCAGGTACAGTACTGATATCGGGCTTAGGTGCACCGGCCTTTACTGCCACGCCAATGACAGAGGCAACTAAATCCACTCTGCTCCCGGGCTGTACTGCCCCGCTCTTGATAAACCCCTCTAATGCTGGCCCCGCTAGTATCAAGACATCAAACTTTTCATCCCTGGCCAGCCTAGAAGGAATCGAGTCAGGCGCTCCGCCCATGGAAGATCCATAAGAAATCAGGACTTTATTGGGAGATTGTTTTTCATACTCGGGCGCTAAAGCCTTAAGGGCCTCAGCAAAAGCACCTGAAGTAATTACCTGAATCTCTGCGGCAAATGTTGAGCCCGCGAAAAAGAGAGCGGTAACAAATAATAGAGCTGTGCTTCTAATAGAAGAAATCATTTTCATATTTAAGGTATCTGTATTAAAAATAATTAAATAACATCCAATACTTTGCTTAATGAGTTGCCTTCATAATTTGGTTGTTCGCCGATTTCCTCAAACGGATGACCTAAGCGGTTTACCCAAAAGACATCATATCCATACCACTTAGCCGCCAATGCATCCCAAGCGTTGCTGGATACAAATAACACCTCATCCTTTTTAACAGGAAATGCTTTAAGCAAAAGCTCATAGGCTTGGGGGGCGGTCTTAAATAAACGTACATCTTCGATGGTGACCACTTGATCTAGATAAGACTTAAGACCATTGCTTTCTACAACTGTAGCCAACATTTCTCGACTGCCGTTTGACAAAATTGCAGTCGAGATTCCACGGTTTTTAATTTCACGCAGAACATTTAAGCTGTCTTCAAAGCTTGAGAGCTTTGCGTATTGATCCATCAATTGCTTTTCATTTTCGCCAGAGAGATTCAAGCCCATGCGCTTGCAAACATAACGTAATGAACGAATAGTGAGTTCCCAAAATGGTAGGTAGTACTTGCTACCTTCTGGATTTGGATCACTCATTGTGACAAGGCGGGTATATTCAATTTGTCGGTCTCGCCACATTAAAGATAGCGCTTGGCCATGACCAGGAAATAATTTTTCTGCTAACTCACCCATGGAGTAGACATCAAACAAGGTTCCATACGCATCAAATGCGATCAACTTATACATGCTGTCTCCAAATGACTACTTTATTTATCGCCCTTGACAAGCAACGGGCATTTCCCATAAAGGCTTTTCTTGACTGAAATTACAGTTAACGCCGTCTGGTGAAGTACTACTTGCCAAGCAGCCAGCTAAAGTACATAGTGAAAATACAGCCACGCAAATACAGAGAAATCGTTTCATGTTTTATTCATCCCAAGGAAATCGTTGCTTGCTTAACTCTTCCATCATTTCGCGCTTGCTTAGAGCCTTCTTGCGTTTCTCGCTACTAGCAGTCTTAGGAATATTAGAAACTACCCCAAAAGTATCTTCCTGCTCAGGATTTGCAGACTCCCTCTGGGAGCTTGGCTCTATTGGCTTTAATTCCTTTTCAGACTCTAGTGAGGACTTATTAGGCATATCCACATTCTAAGCATCTACAAAACGTAGGCGAGTTTTTAATAAGTAAGCCCTGCAATAAAGGCGTAGAGCGGGATTCCAAAAATGATATTAAAAGGGAAAGTGATCCCCAGCGACATTCCCATATATAAGGCCGGATTGACTTCTGGAAGAGCATGCCTCAATACGGCTGGTACGGCAATATAAGAGGCGCTGGCAGCGAGAACCATTAAAAGAACGGTGTCGCCTAGTGGTAAGCCAAGCAATTTACACAAGCCCAATGCAATCGAAGCATGAACCAATGGCGCACCTATGGCATAAAACAAAGTGATCGGTGGCTTACCTTTCAATCCCTCGAAGTTCTTAGCCGCCATCAATCCCATATCTAGCAGGAAGAATGCAAGCATCCCCTTAAAGAGATCAATAGAAAAGGGTGCCATGATTTTTTGCCCACCATCACCGCTCACCAATCCAACCACCATTGATCCGAGTAAAAGAAGTTGTGCGCCATCAGTAAATGATTCGTGCAAAATCTTTGACATACCTACAGATTGTTTTGAATTTGTCGTGCTTGCCCTAGCTTTATTCGCCAATAAAATTGCGAGGATAATTGCGGGCGATTCCATCAAAGCCATTGCAGCTGCCATATGACCACCAAACGCAATACCGTATTGATCAAGCGCTTGTGTTGCGGTAATAAAAGTCACGGCACTTACTGAGCCATAGGTAGCAGCAATAGCAGCTGCATCGTAATTGTTAAGCTTGGTTCTTAAGACTAGATAACCCAGCAGCGGAATAATGATGGCAAGAAATACAGCCAACCCTAGCGCCAAACCAATCTCGACAGTAAACCCTGATTTATGAAGGGCAAAGCCGCCCTTTAAACCCAAAGCCATCAATAGATATAAAGATAAAAATCTGGCTATTGGCTGAGGAATTTCTAAATTGGACTTAACGGCGCCAGCAAAAGCGCCAAAAACAAAAAAGAGAATTGCTGGATCTAAGAAATTACTCATACCCATATATTAGGCAATTTTGGAGATTCTTGTATTGACCCCATATGGCCTAAGGTCCAAACAACAACAGCCCGAAGACGGTTGATTTAAATGGGTTGGGCGTAGAGTGCTTAATCCTTGTCAGCGTATTGCATTTCACCATTTCCAAATGACCAATTTTCTTTATTCACTTCGATTAAATTGATAAAGATATCTTGAGGCCTGACTTTAAGTTTTTGCACTAGGGTTTCACAAATGGCTTTGTAGAGCCCTTTTTTGAGTTCTGTAGATCTTCCAAAGCTGATGGTCGCTTGAATAAAAATGATCCCCTCGGAATATTCAATCCCCAAATAGCTTTTGGGTATATTGAACTCCGCTAGGTCATGCCTCGCAATGATCTGAAACTTGTCATCATCTGGGACATTGATTTGCTCCCGCATTATCTGATAAATGATATCTCCGACCTGCTGTGCAAAACTTTCAGAGTATTTTTTACTTAAATCAATTCTGACTAATGGCATAAGAATCCCTTGTTTTTAAACAACCAGCCTATAGACGCACCAGCCCAAATTTAATGCAATCAAGGCAATGAGTGTGTTAAAGGTAAGCTTCATTCCTAAAATACGATTACTAAAATCAGGTGGGGGTGTATTGATTCCTTTGGCATGGAATAAGCGCCCAATAATCAAAGCAATTCCAGCAAGAGCAACCAGCCACCAAGGCGCCCCATTTAGCTCTAGACAAGCAATCAGAATGATTCCGAAAGGAACATATTCAGCAAAGTTACCCTGTGCGCGAATGGCTCTCTCCAAATCCTCATGACCATCACTTCCAAGCCCAACCTTGTTCTTTCTTCTAAGCCCTATTACGGCAAACGAGAGCTTGATAAAAATGATAGTCAATAGAGAAGCGATGATTGAAGTAACTAATAGCATTTAAATCTCCAAATAAAAACAAAGTTATTTAATCGGTAAACTTTTCCAGCGCATGCCAGCCAAAACTTAACAGTGGCAGCATATCTTTAGCAAAATCTGTCACTTCGTTAATGGCATTTTTAGAGCAGATAGTTGATCGAGGCAACTGCTTTCTGATGATCCACCCTTTTAACTTGATAGCCCGCTCGACCTCTGGAGGCACATCTTCAAAGCCTCTGGGTATGCGAGCTAATGTATGTGAATAATCAAGCTCATAGCCTTTTCTTTTCAGGGATTTTTCTATTAATAACCAGGCCTTAGGGTTATCTAATATTCCCTGTCTGAGTTTTTTCAGAATGTGGGTCTCGGGTTGTAAATAACCTGCAGCACACCGGCTTCCTAAAGGGTCTAAGCGGAAATACAAAACACCAGGTGAGTGTTTGTCACCAGTTCTAGTAAATAGGCCACTAGCATGCATGTTGTAGGGGTGTTTTGCTTTTGAAAAACGTCCATCCCGATTAATTCTAAAAAGAGATCTTTTAGGATCGCCCCATACTGGAATATCTCTCTTGGCAAAATTCTCAGATAGAGCCTCAGTAAAATGCTTCATAGGTTCTCGCACAAACTCTTCATACTCTGAGCGATGCTCAGCAAACCAAACTCTATTTTGATTATTCGTAAGCTCTTCAAGAAATTTGAAGGCTTTGGGGCTAAAACCAGGAAAGTCAGCCATTGATCTTAGGATCTCGTCTCAATCGGTTACAAGCAACAAAACCATCATACCGATAAATGAAAAAACCACCCGAAGGTGGTTTTGGTGTTTCTTAGTAACTTTGGTGCCGGAGCCTATTATCTCAATTTGAAGTACCAGTCGTGTAGTCGTAAATAGGCTTGGAATGCGCAAGATTATCTTTAAAAGCAACTTCGTGAATGATTTCGCCCTCTTTTATCAATGTCTCTTCTTTGGCCTCCTCCAATAAGTCCTTTGCCTCTAATCGAATGGGGTCAAGAATGCTCTCCATAAAACTCGACTTAGGATTTAAGTCGGCAGGAATTTGATGTGGGTTTATTTGGGTAATTTCTGTTTGACTGTGAATGTTTGCCTGCACTTGTATTACTGCTAAGCTTGCCCCCATACATACCGTAGCGAGAATTGAAAAGCTAACACGGGGTCTGGTTTTAATAAATCTTTTAACGGGCATGCTGGCCTCCTTTTGGCTAAATGAGTTTGAAATCGCCTTGTCTGCTGGACGACACAAGCTCAACTTTAAGAGCCAATAATGACGATCTGATGGCACTTTTATGTCATGTTAGTGTTTGCTTTCGGTAAAGAGGCCAGAGAAAGCAGTTGGAATTGAGCGCACTAAAAATAAATTTAGACAAAAAAGGGCGCCCGCAGGTAGTTTTGCTATTTCTTGGTGGCCCAGAGCGGAATCTAACAAAAGTCTAAGATGGCAGATTCTAGATTTTCCCTAGGCGACCAATCACAAAGTGGGTGGCGAAAATATCAGTTATGGTTATCATAACTAATGGGACTTCTATGAAAAGACTATTTGGGCTAATACTTTTTAGTGGGCTGGTTGGTTGTACTCAAAATCCTGACAACTTAACATTAAGTTGTTACGGAGCGGTCGTTAACACAAAAGCAAAAGAAGAGATTGTTACATCTCAGGTTACGCGAACCTATAAGATCCAAAATAACAAAATTGATGATTATGATTGCGCTAAACGATCTAACATTATCAGCTGTAATTTCATTAAAGAAGAAAACGGCACTAGAGAGCGCAAGCGCATTATTTACGACACCAGCACACTATCATTTGCAGAAATTGATGCCATTTGGGCCGTTGGTGAACATATAAATGTTAATGAACGCACTATAGCTAGAAATGAGTTTATTGGTAGATGCGAAAAGCCCATCATAAAATAATTAAGCCATTATAGTTTTGGTGCTTAGGGCCAAATCAACCAGGGCCGAGGATGTCTCATCCGATACCTACATTGAGAACAACAATCCTACTGAAAGCCCGATTACCCTTTCGGCACCACTACTTGTGCCATAGGTATAACTAGGACTGAGATACCATCCAACTTTCTTTGTTGTCCAAAGCATAAAATCGGCGACAAAGACTATGCCTGATTGAAGGCTATTATTGGGGGAGCTTGTCTTCCTCCAGATAGCAGGCCCTAAGCCTACACCAAGCTCAATATCGGATGCCAACTCAAATGGTTTTTTAAAGATGATTTGGGCTCCGAGCTCTTTTGGATTGGGTGTACTCAGATACTGCGTTCCCACCTCAATGTCTAATTGATGTTCAATCGCCGTAAATTCAACAGCCAATGAAGTGCCATAGGCTTTTGAACCGTCTACTGTATTTTTCTCCATTGCGGGACCTACCAACAAAATCAGTGTATGGTCATCAATAGACTCTTCGGCACCTACTGCTGAGCTATGAATGCTTGAAGCAAAAGCTAAAGCAAACAAAGCAACTCTTATCGCTTTCATATAAAACCCTAAACAAATGTGGAATGCTCAATCGCAAAAGATTGAGTTCAGAGCTATTTGTTTAAGCGTTTCTGGGCGGATACTCGATTCTGGTTGGGAAAAATTCCAGGGTTAAAAGTGGCTCAATAGCGTTATAGCTTTTGAGGTCTCGAGCCACTGAAGTATTGCCGGATCCCACCATACCAATTACTGAAATGTGATGACACTGGTGATCGCCATCATGACGGTCTAGATTGCTGGAGCTTACTTGATCATGATGATCATCGTGAACTATTTGAAATAAGCCATTACTAGATTGATCATCATTCCAAGTAATTTGGGCTACGCCTTCCTGAGTCTGATGTGATTGCTCATGAGCCGCCCCTAATACAGGCATGAAAGCTGTATTGAATATGAAAATGAGGGTGGCAATAGACATCAAGCGCATTGTCTGATTCTAAGTGAATTCCATCGGTTGTATCGCAAATTAAAAAACCACCCGAAGGTGGTTTTGGTGTTTCTTGGTGGCCCGGGGCGGAATCGAACCACCGACACAAGGATTTTCAATCCTCTGCTCTACCGACTGAGCTACCAGGCCAAGACTGGGAATTATAAATGAAACTCTGTTTTTGTCTTAAAAATGGGTTGAACAGCATTAATCAGCCTTAGTTACAGCCTTTGCCCGTGCCTTATGCAATTTTCGATAGCTATCTATTAAGCGTTGGTGCCTATCAAGGCCCTCAAGCTTAATGCTGGTTGGGGTCAAACCATAAAAGCGCAGGCTGCCATGCACCGATCGGATTACGGCGTCCATTCTTTCGTTGCCAAACATTTTTCGGAAATTATCAACATAGTCCTCAAGCTTCAAATCTTCTTCAAGCGTAATTTCTAGAACTGCCGACAACGCCTGGTAAAACAATTTGCGCTCAACCGTGTTGTCGTTATATTGAAGAAAGGCACCGACCAGCTCATATGCCTCATCAAATTGCTTCAGGGCAAGATGAATCAATAACTTCAACTCCAAAACCGTAAGCTGGCCCCAGGTTGTATTTTCATCAAACTCGATACCAATTAATGTAGCAATATCACCGTACTCATCGAGCTCATTATTTTCGAGGCGCTCTAGTAGCGCGCCCAAACTGTCATCACTTAAGGTATGTAAATTTAAAATATCTTCGCGGAATAAAAGCGCCTTATTTGTGTTATCCCAAATCAAATCCTCTATCGGATAAATTTCAGAATAGCCTGGCACCAAAATTCGACAGGCAGTTGCTCCCAGCTCGTCATACACAGCAAGATATGCCTCTTTGCCCATATTTTTGAGAATGCCAAATAAAGTTGCAGCCTCAACCTCATTGGGATTTTCGCCATGACTGGAAAAATCCCACTCAACAAATTTGTAATTGGATTTAGTGCTGAAAAAACGCCACGACACTATGCCGCTCGAATCAATGAAGTGCTCAACAAAATTGTTTGGCTCTGTCACCGCTTCACTTGCAAATGTCGGCGGGGGTAGGTCGTTCAAGCCCTCTAAACTTCGACCCTGCAGCAATTCCGTTAGGCTGCGCTCTAGAGCAACCTCCAGACTTGGATGGGCACCAAATGATGCAAATACCCCGCCCGTTCTCGGATTCATGAGGGTGACACACATCACGGGGTAAATACCGCCGAGCGATGCATCCTTTACCAAGACTGGAAAGCCCTGCTCTTCCAAACCACGAATGCCCGCCAAAATACTTGGGTATTTCTCAAGCACTTCTTGCGGCACATCGGGCAAAGCAATCTCACCTTCTAGAATTTCACGCTTTACTGCACGCTCAAAAATTTCTGAGAGACATTGCACTTGAGCTTCTGCAAGCGTATTACCTGCACTCATACCATTGCTCACAAATAAATTTTCAATAAGGTTAGACGGAAAATAAACCGTCTTGCCGTCTGACTGCCTCACATAAGGGAGCGAGCAAATACCACGCTCAGCATTTCCAGAATTAGTGTCGATTAAATGAGAGGCATACAACTCGCCATCGGGATTAAAAATCTTTAGGCAATATTCATCCAAGATTTCTGCTGGTAAAGCGTCATTTGGGCCTGGCATAAACCAACGTTCACTGGGGTAATGAACGAAAGCTTGATGAGCAATATCTTCACCCCAGAATGCGCCAGCGTAAAAATGGTTATTACTCAGTCGCTCAATATATTCGCCAAGGGCTGATGCCAGCGCACTCTCTTTGGTTGAGCCTTTGCCATTGGTAAAACACATTGGAGAGTTTGCATCGCGAATGTGCAGAGACCAAACATTTGGAATGATGTTGCGCCAAGAAGCAATTTCAATCTTGATGCCCAGATTAGCTAACACGCTTGTCATATTGGCAATTGTTTGCTCGAGCGGCAGATCTTTGCCCAAAATAAAAGTACTGGCGTCAGAGGCTGGCTTAATGGTCAATAAAGACTGTGCGTCGGCGTCCAGACTCTTCACCTCTTCAATGACAAATTCTGGTCCAGCTTGCACTACTTTTTTGACTGTGCAGCGCTCAATCGAGCGCAGGATGCCTTGGCGATCTGTGGCCGAGATATCCTCTGGCAATTCAACTTGAATCTTAAATATCTGTTGATACCGATTTTCTGGGTCAACGATATTATTCTGTGAAAGGCGAATATTTTCAGTGGAGATATTACGAGTATCACAGTAGAGCTTCACAAAATAAGCGGCGCATAAAGCCGAAGAAGCCAAGAAGTAATCAAACGGACCTGGAGCAGATCCATCACCCTTATATCGAATAGGCTGGTCGGCGATTACCGTGAAGTCATCAAACTTGGCCTCAAGACGTAACTTGTCAAGAAAGTTAACTTTAATTTCCATGGGAACTTTTCCAAAGAAGATGAATCTCTAATGCGAGATATCTATTGACTGCATTGCACGATACTTGCAACGCAATGAAAACACTTGTGCGAAAAATTATTGCTCGCCTTTGTTGCGAGAGGTATCAATTCCTAAAGCTTTAAGCTTGCGATACAAGTGCGTTCTCTCAAGACCCGTGTACTCTGAGATCTTGGTCATGCTCCCACCCATAATTTGCATCTGGTGCTCAAAATAAGCCTTCTCAAAAAGATCTCTTGCCTCTCTTAGCGGCAAATCAAAATAGGTTTTTGCAATCCCGCTGATGTATTGACCCTCCGGTGCTGTGAGGGCCAGCTCAGTGCTTATAGATTTTGGGGTTGGCGCAGTCACCCCTGACTGTATAGCCTTATCTTCTTGAGGCTCTATATATTTTGGCGAACTTTCTAATGCTTTGCTCACCGTCTTTAGCAGCTTCTGTAAGGCAATAGGCTTTTCTAAAAAGTTGAGGGCGCCAATGCGGGTAGCCTCAACTGCCGTGTCAATAGTAGCGTGACCAGACATCATCACCACGGGCATTGTTAGCTGGCCAGTCTTTGACCACTCTTTTAATAAAGTAATGCCATCGGTATCAGGCATCCAGATATCAAGTAACACTAAGTCTGGGCGCATTTGTTCGCGAATGGTACGAGCCTGAACAGCACTCTCGGCTGCATATACGGTATGACCCTCATCCGTCAGAATCTCATTGAGAAGCTCACGAATTCCCATCTCATCATCAACGACCAAAATACTAGCCATGCTTAGGCTGCCTCATTTGCTAAGTTCATAAACAAAATTGATATTTGTGCGCCGATCACTTCTTCTCCCTGCATACGGTTACGTATTTCTATTTTGGCGCCATGATCATCAATAATTTTTTTGACAACCGCTAGACCCAATCCGGTACCTTTACTCTTTGTGGTTACATAAGGCTCAAATGCTCTTGCCAATATCTTAGCTGGAAATCCAACCCCATGATCACTTATTGTTAAGCGTACCGCTTTTTGTGTCATGCCATTTTGCTCACCATATGACACCAGCTCCGTTTTCACTTCAACTGGCTCAGCCCGATGATTGCCTTCAAGCGTTGAATCTTGTGCATTTTGGAGCAGGTTATGAATCACCTGTCTGAGCTGAGTAGAGTCGCCCATGATGTTGGGGCAACTTGGATCTAATCTGGTTTCTAAAGGGCTACCCTCATATAGACCCAATATCTCAGATGTCAGCGTATTAATTGAAACTGGCTTTAATTGCGGCGTTGGGGTTTTGGCAAAGTCTCTGAAGTCATTAACCATTTCTTTCATTGCCTGCACTTGGCCAATGATGGTCTCCGTACTCCGATTAATCATTTCCTCTTGTTCGGGACTGAGCTTACCGGCAAGCTTGTGCTGCAAACGCTCTGCAGACAGCTGAATAGGAGTAAGCGGATTTTTAATTTCATGGGCTAAGCGCCTTGCCACTTCACTCCAAGCAATCGATCTTTGGGCACTAACGACATCGGTAATGTCGTCAAATACCACCATGCGCAAATCTTCGGTTAATTGTGTGCCACGCACGAATAAAGTTACGCCCAATTCGTTTTCGTAGTCACTGGTGGTATGTAGCTGTATTTGTTTATGCCATATAGGCGCGGACTTCTGTGCGCCTGAATTGGCAGAGCCAAGCCCATTGTCTGCAACAGTCAACTTCATCGTTGCAAAGCCTTCCTTGATAGCCTCCTCAAACTCTGCAAGAGCTGGATTCTCGCTCAATGGCTTGCCGTCTAACAAGGTTAAATCTTGAGCAAAAATGCGGTCTGCGCCAGCGTTACTAGAAACTACGTTGTAGTGTTTATCAAAGATACAAACGCCAGCAGTTAAGCTTCCAAGCACTTTTTCTAAGAAGGCCTTGGATTCTTGTAGAGAAGTGCGGGTATCGGCTAGCTGCCTTGTCATCACATTAAATTGTCGTGTAAGCATGCCAAGCTCATCCCCAGTATCTAATTCTGGCTTGGGAGATAAGTCTCCCTTAGCCACAGCCTGGGTACCTTTGAGCAACATTAGTAATGGCCTGGCCAATTGACGACCTAACAATAGAGCTAATATCACCGCCACAAATAATGCGAAGAAAAGGGTCAGCGTTAATGTGCCCACAAACATTTTGCGAAGACCACTACGCCCCAGTGACTTCTCTTGATAATCGCTATAGGCAGACTCAACCGCCTGAATGTTTTTAGCTAGCGGGATTGGGATGTAACGAACCAACTGCAAAAAATATCTATCGTCCAAATCCTTGCTGGTGTCCGCCTTACTTTGAATGGACTTCTTGCGTACAACAGGGACAATCGCCCTCACTCGATAAGTCTTTTGCCCCCCATCCAACTCGACCTGATCTATAGAGGTAACGCCCTTCTTTTTAAATGCTTCTGCAATAACGTCTGCACTAGGCGGGGGAAGATACTTCTTAGGCTTTACTTCGCTAGTAAAGATCAAATTGCGTTGAATACTAAACAAAGTGAGCTCTTGAATCCCAAACTGATTGCGTATCTTCATCACCGCTGTCGCAACCTGTTCAGTGCTTGAACCAGGAGGAGCGGCTACCACTTGCTCAGCAACATAATTTCCTTCTGCCAAAATTTCCTCTTGAGCAACGCGTAAGGTTACGCGACCTAACTCAAGACCCGAATTTAAGGCTGACTCGACTTGAACATCAAACCAAGTCTCGATACTTTTGGAAACGAATTGAAGAGAGACGCCATACAAAATCAAGCCCGGTACAACCCCTACCAGAGCAAAAATCATTGCGAGCTTTGCTATTAAACGCGTACCAAAGTGGCCTCGATGCCAACGTACGGCAATAACAATTACTAAAGTCAAAATAACTAGGGTTAAGCAAACTCCAATAACCACGTTTGCTGCATAAAGCCAAATAAAGTAACGGTCAAAAAAATCTGTATTAGAGGAGGCGACCGACAACATAATCAGCAGCAATAAAGCAAACGCGCCTATTAGACCAACAAAGGCTGGGAGTATTTTTTTGCGCCAAGCTTTTGATTCAAAAAAGCTGGTCTTAAACGATGCATTGGCTTCTCTCATCGTTTAACCAGAGTTGCCCCATTGGGAGAAAAGGGGATGCGCAACCAATCGCTAGAAATATTCCAATCCCGATTGTTGAGTGCGTTTACTTGAAAAGGTTTTGGTAATTTACTAAGGTCTAAAGCCATATGTAGACTGGCTGTATAGGCTTTATTGGGGTCGAGCTGCTCGTTATCAATCACACGCCAGCCACCAATACTGCCCACAGCTTGCAATGCCTCTGAGATCGTTTTTGCAGAAAAGGTAAACCCGTCAGAAGCAATGCGGTATTGCTGAGTTAGGGGTTGATAAGACAAGCGAGTTTGTCTTTGGGCAACAACAGGCTTTTCATCAAACCAATACCAGCGTGCTCGCGTCAATTCAAAATCTGTCTGAAAATATAAAACGACGCCTTTTTGTACCGCATTTTCTAAACCAGGCGATAACTCAATCTGAAAGCTAGCATTTAAGAGCCAGTCGCTATCAACCCTTTCCAACTCAAAGGACTTGATTTTGATTCCCTCAGCATGAGCGGTCGTTGAAAAAACACTCAACGCCATCAAACACAAAAGGATGAATTGCTTAATTCTTTGGCTCATGGCCCATTTTTCTTAAACAAAGCGTAGTAAAAACCATCATTGGCTTCTGTAGGCAAAAGCTGTCCTGGAGCGCCTAATCGTACCGCATTGCTATGCTGCTGCGCAAACCATGCCGCCTGATCTTCGCCCTCCTCTGGAAACACCGAGCAAGTAACGTATAGAAGCAAACCCTCCGGCTTTAGCATCTTCCATGCTTGGGTTAATATCTCCCGCTGCTTGTACTGCAAAGACGGAATATCTGCCTCGCGTCTCAAAAATGGAATATCTGGATGCCTTGAAACAATGCCAGAAGCAGAGCAAGGGGCATCTAACAAAATTTTGTCAAAAGGTACGCCATCCCACCATACGCCTTTCGAGGCGTCGCCACAAAGCACCTTTACTTTTTCTGAATGTAAGCGCAAGCGGTCTAAGTTACCGCCGATTTTTCCAAGGCGATCACCGTCTAGCTCAAGCGCAACCATTCGACAATCTGCCAACTCCAATAGATGGGCAGTCTTGCCGCCTGGCGCTGCACAGGCATCTAATATCAAATCATTCGGTTGCGGATTTAAAAGTGTTGCAGCAATTTGAGCGCCAGCGTCCTGAACAGAAGCCGCGCCACTATAAAAACCCGGCAACTCGGACACCGGGACGGGATTAGAAATCAGTAGTGCGCTTGATAATGAGATTCCGGCGACAGATTCAATTGGTGAGGAGGCAATACCAACTTCATGCAATAGGGATTGGTACTGCTCGCGCGAATGTTGCTTTTGATTGACGCGCAATATTAGTGGTGCTCGCTTTGCTTGGGCAAATAAGATCGATTGCCAAACCTTTGAATAATGACGCTTCAGATTTGCGCGCCACCATGCGGGAACGTACATGGGAATTGGGTCTGGTGGATAGTGCGGTTGCCCCTCAGGGGGTTGCAAAACCAGACTTACTTTACGCAGAACCGCATTTACTAAGCCCTTTGCATACATTGTCTTGTCGTACTCTGAGCACGCCCTAACAGCCTGATCAACGATGGTGTGAGTTGCATAGCCTTTGCCATCAGAGCCATCGCGCATAAATAATGCAATAGCAACAGTCAATAAATGATCAACTTCTGGTGGTGGAGTTTTAGGAACGAATTGTTTTATCAACTCATGAGACCGAACCCATTTACGCAAGGCATCAAAACTCAAGCTTTGCACAATTGGTCGTTCATGTGCATCTAGCTGATCCAAAACCTCAGTCAGGGATCTACCACTCATGACCTCGGTTATCGCTTGTGCGGCAATAGTGATTGCCTCTGAGAGCGGAAGACTGTGAGACATTTTTTGCTCTAGCAAGGGGCTTTACTCAAAGTCAAAATCACTCTGCCTTTTTCTGAAAACAGAATAATTGTTCATCGACATCAAATGTTTGCAAACAGGTTTTTGCATTCATTCTTTTGCCTCCGGGCTTTTGCATCTCGAGCACCTCAACTACGCCAGAACCACATTGAATATAAACGCCGTGCTCGCTAAACCCAAGTACCTTGCCTGGCTCCGCCGATCTGCCAGAGACATCTTTAACAGCACGTGAATTCCAAAGCTTTACGGCCATGCCGCTCAAGCTAGATGTGGCACCAGGAAAGGGGTTGAATGCTCTAATCTGAGCATCAATTTGAGTAGCGTCTTGACTCCAATCAATCTCCGCCTCAACTTTTAGAATTTTCTCTGCATAGCAAACTCCCACATTTGATTGTGGAGTGCGAATCAACTTTTTGCCGCCACCTAGTTCAGTGAGTACATTTACGATTAACTTCGCACCCAACTCGGCTAATCTGTCATGTAAGCTTGCGCTGGTTTCAGCAGCAGCAATCTGAAGCTCTTCTACCAAAACTGTGTCGCCAGTATCAAGGCCTGAATCCATTTGCATAATGCACACGCCTGTTTTCTGATCACCAGATTCTATAGCGCGCTGAATCGGTGCAGCCCCTCTCCAACGAGGCAAGAGTGAGGCGTGAATATTAAAGCTGCCATGCCTTCCTGGGCGCTCGGCGATATCTAAAATTTCTTGCGGCAATATCAATCCATAAGCAACCACTACCATGGCATCAAAATCTGTTTGAGCCAGTCGATCGTATGCCTCTTGTGCTTGTATCTTTTTCTGTGGATCAACGCTGTTACGTTTTAGCGTCTCTGGCTGCAATACCGGAATACCTTTTTCCAAAGCAAACTCTTTAACCGGGCTAGCTTGTAGGTGCATGCCCCTGCCCGCACGGCGATCTGGCTGAGTAAGTGCCATAACAATTTCATGACCAGCATCGTGAATGGCTCGCATTGCCTGCGCTGCAAACTCAGGGGTACCGGCAAAGACAATTTTCATGAGGTCGCTTAGCGCTGACCTTCTAATTCTTTGGCGCGTTTTTTCAGTTTCTGTGAGATGCGATTGCGCTTTAGCAAGGAAAGATATTCAACAAATACTTTTCCTTGCAAATGATCGAGCTCATGCTGCAAGCACACAGCCAACAATCCATCAGCCTCGATTTCAAAAGTCTTACCTTCAAGGTCTAAAGCCTTCACTTTTATTTGTGCGGGTCGCTCAACCTCATCATAAAACTCAGGCACAGAAAGACAGCCTTCGCGCCAAGATTTTTTCTCTGAGCTTGCCCAAGTAATTTCAGGATTAATAAAGACTCTCAACTCGTTTTGCTCATCAGAAACATCAATCACGACTATGCGCTCATGAATGTCCACCTGTGTTGCGGCCAGACCAACTCCTGGTGCGTCATACATTGTGTCGGCCATATCAGCCACAATTTTTTTTATACGCGCATCTACCTGCTCCACAGGTTTTGCAATTTTGTGGAGACGTGGATCGGGGTAACAAAGAACCGTCAATATAGCCATGTAGGAATTATCCAACAGAGCAATCCATCTGTCCCGATTGTTGACAATTCCCTGCGCTTCAAAATGCTTGATGCCCATGAACTCCAAACCAAACTTCATCCATAAAATTATGCGAGGGGACAGCAACTATCCCGAACGACTTAATGATCTTTATGACCCTCCAGCCTGCCTATATATAAATGGGGATATAACGCTTCTAAAAGAGCCAATGGTTGCAATCGTGGGCTCACGCAAATCTAGCGCTCAAGGTCTCACCCATTCTCATTACTTTGCTCAATCGCTTTCTAAGGCGGGCGCCACAGTGATATCTGGGCTGGCAAAGGGCATTGATGGGGCGGCACACCGCGCTAGCCTTGGCATCGGATCAAAGACGCTAGCTGTCTGCGGAACCGGGCTAGATATCACTTATCCCAAAGAGCATCTGGCGCTAGCCCATGCCATCAGCAATCATGGGCTTCTGGTATCGGAGTTTGCGCCCGGAACAGGCCCAAAGGCATTTCATTTTCCGCGGCGCAACCGCCTCATTGCAGCCCTAGCGCTAGGGGTTTTAGTCATAGAGGCAGCCGAAAAGTCGGGGTCACTAATCACCGCTCGCTTAGCAGCCGAGCTTGGCAGAGAGGTTTTTGCACTACCTGGCCCCATTAATGACCCGCTTTTTACTGGTTGCAACGAACTCATCCAGCAGGGTGCCAAATTAACCCGAAGCCCAAAAGACGTTCTGGAAGAGCTCACTTTTCACCAAAAACACCATTTAAATTGGTTTTAAGGGGGGTTTTGGGTGTTTAACGACCTTAAATGTTGGTCCTGAAATACCCTAAAGGGGGCTTTTTTGGACTTTTCAGGATTTATCGGTTAATAATAAAAAAGGGGGTTGTAATAGATCAAGCTTCGATTTGGTTTAAATTGACCATCCATTTTCGCTATTAAAAACATTCATTCAGGCTCAAATTTTAGGCAAACGCGTGGCTAAAGCATCTACCAAAAGCAGCTCCAAGACCTCCTCCGTGGATCACCCAAAGGCGTTGATCATTGCCGAAAAACCATCGGTAGCAAATGACATAGCAAAAGCCTTGGGCGGGTTTACCAAATATGAGGACTACTTTGAAAGCGATGACTTCTTAGTTTCCTCGGCGGTAGGTCATTTATTAGAAATAGCCGCCCCAGAGGAATATGACGTTAAACGCGGCAAATGGTCGTTTGCAAACCTGCCGGTTGTTCCACCTTATTTTGATTTACGTCCAATTGCAAAAACAGAGTCCCGCCTAAAGGTGCTCCAAAAACTCATTAAGCGCAAAGACGTGACATCTCTCATTAATGCGTGTGACGCGGGACGTGAGGGCGAGCTTATTTTCAGGTTGATTGCACAACACGCCAAAGCTTCACAAACCGTTAAACGACTTTGGTTGCAATCAATGACGCCTGCCGCCATTCGCGATGGTTTTGCAAGCCTACGAACCGATGATGAAATGCAACCTCTCGCAGATGCTGCTCGTTGTCGTTCCGAAGCCGATTGGCTAGTGGGCATTAATGGCACGCGCGCCATGACAGCATTTAACAGCAAGAGTGGCGGCTTCTTTTTAACAACCGTGGGGCGCGTTCAAACGCCAACTCTCTCGATTGTTGTTGAACGTGAAGAGCTTATCCGTAAATTTGTTTCAAAAGACTACTGGGAAGTAAAGGCAGAATTTATCGCTGCTGCTGGAGTGTATGAGGGGCGTTGGTTTGAGCCGAAATTTAAGAAGGATGTTACCGAGCCAGATGCTCGTGAAAATCGTCTCTGGAGTGAGGCTGCGGCACAAAGCATTGTTGCGGCCTGTCGCGGAAAAAAGGCAACCGTTAGTGAGGAAGCAAAACCAGCCACTCAACTTGCTCCACAACTTTTTGATTTGACTAGCTTGCAGCGTGAAGCAAATGCACGCTTTGGCTTTTCTGCAAAGAATACTTTGGGGCTTGCGCAAGCACTTTACGAGCGCCATAAAGTATTGACATATCCTCGTACAGATGCAAAAGCATTACCTGAAGATTATTTAGATACCGTTAAACAGACGATGGAGAATCTTGCAGAGCACTCGCAGGAATATCGTCCGTTTGCAAAGCAAATTTTGCAAGGCGACCCAAAGGATCCGAAAGCAAAAGCAGGTTATGGTTGGATTAAACCAAATAAACGCATTTTCGATAACTCTAAGATTTCAGACCACTTTGCGATTATTCCAACCTTAGAAACGCCTAAGACTTTGAGTGAGCCAGAGGCAAAGTTATATGACCTCGTTGTGCGTCGCTTTTTGGCGGTTTTTTATCCCGCAGCCGAATTCCGGGTCACCACACGCATTACCGAAGCCTCCGGTCATCACTTCAAAACTGAAGGCCGTGTTCTTGTAAACCCCGGCTGGCTAACCGTATACGGCAAATCCAATCAAGCTGATGATGAATTAGTACCAGTGCAAGAAGGTGAAACCGTTCAAACAGAGTCAGTTGTTGCTGTTCCACTTAAAACCAAACCACCTGCACGCTACACAGAAGCAACCTTGCTCTCTGCCATGGAGAGCGCTGGTAAATGGGTTGACGACGACGAAATGCGTGAGGCGATGGCGGAGAAGGGGCTTGGAACACCAGCAACCCGAGCAGCCATCATAGAAGGCTTATTGGCTGAAAAATATATTGTGCGTGAAGCACGTGAACTGATTCCAACCGCAAAAGCATTCCAATTAATGACTTTATTGCGCGGCCTAGATGTTGAAGAATTAACGCGCCCCGACTTAACTGGTAGCTGGGAAAACAAGTTATCGCTCATTGAGCAAGGCAAGATGAATCGCGATACCTTCATGCAAGAAATTGCTCAAATGACGCAGCGTATTGTGAAACGCGCCAAAGAATATGACAGCGATACCATCCCAGGTGACTATGCCACGATGACCACGCCGTGCCCGCACTGTAAGGGCCCTGTAAAAGAAAACTATCGTCGTTTTGCATGTGAAAAATGTGGTTTTACGATCAGCAAAACGCCGGGTGGTCGCGCTTTTGAATATCCCGAAGTAGAAGAACTGTTGCGCGAAAAAACAATTGGGCCTCTGCAAGGATTCCGCAGCAAAATGGGTCGCCCATTTGCAGCGATCATCAAGCTATCTGAAATTCCAGAAGACGACAAAGACTATCCAAATGCAGGCTTCAAGTTGGAGTTTGATTTTGGTAACACTCAAGATGATGAAACTGAAGCGGTTGATTTCACGGGTCGTCAAGCTCTTGGTGTTTGTCCAAAATGCTCTGGTGCTGTTTACGAAGATGGCATGCGCTATGTATGCGAAAACAATACTGGTCCAAGTAAATCGTGTGACTTCAAAACTGGTAAGGTCGTTTTACAACAAGAAGTTTCAAGCGAGCAAATTCAGAAGTTGTTAAAAGAGGGTAAAACCGACCTCATGAGCAACTTCAAATCAAACCGCACTGGGCGTGGCTTTAAGGCCTACCTGGCTCTGGGCGCTGATGGAAAAATTGGTTTTGAATTTGAAGCTAAAGCGCCCGGCGCAGCTAAGGCGCCTGCTAAAAAGCGTGCTGGCGCAAGTGCCGCAACCAAGTCTGTTGCAAAACCCAAGCGCGCAAGCAAAGCAAAATCATCCTCTAGCAGTTGAGCTGTAATGAGCTTGGCTGCTAGAGCCGACCACAATATTCCCCTTGATCCTAAGGCGGTAGCCAAGAAAATCCCTGGGTGCTGAGTCAACGCGCCAATAATAGGAAGACGGTCGCCAGCAACACAGCGTACGCCAATAAACTCTCCGCTTTTGATGAGACTATTTACATCACCGCTTGGGTAGTGCACCAAGTTTTTAGCTTGCTCACGATTAAAGTCATCACTAGCAAGTCTCGGGGACAAATCATCCTCACCCTCATCAAAAGTAGAGCCCACAATCCACCGAAAACTTCCGTCCTCAAGCTGCTCCGCTGGCAAACAATAGCCATCACCCGAAATACCGACCTTAGGTAATTTTTCAATCCAGACATCACCAGGCTTGATAGAAAAAATACTCAACTGCCCGCGTACTGGCTTTAATGGCAAATGCACTCCAATGCTGTTGATTAAGAGCTTGCTATCCATTGCGGCAGCAATGACTACTTTCTTGGCAGTAACAAATGCCCGAGCCTGCTGATCAAACAAACACCAAACCCCATTCAGCTCTTCAAGCCTAGCAACTCGTGTATTCCAAATACACGTCAGACGCTCATGCTCTTTGAGCAATTGCTTGCTTGCTTCTGACAAATTTAAACAAGCGCCTCGAGAAATCCATACACCGCTTTGTTGAATGCCACAGATTTTTTCAGCTTCAATGGCATCGAGCGGCAGCGCAATATCTTCCGTTAAATCAAGGGCGCGCAGATGTGCAGAAACTTCTGCTCGATTAAATTCGCGATCTTTTTTAGTGGGCTGAAAAATACCATGCGCTTGCCAAGCCTTACTCCACCTGGCTTCGGCCAATAGAAATGCTAAGCGAGTAAGGCGCAATAAACGTGGAGAACCTTTGCCAATATGCGGATGCGCAATAGCATATGCATGACTTGAACAAGCGCTAGCTGGTGAACTTGCTGCATCAATAACGCAGACGGATTTGCCGCGTTCAAGCAGCTCATTGGCAATGGTTGCGCCACAAATGCCTGCCCCAATCACCACGATGTCATGGTGTTGGGGTTTAGTCATTAATTAATCTGGTTAAAGCGTTGAATACTGCTAACGGCTTTTAGCTTAAGCGTTTAAGCGCTGCTCAATCTTGGTACGAGTCTCTTTCAACTCTTTCGGCAAACGCTCGCCTAAGTGCTCAAACAATTCAGTGTGCAATTTCAACTCGTTTTTCCAGTCATCAACGGCAACATGAATTGCCTTAGCAAACTTCTCAGCGGAATAGTCCAAACCACCCCAATGCATATCGGTGTGCTCTGGGCAAATACCAAACGGAGTTTCTTTTCCGCTTGCCTTGCCTTCAGCGCGATCCAAGATCCAAGAAAGAACGCGCATGTTTTCGCCAAAACCAGGCCATACAAACTTGCCATTCTCATCTTTGCGGAACCAGTTCACACAATAAATCTTTGGCAATACAGCGCCCTCAGCTTCGAGCTTCTTGCCAATGTTGAGCCAGTGCTGGAAGTAATCGCTCATGTTGTAACCAGCAAACGCAATCATTGCAAACGGATCACGACGCACCACGCCGATTTGACCGGTAATTGCCGCGGTAGTTTCAGAGCCCAAAGTAGCGGCCATGTAAACGCCCTCTACCCAATCACGTGCTTCGCTAACCAATGGAACAGTGTTCGAGCGGCGGCCACCAAACAAGAACGCGTCAATTGGAACACCCTCTGGATCATCCCACTTAGGATCAACCGCTGGGTTGTTGGTTGCAGCAACCGTGAAGCGTGAGTTTGGATGAGCAGCCTTGCGACCTGCGGCACCATCTGCCGGAGTCCAATCTTTACCTTGCCAGTCGATCAAATGTGCTGGCGGGGTTTCAGTCAAACCTTCCCACCAAACATCACCGTCATCGGTTAAGCCAACGTTTGTAAAGATGACATCTTGATTTAGTGAGTCAATACAGTTTTGATTGGTTTGACGGTTTGTGCCTGGGGCCACGCCGAAGTAACCAGATTCTGGGTTGATCGCAAACAAACGAGTCTTGCCGGTAACAGGATCTTTGCGTGGCTTGATCCATGCAATGTCATCGCCGATTGTTGTGACTTTCCAGCCCTCGAAACCTTTTGGTGGAATCATCATAGAAAAATTGGTTTTGCCGCATGCGGATGGGAATGCTGCAGCAATGTGATATTTCTTGCCTTCTGGAGATGTCACGCCAAGGATCAACATATGCTCTGCCAGCCAACCTTGATCGCGACCCATATTCGATGCAATACGCAAAGCAAAGCATTTTTTACCTAGCAATGCATTGCCGCCATAACCAGAGCCAAAAGACCAAATCTCGCGTGTCTCTGGGTAATGCACGATGTACTTGGTTTTATTGTTTGGCCATGCAACGTCTTTTTCACCAGCAGCCAATGGCTTGCCAACAGTGTGAATACAAGGAACAAATTCGCCCTCAGCGCCAAGCTGATCAATTACTGCCTTACCCATGCGGGTCATTAGGCGCATATTGATAGCAACATAAGGGCTATCAGATAGCTCCACGCCAATGTGTGCAATAGGTGAGCCGATCGGGCCCATTGAGAATGGCACCACATACATTGTTCTGCCGCGCATGCATCCATCAAACAGCGGATTTAAAGTTGCACGCATTTCGCTTGGCTCAACCCAGTTATTGGTTGGGCCGGCATCTTCTTTTTTGGCTGAGCAAATAAATGTACGGTCTTCAACACGGGCCACATCCTCTGGATCAGAAAGCGCCAAGAATGAGTTTTTGCGTTTTGCCGGGTTAAGGCGCTTGAAAACGCCTGCGCTTACAAGCAGCTCGCAAAGTTCGTCGTACTCGGCTTGAGATCCATCGCACCAACGAATGGCATCTGGCTTGGTGAGGGTGGCAACTTCTGCAACCCACTCAATCAAACGCTTGTTTTTTACATAAGCTGGCGCATTTACATTGATCTGGCCGCTAGCAGTTGAAGTCATATGTTTCCCTATGAAAATTGAATTTTTTAATCCAATGATTTTAACATTTTGGTCATATTTGGCGTATTGACCTGGTGCCGGGAAAGCCCCCTTATTTGCCTATGCAAAACTGGCTAAAAATCTTGCCCAAAAGATCGTCCGGGATGAGCCTGCCAGTGATTTGACCAAGGTGATTTTGTGCTAAAAATAGCTCTTCTGCGAATAATTCAAGTGAATTGTTGCCATTTGCTGCGAACTGTTCCGATCTTTCAATATGCTCTGCTGCTCTCTCTAGGCAATCTAAGTGGCGCCTACGGGCCACAATAGCGCCCTCTTGGGGGCCATTCCAGCCGACTGTTTCAAGAATTTTCTGTTTAAGCGCCTCTATTCCCTGCCCCGTTTTGGCCGAAATCAGCAGTGAGTCGGGCTTATTGGCAACAAACTCTTTGTCGAATAAATCGGCTTTATTAACTAGCTCTAAAAAGGGGCACTTTGGAGGTATGGCCTCCAAAATCTGCCCCCTTAACTCATCAGACTCTTTATCGGCATTGGGCGCAGTTAAGAAAACAACCAAATCAGCTAAGCGAATAGCCTCCCAGGTTCGCTCAATCCCCTTGACCTCTACTTCATCAGAGGTATCCCTAAGACCAGCCGTATCAATGATGTGCATTGGGACGCCTTCAATTTGAATGCTTTCCTGTACTCGATCACGAGTGGTGCCTGCTATCGGGGTAACAATGGCCACTTCTTCGCCAGCCAATCTGTTTAACAGAGAGCTTTTACCAACATTGGGTGCACCAGCCAAAACTAGGTGTATTCCATCGCGCAAAATTTTGCCCTGCTTGGCGCCGTCACGCAGAGCCTGAAGCTTTGCCTTTACTGCTAAAAGTCGCTCACGTGCTTGAGCATTTTCTAAAAACTCAATTTCTTCTTCAGGAAAATCTAAAGTGGATTCAACCAAAATTCTGAGTTGAGTAATTTCTTCAACAAGGTCATTAATGTCGTCTGAGAAAGCGCCCTGTAGTGATCTTGCAGCCCCACGAACCGCCGCCTCGCTTTGTGCATCTATTAAGTCTGCAATTGCTTCGGCCTGCGCTAAGTCCACTTTGTTATTGAGATAGGCTCGTAAGGTAAATTCGCCAGGCTCGGCAATGACCAAGCCATCTTCTTTCCCCAACTCTAGACATCGCCTCATGACCAACTCAAGCAAATGAGGGCCGCCATGACACTGCAACTCTAAAACATCTTCGCCAGTAAAAGAGGCCGGGGCAACAAATGAGATTGCGACCAATTGATCAATTAGTTGTCCACCCACATCACGCAAACTCAATAGGGTGGCTTGACGCGGAACAAGGTCCCTTTGAAAAAGGGCTTTAATAATGGGGTTTAAATTTTGTCCGCTAATGCGAACTACGCCAACACCAGCCCTGCCTGGGGCGGTTGCCACAGCAATGATGGGTAACTTGCGAGTCATCATTGCTGTGTGATTTCCATTAAAGCTTATTAATACAAGCTCTTATTTGGCAGCCTTCTTGCCAAAAATTTTATTGATCTGCCACTGTTGTGCAATAGACAACAAGTTGTTTACCACCCAATACAACACTAAACCGGCGGGGAAGAAAAAGAACATGACTGAAAACACAATTGGCATATACATCATTACTTTTGCCTGAATTGGGTCGGGTGGCGTCGGATTCAACTTGGTTTGCACAAACATTGAAACCGCCATAATTACGGGCAAAATGTAATAAGGGTCGGGCACTGACAAATCATGGATCCACAAAACCCATGGTGCACCACGCATTTCAACCGAAGACAGCAGAACCCAATATAAAGAAATAAACACCGGGATCTGAATCACAACCGGCAAGCATCCTCCTAGTGGATTGATCTTTTCTTTACGATACATCTCCATCATTGCTTGATTGAGTTTTTGTGGGTCGCCTTTAAATTGTTCTTTCATGACCATTAAACGGGGCTGCACTTCTTTCATGCGCGCCATTGATTTATAGCTAGCGGCGGACAAAGGGAAGAAGACCAGTTTGATCAAAATGGTTAGCAAAATAATGGACCAACCCCAATTCCCAACATAGCCATGAATCTTTTCTAGCAACCAAAAAATTGGTTTGGCAATGATCGTTAGGTAGCCATAGTCTTTTAAAAGCTCAAAGCCTGGAGCAATGGTTTCTAAAACCTTTTCTTCTTGTGGTCCAACGAAAAGTCTCGCCTTTTCAACCACAACGGAACCTGGGGCAACCACGCCCAATGGGATTTGCATACCGATTCGATACAAGCCGTTATCAATTCTTCCTGCGTAAATGTCGCGCGCAAATTTATCGCCAGGAATCCAAGCGCTTGCAAAGTAATGCTGAACCATTGCAATCCATGCTGGTTCGCCAGCAGCCACTTGGGTTGGAATAGTAATTTTGTTTTTATCAATCGCCGTGAATTCCAGCTTATTGAATTTTTCTTTATCTGTGTATGCAGCTGGGCCAGTAAAGGTGCTAGCAGAAAAGGCGCCGCCGAAGGGCCCAATTTTTTGCTCTTGCATACCATCACGAACGATCTCGGTATAAAGCACAATCGGATTCGTATTTGTAGTGCTTTGTGTAACGCGATGACCAACCTCAACCACATAGCTACCGGGGTTCAGAATGAATGTTTTTTCTAACCTCACGCCGCTGCGCTCACTTGCAAGAACTATGAATGGTCTACCAGACCCATCTTTACCAGACTGAACTAACTTAAAAATGCTCGTATGGTTAGGCAAATCACTGTTGTTTAGTGTGATTAGGCCGGATCTTGCAAAATATTTGTGTGCTGGGGTGTGTTGGAAAAGCTCAACCGGTTTTTGTTCTGCTGTTAGCGCTTTTAGGAGTTTTGCATCAATAACGTTAGCCCCGTTAGAGCTAATTTCTAAAACGAGCACATCGTTTTGTAATACAAACTTTTCTGCGCTCTCGATGGAGCCGATATTTGTGGTTGGTGTTGTGGTGCCTGTAGCAACACCAGTAATTTGTGTTGGCACATCTACCCTGGCTCCGGTGGCCGTCTTATCTGAAGTAGCTGGCGTAACCACTGGAGCGCCACCAAACATAGATGGTTTGCCCTCGTGCACCTGCCAATTGTTGTACAGCATGAGACCTGATAGTGAAAACACAGCCCAAAGAATCGTTTTTTTAAAGTCCATTTTCATTCACTTAAATTAATGAGATGTTTGTTTTACCGCAGGATCATAACCGCCGTGTGACCAAGGGTTGCAACGCAAAATGCGCCACACCGTTAAGCCAAGACTCTTGAGAAATCCATAATGATTAAAGCAATCACAGGCATATTGCGAGCAGCTAGGAATGTACTTACAGTGCATTCCAACATAAGGGCTCAAGACTAGTTGGTATGACCTCACCAACTTCACTGCCACCTTGTTTAAAACTTGCACCTTAAATGAGCTCCGTTACTTGGGAGCGAAGGAGGTCTTTCTCTTTTTTTCTGAGCCTACCCCGAGTTTGGCGACCAATTGGCTTTTTCAGTTTGATAACAACGTCGTTATTGAGTGATCCTGCTTGTGCGGTCCAAACCAATTCACGAATCATTCGCTTAAGGCGATTCCGATCAACCGCGCGTTTGACCAATTTTTTAGCCACCGCAATACCTAGGTCAGGCTTTACACCTTTTGGAGCGACAACAGAATACAAACCCCAAGACACGTTTGTTTTGGGGCGCGTTTTAAGTAATTCAGAAATCCTTGCGCTATTCAATGGCTAGATTAAACGGCCAAACGCTTGCGACCTTTTGCGCGACGAGCATTTAAAACTGCGCGTCCACTTTTTGTTTTCATACGGATACGAAAACCGTGGGTGCGTTTACGGCGTGTTACTGATGGTTGATATGTTCTTTTCATGATAAATCCCCGAGGAAACCGAATATTTTCCTTGTTGCGAAGCAAAAGGTCAATCTATCTGACTAAATATGTAGGTGTTTTTCATTAATTTTTGGTCTTTTTTTATTAACACCTTAATTAAAATGAGTTTTTTGTTCTTATTCACAAGTTATCCACAGCTTTTCCATGATTTTTTACCTTGTGGATAACTTTGTCAGGTGGCTACAATGGATCCTCCAAAAAT